>NZ_JAFCXM010000001.1:0-987639 GCF_049898305.1 Sphingomonas sp. PWP1-2
AGTCATCTACCCTGGCGCGGGGTGGAGCAGCCCGGTAGCTCGTCAGGCTCATAACCTGAAGGTCACAGGTTCAAATCCTGTCCCCGCAACCACACACCGACATACCAAACCGTCTCAGGGTACCCCGAGGCGGTTTTTTTGTGCCTGCTTTCCGTGGCTTGTCGCCAATTCGTCGCTGCTTGCTGCGCGCTATTCGGTGCCTTTTGATCCGGCAACCGGCATTCCCTGATGGGCGCGCGTCTGCGCAGTTCAACCATCAGGGGGTGCGCGCAGGCGGCCTAACGCGATAGCGTGGACCATGCCTTTTCCCAAAACCACGATTCGTCACCTCAGCTATTTCGTCGCGCTGGCCGAAGCGGGCAGCTTCACGCGAGCGGCCGAGCGGATGGGCGTTTCCCAGCCGTCGCTCTCGCAACAGATCCGCGCGCTCGAAACCATCATCGGGGCAGCGTTGTTCGAGCGGGGAGGTCCGGCAATCCTTACCCCGCTGGGACGCGACTTGCTCGACCGGGCACGGCGCATCCTGCTCGATGTTGTCGACCTCGAAGATTTCAGGGCAATTTCGGCCGATCCCTTGATCGGCACGATCCGGCTCGGTGTGTCACCGACGCTCGGCGCGTATCTTATGCCGGCGCTCGTCGCGCGGCTGCACCGCGAGCATCCCACGCTCCGTGTCCATGTCCGCGAGGGCCTGCCGACCGCACTCGCGACCGGACTTGCCACTGGCGTCCACGATTTGATCCTGGCGCAACTGCCTGTGACGGGCGGCGCGTTCCACAGCGAACGTCTCTTTCGCGAACCGCTGTACGTCGCGATGGCGTCCGATCATCCCCTCGTGGCGAAGACGATCATCGCACCATCCGATCTGCGCGGCACCAGCCTGTTGACGCTGCAACCCGAATATCGGCTGGCCGAACAGGTCGCGGCGATCGCGATCGATGTGGGCGCCAACGTATTACGGGACTACGAAGGGACAAGCCTCGATGCGATCCGCCAGATGGCGGGCATGGGCATGGGCCTTGCCTTGCTACCCGAACTCTACGTCCGGCAGGAAGTTCGCGAAGGCGACGACGTCGTCGTGCGGCCGATAAAGGGGAGCCGCTACTACAGAGATATCGGACTGCTGTGGCGACACGGTGCCGGGCGCGCACCGGCCTATGGCTTGATCGCCGGCTTGCTACGGGCTGTTTTCGCATAGGATATTCCTATTGATATCATAAGCCATGCTGCATTGTCCTAATGCCGCGAATGGGAGATACTCGGCTTCGATCATACGCGAGGGGCACATGGCGGGCGAACACATCGGATGGCGTTCAGCGCTCGGGTGGCTGGCAGAGATCGTCGGGCCCGACATGGCGTACGTCCGTCTCACGATGGTCTACGGCGTCGCGATCAGCCTGTTGTCGCTCGCCACGCCGATCTCGGTGCAGCTGCTGATCAACAGCGTCGCCTACACCGCGATGCCGGCACCGTTATGGACGCTGGCGGGGCTGTTGCTCGGGCTGCTGCTGGTGGTCGCGGGGCTCAGCGCCATGCGGTTCTGGATGATGGCGCTGTTCGAGCGTCGGCTGTTCGCGCGCATCGTCGCCGAGATCACCGTCCGCGCGGTCCATGCCCAGAACCCGTTCTTCGCCGACCAGAATCGCGGCGACCTGTTCAATCGCTATTTCGACCTCGTCATCGTGCAGAAAGCGGTGCCGAGCCTGGTCATCGGTGCGTTCACGATCATCCTGCAATCGGCGGTGGGCCTCATCGTCACCAGCTTCTACCATCCCTTCTTCCTCGCCTTCAACGCGATCCTCCTGCTCATCATTCTAGCGATCTGGCTGATCTGGTCGCGCGGCTCGATCCGTTCGGCGGTCGCGCTGAGCCACGCCAAGCACGACGCCGCGCGCTGGCTCGAAAGCGTCGGCGGGTCGAACGGCTTCTACAAGTCGAGCCGCCATTTCGATTTCGCGATGGACCGTTCGGAAGCCGTCACCGCCACCTATGTCGATCGCCATCGCCGCTATTTCCGTTACAGCTTCACGCAGACGGTCGCCTTCCTGCTCCTCTATGCCTTTGCCAGCGCGGCGCTGCTTGCGCTGGGTGGCACTCTCATTTTGAGCGGTGAGTTGTCGATCGGACAGCTGGTCGCGGCGGAGCTGATCCTAGGCGGCGTGTTCTACGGCGTGTCGCAGCTCGGCTGGTATCTCGACACGCTCTACGATCTGGTGGCGAGCGCGGAGGAATTGTCGCTGCTCTACGCGATACCGCAGGAGAGCGCGGTCGTCGCGGTGGGACAGTCGCCCGGCGACGGTGCGGTGCGGCTCGACCGCGTCGTGATCGAGGGCGCGCGCTTCGATTTCGAGCTCGCGGCGGGCGAACAGCTTGTTACGCGGGCCGACGGGGGTGCCGAACGGTTGTTGGCAATGGTTCTCAAACGCCATGTGATTCCCGAGCGCGGCCTGGTCACTGTCGGTGGTGCCGACATGGCGACGTTCGACATGTATCGGCTGCGATCCGAGGTCATGGTGCTCGACCGGCCGAGCATCGTCGAGGTCACGATCCGCGAGTATCTGACTCTCGCTGCGGCTGCGTCGACATCCACCGTCATGCTCGACGCGCTGGAGACGGTCGGCTTGCGCGACCGCATCGCCGGGCTGCCGCACGGGCTCGATACACCGCTGGCGGCATCGGGCTATCCGCTGTCGATCGGCGAGGTCATGGCGCTGAAGCTCGCCAATGCGCTGCTGGTGCGCCCGCACGTCCTGATGCTGGCGCAGCTCTACGATCTGATCCCGACGAGCCGCCTGGCCGAGGTGCTGCACCAGCTCAAGGCGGCGGGTACGACGGTCTTGCTCTGCACGGGGCGGCCCGAGGATATCGCGCTCGACGGCTGGTTCCATCTCGAACCCGATCGGCAGCGACGCTTCGACAATTGTGCAGCGCTGGTCGCCGCGACCCACCACGGAGCCGGCAATGCCGTATAAGCCCGATCGCCTCGCGCATTTCCAGACGCTTGCCGCAATGCGCGCGCCGCGGGTGGCGTCGGCCGTGGCGTGGATGCTCGTGCTGGGCATCGCGATCACCGCGGCGATCATGGCGCTGGTGCCCTGGGTGCAGACCGCCAACGGCACGGGGCAAGTCGTCGCGCTCGATCCCGGCGACCGGCAGCAACCGGTGACCGCGCTGGTTCCGGGCAAGGTCGAGCGCTGGTACGTCCAGGACGGCCAACACGTCGCGCGCGGGGATCCGATCGCACGCGTCGTCGATCTCGACCCAGACCTGCTCGCGCGCCTGGGGGCCGAACGCGCGCAGGTGCAGGCGGAGATCGCCGCGATCCAGCAAAGCCGCGCGGTCGCTGGAATCGATGTTGCGCGCACCGGGCAGCTGCTCGCCGAGGGGCTCGCCGCCCGCCGCGATTACGAGCAGACGCAGATCAAGGTCGCCGACGCCGGCGCCAAGCTCGCCGAAGCGCGCGCCAAACTCAACCGGATCGATATCCAGCTCAGGCGGCAGTCGGCGCAACTCGTCCGCGCGCCGCGCGACGGCCGCGTCCAGCAGCTCAACGCCGCGAGCGGCAGCGCGCTGGTATCGCCCGGCACGGTGCTGGCCGTGATCGCGCCCGAGCGCGTCGAGCGCGCGGTCGAGCTGTACGTCGATGGTCGCGACATGCCGCTGATCCGCCCCGGTCGTCCGGTGCGGCTCGAGTTCGAGGGTTGGCCCGCAATCCAGTTCAGTGGCTGGCCATCGGTCGCGCAAGGCATGTTCGACGGGCGCGTTCGCATGATCGATCCCAATGCCGCCCCCGACGGCGCCTTCCGCATCCTTGTCGAACCGCGACCCGGCAAACCGGCTTGGCCAACCGGCACCTTCGTCCGCCCAGGCGGAAAAGTGCGCGGTTGGGTGCAGGGCGAAACCGTCCTCGTCGGCTACGAAGTGTGGCGACAGCTCAACGACTTTCCGCTGGAATTCGGTCAGCGCGGCGCGGCGTCCAGCAAGGCGCAACCCAAGCCGCCCGCAAAGCCCAGCGTCGACGAAACGGGCAAGGACGCGGAGGCAAAGAAGTGACGCGTGTCATCGCCCTGCTGCGCATCGTCCCGCTGCTCCTCATGCTGTGTCCCGGCGTCGCATCGGCGCAGGGCGCGCCACTGACGCTCGACGAGGTGCTGCGCTCCTCCGCGCGGTCCGCGCCGCAGATCGTAGAGGCGCTGGCACGGGTGCGTCAGGCGGATGGGCGCGCGCTTTCCGCCGAGGGCGCGTTCGACACCGTGTTCGACGTGGATGCGCGGTCGCGCGTCGCGGGCTATTATGACGGCACCGTCGTTGAAGCGCGCGCGACACGACCGCTCACCGGCAATGGCGGTTACGTCTATGGCGGCTATCGCGCGTCGCGCGGCACTTTTCCTGTGTATGAGGACCAGGCCTATACCAACCGGCTCGGCGAGGCGAAGGTCGGCGCGCTGTTCGCGCTGCTGCGCGACCGCGTGATCGACGAGCGCCGCACCCGGCGGAGCATCGCCGGCACCGATATCGACGTCGCGCGGTTCGAGGCGGAGATGGTTGCGATCGGCGTGCAGCGCCGCGCAGTCGACGCCTATCAAGCCTGGGTCGCGGCCGGCTTGCGCATGCGCGCCTATCGCGACCTGCTGCACCTCGCGGAGCGGCGCCGCAGCGCTATCGGCCGGCTGGTGACGCTCGGCGCGCGCCCCGACATCCTGCTCGTCGAGAACGATCAGAATCTCGTGCGGCGACGAGCGCTAGCGGTTCGTGCGGAACAGGACGTTGCGGGCGCGGCCAATGCGCTGTCGCTCTATCTGCGCGACGAAGCGGGGGCGCCTGTGACGGTTTCGGAGGATCGCCTGCCGGAGGATGCCGGCGCGCTGGCCGCGCTTTCTATTGCCACGACCCAAGCGGGACCGGTCGAGAGGCCCGACTACCGCGCGGTGCTCGCGCGGATCGACCAGGCGACGTCGCGGCTGGCCCTGGCGGAAAACGACCTGTCGCCTCGGCTCGACCTGCGCGGCGAAGTCGGCAAGGATGTCGGGTCGGTCGGTCTCGGCGGCCCGAACAGGACGCCGCTTGAGGCGGCCGTCGGTTTCCGGTTCAGCGTGCCGCTGCAGAACCGCGCCGCCAAGGGCCGTGTCGCCGAAGCCCGCGCCGAGATCGAGGCGCTCGGCCAGCGCAGCCGCTTTCTCCGCGACCAGATTACCGTCGAGGTTCAGGGGATCGTCATCGCGGTCGGTGCCGCCGAGCGGCTGGCCGCGATTGCCGACGAGGAGCGTCAGCTAGCCGAACGCCTGGCGACGGCCGAGCGCCGTCGGTTCGAGCTTGGATCGGCCGATTTCTTCCTGGTCAACCAGCGCGAGGAAACCGCGACCGACGCACGCGTGCGCCTGGTCGACGCGCAGGCGCGGATCGCGTCTGCTCGCGCCGAATTGGCTGCGGCGACCGCCGATCGCGAAGCGTTGCAGCTCATCCGCTGATCGCACTTGCGCGCACAGCAATGTCGGGAAATCCTGTCGGACCTTCAAGGCCGATTGCCGCTGAAGTTTCCCTCTTGAAAGCGTCCGCGATGCGCGTGGGCTACCGATCTTCGCCCGGCCGGTCGAAGTTACGGTTTCAGGCACCCCTCGCTTCGAAAGAGATTTTGCAGTGCATCAAATCTCCGCTCGCTACCGATAACGTTGAGGCCGAAGCCGAGTTTGTGCATTTCGGGCCAGTCGACCACACTGACGGTACCACGGCGGCACAGCGCGAACGCCATTTCGCGGTTCAGGGCATGGCTGGCGAAGCGCAACGGGCGGTTGGTGAGATCCGGGTCCGTCCCGACTTGATCCACCGCGCTTATCGCCCAGCGCCCGTCGCTGGTTGATCTTGGCGGATCTGTATTAATCAAGACAAAGTCGCTTTGCTTCGTCGAGATGAAGCGATCGAGCCGCACTTGCGGCTCCGCAAACCACCGCGCATGGAGCATTAGGATCGGCATCGCCGGGACCAGCGTCAGCACGCTCAATAGGATGACCATACCGTCGGTCCGCTGCGGCGCTTTCAACGCCAGCTGCTGATAGCCCAGCCCCGCGAGCAGCGCGAAGCTGCCGAGATAGGGGTGCAGATAGCGATATCCCCAGCCGTGACCCTGGTACGGCAGGGTGAATCCTACGAACAACAGCCAGATCGCGATCCCGAGAAGCATCGGCGCGGCCAGTCCGCCACGTCGGGCGACGGGCACCGCCGCCACGATGAGCGGGAGCAGCGCCAGGTTCTGCCAGGCGACGAAGCGCAGCATGTTCAGCATCATCCATGACAACGTCAGCGGATCGCGAACCAGGAGCAGCGGTATGACCTTGTCGAGGAACCGGCTGCCACTCGGGTCCGGATGCGCGGATGCGCCAGTTTGCAACGCCGCAATCAACGGAAACCCGATCCACCACGCGGCAATCGCGCAATAGGCAGCGCAGTACAGCAGCGACAGCCGCCATCTGCCCAGCCGGAGGTGCCAGACAATGAACGGCGCGACAAAGAACAGGTGGAACACCAGTTGGTGGAGCCCGGTCGCGAGAAACCCGATCGCGATCGCGCCGGCATGACCCCAACGACCGCCGCGCAGAAACGCGGCCAGCCAGATCAGGTTCAAGGCCATGTGGCCCGTCATCGCATAAGTGGTCATCGCGTTGACGAGCATCTGGCTCGAGGTGAAATAGACGATCAGCGTGACCCAGATCGCTCGGTTATCTGCGCCGAACAGGCGCTTGGCGAGATCGAGCAGCGCCATTGCGCCGAACACCACCAATGCGGGGTTGTAGAACACCGGGTCGGCGATCTTGGAAAAGGCGAGACGCAACAGCGCGTTAACCGGCAAATAGCCGGACACCATTGCGGTCGGCGATTCCGCGTTCAGGAGGAATGCGGGCACCAGCGCACCGGCAAAAGGTCGCCACTGCGGGGCTAAGGGAGCTGCGAGCCGCCCCTTGTCATAGACCTGCATGTCAAAAACGACCATGCGCTCGTCGCCCGAGATCGGAAAATCAAAGAGCAGTGCGTAGGCGCCCCAGCCCAGCAACAGTGCGATGACGACGCTGGCGATCAGAACGACCCGCGCGCTCGGTGCTCGATCCGGCAGGCGCCATGCGGGGGCGAAACGCTGGAGGATGAAAAGCAGGACTGGCAGCGCGAGCAGGATGGCGATGTCCTGCGTCTGCACTTGGTACAGTGTGAAAAGATTGCCGGTCGTCGTCGCCGCACGCGCGACCAGCGGAAGCAGCATCAGCGCCGCGAGGTCCAGCGATCCAAGCGGTTTGGGCTGTCGCTTGGGCGCACCGATCATAGTCTGCATCGAAGTTCCTGACACGGTGGCGTGGCCGATCGACCAGGGAAAGCCAAACAACGCGTTCACCCTGTCCGAGCAGCGTTGGGTTAGTCAAATGTCGGGAGAAGCGATAGCGGCGACGTCGATTGCGGCTGGCCGTCCGACCATGCGGTAGCGGTTGATTAACCATTGTGCGCTAGCCCGAGATGAGCGCAGCGGAGGCCATGCATGTTCGTTCAACGGTTCGACAAGACGCTCCCGCCAGCCGCCATGCCGCTTGCGATCTCGATCGTGATGCCGTGCCTCAACGAAGCGATCAGCTTGCCGCACTGCATCGCCAATGCGCGCGATGCGTTGAACACGATCGAGCGCGAGTTCGGGATCAGCGGCGAGATCCTCATCGCCGACAACGGCTCTACCGACGGCAGCCAGGCGATCGCGGCCGCCTGCGGTGCGCGCGTCGTCGCGATTGCCGACCGTGGCTATGGTGCGGCGATCATCGGCGGCGGGCACGCCGCCTTCGGCGACTATCTCCTCATCGGCGATGCCGACGGCAGCTATGATTTTACCGATGGCGTCGCGATGATCGCGCGTCTCCTGGCGGGTGCCGACCTGTGCATGGGATCGCGCTTCGCCGGCGGCATCGCACCGGGCGCGATGCCCTGGAAGAACCGCTATATCGGCAACCCGCTGCTCACCGGCGTGCTCAACCTGCTGTTCCGCTCGGGCATCGAGGATGCGCATTGCGGGCTGCGCGCCATTCGCCGCGATGTGTTCGTTGCGCTGGGCCTGACCGGGGCGGGCATGGAATTCGCCAGCGAAATGGTCGTCAAAGCCAGCCTCAAGCGAATCCGTATCGAACAGACCCCCGCCACCCTGTCGGTCGATTTGCGTGACCGTGCGCCGCATCTGCGCCCGTGGCGCGACGGGTGGCGGCATCTGCGCTATTTGCTGATGCTCAGCCCGACATGGCTGTTCGGTATTCCGGCGCTCGCGGCGATGGGCGTCGCGACGGTCATCCTCGCCATAGCGCTCGCGCATATGCTGGGACTTCTCCCCGGGACGGGTGCGTTCGGCACGAGCTGGTCGCTCGTTGCCGGATTCCTGTTCTGCATCGGGCATCTTTCGGCCGTCATGGCCGCCGCGACGCATCTTCACAGCGTCAACGAGGGGTATCGGCGCATGCCGAAGATCGTGCGCCGCTATGCCCGGCTGCTGACATTGGAGACGATGCTGATCACCGGTGCTGCGCTGCTGCTCGTATCGGGGTGCGGGCTCGGCGCGGTCGCGTGGGAGTGGTCCAACGGCGACTTTGCCGCGCTGTCCACGCCGCTGCCGCTGATCCTCGCGTGCGTGCTGGGCGCGACCGGGCTGCAGACGATCATCGGCGGCTTCCTGCTGGCGATCATCGCCGGGCACGAAGCGCGCTTCGTCGCAACGGCGCGCCAGGACGCGCGTGTCGCAAGCGCCGTCCCGATCGACCGGATCGCTGCATGACGATCCCGATCGCGACGCTCGGCCTCGGCTGACGGCGGAAGCCGGCGCGTTAGTCAGAGGTCGGCGGCGAGATTCCAAAGCGGGCAACGGCGTCGGCCAAACCCGTCTCCAGCGTGAAACGGGGGCGATACGCGGTCTCGGCAAGCAAGCGGTCGATCGCGCCTTCGATCAGGGGCGGATCATCCGGACGAGTCGGGATCGCCCCATAGGCGACGCGATCGGCCGATCCGGCTGCCTGCGTCGCGATCTCGACGAAGCGTCGGACGGTAGTAGCCTCTCCACTTGCGACGTTGACTACGCCTTCGACCGGCGCGGCGAGGATCGCCACCAGCGCGGCCGCAACATCCTCGACGTGGATGAAATCGCGTCGCTGCGAACCCTCGGATACCTTGGCGACGTCGCCGCTGTGCGCCGCTTCGAGCAGGGAGCCGAGCAATCGCTCGGATCGCTCGCCGGGGCCATAGGGAAAGAAGATCCGCGCCCAGGCGAGCGAAAGACCAAGTCCGGGGGCCGCCTTTGCAAGGACCGCGTGGAGGCTCGCTTTCGCCGTGCCGTAGAGGGTCGCTGGCCGTATCGGCGAGGTGGCCTCTTCGAGGCGGCCCGACCCCGTCCAGTCATATTCCGCGCAGCTGCCCGCAACGACCGCGCGCCGGCCGCCGCCCGCGACAAAGGCGCGGACGAGGCCGATCGACGCCGCCACCCAATCGAGATTCTCGGAGGCCGCCCAGAAGCCGGGCCTCGCCTCCCAGGCGAGATGGAGCAGGTGGGTCGCGCCGATTGCCTCGATCATGCTGCGATCGACACCGGCCAACAGATCGGCCGGATGATCGATGACACCGGCATGATCGAGCGGCGATCGGCCCAGCGCGTGGACCTCGACACCCGCCCCCAGCAACATCGGCACCACCGCGCGGCCGATGAAGCCACTGGCGCCGGTGAGAAGTACCCGCATCAGATCAGCTGGAGACTGGGCACCGCAACCACGAAGCGGGCACCCCATCCCCGCGCATAGGCGAGTTGCGCAACGACCTCGTCGCGCAGGTTCCACGGCAGGATCAAGATGCGGTCGGGCCGGTCGGCACGCAGTCGATCCTCGGTGACGATCGGAATCCGGCTGCCGGGCATGTACGATCCCGCCTTCGCTGGATTGAGATCGACCACATAGGGAAGAAGATCGGGGCGGATACCGGCGAAGTTGAGCAAGGTGTTCCCCTTGGCGGCAGCGCCATAGGCGCCCACCTTCAACCCGTCGCGCCGCGCCGCCAGCAGGAACGAGAGCAAATCGTCCTTCACCGTTTCCGCGGAGCGTTGGAACGTCGCGTAAAAAGCGGGCGTCGTGATGCCGGCATCCTGCTCGGTCTGGAGCAGTGCCGTCACCGCCGGGGTGACGGCATGAGGCCCGCCCGCCTTCTGAGCAAAGACGCGCAGGCTGCCGCCATGCGTCGGAAGGCGCGCGACGTCGAACACCGAAAGGCCGTTCGCGGCAAAAATCCGCGTGACTGCCGTCAGCGAGAGATAGGAATAATGCTCGTGATACGCCGTATCGAACTGGTTGCGTGACACCATTTCCAGCAAATGCGGGAATTCGAAGGTGGCAACGCCGGTCGGCTTGAGCAACCGCGCGAAACCGCCGACGAAATCGTTGATATCGGGCACATGCGCCAGCACGTTGTTGGCGATGATCAGATCGGCATCGCGCCCTTCGGCGGCCAGTGTCTCGCCGAGCGTAACGCCGAAGAAGGCCTCGACAATTTCGATGCCCCGCGCACGCGCGGCGGCCGCGGTGCTGGCGGTCGGCTCGATGCCGTAGGTGGGGATGCCGGCGTCGCGGACATATTGCAGGAGATAGCCGTCATTGGCGGCGACCTCGACCACGCACGACGCCGCATCGAGGCCGAACCGTTCGGTCATGTCCGCCACATACCGCTTGGAGTGGTCGAGCCAGCTTTGCGAGAAGGAGCTGAAATAGGCATAGTCGGCGGTGAACAAGGCGTCGCGGCTGGTGAAATCGACGGTCTGGACCAACCAGCAGGTATGGCACACCAGCAGGCGCAGCGGGAACCACGTCTCGGGCGCGTCGAGCCGATCCGCGGCAAGATAGGCATTCGACGGCGGCGCACTGCCGAGGTCCAGGAAGGGCGCGTGCAAAGGCGCGGCGCAGTGGCGACATTTCACAGCATTACTTCCCGAAAATCGTCTGTCAGCATCGGCCGCGAGCGATCGCGATCAGACAGGATCGTGATCTCCCTGGGCCACGGTATCGCAAGGCGTGGGTCGAGCGGATGGAGGCCGTCTTCGGCTTCGGGGACATGGCTCGCCGAATGGAAATAGAGCAGATCGACACTGTCGGTCAGCGTTTGGAAGCCGTGCGCAAAGCCCGGCGGAATCAGCATCGCGGTATTATTGTCCGCCGACACCTCGGCCGAAACCGAGGTGAGAAAGGTGGGAGACTCGGGACGGATGTCGGTCGCCACGTCCCAGACGGCGCCGCGTAGACACACGACCAGCTTGGTCTCTGCATGCGGCGCGCGTTGGAAATGCATGCCGCGAACCGTGCCGGCATGCTCGGTGCGGCTGTGGTTCGCCTGGCGCATCGGCCCGCTCCAGCCGGCCGCGAGCAGATCATCGTCGCAGAAGAGGCGCGTGAAGGCGCCCCGCGGATCCCCCACCGGATGACGGACGACCAGGCGCGGCCCGCCAGGCATCAGCTCGGTGACGGTAAAACGGCTCATCGCGCTGCCCAGAATGCGGCACTGTCCGCTTCGCACAGCGCACGGGCGTCGGCGCCGTCGTGAAGATCGCGGTACCAGCCCATCGTGCGACGTACCGCCTCCTCCAATGTCCAGCGCGGCACGATGCCGAGCGCGGCGCGCGCTCGGGCGATCTCCAGACTCAGCCAGCCGGCTTCGTGCGGTCCCGGCTCGACCGCACCGAAGCGCGCTTCGCCGCGCCCATAGGCCGCACGGGCGAGATCAACCACCGTCCGCACCGACGCGGCGTCACCGGTCTCCGGTCCGAAATTATAGGCGCCGGCCAAGGCGGGTTGGTGCCACAACGCCTCTGCCAGCTGGAGATAGGCATGGACGGCCTCGAGGACGTGCTGCCACGGACGGACCGCGTCGGGGCGGCGCACGTCCAGCACGGCGCCTGCCTGCCAATGCCGCACCGCATCGGGCAGCAGTCGATCGTCCGACCAGTCCCCGCCGCCGATGACATTGCCCGCGCGTGCGGTTGCGACGGCGATGCCGGCGCCCGCCAGATAGCTGTCGCGATAGCTTGCGGTGACAATCTCGGCCGACGCCTTGCTCGCGCTATAGGGGTCGTGCCCGCCCAACGCGTCGGTCTCGCGATAGGGATAGGGATGCTCCAGGTTGCTGTACACCTTGTCGGTGGTGACGACGACGATCACCCGCAGGCCGGCGCTGTCGCGGCAAGCGTCGAGGAGGTGGGCGGTGCCCATCACGTTCGTGGCGAAGGTCGCGAGCGGATCGGCGTAGCTTGCGCGCACCAGCGGCTGGGCGGCCAGATGCAGGACGATTTCGGGGCGCGCGGCGCGCACCACGTCGGCAACGCCGGCGCGATCACGGACGTCGCATTCGCGATGCGTGAGGCCATCCGCGATGCGGGCCAGCGAGAACAGGTCGGGCGTCGTCGAGGGGGCCAGCGCGAGCCCCGTCACCTCGGCGCCAAGCTGGGCGAGCCGGATCGCGAGCCAACCGCCCTTGAAGCCGGTATGGCCGGTCAGCAGAACCCGCCGCCCCCGCCAGAAGGACGGGTCGGTCCCCATCACCATGTCCGCCACGACGCCCGGCCGCTGGCCCACATCTCTTCCAGCTGCTGCTTTTCGCGCATCGTATCCATCGGTTGCCAGAAGCCATCGTGCGCATAGGCCATCAACTCGCCCTTGGCGGCGAGCGTCTCGAGCGGGGCGGCCTCCCAGGTCGTCGCATCATCCGCGATTTCGGAGATGACGCTGGGGTTGAGCACGAAGAAGCCGCCGTTGATCATGCCCCCGTCGCCGCGCGGTTTTTCCGCAAAGCCCATGACCTGATCGCCGGTCGTCTCGAGCGCGCCGTATCGGCCCGCCGGCTTTACCGCCGTGATCGTCGCCGCCTTGCCATGCGCCTTGTGAAACGCGATCGAGGCGGTGATGTCGATATCGGCGACGCCATCGCCATAGGTGAAGCAGAACGCCGCCTCGTCGCGGACATGGTCTGCTACGCGGCGCAATCGCCCGCCGGTCATCGTCGCTTCGCCGGTATCGACCAGGGTTATCCGCCAGGGCTCGGCGCGGCGGTTGGAGTAGGTGGTTTCGTTGCGTGCCAGATCGATCGTGAGATCGGAGACATGCGACATGTAGTTCAGGAAATATTCCTTGATGATATAGCCCTTATAGCCGCAGCAGATCACGAAGTCGTTGATTCCGTGCGCGGAATAGATCTTCATGATGTGCCACAGGATCGGCTTGCCGCCAATCTCCACCATCGGTTTCGGGCGGAGATGGGTTTCTTCCGAGATGCGCGTCCCCAGACCGCCGGCGAGGATCACAGCCTTCATATCAAACTCCCCGCCCGATTTGGCGTTTCGATACAGGACGATGCCCTGCGATGCTACACCCCGACCGCCCGTCGGCTAGCGCCCCTGGAGGATCGCCCAGCGTGCCGACGTGAAATTCCACAGGAACAACAGAACCGTGGTGACCGGCGTCGCCACGATCACCGGAACGCGCAGCCCCGTGCAGAGCAGCACCATCAGCAGCGTCGAGCCCAGAAATCCCATGATCGCGGTAAGCATGAAACGCTGCAGCCGGATCCAGGAACGCGCTTGCTCGAAGGTAAACGCGCTGTGGATCAGGTAGCCGATCGGCGTCGTAACGCAGAAGGAGAGGATGAGCGCGACGGGATACGCGATCCCGCACTGCGTGGCGCTGATCACGATGACATTGTGCACCAGCGCGCAAAAGGCTCCGCCTGCCAGATAGCGGAGCGGTTGCCACCGGATCGTCTGCCAGATCACGCGCGGGCCAGCATCGCGAAATTGTTGCGCCACGGCCGCACGCGCGCCTCCGCCACGATCGGTGGGCGGCCGAAGGCTTCGGCGAGCATCGCGTCAGCGTCGGGCTTGGAGAGATAGTGGACATGGTCGCCCGTCAGCCATCGATCTCCGGCGTGGCAAAGCCAGTGGATCGGGGTAGGCGTCCGCTCCCAATCCTTGAAAACAAGCGCTCCGTCGGGCGCAACAGTCCGCCGCACTGCCGCTAGCAGTTCGCGGCGGATCGCTGTCGGAACATGATGGATCACGTCGGACAGGATGACGAGATCGAACTGTCCGGGCTGCTCGAGCGCGACCGCCTGGACGGTCTTCTCCTCGAACGAAACGCGCTCGCGGCATCCGCGAAACAAACGTCCGGCATTGGGCGTCACGTCGATCGCCATGATCTCCGCGTCGGGGTACAGCTGTACCAACCGTTCGGTAACCGCACCTTCGCCGCATCCCACTTCGAGAATCCTGCGCGCCTGCGGCACCCATGCGCCGATTTGACGACAATAGGCGTCGATATCGATGAACACCGATCGATAGAGGGCGGCGACGAGATGTTCGTGCCGACCGAACATGCGGCGCACGGTGGGCCCGATCGGCATCGTCACAGCACTCCTGCGGATTTGGCGCGCAGGCGCGGCAGCACGCGCTCGATGATGCGCGATCGATGAATATAGCGTCCGGCCCCGACGGGCCCGAGCCGAAGCACCGACAGCAGCGCTGCGCCAAGCGCGCGCAACTGGCCGTTCGCCGCGTCGGCGAGCGCCGAATTGACGGCGATCGAGGCATTGGCGAGCCGGCGTACCTGTGCGCGACGGCCTTGCGGAACAGCGGCGATGTGACGCTCGACGACGATGCGGTGCTGCGCCTTGAAATTGCTCGCCGCGCGGCTGCCGGTCGTGGTGGCGGACGACCCGTGAATGCGAAAGGCGGCGGTGACGGTGTCGTGATAGAGGACCTCGCCATGCAGCGCGAGCTTGATCCACAGATCCCAGTCGCCGGTGTACCACAGATCGAGATCGAGGCCGCCGCAAGCGAGCCAGGCGTCGCGGCGGATGACGGGGCTCACCACCGCGACGAAATTCTGGACGAGCAGCTTTTCGAGCAGCGCGCTCCGCTCGACCGGCGCTTCGCCGTCAGCCAGCGGACACCGCCAGATACCGCGAACCTTGTCGTCCTTGTCGATGATCGCGGTCGGCGCGAGGTGCAGCGCCGCGTCCGGCCGTCCCGTGATCCAGCGCCGCACTGCCGCGGCCCGGCCTGGCAGCCACAGATCGTCCTGGCATAGCCAGGTGACATGCCGGGCGCTGGCATGGCGGACACCGAGATTGGTTTTGGGCGAGCAGCCGTCGATGCCGTCGGGGTCGACGAACCGGAAGTTCACCCGGTCCGCGAAACGGCGGATGATGGCCATCGATCCGTCATCGGGGCTGCTGTCGATGACCACAACCTCGATGCCGGGATCGGAATCGGCGGCGATCGACGACAGCGTCCGTTCCAGCCATTCCTCGCCACGATAGACGGGCAGAATGACCGAGAGCCAAGGCCGCGGGACGGCGTGCTTAGCCGGGGATGCTTGCATAAGACTGAGAGCTGTATGCATTTTCGCGTCGTCCCGAATTGTGCATGCCATTTCTAAGGATTGTTAGTTAACGAAACCTCTAGGACCGATGCCCCGTCCAGCGCCGGCGGCGATGGCCGTCGCTGTACCGAGTTTCCGGCGGTCGGATGATCGTCGCTACGACGCCGACGGGTTTAGGGTGCGGGGCCGATTATCGTGAGGCGGCGTCGGGTGGAATAATCCATCAAGAACAGCGACGCCCGGTCGGCGGTGGCGAGGTACGCTGTCGAAAGGAATGGGTGGTTGCCCCGACAGTCGGCAAAACCGATGCGCTTGGCGATCGACGCGGCTTCTCCGCCGCAACGCGGGCGTCGTTCTGCCCGTCATCGCCCGTGGCGTAGCGGCACTGAAACGAGTTTTCGGTGTGACCGTATTCCATACGAGCGGCGCCGCCGACCGACGAGGGCGCTGCGGCCGCCTTGCCCGAAGGCAAATTGTCAGACCCAACGTAGGAATGTACTTTAAAAACTGGTGCTGCCGGTGAGGATTGAACTCACGACCTCAGCCTTACCAAGGATGCGCTCTACCACTGAGCTACGGCAGCATGTCCGCAAAGCACCTTACGGCGTCTGCGGAAGCGGCCTAAGAGCGGTTGGCGCGGGGATTGTCAAGGAGCGTTTCACCGGTGAGCACAAAAGAAGACGAGAAAGCGGCGCGGCTGGCCGCGGCGCTGCGCGAGAACCTCAAGCGCCGCAAGGGGCGCGAGCGGGCGCTCGACGCTGCGCCGCGCGACGACGATGTCACGCGATAGGCGCGCATTTCGCCGCGAGCCAGGCACGCTCGTCGGCATCGAGATGATCGCCGATCACCGCGACGACGCGGGCATGGTATGAATCGAGCCAAGCGCGTTCGGCAGCGCTCAGCATCTCGGTGACGATCAGCGAGCGTTCGATCGGACAAAAAGTGAGCGTCTCGAACCCGAGCATCGTCGCGCCCTCGGCAAAGTCGCGCTCCTCGACCAGGATCAGATTCTCGATCCGGATCCCGTATTCGCCCGCCTTGTAATAGCCGGGCTCGTTCGAGAGGATCATGCCGGCACGCAGCGGCTCGGCCGGGCCGCCGCCGGGATAGGTCGGCGGCGCGATCCGCTGCGGCCCTTCATGCACCGAGAGATAGGCGCCGACGCCGTGGCCCGTGCCGTGCGCATAATCGAGCCCCACCGCCCAGAGCGGCCGCCGCGCGAACGGATCGAGCTGCCCGCCGGTCGTGCCGTGCGGGAAGACTGCGGTCGCCAGCGCGATATGGCCCTGCAGCACGCGTGTGAAGCGATCGCACATTTCGGGGGTCGGCTCGCCGATCGGCAGGACACGCGTCAGGTCGGTCGTGCCGTCGGCATATTGCCCGCCCGAATCGACGAGATAGAGCTGCCCCAGTTCGAGCGGCGCGTTCGATTCGGGCGTCGAGTGATAGTGCGGGCTCGCGCCATGCGCGCCCGTTGCCGAGATCGTGTCGAACGAGGTGTCGAGCAGCACGCCCGTCGCCTCGCGGAACGTCTGCAGCTTCGCCACGCACGCCAGTTCGTCGAGCCCGCCCTTGGGCGCCTCGGCCTCGACCCAGCGGAGGAATTTCGCAAGCGCGGCACCATCGCGCGCCGAGGCGGCACGGTGGCCATCGATCTCGACGGGGTTCTTGACCGCCTTGGCGAGCACGACGGGGTCGCGCAGCGCGAGCACCGTGGCACCGCCCTGATCGAGCCGGTCGAAGATCGCGGCGACCGCGCGCTCGGGATCGGCAGCGATGCGCTTGCCGGCGTAGCGGCCGAGCGCGTCGGCAAAGGCGCTGCGCGGGTGGAGGCGGATCGCATTGCCGAGATGCTGGCGCACCGCGTCGCTGACCTTTTCCGGCGCAACGAACAGGTCGGCGGTGCCGTCGGCATCGACGATCGCGTAGGCCAGCGCGACGGGCGTGTGCGCGACGTCCTTGCCGCGCACGTTGAGCGCCCAGGCGATCGAATCGAGCGCGGTCAGCACGACGGCGTCGGCCTTGGTCGCGGCGAGCCAGTCGGCGATCTGCGCACGCTTGGCGGCCGAGCCGACGCCGGCGCGCGCTTCGTCCTGGACGACGAGCGGCGCGTCCGAGGCGAGGGGGCGGTCGCTCCAGACGGCATCGATCGGATTGGCCTCGACCGCGACGAGTTCGGCACTGCGCGCGGCGAGCGCGGCGCGCGTGTCGTCGACCCAGCCGCGGGTGTGGAGCCAGGGATCATAGCCGATCCGCCCGCCGGCCGGCGCATGCTCGCCGAGCCAGGCCGCGATGCTCGTCGCGGGCACGGCGACATAGGCCCAGTCGTCGGCCGCAACCTGTTCGCGGACTTGCAGCGTATAGCGGCCGTCGGTGAAGATCGCGGCACTCTCGGTCAGCACGACCGCGCTCCCGGCGGACCCCTGGAACCCCGTCAGCCACGCGAGGCGCTGCGCATAGGCACCGACATATTCGCTCATATGCTCATCGGTCAGCGGGACGACGAACCCGTCGAGACGGTCGTGTGCCAGCTGGGCGCGAAGGGCGGCGAGGCGGGTGGAATGGATCGACATGCGTTTTCTCGTGGTTGCAGGAAGCGGGGAGGGCGATGCAGTTGCGAGGGAGCCTATCCTGACGGATCAGGCGGGACGAGGCGCAACCTTGCCAGATCGCGCCCGGTCGCGACAGGGCCGACGGTATCCATACCGGCGGGCGCGCCCGGTTCGCCGGCGGTCGCGCTATACTCGGGATGTGGGTTGCTGCTGGAGGTCTCGTCCCGACGCTGGCGATGCGCGCCGAGAAGAGCGCGCAGCGCGACGCAAGCGGATGTCGGAGTGGCGGTCACTGCGGTCGGGCAGGTCGACGGCGCGCTGCCTGAGCCGGGTCGCCCAAGCGCACGCATCTCGACTTGTCCCGCCGGGAGCGGGTAGGGCTTGGGGATGACAGACCTTACCCCGCCCGTCGCGCAGACTCGCGCCCACAGCTTCACCGCACACGGCGTGACCATCGAAGACCCGTACGCGTGGCTGAAGGACCCCAACTATCCCGAGGTCGACGATACGGACGTGCTCGCCTATCTCGCGGCCGAGAACGCCTATTTCGAAGCCGTGATGGCGCCGCACAAGGGGCTGATCGACCGGCTCTACGCCGAGATGAAGGCGCGCATCAAGGAAGACGATTCGTCGGTGCCGCAGAAGGATGGCGACTGGCTGTACTGGACTTCGTTCGAGACCGGCGGCGAGTATCGCAAATGGTGGCGCAAGCCCGTCGGCGGGGGCGAGCCCGACCTGATCCTCGACGAAGTCGCGCTGGCTGAGGGCAAGGAATATTTCCGTTTGGGCGCTTTCTCGGTGTCGAACGACGGACGGCTGCTCGCGTATGCGATCGACGACAATGGCTCGGAGCGGTTCGAGGTGCGCGTCAAGGATCTGACCACGGGCGAGCATTTGCCCGACGTCATTCCGGGGATGCTGTCGGAGATCGTCTGGACCGCCGACGACAAGGGCTTCCTCTACGGCCTCGCCAACGAGCAGTGGCGCACCGACAATGCCAGGCTGCACTGGCTCGGCACGCCGGTCGCCGATGATGTCGAACTGTTCAAGGAAGCCGATGAAGGCTTCCGCGTCGGCGTCAGCGAGACGAGCGACCGAAAGTGGATCGTGCTGTCGAGCGGCGACCATGTGACGAGCGAGATCTACCTGCTCCCGGCGACCGACCCGCTCGCCACGCCGCTGTGCGTCGCGCCGCGCAAGGTGGGGCGCGAGTACGATGTCGACATGCACGGCGACACGCTGTTCATCCACACCAACGACACCGACCCCAATTTCCGGCTGTGCACCGCGCATATCTCGGCGCCGGGCGAGTGGGTCGAGAAGATCGGCCCGTCGCGGCATTTCTACATGACCGGGATCGACTGCTTCCGCGATTTCTTCATCGTCGACGGGCGCGAGGACGGGTTGGATCAGATCGAGATCCACCGCTACGACGAAGGCATCGCACCACAGCGGATCGTGTTCCCCGAGGCGAGCTATGACGCGGGCCTCGGCAACAATCCCGAATATGCGATGGATGTGCTGCGCGTCGGCTATGAATCGATGGTCACACCGGGCACCGAATATGATTACGACGTCGCCACCGGCACGCTGACCACGCTCAAGGTGCAGGAAATCCCGTCGGGCTATGACGCCGACAAATATCGCACCGAGCGGCTCAAGATCGCCGCGCGCGATGGCACCGCGGTGCCGGTGTCGATCGTCTATCCCAAGGATTTCCCGCGCGACGGCAGCCGGCCGATCTATCTCTATGCGTATGGCGCGTACGGCTATGCGATCCCGCCGGGCTTCTCGACCGGGCGGCTGTCGCTGCTCGATCGCGGCTTTGCCTATGCCATCGCGCATATCCGCGGCGGCGACGATCTCGGCCAGCAATGGTATCTCGACGGCAAGCTCGAGAAGCGCGCCAACACTTTCAACGATTTCGTCGACGTCGCGAAGGGGTTGATCGCGGGCGGCTGGACCTCGGCCGGCAAGATCGCGATCGCGGGGCGTTCGGCCGGTGGCGAGTTGATGGGGGCAGTGGTCAATTCCGATCCCGACCTGTGGGGCGCGGTTATCGCCGACGTGCCGTTCGTCGACGTGCTCAACACGATGCTCGATGCCGAACTGCCGCTGACGCCGGGCGAGTGGCCCGAATGGGGCAACCCGATCGAGGATAAGGCGGCGTTCGAGCTGATCCGCGGGTACTCGCCGTATGACCAAGTGAAGGCGCAGGCCTATCCGCCGATGTTCATCAGCGGCGGGCTCAATGATCCGCGCGTAACCTATTGGGAGCCCGCGAAATGGGCGGCGAAGCTGCGCAGCGTCAAGACCGACAGCAATGTGCTGCTGCTCAAGACCAATATGGGCGCGGGGCATGGCGGCAAGTCGGGGCGCTTCGAAAGTCTGCGCGAGGCGGCCGAGGAGCATGCCTTCGTGCTGTGGCAATTGGGCGTCGAGGCCTAGCTGCGATGGCGGTGGAGCCCTTCCTCCGTCACCCCCGCGAAAGCGGGGGGGCCGCTGCCTGGCGCGGTTCGAGAGGAAGAAGCGGGATCCCCGCTTCCACGGGGATGACGGTGGTGGCTCAGGTAAGAGGCGGCGTACGCTAGTGTCGATCGAAACGATCATTGCGAAATATGGGCTGGCTGCGCTGTTTCTCGGCGCCGGCATCGAGGGCGAGACCGTCGTCGTCGCGGGTGGGTTGCTGTCGCACAAGGGGCTGCTCCCGCTGCCCGGTGCGATGGCGGCGGCGGCGGCGGGGTCGTTCGTCGCCGACCAGATCTTCTTCAGCGCCGGGCGCTATTTCCGTGGCAAGGCGTGGGTCAAACGCCAGCAGCAGCGCCCGATCTTCGCGCGCGCGCTGGGATTGCTCGAACGCTATCCGATCGGCTTCATCTTCGCCTTCCGCTTCATCTACGGCTTCCGCACGATCAGCCCGATCGCGATTGGCACGACCAGGGTCGAGACCAGGCTGTTCCTGCTGATCAATGCGATCGCGGCGGTGGTATGGGGGATCGTCTTCACCGGAATCGGCTATCTGTTCGGGCACAGTTTCGAAAAACTGATCGAGCGCTTTCTGCCCGACAAGCATGCGATCCTGATCGTCGGCGGCGCGGTCGTCGCTGTCGCCGCGATCGTCGGGGCGATCCATTGGCGGCGCACGCGCGGGAAAGCCGCGACGTGAGCCGCTTCGTGCAGGCGATCACCGCGAGCGCCGCCGACATCGACGAACTTGGCCACGTCAACAATGCGGTATGGGTGCGCTGGATTCAGGAGATCGCGGTGGCGCACTGGATAGCGCAGGCGCTGCCCGAGCATCGCGACGCCTATTTCTGGGTCGTGACGCGGCACGAGGTCGATTATCGCGGCAATGTCGGTGTCGGCGAGACGGTAACCGGCGAGACCTGGGTTGCCGCGGCGCCAAAGGGCGCACGGTTCGACCGCGCGGTGCGTTTCACCGGGGCCGACGGCAAGGTGAAGGTCGAGGCGGTGACGACCTGGGCGATGCTCGACCGCGTCACCGGCAAGCTCGCGCGGGTGCGCGACGAGATCGCCGCGCCGTTTTTGTGACGCGGGCGGAACCTGTGCGGCGCCCGAGGGCTTGGTTGTCTCAAGCTTTTGAAAGGCCGCAGCGATGCTCGAACATGTCCCCGAATGGCTTGGCGCCAGTTTGCGCAACATCCGCGCCGGTGCCGAGCATCTCGCGATCGTCCATCCCTCGCTCGGGATCGGTGCGGTCGAGATCGCGCTGAGCAGCCCGGCGTTCGGCGATTTTGCCGAGATGCCGGCGCGCTTCACCGCCGATGGCGCGGGCGTCTCGCCGCCGCTCCACTGGGCCGACGCGCCGGCGGGCACGCAGAGCCTCGCGCTGATCGTCGAGGATGCCGATTCGCCGACGCCGGCGCCGCTGGTGCACGCGATCCTGTGGGGCATGAACGTCGCGACGACGGGCCTCGCCGAGGGCGCGATCGCCGCCGATGGCGCGGCGGGTGCGATCGGGATCAACTCCTATCTGTCGCAAGGCTGGCTCGCGCCCGATCCGCCCAGCGGGCACGGCGAGCATCGCTACGTTTTCCAGCTGTTCGCGCTCGATTGCTCGCCCGAGGATCTGGGGGATGGCCCGGGGCGCGGGGCGGTGCTCAATGCGATGGCGGGGCATGTGATCGGTGCCGGGATTCTGACCGGGCTCTATTCGCGCGGTGAGGTCGTCGATGCGCCGGTGGGTGACGCGGCCGCGATTGGCGGACCAGCGGTAGCGTAGGTGTTGCGCCCCTCCCCTGAAGGGGAGGGGCTTTCAGGTTAGCCGCTGTTGCGCAGCGCCGTCGCGATCGCGTTGATCGACAGCAGGATGCCTTCGCCGATCCGCTCGTCCTCGTCGCCGGCGCGGCGGCGCTTGATCAGCTCGATCTGGAGCAGGTTGAGAGGCTCGATATACGGCAGCCGCAGCCGGATCGACGCGTCGAGCGCGGGATGCGCCTGCAGCAGCCGCGTCTGCCCAGTGATCTCGAGCAAGCCGTCATGCGCTTGCTGCCAGCCACCCACGATCCGCGGGAAGATCGCATCTGCCAGCGCACGGTCCTCGACCAGCGTCGCGTAGCGCGCGGCGATGTCCATGTCGGACTTGGCGATCACCTGCTCCATATTGGCAAGGCTTGCAGCGAAGAACGGCCAGCCCTGCGCCATCTCGGCGAGCAGCCCCTTGTCCTCGAAGCTGCTCAGCGCCTGGCCGACGCCGTACCAGCCCGGGAGCATCACGCGCGCCTGCGCCCAGCTGAACACCCACGGAATCGCGCGCAGATCCTCGATCTTGTCGGACTTGGTCCGGCTCGCCGGGCGGCTGCCGATCTTGAGCCCGGCGATCTCGACGATCGGCGTCATCTGGCGAAAGAAAGTGCGGAAGCCCTCGGTGCCATAGACCAGCCCGCGATACGCTTCGAAGGCCGACGCCGAGAGCGTGTCCATCGCCGCCGAGAAACGCCGCGTGTCGGCGGCCGAAAGCGCATCGGGCTCGAGGCTGGCGAGCAAAGTCGCCGACGCCATCGCCTCGAGATTGGTGATCGCGCTGTCGCGCGTGCCATATTTGCCCGCGATCACTTCGCCCTGCTCGGTGATGCGGATGCGGCCCTGGACGGTGCCCGACGGCTGTGCGCGGATCGCCGCGAACGCCGAGCCGCCGCCACGCCCGACCGCGCCGCCGCGGCCGTGGAACAGCTGCATGCCCACACCCGCACCGGCGAACACGCCCTTCAGCGCGGTCGAGGCCTTCGACAGGCTCCAGGTCGAGGTGAGATAGCCGCCATCCTTGTTGCTGTCGGAATAGCCGATCATAACTTCCTGGAAGCTGCGCGCCGCGGTGATGCCGCGCACTTCGGGGAGCGAGAACCATTCGGTCATGATGCCGGGGGCGGCCTCGAGATCGCCGATCGTCTCGAACAGCGGCACCGCCATGATCGCCGCGCTAGGCGTCGCGCCGCCACGATAGAGGCCGACTTCCTTGAGCAGAATGTTGAGCTCGAGCAGGTCGGACACCGATTGCGCCATCGAGACGATGTGCTGGACGATGCACGCCGGGCCGTAGGTGGCGTGCGCCTCCGCGGCGGCGCGGACGATCGCGAGTTCGGACTTCGTCTCGTCCGAATAGTCGGCGAACGGGCTGGCGAGCGGCCGCGCGTTCGACAGTTCGTGGCGCAGCAGCGAGACACGCTGCGATTCGTTGAGCGACAGATAATCCGCTTCGACGCCCGCCACCTTGAGCAGTTCGGCGACGACGCGTTCGTGCACCGCGCTGTTCTGGCGCAGGTCGAGGGTCGCGAGATGGAAGCCGAAGGTCTCGCACGCGCGGATCAACCGACCGAGCGCCCCGCCCGACGACAGCGCGCCGCCGCCCGACCGAAGCGCGCGCGCGATGGTGACGAGATCGGCGCGGAAGGCCTGTGGATCGGCATAGCGTTCGCCCTTGAGCGCAGCGGCGCGCGGTGCGGGCTTACCGGTCAGCGCGAGATGCGTCGCCGCGAGGCGCGCGTAGATGCCCGACAGCGCACGGCGATACGGCTCGTCGCTGCGGCTCTCGGCGGTGTCGCCGCTGGCATCGGCGAGCGCGATCACCGCGTCGTCGGCCGGCGCGAGATTGGTCGAGATCGACAGCTCGGCGCCGAGCGCATGGACCGCGTCGAGATAATAGCCGAGCACCGCTTCGCTCGCCTTGGCGAGCGCGGTCTTCAGGCTGTCGGCGGTGACGAACGGGTTGCCGTCGCGATCGCCGCCGATCCAGCTGCCGGGCTTGAGGAAGCTCGGCACGCGCTCGCCGAGTGCGCGGTCCCAGCGCTGGTAGAGCGCGGGGAGCGCGGGCAGGAAGACGTCGCGCAGATAGGAGAGCGCGATCTCGACTTCGTCGGTGACGTAGAGCCGCTCGCGGCGCAGCACGCGCGTCTGCCACAGCAACGCGATCTGGCGCAGGATCGCTTCCTCGACGTCGTCGCCATCGGGCGTCTCGTGCACGTCGGCATCGCGCAGCCGCATCAGCGCCGCGATCCGGTTGCGATGGTCGATCATCGACTTGCGGCGGACTTCGGTCGGATGCGCGGTGAGGACGGGGGCGATCAGCGCATGGTGGAGCAAGTCCATCACCTGCGCCTTGTCGATGCCTTCGCCGGCGAGCCGTTCGAGCGCTGCGGCAAGATCGGCGCCCTGTTCGGCGGCGACGCCTTGGCGATCCTCGGCAAGATTGGCGAGCATCGAGAACAGCATGAAGCCGCGCACGAAATCGAGCGTCTCGTCGAGGCTCAGCGCATCTAGGCCGAGATCGGCCTCGGGCCCCCCGTCGCCATTCTTGGTGCGATGCCGGTCGACCGAGGCGGCGCGGATCGATTCGGTCCGCGCGTAGAGCGCGTCGCCGCCATAGGTGCGGATCACGTCGCCGAGCAATTTGCCCAGAAAACGAATGTCAGGATTGTTTGCGATTCCGGGGAGGTCAGCCATGATTTCATGCTGCATTGCGGCAGCGGCGCGGTCAATCGCTTGTCGATTATTTCACTGCTGCGGCGGACGACGCATTGTTCGAAGCATCCTCGGCGGTACGCGCCGCGCTGCTCTCGACGTTGGTCAGCAAGCCGTCGTGATTGGCATCCTCGCGGTCGAAGCGCGCGAGGCTGCCGCTGATGAATTCGCGGTGGGTGATCTTGCCGTCGTGATCGGCATCGAGTGCGTTCAGTCGCTTGGCATATTTAACCGGAATCTCGGACTGCGCGATGGCGCCGTCGAGATTGCGGTCGAGCCGCGTCCAGCGCGATTCGAGCAGCGTTTCATATTCGGCGCGCTTGAGCAGCGTCGGGGGCACGAAATTCGCGGCATATTCGTCATTGGTCGGCTTGGATTCGCATCCTGCCACAAGCAACAGACAGGTCGTGATCATCAGCCGGCGCATTGTTTTCTCCCGTTGGGGGGTGAACGGCGCGCCACGCCGATCGTTCCGGCACTGTCGTTTCGGCACCGCCGGCAGCTCAGGCCTCGAGCTCGACGTCCCAATACAGCCAGTCGTGCCACGTATCGTGGAGGAAATTGGGCGGATAGCGTCGGCCGTGTTCCTGCAGCTGCCAGCTGGTCGGGCGGATCGCGTCGATATGCAGCGGCATCCCCGCCTGTTTCGGCGTGCGCCCGCCCTTTTTGAGGTTGCACGGCGAGCACGCGGTGGCGACATTTTCCCACGTCGTGCGGCCGCCCTGCGCGCGCGGGACGATATGATCGAAGGTCAGATCGTTGCCCGCGCCGCAATATTGGCAGACGAACTTGTCGCGCAGGAACAGGTTGAAGCGCGTGAAGGCGGGGAAGGCGCTGGGGCGGACATACGATTTGAGCGCGATCACCGAGGGCAATTTGATCCGCTGCGTCGGGCTGCGCACCTCGCGCTCATACTCGGCGACGATGTCGACGCGGTCGAGGAACACCGCCTTGATCGCGGTCTGCCACGGCCAGACCGACAGCGGATAATAGCTCAGCGGGGTGTAGTCCGCGTTGAGCACAAGCGCGGGACAGCCATCGGGGTGGCGGATCAGATCGGGATGGTACACTTCGGCCCCTCCTTTACCACTGAGTGGCGCTTCCTGCGGGGCTTCAAGCCCATTAGGATGACGCTGTCATGACAGCGCTACCCGTCTCGTCCGATTTCAGCACGCCGACCGACTCGCGGTCAAGTGCGCGCGTGGCCTCGGTCGTCACGCGCTTTGCGCCGAGCCCGACCGGGCGGCTGCATCTGGGGCACGCCTATTCGGCGGTGCAGGCGCACGACCGCGCGCGGGGGGCTGGCGGGCGGTTTCTGCTGCGGATCGAGGATATCGACGGCACCCGCAGCCGCCCCGAGCATGTCGCGGCGATCGAGGCGGATCTGCGCTGGCTCGGTTTGGGGTGGGACGGACCGGTGCTGTTCCAATCGACGCGTCTCGATATCTATGCCGCCGCGCTCGAGCGGTTGCGGGGGATGGGGCTGCTGTATCCGTGCTTCTGCACGCGCGCCGAAATCGCGGCGAGCTTGAGCGCGCCGCATGGGGCCGAGGCGGTGTATCCGGGGACGTGCCGTGCGCTCGACGCCGATGCGGTCGCGGCGCGGGTCGCGCACGGGGACCGCTTCGCATGGCGGCTCGATATGGCCAAGGCGCTCGCCCTCGCGCCTCCCCTCCCTGGGAGGGAGGGGCTGGGGGTGGGTCGGCTAGAGGCTGGTGTTGCGCCCGACTCCGGGCCGACCCACCCCTCGCTCCCCTCCCGTCCAGGGAAGGGAGGCGTAAATTTGACCTGGACCGACGAAATCGCCGGCACGGTCGTCGCCGATCCGCTCTCGCACGGCGACGTCATCCTCGCGCGCAAGGATGCGCCCGCGAGCTATCATCTTGCGGTGACGATCGACGATGCCGCGCAAGGCGTCAGCCATGTCGTGCGCGGAGTCGATCTGTTCGGCGCGACCCATGTCCACCGCCTGCTCCAGGCGCTGCTCGGTTTTCCAACGCCGATCTATCACCACCATGCGCTGATCGCGGGGCCCGATGGCGCGCGCCTCGCCAAGCGCAATCACGCGCCGACGCTCGAAAGCCTGCGCCTGGCTGGCGAGGACGGGCCTGCGCTTGCGGCATCGCTGCGCGCGGGCATTGGCTTTGTCGCAGCGAACGCCTAGATTGGCTGCATGAGCACATTTCTCACCATCTTGCTGGTCGCCGCGATGATTGCGGTGGTTGTCGTCCTCGTGCGCGGGCTGGTGGTCTTCCTGCTCGGTGCGAGCCAGGATCTGCGCGACGGGACGTCGAACGATGCCGTCTCCGCCTCGTCGATCAAGTCGAACAAGATGATGCAATATCGCGTGATGTTCCAGGCGATTGCGATCTTCCTGGTCGTCCTGCTGATGTGGCTCGCCGGCAAGAGCTGAGCCGCTCGCTCTCGGGGAATTCAGCATGGTCAAGCTCAACCGAATCTATACGCGCACCGGCGATGACGGCACGACGGGCCTCGTCGACGGATCGCGCACGCCCAAGGACGCCGCGCGGATGGCGGCGATCGGCGATGTCGATGAAGCGAACAGCACGATCGGTGTCGCTGTCGTCGCCTTGCGCGGTGCCGGGCTCGATCTCGCCTGGCTGCCGGCGTTGCTCGAGCGGATCCAGAACGATTTGTTCGACCTCGGCGCCGATATCGCGACCCCGAGCGCGGGGGAGGATGACGATTTCGCGCCGTCCGAGATGACGCTGCGCATCGTCGCGTCGCAGGTCGCGCGGCTCGAGGACGAAATCGACCGGATGAACGCCGAACTGGGCGCGCTGACGAGCTTCATCCTGCCCGGCGGCACCGCCCCGGCGGCGGCGTTGCATGTCGCGCGCGCGACCGTCCGGCGCGCCGAACGCGCGGGCGTCGCGGCGGCGCGCGAGGTCGCGATCAACCCGCTCGCGCTCGCCTATTTGAACCGGCTTTCGGATTATCTTTTCGTTGCGGCTCGCGCAGTGAACCAAAAGGCGGGTGGCGACGTTCTTTGGCGACCCGGCGCGACGCGATAATCGCACCAGCGCTGCCGGGACTCGTTGTCCGTCAAGGTGACGGCGCGGGTCATACGGGGGAATGGTGACATGACGACGCAACCGCAGACCGCCCCGATGCCCGACCCTGCGGGTCTTGCCACCCGCTTCGAAGCGGTGCGCGGCTTGACCGTCGGCCTGGTCGCGCCGCTGTCGGATGCCGATGCGACCGCGCAGTCGATGGACGATGCCTCCCCCGCCAAATGGCATCTCGCGCACACCACCTGGTTTCTCGAAACCTTCGTGCTGCGCGATTTCGTGGCGGGCTACACGCTCTATGACGCGCGCTTCCCCTTCTTGTTCAACAGCTATTACGAAGCCGAAGGGCAGCGCCATGCGCGCAACCGGCGCGGAATGGTGACGCGCCCCGCGCTCGACGAGATCCTCGCCTATCGCGCGCATCTCGATGCGGCGGTGCTGGCCGCCTTGCCCGATCTTCCGCAAGCGGCGCACGATCTGATCGCGCTCGGCTGCCATCATGAGGAGCAGCACCAGGAACTGCTCGTCACCGACATCCTGCATCTGATGGCGCAAAATCCGATCGAGCCCGCGATCTGGCCCGCCGCGCGCAAGGTGCCCGTCGCGATGCCGGGTCCAATCGGCTGGATCGAAGGCCCGGCCGCGGTGACCGAGATCGGGCATGACGGCGACGGCTTCGCGTTCGATGCCGAGGGGCCGCGCCACGCCGTGCTGCTCAGCCCGCATGCCATCGCCGACCGTACCGTCACCAACGGCGAATGGGCCGCATTCATCGCCGATGGCGGCTATGCCGAGGCGCGGCATTGGCTGTCGGACGGCTGGGCGTGGGTCAAGCGCGAGGGCATCGTCGCGCCGCTCTATTGGGAGCAGGGCGAGTCGGGATGGACGCGCTTCGGGCTCGACGGACGCCGCGCGATCGACCCTGCCGCGCCCGTAACGCACGTCAGTTTCTACGAGGCCGACGCCTATGCCAGCTGGGCGGGCGCACGGCTGCCGACCGAGGCCGAATGGGAAGTCGCGGCGAGTGCGCACGATTCCGCTGGCGGGAACCAGATGGACGCCCCCGGTCCGGTCGAGCCGCGGCCTTCGGCAGGCGGTCCGGCGTTCTTCGGCGATGTGTGGGAATGGACGGGCAGCGCCTTCCGCCCGTATCCCGGCTTCCGCGCGATCGAAGGTGCGGTCGGCGAATATAACGGAAAGTTCATGAGCGGCCAGTGCGTGTTGCGCGGGGGCTCCTGCGCCACACCGCGCGGTCATGCACGCGCCAGCTACCGCAATTTCTTCTACCCGCACCAGCGGTGGCAATTCACCGGCGTGCGGCTCGCGAAAGACCTTTGAGATGTTGAAGCAGGAAATCGAGGACGGTCAGGCATCGCTGGCCGACCCGGCGTTTCGCCAGGATGTATTGCGGGGCTTCGACATGCGTCCGCGCGCGATCCCAGCGCGCTGGTTCTATGATCGCGCCGGGTCCGAACTGTTCGAGCAGATCACCGATCTCCCCGAATATTATCCGACACGGACCGAGACGGCGATCCTGCGCGCGTGCGCGCCCGAGATCGCGGCGCGCGCCGGTGAAGGTCGTGCCGTCGTCGAATTCGGCTCGGGATCGTCGACCAAGACGCCGATCCTGCTGCAGGCGGTGGCGCCCGCGGCCTATGTGCCGATCGACATTTCGGGCGATTTCCTGCGCGAATCGTCTGCGGGGCTGGCCTCGGCGTTTCCCGGGCTGGACGTGCTTCCGGTCGAGGCTGATTTCATGCACCCGATCGCCTTGCCGATGCAGGTCGCAGCGACGCCCAAGCTCGGCTTCTTCCCCGGCTCGACGATCGGCAACATGATCCCGCATTCGAGCGTCGATCTGCTGCGCGCGATGAAGGAATCGCTCGGCGAGGGCGCGATGCTCGTGATCGGGATGGACCGCATCAAGGACGCGGCCACGCTCGAGGCGGCGTATGACGACGCACAGGGCGTCACCGCGGCGTTCAATCTCAACTTGCTGACGCGGATCAACCGCGAGCTTGCCGGCACGATCCCGGTCGAGCGCTTCCGCCACCGCGCGATCTGGAACGACGATCGTGCGCGGATCGAGATGCATCTCGAGGCGACCGAGGACGTGGCTTTCACGATCGAGGGGCGACCGTTCGAAATGACCGCGGGCGAGACGATACACACCGAGAACAGCCACAAATACGGCGCGCGCGACGCGCGCATCCTGCTGCGCGCGGGCGGGTGGACGCCGATCGCCGAATGGACCGACCCCGCGGGCAAGTTCGCGGTGATCCTCGCCGAAGCGCAGGCGGCACGGCTCGCGCCGTAAGACCTTCCCCGCCGCGCCAAATCCGCTATCGACGCGTCAAACGGATAGGAGCGGACGCATGGATACGGTCGGAGTCGTCGGGGCAGGGCAGATGGGCGCGGGAATCGCGCAGGTTTCGGCGCAAGCCGGATACCGCGTGCTGCTTTCGGACATGAACCTCGCGCGAGCCGAGGCGGGCAAGGCGGGAATCGCCAAGCAGCTCGACCGCGCCGTCACCAAGGAAAAGATCACGGCCGAGGCGCGCGACGCCGCGCTCGCGCTGATCGAGCCGGTCGAGAGCGTCGCGGCAATGGGCCCGGCGTTCCTCGTGATCGAGGCGGCGACCGAGCGCGAGGAGATCAAGCGCGCGATCTTCGCCGAGGTCGGCAAGGTATTGTCGCAGCATGCGGTGCTCGCCTCGAACACTTCGTCGATCCCGATCACGCGGCTCGCGCAGGCGGCACCCGATGCGGGGCGCTTCGTCGGTGTGCATTTCTTCAATCCGGTGCCGGTGATGGGGCTGATCGAATTGATCCGCGGTCTCGCCACCTCGGACGCGACGGTGGCGACGGTCGAGGCCTATGCGGGGCGGCTCGGCAAGCAGGTCGTGCGCGCCAACGATGCGCCGGGCTTCATCGTCAACCGCGTGCTGATGCCGATGCTCAACGAAGCGTGCTTCGCGCTCGGCGAGGGCGTCGCGACGATCCGCGACATCGATCTCGCGTGCCAATTGGGGCTCAACCATCCGATGGGCCCGCTGACGCTCGCCGATTTCATCGGGCTCGACACGTGTCTGGAGATCACGCGCGTGCTGTTCGAAGGGACGGGCGACCCCAAGTTCCGGCCTGCGCCGGTGCTGGTGAAATATGTCGAGGCGGGCTGGTTCGGCCGCAAGACCGGACGCGGCTTCTACGACTATTCGGGCCCGGAGCCCGTGCCGACGCGCTGAGGTGCGTAAGCCCCTCCCCTGAAGGGGAGGGGTAAAGCGTTACCCTGGCCGGCGCATCTCGAAGCGCGTGTCGTCGCTGATCTCGAAATAATCGGCCGGGCCGCCGCCGCGCAGGATGGGATGCGCTGCGGCGGTGCGATAGGCGCCATCCTCGATCAGCTGCGGCGCGATGTGGATGCCGACGACCTCGCCGAGGATCAGCCAGGTGTCGATCTCGGCGCCATCGATGCCCTGCAAGCGCAGCGTCTGCGTGTGGCGGCACTCGAACGCGACGGGGCTCGCGGCAACGCGGGGTGGCGCGACGAGCCGCGAGGGCGCGGCCTCGAGCCCGGCTAGTTCGAATTCGTCGACGCCGGCCGCGACCATCGCCGCACTTGCATTCATCGGCGCGGCGAGCTCGCGCGTCGCGAGATTCCAGACGAATTCGCCCGTCGCGGCGATATTGGCGACGCTGTCCTTCCATCCGATCGAGGCGAAGCCGACGATCGGCGGGCGATAGTTGAACAGCGTGAAGAAGCTATACGGCGCGAGATTGCGTGTGCCGTCGGTAGCGAGCGAGCTGATCCAGCCGATCGGGCGCGGCGCGACGATCGAATTGAGCGGATCGTGCGCGAGGCCCGGGACAGCGGCGTGGCCGTTGCGCGGTTCGTAGAAATGCAGGTCTGACATGATCGGGCGGCCCTTGGCTCATATGTGCGGTCGTGTTTGCGGTTTCGTCGGCGCGTCGCTGCGACTAAGGTGTAACCGAGCCGCCGTGTGGCGCGAATAGGGATCTGCATGACCGACGCACCCCAGCCAACCCCGGGACAACCCGCTTCGCCGACGGCCGTTCCCGCGAGCACCTCGATCTATCGCCATCGCCTCGCGACGCGGGTCTGGCACTGGGTCAATGCGGTGACGATCGTCATCATGATCGGCAGCGGGCTGACGATCCTCAACGCGCATCCGCACCTCTATTGGGGCGAATATGGCGCGAATTCGGATCATTCGTGGTTCAATCCGCCGCATATGCCGTCCTATCTGACAATCCCGGCGGGCTACAATCTGGCGATCGCGCGGCGTTGGCATCTGCTGTTCGCACTCGTCTTTGGCTTCGGCCTGCTCGCCTTCATGGTCGCGAGCGTGATCAACCGCCATTTCCAGAAGGATCTGCGGATCCGCCTGAAGGAGCTGGCGCCGTCGCACCTATGGTTCGATCTGAAGGAGCATCTCGCCTTCCGCTTCCACGATCCGAAGCATCCGGCGGCGTTCAACATCTTCCAGAAGCTGTCCTACGCTCTCACGATCTTCGGGCTGATCCCGGCGATGATCGTCTCGGGGCTCGCATTGTCGCCCGCGATGACCGCTGCGTGGCCGTGGTTGCTCGCGGTCGTCGGCGGGCGCGCATCGGCGCGGTCGGTCCATTTCATCGCCGCGTCGGGGCTGGTGGTGTTCATCATCGTGCACCTTGTGCTCGTGATCCTCGCGGGCGCCTGGCCCGAGGTGAAGTCGATGCTGACGGGCTGGTGGCGCGTGCCCGAAGACCGTGCGGAGGAAGCTGCATGAGCGGTATCATCACGCGGCGCGCTTTGCTCACCACCGGCGCGCTCGGCGCGGGCGCGCTGCTGAGCGGGTGCGATCAGGTCGCCAGCACACCTGCGTTGCGCAAGATCCTGTTCTCGGGCGAGACAATCAACGAGGGGCTGCAGCGGGCATTGTCGAACCGCGGCAGCTTGGCGAAGGAATATCGCCCCGACCAGATGTCGCCCTTTTTCCGCACCAACGGCACCCGCAACCCCAACACGCCCGATTACACCGCGATGGTTGCGGACAAGTTTTCGCAGTGGCGGCTGCAGGTCGGTGGGCTGGTCAACCGGCCGCTCGCGCTGTCGCTCGCGCAGCTCCAGGCGATGCCGGCGCGGAGCCAGATCACGCGGCACGATTGCGTCGAGGGGTGGAGTGCGATCGGCCAGTGGCACGGCCCGCTGCTCGGCACGCTCCTCAAGGCGGCCGACGTGCGCACCACCGCGCGCTATGTCGTGTTCACCTGCGCCGATCTGTTTTCGGGGCAGCATTATTATGAGTCGATCGACCTGATCGATGCCTTCCATCCGCAGACGATCCTCGCCTGGGCGATGAACGGGCATCTGCTCGACGTCGGCCACGGTGCGCCTGTGCGACTGCGCGTCGAGCGGCAGCTCGGCTACAAGCAAGCGAAGTACATTATGCAGATCGACGCGGTCGCTTCGCTCGCCGGGATCGGCAAGGGCAAGGGTGGCTATTGGGAAGATGCGATCGATTACGATTGGTATGCCGGCATCTAATCGCTAAATACGCGCAGCTATGGCTTTGATCGACTTATTCCTCGCCAAGCGCGTCAAGCGCGGCACGCTCACGCTCCATCATGCCGATGGCAAGACCCGCACCTTCGGCACCGCGACACCGGGTTTCCCCGATATCGTCCTGCGCTTCACCGATGCCGGCGCTGCCGCCGCGATCGTGCGCGATCCGGGGATCGGCGCGGGCGAGGCCTATATGAACGGGCGGATGGTGATCGAGCAGGGTGACGCGCGCGATCTCGTCAAGCTGCTGATGAAGAACGATCCGTGGGAGGCCGGCCAAAACGGGCTCGCCGCGTCGCCGCTGCGGCGCGCGGTGCAAGCGGTGACGCTGCGCTTCGGACGGGTCAACATGGCGCGCCAGTCGAAGCGCAACGTCGCGCATCATTACGATTTGTCGGACCGGCTGTACGATCTCTTCCTCGATGCCGACCGGCAATATAGCTGCGCCTATTTCACCGATCCGGCCAACTCGCTCGAGCAGGCGCAGGACGACAAGAAGGCGCATATCGCCGCCAAGCTCGCGCTCGCGCCAGGGATGCGCGTACTCGACATCGGCTGCGGCTGGGGTGGGATGGCGCTGTACCTGCACCAGCAGACCGGGGCGGAAGTGCTCGGCGTGACGCTCAGCGAGGAGCAGCTGAAGGTCGCGCGCGAACGGGCAGACGCGGCGGGGGTGGCGGACAAGGTCACGTTCGAGCTGATCGACTATCGTCATGTCACGGGGAAGTTCGACCGGATCGTCTCGGTCGGCATGTTCGAACATGTCGGTCCGGCGAATTACACCACCTTCTTCCGCCAGTGCCGCGATCTGCTCACCGACGACGGCGTGATGCTGCTTCACACGATCGGTCGTGCCGGCGGGCCGGGCGTGACCGATTCGTGGACCGCGAAATACATCTTCCCGGGCGGCTACAATCCCGCGCTGTCGGAGATCGTCGCGGCGAACGAAGGGCTGCGCTTCATGATCACCGACATCGAAGTGCTGCGGCTGCATTACGGCTACACGCTCGACCAATGGTACGACCGCGTCGTCGCGGCGCGCGACGAGATCATCGCACTGTATGACGAGCGCTTCTATCGCATGTGGCAATTCTACCTCGCCGGGGCGGGGCAGTCGTTCCATTACGGCAGCATGGTCAATTACCAGGTCCAGTTCGCCAAGAACCGCCATGTCTTGCCGATCACGCGCGACTATATGCTCGAGGGCGAGCGCGCGATGCGCTCCCCGACGGTTGCACCTGCCGCGCTGGTCGCATAGGGCGCACCCGCGCCAAAACCGAAGGATTCGCTCGCATGACTGATCAGATCAACCGCGTCGTCCTCGCCTATTCGGGCGGGCTCGATACCAGCGTGATCCTGAAGTGGCTGCAGCAGACCTACAATTGCGAGGTCGTCACCTTCACCGCCGATCTCGGCCAGGGTGAAGAGCTCGAGCCGGCGCGGCGGAAGGCAGAAGCGGCCGGCGTAAAGCCAGAGCACATCTTCATCGACGATCTGCGCGAGGAATTCGTCAAGGAGTACGTCTTCCCGATGATGCGCGCCAACGCGCTCTATGAGGGGCTGTATCTGCTCGGCACCTCGATCGCGCGGCCGCTGATCGCCAAGCGCCAGATCGAGATCGCCAAGATGCTGAACGCCGACGCGGTCAGCCATGGCGCGACCGGCAAGGGCAACGACCAGGTCCGCTTCGAGCTCGGCTATTACGCGCTCGCGCCCGATATCAAGGTGATTGCGCCGTGGCGCGAATGGGATCTGACCAGCCGCACCAAGCTGATCGAGTTCGCCGAACAGCACCAGATCCCGGTGAGCAAGGACAAGCGCGGCGAAGCGCCGTTCTCGACCGACGCCAACATGCTGCACACGTCGTCCGAAGGCAAAGTGCTCGAGGATCCGTGGGACGAGGTTCCCGATTACGTCTATTCGCGCACGGTCAATCCCGAGGACGCGCCGAACGAGCCCGAGACGATCACGATCGATTTCGAGGGCGGCGACGGCGTCGCGATCAACGGCGTCGGCATGTCGCCGGCGACTTTGCTCGAGACGCTCAACGAGATGGGCCGGCGCCACGGTATCGGCCGGCTCGACCTGGTCGAAAACCGCTTCGTCGGCATGAAGTCGCGCGGGATGTACGAGACGCCGGGCGGCACGATCTATCACCTCGCGCATCGCGGGATCGAGCAATTGACGCTCGACCGCGGCGCCGCGCATCTCAAGGACGAGCTTGCGCCGCGCTATGCCGAGCTGATCTACAACGGCTTCTGGTTCAGCCCCGAGCGCGAGATGCTGCAGGCGGCAATCGACCACAGCCAGAGCAAGGTGACGGGCACCGTCCGCCTCAAGCTCTACAAGGGCAATGTCTCGGTTACCGGGCGCAAGTCGCCCTTCTCGCTCTATTCGGAGAAGGTCGTCACCTTCGAGGACGATCAGGGCGCGTACGACCAGCGCGATGCGGCTGGCTTCATCAAGTTGCAGGCGCTCCGCTTGCGGCTTCTGGGGCGGCGTGATCGCGCCTAAGCGTTTGACAACAGGCGGATGGGGTCAAGTGACGCGCGAAAACGGCGCGATCTAACTTCGCCTTAACCCCGTTCGCCTAAGTCGGTCGCGATGGACGCTCGCGAATCCCGATTGGCCCGCCGGAGCGACGCACTGTGTGCGCTCGCGCTGGCGGCGCTGCTGGGTGCGGTCTGGGCGTTTTGCGACCGGGGGTCGCTTTCGTCACTGCACCTTCCCGACGCCGACGCCATGCTGCGGCTTCAGCAGATTCGCGACTGGCTGGCGGGGCAGGGGTTTGCCGATCTGCGTCAGCACCGGCTCGGTGCTGCGCCCGGACTTGCGCTGGAATGGTCGCGTCTGCCCGACCTCGCGCCCGGCGCGATCATCGCTGCGCTCGCACCGATCGCCGGCGCGCCGCTTGCCGAAATGATCGCCGTGATCGTCTGGCCGACCGCGCTGTTCGCTGCGGCGCTGCTGCTCGTCACACGGATCGCGCGCGCGCTCGGCGGCAGCGCGATCGCGCGCACCGCGACCGTCGTCGCTGCGATCGCCTTTCCCGCAACCACGATCTTTCTGCCCGGCAGGATCGACGCCGACGGGCTGCAGATCGTGCTGGTGCTGGTCATGGCGCGCGCGCTCGTCGCGCGGGCGGCGATCGAACCGGGCTTGGTCGCCGGACTTGCGGGGGCGGCGAGCCTTGTGATCGGGGTCGAGTGCGTCCCGCTGATCGTGGCGGTCGGCGGTGCGATGGCGATCGAATGGCTGCGCGCGCGCAGCGGCGCCGACGACCGGATGATGGGGCTGGGGATCGGGCTCGGCGCGGGGCTGCTCGCGGCGTCGATCGTATTCCGGCCGCTCGTGTGGACTTATGCCGCGTGCGACGGCTTCACCATGACCGCCTGGCGCGCCGCGGTAATCGCGGCCTTCGCGCCGATGGGCATGGCGCTCGCCGCGCGCGACATCGCCAGCCCGGCGACGCGTGCGGTGTTGGGGACGATCATCATCGCGGTGGTCGCGACGGGGATCGTGCTGGTCGCGCCGGAATGCCTTGTACCGGATGGCGGCATCGATCCGATCCTCGTCCACCTGTGGCGCGCCGAGATTGCCGACGCGCGGTCGGTCACCATAGCGACGCTGCCGACCGTGATCGGCTATGCCGGGATGATGGTCGCGGGCGTGCTGGCGAGCGGCTGGCGGCTGTATGCGACGCGCGACCAGCGTTGGGCCGGTCTGCTGATCGTCCAGCTTGCCGCGCTGCTGTTGAGCTGCGCGCAGATGCGCGGTGCATATGCCGGTGCGATCCTGGCCGCGCCCGGGCTGGCGGCGGTGATCGCCGCGGCGCGTGCACGTGGCGTGCTGCCGCTGGCCGGGGCGTGGATCACGTCGGCTGGGATTCTGTATCCGATCGCCGCGCAGGCCTTCGTCCCGAGCCGCAGCGTCCGCGAGACTGCAGCGAACAGCTGCACCGCGCCAGCGACACTCGCGATGCTGCGACGTCTGCCCCCCGGTGGCTTGCTCGCGCCGCTCGAGCTCGGCGCCTATGCGATCGGCGCGACGCAATTGAGTGTGGTCGGTGCGCCCTATCATCGCAACGCTGCAGGCAACCTCGCGGTCTATCGCTTCTTCGTCGGCACCCCGGCGCAGGCCGCGGCGATCGCGCGCGGCTGGGACGTGCAGTATGTTGCGCTGTGCGGCGACAGCTTCGGTTCGGCGGGCGGCGTCTCGCTCGCCTATGCCATTCGGCAGGGCCATGCGCCGAACTGGCTCGTGCCGATCGCGCCGCCCCGCCGGGCGTTTGCCCTCTACCGCGTCGAAGCACGCTTGTTTTCGCAAACGCCACCGCAGTAAGACCCCGCAAATGCGGGAAGGTTTCTCAATATCGCGCTGCTCGCAAGTGCGCTGGTTCGGGTGTGTCGCGATCACCGCGACGGCGTGCCCATCGGCATCGCGCCGTGTCGTCTCCTGCCGGTCAGATCGACCACGTGGCGCATACCGGGCCGCTCGTGTTGCACTGCCTGGCGCGACTTCGCTTGTCGCACCGCCCGTTTCGCCGGTAAGGCGCTAGCATGCCGAACGAGACTTCTTCCGATCTACAATGGTGGCAGACGCGCTGGTTCGTCGCGGTGATGGCGCTGATTGCGATCATCCCCTTGCTGCGTCCCGAAATCCCGCCGCTGGTCGATCTGCCGGGCCATATGGGGCGCTACCGCGTGCAATTGTCGCGCGACGAATATCCGTGGCTGTCGGACTGGTACAATTTCAACTGGCAGCTGATCGGCAATCTCGGGATCGACATCCTGATCATCCCGCTTGCCAAGCTGTTCGGGCTCGAGCTTGCGGTGAAGCTGCTGGTGATGACGATCCCGGTGCTGACGGTTACCGGGCTGCTGTGGATCGCGCGCGAGGTGCATGGGCGCATCCCGCCGACCGCCGTGTTCGCGCTGCCGCTGGCATACAGCTATGCCTTCCAGTTCGGCTTCGTCAATTTCGCCTTCTCGATGGCGCTCGCGCTCAACGCGTTCGCGCTGTGGCTGCGGCTCGCGCGGCACCAGCGCTTCGGCTTGCGTGCGGCGATCTTCGTGCCGCTCTCGTGTCTCATCTGGGTGGCGCACACCTTTGGCTGGGGCGTGCTCGGCGTGCTGGCGTATTCGGCCGAAATGGTCCGCCAGCATGATGCGCGGGTCGATCGCGGTCCGCTGAGCTGGATCAAGGCATGGCTGCGCGCGGGCGTCGGTTGCGTTCCGCTCGCCCTGCCGATGGTGTTGATGGTGGTGTGGCGCAGCGGCGAGCATGTCGGCGGGCAGACCGGCGACTGGTTCAACTGGCGCGCCAAGATCGGCTATATGACGATGGCGCTGCGTGACCGCTGGATCACCTTCGACCTCGCCGGGATGGCGATCCTGCTGCTGATCCTGTTCCGCGGTTTCCGCGATCCGAGCGTCGAATATTCGCGCAATCTCGGCCTGTCGGCGCTGTTCCTGCTCGCGGTGTTCATCGTGCTGCCGCGGATCGTGTTCGGATCGGCCTATGCCGACATGCGGCTCGCGCCGTTCATGCTCGCGATCGCGGTGATCGCGGTGCGCCCGAAAAAGGGCCTGTCGATCCGTGGCAGCGCGACGATCGCGGCGCTCGGGCTCGCCTTCGTACTGGTGCGGATCGCGGCGGGTACGGCGAGCTTCTGGATGTTCGCGCAGGATTACGACCGCGAGTTGAAGGCGCTCGATCATCTCCCGGTCGGCGCCAAGCTCGTCACCTTCGTCGGCGCGCAATGCGGTGCGCCGTGGAAAATGACGCGGCTCGAACATCTCCCCGCGATCGCGCTCGAGCGCCGCGCGGCCTATGCCAACGATCAATGGTCGATGGCGGGCGCGCAGTTGCTCACGGTGAAATATGTCCGTGCGCAGCGCTTTGCGCACGATCCGTCCGAGATCGTAACGAGCGTGCAATGCCCGCGCGAATGGTGGCGCCCGATCAGCAAGGCGATGGCGCGCTTCCCGCGCAATGCCTTCGACTATGTCTGGCTGATCCGTCCGCCGGCGTACGATGCCAAGTTCAACCAGGGGCTGATCCCGATCTGGCGTGACGGGAGCAGCGTGCTGTTCCGCGTCGATCACAGCCAGCGCGGCATCGAGATCAGCGACGCCGCGCTCAAGACCGCGCGCCCGCGTCCGACGCCGTTCTAGCCTTTCTTAAACGGGGTCATCGCGCCGAGGAATTCCTGGTCGGATTCGACCGAGGCGCGCTCGCGCACCAGGAAATCGGCGATCGCGCGGCGGAAGCCCGCATCGGGAATGTAATGCGCCGACCAGGTCGGGACGGGGACATAGCCGCGCGCGAGCTTGTGCTCGCCCTGCGCACCCGCCTCGACGGTCTTCAAGCCGCGCGCGATCGCGGCGTCGATCGCCTGGTAATAGCACAGCTCGAAATGCAGGAAGGGGACATCCTCGGTGCAGCCCCAATAGCGGCCGTAGAGCGTGTCCTCCCCGATCAGGTTGAGCGCACCCGCAATCGGACGCCCGTCGCGCTCGGCAAAGATCAGCAGGACACGCTCGGGCATCGTTTGGCCGAGCAGCGTGAAGAACTGCCGCGTCAGATACGGCTGGCCCCATTTGCGCGCGCCGGTGTCCTGATAGAACACCCAGAAGGCGTCCCAGTCGGCCTCTGTAATGTCGGCGCCCGAGATGTGGCGGATCGTCAGGCCCTCGACCGCGCCCGCGCGCTCCTTGCGGATCGCCTTGCGCTTGCGGCTGGCGAGATCGCCGAGGAATCCGTCGAAATCGGCATAGCCCTGGTTCTGCCAGTGGAACTGCGTGCCCTCGCGGATCAGCCAGCCCGCCGCCTCGAATGCGGGGAGCTGTTCGGGCGCGATGAAGGTGGCGTGCGCCGAGGACAGCCCGTGCTGGTCGGTCACCGCCTCGATCGCGGCGATCAGCGCAGGCGCCTGGTCGGGATCGCGCAGCAGCAGCCGGGGGCCGGGCGCGGGGGTGAAGGGCACGGCGATCTGCAGCTTGGGGTAATAGGATCCGCCGGACCGCTCCCACGCGTCGGCCCAGCCATGGTCGAAGACATATTCGCCCTGGCTGTGGCTCTTGGCATAAGCCGGCGCGATCGCAGCGGGCTTGCCGTCGGCGCCGTCGACGATGATCGGGATCGGTTGCCAGCCGGTGCGCGGCCGCGCGCTGCCTGACGATTCAAGGATCGACAGGAAGGCGTGGCTGACGAAGGGATTGGCGGTGCCGGCGCAGGCATCCCAGTCTTCCGCCGGGATGGCGGCTATGCCGTCGACGATACGGGCGGTGACGGCGTTCTTCACGTCCCCAAGCTAGGGGGTCGCAGGCGCTTTCTCAACCGCTGGCGCCGCGAACGACCAGCATAAAGCGAGCAGGAGGAACGGCGTGACGAATTCGCGGTGGCGTTCGCCGAATTCGAACCACACGCCGAACAGCAGCAATTGGAGCCCGCAGGCGGCGATCAGCAGCACGAGCGTGAAGGGCAGGCGGGGACCGAGCTTGAACGCCGCGCCGCCGAGCAAGGCGAGATGCGCGAGCATCGACAGCGGCCACAAGGCGGCGGCGAGCACGCGTGGCACCGGCGGACCCATCGCGACGAGCCGCGTCACGCCGAACTGCGCGATGCCCGACGCGCGGACGAATTTGGTCAGCGTCAGCCGGACGAAGCCGACCGGATGCGTGCGGATCCACTCGACCGCGATCGCGCCGATGCGCTTGCCATAAGCGAGCTCGGGGATCCCCTTGAGGGCGGGCGGCGGCGGTTGCCAATTGCCGGTCGCATCGGGATTGTTGCCGATCCACAGGCTCGCGCCGCTCGCGGTGGTGAGCGGGACGAAAGCGTGGAACACTGCCCAGTTGCGCACCCACCACGGCACCAGCACCACCGCTGCGACCACGCCGCCTTGCAGTCCCGTGCGCAGCATCGGCCACAGCCCGATCCGGCCGACGAGCACCAACCCGAACACAGCGGCGAGCGGCGCCTCGCCCGGCTGCGTCAGCGCGAGCAACCCGGCCGGAACCCCGAGCGCGAGCGCACCGCGCCAGCCCGCGCGGCGATCGATCCAGGCGAGCGCCAGCAAGACGACGAGCAGCGCGCACAGCGACTCCTTCTGTGCAAGCGGCGCCGAAAACAGCACCGACGGCCAGATCAGATAGAGCCAGGCGGCGCGGCGTCCGGCCACCGCACTGCCGAGCCGGGACCCCAGGACGAAGAGCAGCCATGCCGTCGCACCATCGGTCAGCGTGCCGAGCGTCAACACAGCGGCCGTGTCGAACCCGAACACCGCCCCCCAGCCTGCCAGCAGCAGCGGATAGAGCGGCGGAAACAGCGCGCGCCACGCCGAGCCGAAGAACGGATCGTGGATCACCAGCCCGTGGCCAGCGAGCAGGCCCTTGGCGAGATTGAGATAGGCGTTCGGGTCGCCGGTCGATGTGCGCCCGACGGCAAGCAACGCGAAGACGCTGCGGACCACCACGAGCGTCGTCGCCAGCGCGGCGAGCGGCCCGATGCCAGGGCGCTCGCGCAGGATGTCGAACCCCGTTGCGGCGAGGGCAATCCAGCCGGCGACCGCGCCGATCGAAGCGACGGTGATGCCCCATCGCGCGTTCAGATCGGGGATCGAACTGAGCCCGTAGAGCAGCAGCAGCCCCAGCCCCGCCTGGACGCTGCATCTGGTCCAGCGCTCGATCTGGGGCCTGCGCGGCATCACTGCCCGAAAGCAGTCACTCGGTAGAGCAAGGTGATCGCGACGCGGCGGTTGCGCGGATCGGAGGGATTGTCCTTGATCATCGGCTCGCGGTCGGCGACGCCCTCGATCCGGTTGAACCGCGTATCGGGCAACCCACCCGCGGCGAGCCGGCGGCGCGTCGCTTCGGCGCGCGCGCTCGACAGCATCCAATTGTTCATCGCGAGCGGATCGCCATAGCCCAGATTGTCGGTGTGCCCGCGGATCATTATCGGGTTGTCGGTGCCCTTGATCGATTTGGCAATCATTCCGAGCAGCGCCGACGCGCGCGGATCGAGTTGCGTCGTGCCGAGATCGAACATCGAGTAATCGGCATCGTCGAGCAGATCGATCCGCATCCCGTCATTGGTCTTGACGAAGCGGACATGGTTCGAGAGGCGCGCGAGGGCCGGGTTGGTCGCCATCGACTTGGTCATGGCGTGCTTCATCGCCTCGAAATTTTTGCGATCCTCGGTCGTCAGCGCCTTGTCCTTGAGCGTGCCCTTCTGCCCGGTGCCGACCTGGTCGCCGCCGATCGCCTCGACCGGGATCGTCATCGAGCGCGTGCCGGTCTGCGAGGCGCGGTGTGCGTAATTGTCCTTCGACGTCATCGAATCGCCACCGAAGATGCCGTTCGAGCCCGCGCTGTTTTCCTTCATCTGGACGAGCGTCGGCGAGAAATAATCGGCGAGCGCCTTGCGCTGCTTTTCGTTGGTCGCACCGAGCAACCACATCAGCAGGAAGAATGCCATCATCGCCGTCACGAAATCGGCATAGGCGACTTTCCACGCGCCGCCGTGATGGCCGCCATGACCCTCGATATAGATCTTCTTGTAGATGATCTTGGGCGGCACGTTGGCGCCGTGCGGGGCGCGGGCGGCGGCCATCAGCGTCGGCCTGTCGGAAGGGTCTCACGCGACGGCGCGAAGGCGCGAAGCGAAGAGGAGCCACGTGGAACCGCGGAGACGCGGAGGAAGAAGGAGGCGTTTGCGCGGCAGCGCAGAGCGCGCAGTTCCCGCAAAGCAGGATGCGCGCGCGTCAGCATGCTGTCGTCTTCCGCACGGCAATGGTGCTGCGCTGCCGAAGCAACGACGTGCGACGCCGCCGCGTCTCCGCGGCTCCGCGTGAAAGTCTTTTTCGCGCCTTCGCGGCTTCGCGTTAGATCCGTCACGATTACCGCCCCCGCAACCCGTCGAACACCTCGGCGAAGCCGGGTTGGTTCGAATGCGCGATGCCAGAGCGCGCTGCTTCGATGACGAGCGGCTGCGGGTGGCCGTGGAGCGAGGCGATGATGATCTGCTTGACGACATGGTAGATCGCGCCATCGGCATCGAGCACTTGCTTGAGGCGATTGGCGAGCGGCGCGACGATGCCGTAGGCGAGCAGAACGCCCATGAAGGTGCCGACCAGCGCCGAGCCGATCATCGCACCGAGGATCGCCGGCGGCTTGTCGATCGAGCCCATCGTCTTGACCACGCCGAGCACCGCCGCGACGATGCCGAGCGCGGGGAGCGCGTCGGCGAGCGTCGCGATCGTGCCTTGCGGGCCCTCGACCTCGTGGTGGTGGGTCTTGATCATGTTATCCATCACGTCCTCGACGGCATGGACGTCGAGCGTGCCCGACGACACGACGACGAGCCGGAGCGTATCGGCGATCAGATTGGTCAGCGCATGATCCGACAGCAGCCGCGGATATTCGGCGAACACCGCGGAGGAAGCCGGATCCTCGACATGCGGTTCGAGCGCGATCGGGCCTTCGGTGCGCAGCATCTTCATCAGCTTCGACACGAGGAAGATGACGTCGAGATAATCCTGCTTCTTGTATTTCGGGCCCTTGAAGACCTTCATCAACCCGCCGCCGAGCGCCTTCAGCTCCTTCATTGAATTGCCGATGATGAGCGCGCCGACTGCGGCGCCGCCGATGATCAGCATCTCGTGCGGGATGGCCTCCATCACGGGGCCGAGCGCGCCGCCGGTGATCGCGAAACCGCCGAAGATCATCACGAGAAGAACGACTATGCCGATGACCGGAAACATGAGTGGCGGTGGCCCCTGGCTGACGCGGGTCGGGTGGACCTGCGGACTATGATGACGGCTTAGCGGGGATTGGTGTTCAACCAGTTAACCAACGAAGGTTTGTTTTACCCCGATCGCCCTCAGGAGCGGGGCGAGCCGCGCCGATCGCTCGCGCTCCCGGCGGAAGACCGGCTTATTTGAGGTAATCGAACAGCGAGAGCGAGCCGAGCTTGGTGAAGCTTGCTTGCGTTGCCGAAAGCACCGTCATCGTCTTCTGCAGTTCGGCGATCGCGCTCGACAGGTCGGTATCCTCGAGCGCCGAGCGATCGAGCTCGCGCGCGCTGGCGGCGTCGGTCGACTGCGTCGAGACGATGTCGAGTCGCGCCGCGCGCGCGCCGACCGAGCCCTGGACCGCGTTGACCTGCGTCATCGCGCTCTTGAGTCCATCGGCCGCCGTGCCCGCAGCACTCGAAATGTCGCCGCCCGCGTTGAGCGCCGAGATGAAGTTCGAGAGCACCGCAAACGCATCGGTCGTGCCGCCGCCGCTCGTCGGGATGTTGCCGAACACGCGCTGCGCGCTGTCGGTCGCCTGGATGTTGGTGCCGTCGGCGACCGGGATCGCCGAGACTTCGCCCGTGCCGCCGAAGCTGACCGTGCCGTCGGCCGCCTGGGTCACCGCATTGGTGCCAGTCGCCGCGCCGAACAGCGGCTGGCCGCGCGCATCCTTTGTTCCAGCCAGATTGACGAGATCGTCGCGGATGCTCTGCAGCTGGATCGCGATCGCCTTGCGGTCGGTGTCGTTGAGCGTGCCGTTCGCGGCTCGCGTGGTAAGCTCGGCCGCCTGCTGGAGTTGGGTGCCGATCGCGCTCAGCGTCGAATCCGACTGCTGCAGCAGCGATGTCGCCATGCTCACGTTGCTGGCATAGGCCTTGCTGTCGGCGGTCGCCTGTTTGATCGTGGAAAGGCGGTTGTACGCGACCACGTCGGCGGACGGATCGGTGAACTTCTTGGTCGACGCGATCTGCGTGTTGAGCGTGTCGGCCTTGGCCGACAGCTTCGACAGCTGCGACGCTCCGGTGTCGTAGAATTGGCTGGTGCCGATCTGCATGGCGGGTCCTAGCGGATGTCGAGGATCGACTGGAGCGTGTCGCGCGCGACCTGGATCACGCGGCTCGACGCCGAATAGGCTTGCTGGAAGCGCAGCAGGTCGACTGCTTCGCTATCGAGGTTTACCCCCGATACGGCGTCGCGCGCGGCAATTGCATTGTCGCGGATCGACCCTTGCGCTGTCGCGACTTGCTGGCGGCTGGCGAGCGTGGCCGCGTTGCTCGAAACGAGCGCGGTAGCCTTGGTCTCGAACGCGCCAGAGGTGCGCAACGTGGCGAGATTGGCGAGATTGCTGTTGTCGCGCGGGCCCGCGCCCTTGGCGGCGGCGGCGATGCCGTTCGGGTCGGTGAGTGCGACGGTGATGTCGGTCGCGCTGCTGCCGGTCGCGAACAGCGCTGCGCCGGCAGTGCCCGTGAGGTCGCTGCCTTCCGCCTGGACGGCGTTGACGCCGCTGGTGAAGGCGCTGGCGATCCCACCGAGCTGGATGCGGGCATCGGCGATCCGCGCTGCGGCTTCGACCATGCCCGCAAGCGCGCCGCCCGACGAGGTCACCGGCGCCACGCCGTCGGCGGCTTGAACGGTGAAGGCGACCGTCCCGTCGGTGCCACGTGCAAAGCCAACGCTTGCCGACCGGTTGCCCGCGACGAGCGTCGGGCCGCCGCCGTTGCCGAGCTTCACGCTCGCGCGCCCGGCCGAGTCGGTCGAAACAGAGAGATCGCTGATCGCACTCATTTGATCGAGAATCGAATCGCGCTGGTCGGCGAGCTGTGCTGCGCCGTTCGAGCCGGGTTGTACGCGGCCAAGCCCGTCATTGACCTTGGCGAGCGCAGTTCCGAGCGCGGTCAGCGTCGTCACCGCCTGCGTCGCGGTCGTATCGAGATCGGCGTCGAGGCTGTCGAGCGCCTTGCCCGTCGCAGCGAAGCTGGCGGCGACGGTCTTGGCCTGTTCGAGCATCGCTGCGCGCGGCGCCGATGCGGTGGGATCGGCAGCGACGGTCTTGGCCGAATTGAAGAAGCCGGTGATCTGCTCGCCGACCTGGTTGCCGGTCAGCGCGCTCTGGATGCGGCCGAGCCATTCGACGCTGGTGTCGGTCCGCGCGAGATCGGCGCTGGCGTTGCGTACGTCGGCGGCGCGCAGCGAGTCGGCCGAGCGCGTAATTCCGGCGGCGATGACGCCTTGTCCGACCGCAATCTTGCCGCCGCTCGCGATGCCGAGCGCGGGCGCGACTTCGCGCAAATCCGCGGTCCGCTTGGCATAGCCCGGCGTCGCGGCATTTGCGATATTCTCGGATACGGTGGTGAGCGCGGTCTGATACGCCTTCACCCCGCTCGCGCCGATGCTGAGCAGGTCGCTCACGGCGTCTTGCCCTCAGCCGGCGGCTCGGCGGCGGGCTGCAGGGCGGCCTGCGACTTGGCGAGGAACGCGGTCATCGCCTTGCCGATGCCGAGCGGCGCATGCTCGGCCATGTTCTGCGCGACTTGCGTGTCCTGCATTTCCTTGAAAGTATCCATGCCCTTCGAGCCGAACAGGCCATCCTCGGCGAGATGCGTCGACCGCATCGACTTGACCATCATGCCGGTGAACACCGCTTCGAACTTCTTGCCGGCAGCCTCGAGATTGGCGCGGCTCTGCAAGCGGCTGGTGTCGACGCTGATGCCTGTCGTCGGGCCCGGGATCGGGGTGATGGCGGGAACGTCGCTCATAGCACGATCAACTCGGCCTTGAGCGCGCCGGCTTCCTTGAGCGCTTCGAGGATCGCGACCAGATCGGCCGGCGAGGCGCCGATCGCATTGACCGCCTTGACCACGTCGGACAGCTTGGGGCCGGGCTCGAGCAGGAACATCGGGTGCTTTTCCTCGTCGACCGCAACTGCGGACTTTTGCTGCTTGGCGGTCTGGCCCTGGCTGAACGGCAAGGGCTGGCTGACCTTCTCGGTTTCGTCGATCCGCACCGTCAGCTTGCCGTGTGTCACCGCGGCGGTGCCGACGCGGACCGCAGAGTTGATAACGACCGTTCCCGTCCGGGCATTAACAATTACTTTTGCCGAGGGTTCGGCCGAGACGACGTCGAGGTTCTCGATCTCGCTCATCAGCGTCGCGCGGATGTCGCCGCCGACCGGCGCGCGCACCGCGACCGAAACGGCATCGGTCGCTTGCGCGGTGCCCGCGCCGAGCCGCGAATTGATCGCGCCGGCGACGTTCTGCGCTGTCGTAAAATCGGCGCGTGCGAGGTTGAAGGTCAGGGTGGGCGTGTTCTCGAACCCGGTCGCGACCGCGCGCTCGACCGTCGCGCCTTCGGGGATGCGGCCCGCCGAGGGGATGTTGACGACGATCGTCGAACCGTCCTTGCCCTCGGCACCAAGGCCACCGACCGCGAGATTGCCCTGCGCCATTGCATAGATCTGGTTATCGGCGCCGAGCAGCGGGGTCATGATCAGCGCGCCGCCGCGCAAGGACTTGGCCTTGCCCATCGAGGCGACGGTGATGTCGAGCTTCTGGCCAGGCTTGGCGAAGGGCGGCAGATCGGCGGTGATCATCACGACGGCGGCGTTCTTGAGGCCGGGGTTGACGTTTGCGGGCAATTGCAGCCCGAAGCGCGAGGCGACCGCCTTCATCGACTGGATGGTGTATTCGAGATTGTCGTCGCCCGTGCCGGGAAGGCCGACGACGATGCCGTAGCCGGTCAGCTGGTTGGTGCGGATACCCTGGAAGCCGCCGAGATCCTTGATCCGGTCGGCCGAGGCGGGAGTGGCAAACAGCACGGCGAAAAGGAAAGCGAGCACCAGCTTCCAGCCGTCACCCCCGCGAAAGCGGGAGTCCCGCTTCTTGCCCGCGGTCCGAAGGAGAAGCGGGACCCCCGCTTTTGCGGGGGTGACGGGGGGGAGGGCGCGCAAAAGGGTCATCAGAAGGGGCTCACCACCGAGAAGAAGCGGCTCAGCCAGCCTTGGCGGCTCGCGCGCGCCACGTCGCCCTTGCCGGTATAGGCGATCTGCGCGTCGGCGACGCGCGTCGAGGGGATGCGGTTGTTGGCGTCGATATCGGCCGAGCGGACCAGCCCCTTGATTTGGACGAACTCGTCGCCGCGGTTGAGCGTGACGCGCTTCTGCCCTTGAACGAGCATCGTGCCATTCGAGAGCACCTTGCTCACCGTCACGCTGACCTCGCCAGACAGGCTGTTCGACTGGTCGGCGGCGCCGCTGCCGTTGAAATTGCGCGATCCGCTCATCGACACGTCGGTGCCCTGGAACAGCGCGAGCCGGCCGGTTGTCGGCGGGATCAGGCTGAGGCCGCCGCTCGAGCCGAGCTTTGAATTGGCCGATTTGGAGGCAGCGGTCGCTTCGACCAGCACGATCGTCAGCGGATCCCCGACGCGGCGCGCGCGCGTGCCTTCGTAGAGCGCGGCATAGCCAGTGCTCGCCTGGAAGATCGACCCGTTCGCCACCAGCGGCGCCTCGGGCTCGGCTGCGGGGAGTGCCGCCGAGAAATCGACCGGGGGCTTCTTCTTGCCGCCGAACAGGTTCGCTTGCGCGACCGTCGGCACCAAAGCGAGCGTCAGGACGCAGGCGATTCGGAGAGAGAGGGATGTCATGGTGTTAACCATCACAGATTTTGGTTAACATATTTCAGCATCTCGTCGGTCGCGGTGATCATTTTCGAATTCACCTCATAGGCGCGCTGCGTCTCGATCATGTCGACGAGCTCCTCGACGACGTTGACGTTCGATCCTTCGAGCTGCCCCTGGCGGATGTTGCCGCGGCCTTCTTGCCCCGCGATGCCGAGATTGGCCGCGCCCGACGCCGAGGTTTCGGCAAGGTAATTGTCGCCCTTCGACAGCAGGCCCGCGGCATTGGGGAAGCTCGCGACCTGGATCTGGCCGAGCTGGGTCGACGCCGACTGGCCGGGGACGGTCGCCGAGACGGTGCCGTCGGTGCCGACGGTGATCGCGGTCGCGCCTTCGGGGATCGTGATGCCGGGCTGGACTTGATAGCCCTCGCTCGTCACCAGCAGCCCTTCGGGGCTGCGCGAGAAATTGCCCGCGCGGGTGTAGCCGAGCGTGCCGCCGGGCAGCTGGACCTGAAAATAGCCATCGCCGTCGAGCGCCATGTCGAGGCTGTTGTTGGTCTGCTGGAACGACCCTTGCGTATCGATCCGCGCGGTGCCCTGGATCTTGACGCCGGTGCCGAGGTTGAGCCCCGTCGCGTATTTCGATTCCGAAGAGCTCGGCGCTCCGGGCGCGGTGACCGTCTGGTAGGCGAGCGTCTCGAACGCGGCCCGGTCCTTCTTGTACGCCGTGGTGTTCACGTTCGCGAGGTTGTTCGAGATGACGCGCATGCGCATGTCCTGGGCATCGATCCCAGTCCGCGCGATCTGCATGGCTGCACTACCCATGGTCTATTCCTTCTTCAGCTTGGCAGCCGCATCAGCGATGCGCTGGATTCATCCATGTCCTTGGCCGACTTCATCAGATTGGCCTGGACCTCGTAGCTGCGCTGGTTCTCGATCATGTCGACCAGCGCCTGAGTCATGTTGACGTTCGATCCCTCGAGCGCGCCGCTCTCGATCTTCGCGTCGACATCGGCGGGGAGCACGCCGCCGCCGCGCACGTAGAGCAGATTGTCGGTGCCCTTGACGGTGTCCGACCCCTTGGCGCTGGCGATCTTGAGCGTGTCGATCACTTGCGGATTCTTGATGTCGCCGCCGATCGGAATGATCGAGATCTCGCCGCTCTGCGAGATACTGACGCTTTGTGCCGGCGGGATGGTGATCGGGCCCCCCGACCCGATCACCGGGAAGCCGTCGCCGGTCTGGAGCACGCCCGAAGGCGCGATTTCCAGATCCCCGCGGCGCGTATAGGCTTCGGTCCCGTCGGTCGCCTGGACGGTCAGCCAGCTGTCGCTCGCCACCGCGACGTCGAGCGGACGCCCGGTCTGCTGGATCGTGCCGGCCTTGCGATCGGCATCGACCACTTCGGCCGACGCGGGCGTACGCGTGTCGAAATCGGAGCCTTGCAAGGACAGCCGGTCGAACACGACGCGATCGGCGCGAAAACCGATCGTCGAGGCGTTCGCCATATTGTTGGCGATCGCGGCCTGCGACGCGAGATGCGCCTTGAGCCCCGAGGCCGCGGTGTAGACCAGCTTGTCCATGCGCTACTCCAATCGCCTCCCGATCAGCCCTGAATCTGGATGATCGTCTGCGAGATCTGGCTGGCGGTATCGAGCGCCTTGGCGTTGGCCTGGAAGTTGCGCTGCGCCGCGATCAGATTGACCAGTTCCTCGGTGATATCGACGTTCGACCCCTCGAGCGTGCCCGACAGCATCGAGCCGAAGCCGTTCTCGTTGGCGGCGCCGAGCGTCGCCTGGCCCGAAACGCCGCTTGCCGACCAATAGCTGTTGCCCATCTGGCGAAGGCCCGTTGGATCGGCGAAATTGGCGAGCGCGACCTTGCCGAGCGCGACGGTGTCGCCGTTCGAATAATTGGCCGAGACGATGCCCTGCGTATCGACCGCCACGCCGGCGAGCATGCCGACCGAAGACCCGTCGACGCTGCGCGTATTGACCGCGAACGCCGTCGAGGCTTGCGTCGAACCCGCCAGATCGACCGTCAGCGTCTGCGAGACGCCGCCGGTGCCGGGCATGAAGGCGTCATAGGCGATCGCCGCGGTCGGCGCGGTGAGCTTGCCGTCGCTGCCAAACGTCACGGGCGTTCCCGCGGTCGATCCGCCGACGGTCAATTCCTTGTCGCCGGCAAAGCTGTGCACCGTCCAGGCATTGTCCGCGGTCTTGACGTAATAGTTCGTGAGCGTGCTCGCCTTGCCCGACGAATCGTAGATCGTCGACGTCGTCGTGCTGTTGTAGCTCGCGGCGTTGGTCGGGCTGAAGGTCGCGGACGGCACGCTCGCGGCGGCGTAGAGATTGACGCCGAGCGCGACCTTGCCGGTCGCCACCGGGGTGCCGCTCGTCTCGGCCAGGTTGAGCGCGCTCAGCCCCGCCGCGCCCGTTGCGGTGGCGTTGCCCTTGGCATCGACTGGATAGCCGAGCAGCGCCGACCCTTGCGCGTCGACGATGTTGTGCGTCGCCGGATCGACCTTGAAGCCGCCGTTGCGGGTATAGGCGGTGGTGGGATTGAGCCCGGCGGTCTTGACCGTGAAGAAGCCGTCGCCGGTCACCGTGAGATCGAGCGCGCCGCCGGTGGTCTTGAGATTACCCTCCGTGAATTGCTGCTGGTTCGCTTTGACGACCACGCCCGACCCGACGAGCTTGGTCGGATCGGTCGCGATGCTCGAGGCGATCACGTCGGCGAAATTGGTGCGGCTCTTCTTGAAGCCGTCGGTCGAGACGTTGGCGAGGTTGTGGCTGACGGTCGAGAGTTCGGTCTGCGCGGCCTGCAGGCCGCTGAGCGAGGTGTAGAAGGACATGGCGGGCTCCTGAAAATCTGGGAAGAAAGCGGGGGAAGGGCGTCAGCCGACTTGGCGAATCGCACTCAGCGCGACCTGGCCGACACCGGGGACGGTGAGCGTCGGGCTGCCAGTGGCGGGAACCGAAACGGTGGAGACCGGCGCCCACACCAGATTGCGGCCGGCGACGCTGCCGCTGGCGCTGCTCGCGCTGACCGAGACGGTGAAGGGGCCGGCGCCGGCGTCGGTGCCGCTCGCGGTCTTGCCGTCCCAGTCGTAATTGATCGTGCCGGCCTTCTGCGCGCCGAGGTCGAGCGTGTTGAGCAACTGGCCGTTGGCATCCTTGATCGCGACGCGGACTGCGCTCGCATCACCGTCGATCTCGGCCGCGCCGGCGATGCCGCCGCTGGTCCGGCCGTAGGCGGTGCTGCCTTCGGTCAGGATCGTCTTGCCGACATAGGACAGCGCGTCGGCGGTGCTGGTGGCGCCGAGCTTGGTCTGGATCGCCTTCAAGGTCGTGCCCATGTCGGCGATGCCCGAGGTGCTGGTGATCTGCGCGAGCTGCGCGACCATCTGGCTGTTGTCGGTCGGCGAGAAGGGATCCTGGTTCTGCAGCTGCGCGGTGAGCAGCTTGAGGAAATCCGACGTGCCAAGCGAGGTCGACTTGGCGGTGGCCGCTGCGGCCGAAGTCGACTTCGTCGCGCTGATGCCGAGGCTGGAGAGCGTGGAATCGAAGGTGCTGGCCATGTTAGCGTCCCATCTTGAGGGTATCGAGGATCAGCGATTTTGCCGTCTGCATGACCTCGACATTGTTCTGGTAGGTGCGCGAGGTCTCCATCATGTCGACCAGTTCGCGCGTTTCATCGACCGCCGATTCCCAGACGTTGCCGTCCTTGTCGGCGAGCGGATGCGACGGATCGTAATGTTTCGACGGCGTCTCGCCCGCGGTGACGATGCTTTCGACATTGACCGTCGCGAGGCCCGAGGCCTTGTCGTACTGCGTGCGGAAGATCGGCTTGATCGTGCGGTAGGCGGTCTCGGCGCTGGTCGTGACCGAACCGGCATTGGCGAGGTTCGACGCGGTCGTGTTCATCCGCACGAGCTGCGCGGACATTGCGCGCCCGGCGACCTGGAAGATCGTGAGAGGATCGGCCATTCTATTCGCCTCGCAGTGCACGGGTGATCTGGCTGATCCGCCCGTTGAGGAAGGAAAGCGTCGTCTGATAGGCGACGGCGTTCTCGGCAAAGGCGGTCTGCTCGGTCGCGAGCTCGACGGTGTTGCCATCGAGCGAAGGCTGCGAGGGCACGCGATATTGCAGCGCACCGGTGATGCTCGCATTGCCGCCGCCGGCATTTTCGACCGCGGCGAGCGCGGTGTGGAAATCGACGTCCTGCGCCTTGAAGCCCGGGGTCGAAGCGTTGGCGATGTTCGACGCGAGTACGCCCATGCGCTGCGAACGCACTTCGAGGGCTGACCCATGTACTCCGAACAAACTGTCGTTGGGCATCGCCCGTCTCCAGCGCCTTATTGCGCGAAGGGGTATCAGCAAGGGGCGTGCCAAATGGAGTATGGGGGTGAAATGCGGCATTCGGCGGGAGCGGGCGGCAAACGCTTGCCGGAGGGCGGCAATGCGATTGCCGGTCGTCGCCCCGGCGCAGGCCGGGGCCGCTGCGACGTGAGAGAGCTGGCGTAGCGCGCGGGTGACGCCGTGCGCGGTCCCATGGCGGCCCCGGCCTGCGCCGGGGCGACGCGGGGATGAAACTGGCCCGCGCCTTGCAGTGCACGGTGTGATGACAGCGCTCCTTGCCCCCTTTCTCGATCCGCTCGCCTTCGCCATCGTCGGTGGGGGGACACTCGCGGCGATGGTGCTGCGCACGCCGGCGCGCGACCTGGCGGGCGGGTTTGCCGCGCTCGGGTCACTTGCCGGGGCGCGGTTCGATGCCGACCCTTTGCTCGACCAGATCGCTGCCTTCGGCCGCATCGCCAAGCGCCACGGCGTGATGGCGCTCGACCGCTCCGTCATCGCCGACCCCGACATCGCCGCCGCGGTCGCCGCGATCGTCGATGGCGCGACGCCCGAGGATGTCGCCGAACTGCTCCGCCAGCGCCGCCGCGCGCGCACCGAACGCGCCGTGGCGTCTGCGGAACTGTGGTCGGGCGCGGCCGAGACCGCGCCGGCGATGGGGATGGTCGGCACGCTGATCGGCCTCGTCGGCATGTTCGTGAAGATGCAGGATCCCGCCGCGATCGGTGCGGCGATGGCGGTCGCCTTGCTCGCCACGCTCTATGGTGCGGTGCTCGCTAATCTCGTGCTTGCGCCGATCGCCGCGCGGCTGCGCCGCCATGCCCGCGACGAGGCGATCGAGCGGTTGCGGCTCGATCCGCCGCTTATCGCGCTCGCCGCGCGCGAGCGGCCGCGCGGTGCCGCGCTGATGGAAGTCGCATGACCGCCGCTGCCTTCGAGGACGCGCTGCCCGAGCTCGGTTCGAGCCGGCCGGTGTGGCTGATGACGCTCGCCGATCTGGCGCTTCTGCTGATCGGCTTCTTCGTGTTTCTCCAGGCGAGCCAGACGCTCGACCGGCATGCGCTCGCCAAGGGCCTGCGCGAGGGTTTCGGCGTGCGCGACAGCGCGCGGACCGAGCCCGCCGATCCGATCGCGGTGTCGGTCGGCGCGTTGCGCGGCTTTGCGCCGGGCTCGGCAGTGGCGACGGAGTCGCCCGCCGCGCTGATTGCCTGGGCGCGCGAGGCGACGCGCGACCGCCGGGTGACCTTGCGGATCGCCGGAGCGGTCGATGGCTCGCCTGGCGATGTCGACCCCGTCACCGGGAGCGGCGCGATGCTCGCCGCCGATCGCGCGCGCGCGGTGGCGACGCTGCTGCTCGTCGCGCATGCCGTTCCCGCCGATCGCCTCACGATCGTCTCCACCGCGCGACCGCTGGGCCGATCGGTGACTGTTTCCACCGGCTTTGCCGGGGCCGGCACGCGCTTGCCGCCCGGCAACCCCAATTTGCCGCCTCAAAGGACCCCGCGATGATTCGTCGTCTCCCCTTGCTCTTGCTCGCCGTCGCCGCGCCGCTCGCCGCGACAGCGCCGCGGGCCTTCCAGGATACCACCGCGCTCGACCGCGCCGTGACCGCCTTTGCCGGGCACGGCATTGGCGACGAAGGGGGCGCGCGCACGCCGATCGACAGCCGACTGAAGCTGGCCGCCTGTCCGATGGTGTCGCTGGCGTGGCGCTCCGAGGTGCATGATGCCGTGGTCGTGACGTGCACCGGGCCCGAATGGCGGATGTATGTGCCGATGAAGCTGCCCGTGGCGGCGCCCAAGGGTGCCGCGCCGCTCGTCCTGACGCCAAGCGAAGTCAGCGCGGCGCGCCCCGTCTATGTCATCAAGCGCGGCGATCCGGTGACGATCAGTGCGGGGTCGCGCGGCTTCTCGATCACGCGCGATGGCATCGCGGTCGGCGATGCCGTCGCGGGCGGGCGCTTCCTCGTCAAGATCGACGCCGCCAAGGCACCGATCCAGGCGGTCGCGATCGACAGCGGCCGCGCGACGCTGCCGGGCTGGACCGAATAAGCGGCACTGCCAAAAAAGCGCGAAATCTTTTCTTAAGGTCCGCGCGCATCGGTCGTTCCTCTCTATGTCAGCGAGAACCGCGAAGGTGCAGACATGGTAGATGCAATCGGATCCAAGGCAGTCACACCGCACGACCGGCTGGTCGTGCCGGTAGCCGCTGCAGCAAAGCCCGCGGCGACGGTCGAGCGGCGGAGCGACGCGGTGGCCCAGCAGCGCGAGCTGTCGGCGATCGCCTTCGACTTCGGCAAGCCAAGCGCCGCCGAGACCGAGCGCGTCGACGAAGTCCGCCGTGCTGTGCGCAACGGAACGTACCCGATCTCCCCTGAAACGATTGCCGACCGGATGCTCGCTTTGAAACTGTATTGGAGCCCGAACAAATGAGCGTCCCGACGCGGCGCGACGCGCTGATCGGCGTGATCGAAGCGCTCCATGCCGAGATCGGTGCGTTGAAGGTCAACGACGTCGCCGCGCTCGAGCGCGCGACCGCCGACAAGCTCGCCGCGATCGAGGCGGTTGCCGCGTTCGGCCAGGCGCCCGCCGGCGATGAGCTGCGCGCGCTTGCCGAGGAAGCGCATCGCTTGAACGAAACCTGCCGGATCTACGTCAATCTGATGGCGGCAAATGTTCGCCGCCGCCTGCAAACCTTGACCGGTTCTGCCGGTGTCGCGACCGGGTCGGGCCCCGGAACGGTCTATCGCCCCGGCATGGGGCTCGCCGCTTACGCCTGATTAAGCATCTTGGCACGACCCTTGCTGTGCTTGCCGTGAAGACGCGCAAGCAGGGGTCCGATGCCTTTCAATCCACTTTCCATTCTGAACGGGGCGGTCGATGCGACCGGCGCTGGCGGTGCGATCCGCAACGCCATCGCCAATGCCAGTCAGAAGACCGGCATCGACTTCAACTATCTGCTGGGGCAAGCCAAGCTCGAGAGCGGACTCAATGCCTCGGCCAAGGCCGGGACGTCGAGCGCGCGCGGGCTATACCAGTTCGTCGACCAAAGCTGGTTGCGCGTCGTGAAAGCGCACGGCGCCGAGAACGGCCTCGCCTGGGCTGCCAACGCGATTACGACGGGTGCCGGCGGGCATGCCACGGTCTCCGATCCGACGATGAAGCGCGCGATCCTCGCGCTGCGCAACGATCCGGCGGCGGCGTCGCTGATGGCGGCCGAACATGCTAGCGACAATAAGGACGCGCTCGAAAGCGCGACCGGGCGCACCGCGACCGGCACCGATCTCTATATGGCGCATTTCCTCGGGCTCGGCGGCGCGCGCTCGTTCCTGACGACGATGCAGGCCAATCCCGACAAGAGCGGCGCGGCGATGTTCCCCGCCGCCGCACGCGCCAATCGCGGCGTGTTCTTCAATTCCGATGGCAGCGCGCGATCGCTCTCCGACATTTACAGCCGCTTCTCGGCCAAGCTCGGCAAGAGCATCGAGGGCGCCAGCGCACCCGCAACGTCGGGCCTGGCCGCGACGCGGCTTGGTTCGTGGGGCGCCGACGTCATCCCCGGCAATGCCGAAACCTCGACCTCGGACGCGACGATCTGGGCGCAATCGACGCTCGAGCGCTTGGGCGGGGCGATGGGCAGCTCGACGACGCAGATGGCGTCGAACTCAGCCGCCAGCTTGCTCCGACCGACGCCGGCGAACGCGCGGCTCGCGTACATGTTGCTCGCGCAGATGGGGGCGTAACTAAGTGGCGATTGCTCTGACAGCTCCCGCCGGAAAGGCGGGCGGGATCCTGCCGCTGCTGCGTTCGGCAGCGCTCCCCGTCGCGATCCTTTTGCTCGTCGTGCTGATGGTCGTGCCGATCCCGGCGGCGATGCTCGATGTGTTCTTCATCATGAACATCACGATCAGCCTCGCGGTGCTGATGGTCAGCCTGAATGCGCAGAAGCCGCTCGATTTCTCGGCCTTTCCGACCGTCCTGCTGTTCGCGACGCTGTTCCGCCTCAGCCTCAACGTCGCCTCGACGCGCGTCGTGCTGGTCCACGGGCATGAGGGCGAGAGCGCTGCTGGCCATGTCATCGAGGCGTTCGGCACCTTCCTGATCGGCGGCGATTATGTCGTCGGCTTGTTCGTCTTCGCGATCCTCGTGATCATCAACATGATCGTCGTCACAAAGGGCGCGGGTCGCGTGTCCGAAGTGTCGGCGCGTTTCACGCTCGATGCGTTGCCCGGCAAGCAGATGGCGATCGACGCCGATCTCAACGCCGGCCTCATTACCCCCGAGGAAGCCAAGCTGCGCCGCGTCGAAGTCGCGACCGAGGCCGATTTCTACGGGTCGATGGACGGTTCGTCGAAATTCGTGAAGGGCGACGCGGTCGCGGGCCTGCTGATCCTCGCCGCAAACATCGTCGGCGGGTTGATCCTGGGTCCCGTCAGCCACGGCATGACGATCGCGGCGGCGGCGCACAATTACGTGCTGCTCGCAATCGGCGATGCGCTCGTGGCCCAAATCCCGTCGCTGATGCTGTCGATCGCCGCTGCCGCGATCGTGACGCGCGTCCAGTCGACGATGGATCTAGCCGGCCAGATCGGCAGCCAGTTCGGCTCGGCACGGACCTGGACCCCGGTCGCGATCATCCTCGGGCTGCTCGGCGTGATGCCGGGGATGCCGCACCTCATCATCCTGCCCGCCGCGGGCCTTGCCGGTTTCGCCGCGTGGAAGATGCGCCAGGCCTCGCGCCGCCCCGCGCCGGTCGAGATCGTGCCGGCCGAGCCGGTCGATTATTCGAAGATCGGCTGGGACGAAGTCGCCGACACGATGCAGGTCAATCTCGACATCGGCTACGGCCTGGTGCCGCTGGTCGACGAGCGCCGCGGTGCGCCGCTGATGGGGCGGATCACCGGGGTGCGGCGCCAGCTGTCGAAGGACATGGGCTTCGTCATTCCGCAGGTCCGCGTGCGCGACGACATCAACCTCGCGCCGTTCGCCTATCGCATCATCGTCGGCGGCGTCGTCGTCGGCGAGGACAGCGTCTCGCCCGACGAGATGCTCGCGCTCGATACCGGCCAGGCGGTCGGCGGGCTGATGGGCAAGCGCGCCAAGGATCCGACCTTCGGGCTCGACGCGGTGTGGATCGCGCCGAGCGACGCCGATGCCGCGACGGGTGCCGGCTATCTCGTGGTCGATCCGGGCACGGTGATGGCGACGCATCTCAACCATCAGCTCGGCGTCCATGCCTCCGAACTGCTCGGCCCCGACGAAGTCCAGGCGCTGCTCGACGGGCTCAAGGAGCGCGCGGCGAACCTGGTCGCGTCGCTCTCGCCCAATCCGCTGCCGCTCACCACGCTCACCCAGGTGCTGCGCGGGCTGCTCGCGGAGAACGTGCCTCTCAAGGAATTCCGCCGCATCGCCGCCGCGATCGCGGTCGCGGCACAGAAGACGCTCGATGCCGACGAGATCATCGAGATGATCCGCCCGGCGCTCGGCGGGCTGATCATCGGCAAGCTGTGCGGCGTGCGCGAGCCGCTGCGCGTGATGACGCTCGAGGGGCAGCTCGAAGGGCTGCTCGGCCAGGCGATGCGCGGCGATCCGTCGAAGCGCCATACGATCGAGCCCGATCTCGGCCGCCGCATCGTCGATGCGCTGCAGAACGCCGCGCAGCCGCTGATCAACGAGGCCAAGCCGTTCGCGCTCGTCGTCCAGCCCGCGATCCGCGTCGCGATCCGCAAGCTCGTCAAGACCTGCCTGCCCGATATCCCGGTGATGAGCTTCTTCGAAGTCCCCGAGGACAAATCGGTCGAAGTCGTCGCCGTGATCGGCGCAGCCGGAGCGCTCCCAGCATGACCGCACAGCCCAACCCCGCGCTTTTCGCCGACGCCCAGCCGCTCGTTTATGGCCGCACCGCGGCGCCCGACATGAACGTGCTGGCGCGCAAGCATCTCCCGCTCGTCCGGCGCATCGCGCGGCATATCCACGGCAGCATGTCGTCGGCGGTCGAGGTCGAGGATCTCGTCCAGACCGGGATGGTCGCGCTGGTCGAAGCGGCCGCTGCGTTCGAGGATCGCGGGCAAGTGACCTTCGAACAATATCTCGCCACCCGCGTGCGCGGCGCGATGATCGACGCGCTGCGCCGCAGCGCGACGATCACGCGCGGCGCGATGCAAAGGAAACGCCTGTATGCCGAGACCGTCGCGATGCTGACCACCGAACTCGGCCATGCGCCCGATGCGGCGCTCGTCGCCGCGCGGATCGGCGTGACGCCCGAGAAGCTCCGGCTCGATTATGCCAATGCCCAGCCGGTGCGGATGGAGCCGATCGACGATGTGTATTCGGACGAGGGCCCGTGGTTCGCGAGCGAGGAGCCCGACGCGTTCGCCCACCTCTCCGACGAGCAGGAGCGTGACACGCTGATCGCCGCGATCGCCAGCCTGCCAGAGCGCGAGGCGCTGGTGATCCAGCTGTATTATGTCGAGGAGTTCAACCTCGAGGACATCGGCTCGGTGATCGGTGTCGGCGCGGCGCGGGTGTGCCAGATCAAGGCGTCGGCGCACGCCCGGCTCAAGAAAGCCATGCTGCGCCGCTAGGCGGGATCGCGCAGCAGCGCATCGGCGGCGGTTTCGGGCGCGGCGGTGCTCCGCGCCGCGACTGTCAGCGTGACCGCCATGTCGAAGATGACGTTGCCGAGCGTGCGGAAGATATCGGGCATCGTCTCTACCGCGACGAGCAGCCCAAGCGGCGCGACCGGCACGCCAAGCGTTACCGCGAGCGGCGCGATCGCGCTGATGAAGCTCACTTGCCCCGGCAAGCTGACCGACCCGAGCGAGGTGAGCACCGCGATCGCGGTCGCCGCGCTCAGCGTCGCGAAGGTCAGCGGCACGCCGAACCACGAAGCGACGTAGATCGCCACCGCGAGGTTCATCGCCGGCCCGGTCGCACGCAGCATCGCGACGGCCAGTGGCAGGACCACGCCCGAGGTGGCGACGGGAACGCCCAGCGCCTCGGTACTGCGCAGCATCGCGGGAAGGCTGGCGAGCGAGCTCTGCGTGCTGAGCGCAACCGCGAGCACTGGCGCCGAGCCGCGCAGGAAGCGGCCAAGCGCGATCCGTCCGCCCCACACCGCGAGCGGCAGCGCGAACAGGCTGACGACGACCCCGACGGCCGACACCGTTGCGACGTAATGGAACAGCGCGCCGACCGCGGCGGTGCCGGTCTTGGCTGCAACGCTCAGCGCAAGCGCGAAGACGCCGATCGGCGCGATCCAGATGATCCAGCCGATCATCACCAGCATCGCATCGCGGATCGCCGCGAAGAAGCTCGTCAGGATGTCACGGCCGGTGCGATCGATCTTGGTGAGCGCAAAGGCGAAGACGAGCGCGAACAGGATCAGCGAGAGGAACGCGCCGTTCGCGGCAGCGGCGACGACGTTGCTCGGCACCATGCCGGCGAGGAATTCCCCGAGCGGCGGGACCGGGCCGGCGGGCGCTGCATCGACCAGCGCACCCCGCAGCGCCGCGGCCGATGCAGCGGGCATCGGCACGATGCCGAGGAACAGCGGCGTGAAGATCGCCGAGGCGACCGCGCTTGAGATCATCACGACGAGGATGATCGCGATCGAGCGCGCCGCGATCGCACCGCTTTGTGCCGCCGCCGTCGTCTCGGCGATCCCGGTAACGAGCAGCGCGAAGACGAGCGGAATGACCGTCATCTGCAAGCCGTTGAGCCACGCAGAACCGATCGGTCCGGCAATCGCCGTGACGGTCGGGACGGCGCCCGGCAGCCCTGCTGCGAGCGCGGTGCCGAGCGCGAGCCCGGCCACGAGCGACAGCAAAATCCGGGTCGATGGGGTGTTCAACTTCGCCGACATGCTCGCCCTTGTCATTGCGGGACGCGGTCGAACGCCCCAAAGAGGAACCCGCATAACCGAATGGACGCGCGCGCATGGCAAGAAAATATTTCGGCACCGATGGGATTCGTGGGCTCACCAACACAACGCCGATGACCGCGGCGATGGCGATGAAGGTCGGGATGGCCGCGGGCGCGCACTTCCGGCGCGGGGATCACCGCCACCGCGTCGTGATCGGCAAGGATACGCGGCTGTCGGGGTACATGCTCGAATCGGCGATGGTCGCGGGATTCACCTCGGTCGGGATGGACGTCGTGCTGCTCGGGCCGATGCCGACGCCCGCCGTCGCGATGCTGACGCAGTCGATGCGCGCCGATCTCGGCGTGATGATCTCGGCGAGCCACAACCCGTATTTCGACAACGGCATCAAGCTGTTCGGGCCCGATGGCTACAAGCTTTCGGACTCCGACGAACTCGCGATCGAGGCGTTGATCGACGGCGACATCGATCTTTCGCCCGCCCCCGAAATCGGTCGCGCACGGCGTGTCGACGATGCGCAGGGGCGCTATATCCATTTCGCCAAATCGACCTTCCCCGAGAATATGCGGCTCGACGGGATGAAGATCGTCGTCGATTGCGCCAATGGCGCGGCGTACCGCGTCGCGCCGACCGCTTTGTGGGAGCTGGGGGCCGAGGTCGTCGCGATCGGTGTCACGCCGAACGGCAAGAACATCAATGACGGGGTCGGCTCGACCGCGCCGACGCTGCTGTGCGAGACCGTCGTGAAGACGGGCGCGCACCTCGGCATTGCGCTCGACGGCGATGCCGATCGGCTGATCGTGGTCGATGAAAAGGGCCACGTCGTCGATGGCGACCAGCTGATGGCGACGATCGCAAGTGGCTGGGCGCGCAGCGGGCGGTTGAAGAATGGCGGGTTGGTCGCGACGGTGATGTCGAACCTGGGGCTCGAGCGGCACCTTGCGGCGCAGGGTATCGGCATGGTGCGCACGAGCGTGGGCGATCGCCACGTGCTCGAGGCGATGCGCGCGCAGGGGTATAATGTCGGCGGCGAGCAGTCGGGGCATATCATCCTGTCGGATTATGCGACGACCGGCGATGGTCTTGTCGCGGCGCTGCAGATCCTCGCCGAGCTCGCCTGGGCGGGGGCACCGGCGAGCGAGCTGCTGCATCGCTTCGAGCCGCTGCCGCAATTGCTCAAGAACGTGCGCTTCGCGGGCGGCAAGCCGCTCGACGATGCGGCGGTCAAGGCGGTGATCGCGCAGGCCGAGGTCGAGCTGAAGGGCAGGGGGCGGCTGGTGATCCGTCCGTCGGGCACCGAACCGGTGATCCGCGTGATGGCCGAGGGCGACGACCCCGCGCAGGTCGAAGCGGTGGTCGATCGGATCTGCGAAGCGGTGCGCGTCGCGGCTGGCTGAAAGCTCTCCCCCGTCTTTCTGCTCCCCTCCCGCTTGCGGGAGGGGCTGGGGGAGGGCAGTGCGGCATGCGATGCTGCCTCTTTGCTAGGACAGCCCCTTCCCTAGCCCCTCCCGTAAGCGGGGGGGATCAGGAGAGGCCGAGGGGAAAAGGAAGACACGATGCTCGAAATGCGCCCCGATTGCGAACGGTGCGGCACCGATCTCCCGGCCGATGAGGCGGGGGCTTTCATCTGTTCGTTCGAATGCACCTTTTGCGCGCAATGCGCCGAAAAGGCCGACGACCGTTGCCTTAATTGCGGCGGCGAGCTGATGGATCGCCCCGCGCGCGTCGATGATTTGCTCGAGCGGCACCCCGCATCGACCGTGCGGCGCTTCAAGCGGCCGCAATGAGCCGCGCTGCCACGCCGCGCATCCTGATCATCGCCGGTTCGGATTCGGGCGGTGGCGCTGGGATCCAGGCCGACATCAAGACGGTGACGATGCTCGGCGGCCATGCGATGACCGCGATCACGGCGATTACTGCGCAGAATACGCTCGGCGTCCAGGCCGTGCTGCAAGTGAGCGCCGACATGGTCCTCGCGCAGATCACGTCGTGCGTGTCGGACATCGGCGTCGATGCGGTGAAGATCGGGATGCTCGGTTCGGCGGCGACCGCGCATGGCGTGGCGGATCTGCTCGAGACGCTTGCGGTGCCGATCGTGTTCGATCCGGTGATGGTCGCGACGAGCGGTGCGGTGCTCGCCGATGCCGAAACGATCGCGGCGTTTGCGCGGTTGATGCGAATCGCGACGGTTACGACGCCCAATTTGCCCGAGTTGAGCGCGCTCCTCGCGACCATTCGCCCCGATCTTTTCGAAGGGCGCCCTCTGCGAAGCGCAGCGGATGCCGGAGATGGCGCGGTGCGCCTGGCGCATGCGTTTGCGAGCCGTGTCCTCGTCAAGGGCGGGCATGTCGACGGCGACGAGATCGTCGATCGCTTGATCGGGCCGGCGGGCGAGGTCGCATCCTGGTCGGCGGCGCGGATCGAGACGCGCAGCACGCACGGAACGGGCTGCACGCTCGCTTCGGCGATCGCGACGTTGCTGGCGCAAGGGCGATCGCTCGAGGTGGCGGTCGAGGGCGCGCGGGCGTTCGTGCGCGCATCGCTGCGCGCGGCGCCGGGTCTGGGCGGCGGGCATGGGCCGATGGGGCAGCAGGGCGTGCGGGCTGGCGACATCTCCTAAGTCGCGTTGGCGCAGGGGGCGAGGAAGAAGAAGGTTTTATTCGCGCGGAGGCGCGGAGGACGCGGAGCGGGTTCGCCTAGCTTCAGCGTATCCCGACCCGCGGAGCGGGCAGCAAGAGGCGTTTGTGTGGTCCTTGTGAACTCTCTCTCTCTACCTGCGCCTCTGCGCCTCTGCGCGAACCAAACCTTCTTCTTCTCCGCGTCTCCGCGTCTCCGCGTAAACTCGTCTTCTTGAGCGACGCCGCCCCGCCCGATCGCCGCTGCGTTCTATCGTAACCCGTCTGGCAAGTCGGCGCGCTATCCGGCATGGCTCGAGCCGATGCCAAGCCTCAAACATGAAAAGCTCTGTCTCGCGCCGGTCGCAGGCGTCGATGAGGCGGGGCGCGGGCCGCTTGCCGGGCCGGTGGTCGCGGCGGCGGTGATCCTGCCCGCCAAGGGCGTCCCGCGCGGGCTCAACGATTCGAAGAAACTGCCGGCCAGCGAACGCGAGCGGCTCCACGACCGGCTGCGCGTCTGCGCGATCGTCGGGATCGGGATCGTCGAGGCTGACGAGATCGACACGCTCAACATCTATTGGGCGACGATGAAGGCGATGACGCTTGCAGTCGAAGCGCTTGGCTGCGCGCCGGGGCATGTTCTGGTCGACGGCAACCGTCTCCCCAAATGGGATTTTGCCGCGACGCCGATCATCAAGGGCGATGCGATCAGCCTGTCGATCGCCGCCGCCTCGATCATCGCCAAGCATACCCGCGACACGATCATGCTCGCACACGCAGAGGCGCATCCGCAGTACGGCTGGCATGCGAACAAGGGCTATGGCGCGCCCGACCACCTGCGTGCTTTGCGCGAACATGGGCCGTGCGCGCTCCATCGGCGCAGTTTTCGCCCGGTCGCCGAAGCTTTCTTGCTTAACGAGTCTTCGGTGCCACACACCAGCGCTTGAGCCTGTGGATAAGTCGGGACTCAATATCTGGTTCGTTTCTCGAAATGTTCCGCCAAATTGACGGAATCTCAAGGTTTTTCGTTAACCAATGTTCGCTTGACGCGAGTCTCGTTGCTGGCAGGGATGCCCGTCACACACGAAGGGACGACGACGATGGGGGTTTTGGAGAAGATCAGGAAAGCGGCGCCGCGCGCGGTCGAGGCACCGGTGCAGCTCCCGCTCGACCAGATCCTGCGCGGCGACTGCATTGCTGCGATGCGCGCGCTGCCGGCCAAGTCGGTGGACCTGATCTTTGCCGATCCGCCCTACAACCTCCAGCTCGGCGGCGACCTGTCGCGGCCCGATGGCAGCCATGTCGATGCGGTCACCGACGAATGGGACAAGTTCGATTCGCTCAGCGCCTATGACAAGTTCACGCGCGAATGGCTCGCCGAGGCGAAGCGCATCCTCAAGGACAATGGCGCGATCTGGGTGATCGGATCGTACCACAACATCTACAAGGTCGGCGCGGCGATCCAGGATCTGGGCTATTGGATCCTGAACGACATCGTCTGGCGCAAGACCAACCCGATGCCCAATTTCAAGGGCACGCGCTTCACCAACGCGCACGAGACGCTGATCTGGGCGTCGATGGGCGAGAAGTCGCGCTACACCTTCAATTATCGCAGCATGAAGACGCTCAATGACGAGCTGCAGATGCGCTCCGACTGGGAATTCCCCACCTGCGGCGGGCAGGAGCGGTTGAAGCGCGACGGCGTCAAGGTTCACCCGACGCAGAAGCCCGAAGCGCTGATCTACCGTATCCTGCTGGCGTGCACCAAGCCCGGCGACGTGGTGCTCGATCCGTTCTTCGGTACCGGCACGACGGGGGCTGTCGCCAAGCGGCTCGGCCGGCACTGGATCGGGATCGAGCGCGAGAGCGACTATATCGCGGCGGCCGAAGAACGCATCGCGGCGGCGCTGCCGCTGGATGAATCGGCCCTCAAGACGATGCAGAGCCCCAAGGCCGCACCGCGCGTCGCCTTCGGTACGATCGTCGAGAATGGCATGCTGGTCGCGGGCGCAGTGCTGGTCGATGCCAAGCGTCGTTACAGTGTCACGGTGCGCGCCGATGGCTCGGTGATCAGTGGCGACCAGACGGGGTCGATCCACAAGCTCGGCTCGGTGTTGCAGGGGGCGCCAGCGTGTAATGGCTGGACGTTCTGGCATTACGAGACGCCCGAGGGGCTGAAGCCGATCGATACGCTGCGGCAGACCTATCTGCTGGCGACGCAGATCTAGGCGTTGCCCCGGCGGAGGCGGGGGCGCCAGGCAGTTGCGCGCAACAGGGGTTTCGCGTCAACAGGGGTTTCGCGTCAAACGCAGCGGCCCCGGCCTCCGCCGGGGCGACGGGATGATCTATGAGCAGTCTCCACCTCCGCCCGATCCAGTTCGTCGACACGCCGGTCGACCGCGACGGCGAGGTCGCGCGGCTGGCCGGCGGGATGCTGTGGTTCTCGGCCTATGAGGTGATAGAGGACGGGCATCGCCGGACGGTGCCGATCGCCGATCTCGCCACGCTGCTGCGCGACGACCGCGCGGCGCGGCTGCACGCGGCGATTACCGCCCCGCGCGCCGCGCTCACGCTCGGCGAGCGGACGCTGCGGTTCGATCAGCCGTCGGTGTGCGGCATCCTCAACGTGACGCCCGACAGTTTCTCCGATGGCGGAAGCGTGTCGGACGATCCTGCAGCAGCAGCGAGCGCCGGTGTCGCGATGGCGGCGGCGGGGGCGGCGCTGATCGACGTCGGCGGCGAATCGACACGGCCGGGCGCGGCGACGGTGTGGGAGGGCGACGAAATCGCGCGCGTCGTGCCTGTGATCGAACGACTCGCGCGCGCGGGTACGCTGGTGTCGATCGACACGCGCAAGGCCGCAGTAATGGAGGCGGCGCTCGCGGCGGGGGCGGCGATCGTCAATGATGTTGCGGCATTGCTGTGGGATGATCGCGCGCTCGACGTCGTCGCCAAGGCGGGGTGTCCGGTGGTGCTGATGCACTCGCCCGATCCGGCCAAGGGACCGCATGGCGGGCAGGGCTATCGCGATGTCGTGGTCGAGGTGTTCGACTGGCTCGAGGCGCGGATTGCTGCGGTGGTGTTAGGCGGGGTCGCGCGGTCGCGGATCATCGTCGATCCGGGCGTGGGCTTTGGCAAATCGCTCGCCGATAATCTGGCGCTGATGAATGCGCTGACAATCTTTCACGGGCTCGGCTGTCCGATCCTGCTCGGCGCGAGCCGCAAACGCATGATCGGAGCTTTGTCGAACGAAGCACCGGCAACCGAGCGGCTGGGGGGATCGGTCGCGCTCGCGCTGACGGGGGTGATGGCGGGCGCGCAGCTGCTGCGCGTCCACGATGTATTCGAAACCGTCCAGGCGATGCGGGTATGGCGCGGTCTGCGCGACCGCGCCCTGGTCGGGCGGTAGCCTCAGGCTACCACCCGGATCCGATCAGCACCCGTTCTTGCGATTCTGGGCAGCGTCATGACGCTTGTCGAGCGTCCTGCCGAGCAGCGCGCCGCCGACGCCGCCAGCGACCGTCCCGAGCAGACCGCCACCGAGGACGTTCCCCGCAACCGCACCGCCAACGCCACCGGCAACCGCGCCGGTCGTGCCGCTGCTGCGCTTGCAGGGGTAGTAGCGGCCATCCTGGCCACGATAGGTACGCTCGTCGCGGCGGTTGTCGCGGCGGTCATCGTCGCGACGGTCATAGCGACGATCGTCGTCGCGACGATCGTCGTAGCTCTGCGCGGACGCGGCGACAGGTGCCATGCTGGGGACGAGGGTGGCAGCGGTCAGCGCTGCGAGGATCAGTTTGTTACGCATGAGAATACATACTCCTTTGCCGTACCAACTCTCTGAGGCGCGGGTGTGTCCGTAGCGGGACGAAATTTGCGACGAATCGTTGTGGCGAAAGGCAGGTCAGGCGGCGGCGTTGTCGATTCCGAGCTCGCCGAGCTTGCGATACAGCGTCGAGCGCCCGATCCCGAGCCGCCGCGCGACCTCGGTCATGCGCCCGCGATAATGGCCGATCGCGAGGCGGATGACATCGGCCTCGATCTCCTCGAGCGCACGCAGATTGCCATCGGCGTGGAACAGCGTAACGCCGCCGCTCGTCGCCATCGGCATGGGGGTCGGCGTGGTGTGACGCTGTCCGCCGAGCGCGGCGATCTGCGGGAAATCGACGCGCGTCAGCGCCGCGCCGTCACACAGCACCGCCGCGCGGAACAGGGCGTTCTGAAGCTGTCGGACGTTGCCCGGCCAATCGTACCGCCCGAGCAGCGCCAGCGCATCGTCGGTGATACCAAGCGGGCGGAGCCCCGGCTGCTCGGCGATCCGCGCGAGCAAATGGCGCGCGAGCGCCGGGATGTCGCCGGCGCGTTCGCGAAGCGGCGGGATCGTCACCTGGACGACGTTGAGGCGATAATAGAGGTCCTCGCGGAAGCGGCCGGCCTCGACTTCCTCGATCAGCCGCTTGTTGGTCGCGGCGATGACGCGGACGTCGACCTCGCGCGTGTGGCGCGCGCCGATCGGCTGGATTTCGCCCGATTGCAGCACGCGGAGCAGTTTGACCTGCGCCTCGAGCGGCATCTCGCCAATCTCGTCGAGGAACAGCGTGCCGCCATCGGCTTCCTGGAAGCGCCCGATCTTGCGCTCGAACGCGCCGGTGAACGCGCCCTTCTCGTGCCCGAACAGTTCGGATTCGATCAAGTTCGGCGGCAGCGCGCCGCAATTGATCGCGACCATCGCCTTTTTACCACGGGGGGACGCGGCGTGGATCGCCTCGGCGACGACTTCCTTGCCGACGCCGCTCTCGCCCTCGACGAGCACCGGAACGCGGGCGCGGGCCGCTTTGGCGGCGATGGCGAGCGCTGCGCGGAAGTCGGGGGCGGAGCCGACGATCTCGTCGAACGCGAGCAAAGCGGGGATCTTTTCGGTGAGCGGGCGCAATTCGCCTGCCGCCTTGCCGGCGACCGCGGCGTCGAGCGCGGTGAGAAGCCGCTCGGGGGCGAGTGGCTTGACGAGGAAATCGGTCGCGCCGCTGCGCATTGCCGCGACGGCTTGTGCCACCGATCCGTTGGCGGTGAGCAGCAGCAGCGGAAGTGCGGGGCGACGGCGGCGGATCTCGTCGATCAGCGCGGTCGGGTCGGCTTCGGGCGCCCATTGGTCGAGCAGGATCGCGTCGAGCTGCATCCCGTCCTGCGTACCGAGCATCGCGATCGCCATCTCGCCATCGGCAGCGAACACCGCCCGCCAGCCGCGCCGCGCTGCGATCGCCGCGACGAGCCGCCGCTGTGCGGGCTCGTCGTCGATCAACATCAGCAGCCGCTGTCCGTTACGCGTCATGCGTCCATCCCATTCGTGTCAATTCCAGCGCAAAGCATACCGCCAAGGTGTGAAAGCGCCCTTAAACGCCCCGCCATGGGACGCGCGGGACACAAACGCGCGTTTGGCAATGCGAATGCGCGGGGGTTGAGGCGCACGCGTGTGCAAGCTAAGCACAAGGACGAACCGGGGGACTACCCCGTCTTGCAGGGGATGGAACGATGGCTGCCGAGAACGACATGCAGGTCCACCGCGCGACCTATGACAAGGTCATGAGCGTCATGAAATATGGCGCGGTCGCGGTCTTCATCATCGCTTTCGTGGTGGTGTGGCTGGTGTCGGGCAAGTAGCATGAAGATTGCCGTCCTCCGCGAAACCGTCGAGGGCGAGCGCCGCGTTGCCGCGACCCCAGAAACGGTCAAGAAATTCTTGGCGCTCGGCGCGACCGTCGCCGTCGAGATCGGCGCGGGCGCGACCGCGTCGATCGCCGATGCCGATTATACGGCGGTTGGCGCGACCGTCGCTGATCGCGCGGCGACGCTCGCGGGGGCCGAGATCGTGCTTGGCGTGCAGGGGCCGTCGGCCGATGCGCTCGCGGGCGTGGCGCCGGGCGCCTGGCTCGTCGCCGGGCTCAACCCGTTTGCCGACCGCGCGCGGATCGACGGCTATGCCGCCGCCGGGCTCGAAGCGCTCGCGATGGAGTTCATGCCGCGCATCACGCGCGCGCAGTCGATGGATATCCTGTCGTCGCAGTCGAACCTCGCCGGGTATAAGGCGGTGCTCGACGCCGCGGGCGTCTATGGCCGCGCCTTCCCGATGATGATGACCGCGGCGGGCACCGTGTCGGCCGCGCGGGTGTTCGTGATGGGCGTCGGCGTCGCCGGCCTGCAGGCGATCGCCACCGCGCGGCGTTTGGGCGCGCAGGTCTCGGCGACCGACGTGCGCTCGGCGACCAAGGAGCAGATCCAGTCGCTCGGCGCGAAACCAATCTTCGTCGAGAACGTCGCGGGCATCGAGGGCGAGGGCTCGGGCGGCTATGCCGGCGAGATGAGCCCCGAATATCAGGCGGCGCAGGCCGAACTGGTCTCCGGCCATATCGCCAAGCAGGATATCGTCATCACCACCGCGTTGATCCCGGGGCGCCCCGCGCCACGGCTGATCTCGTCGGCGCAGGTGGCAAGCATGAAGCCGGGTTCGGTGATCGTCGATCTCGCGGTCGAGGCGGGCGGCAATGTCGAGGGCGCGGTTGCGGGCGAGGTGGTCGTGGTCAACGGCGTGTCGATCGTCGGCTATCGCAACGTGGCGTCGCGGCTTGCGGCCGATGCGTCGGCGCTGTTCTCGCGTAACCTGTACAATTTCCTCAATGCCTTCTGGGACAAGGAGGCCGGCAAGCCCGTGCTCGACGCCGAGATCGGCGATGCGATCCGGCTGACGCAGGGTGGCAAGGTCGTCAACGCGCGGTTGCTGGGATGATGCCCGGCCGTGGCCAATGCCGACAAACTCCTCGAGCGCATGCGCGCCAACCCGCGCGATCGGCGGATCGAGGATGTGGCGGCGCTGTGCGACGGGTTCGGGATCGCTTGCACGCCACCGCGCAAGGGGTCACATTATAAGGTGAAGCATGTCGAGCGACCCGAAATCCTGACGATCCCGGCGCATCGGCCGATCAAGCCGATCTACATTCGGGAGCTCGTACGGTTCGTCGACGCAGTGCAGGGATTACGGAGATGAATCCGTTCGATTACGAAGTCGACATCCTGCCGCTCTCCGCCGCGGATGGCGGCGGCTATACTGCGGTTGCCCCGGAACTTCCGGGCTGCCGTTCCGATGGCGAGACCCCGCAAGAGGCGCTCGACAATATCTACGACGCGATCGGGTGCTGGATCGAGGCGGCGCGGGAATTGGGGCGTCCCGTCCCGCAACCCCGCCGCGCCGCCGCCTGACCGACTGGGGGACTGACTATGGACTTCATCTCGATTCTCTCGATCTTCGTGATGGCCTGTTTCGTCGGCTATTACGTCGTCTGGTCGGTCACGCCGGCGCTCCACACGCCGCTGATGGCGGTGACCAATGCCATCTCCTCGGTGATCATCGTCGGCGCGCTGATTGCAGCTGCCGCGGCCGGTATCGGCGGCGGCGGGGCGACGTCGAAATGGCTCGGGCTGCTTGCCGTCGTGCTGGCGAGCGTCAACATCTTTGGCGGCTTTGCGGTCACTGCGCGGATGCTGGCGATGTACAAGAAGAAGGCGCCGGCGGCGGCGAAGCACTAATTTCGTCACCCCGGCCTGGTGCCGGGGTCCACTCATCCACTGACGCTGGAGCAAATGGCGCGGTGGACCCCGGAACAGCTCCGGGGTGACGGTAAGGGGTTCGAACACGTGGAACATTTAACGGTCAATCCCTGGGCATCGCTCGCCTATCTCGTCGCCGGGGTGTGCTTCATCCTCGCGCTGCGCGGGCTGTCGAGCCCGGCGACCTCGCAGCGCGGCAACCGCATGGGCATCATCGGCATGACCATCGCGGTGGTGACGACGCTCATCACGCACGTCCCGACAATCCAGACGCTCGCGGTCGGGACGACCGACACCGGCTTCGACTATGTCGCGATGCTGTCGCGCATCGATGCGCTGACCTTCGTCGAGATCCTCGCCGCGATCGGCATAGGCGCGGTGATCGGCGTGACCACGGCGCGCCGCATCGCGATGACCGACATGCCGCAGCTCGTCGCGGCGTTCCATTCGCTGGTCGGTCTGGCTGCAGTGCTCGTCGCGTGCGCTGCCTATCTCAACCCCGGTGCGTTCGGCATCGCGCAGATGCTTGTCACCGACACCGGCGTGCCGCTCGCCTACATCTTCCCGGTCAGCCGGATCGAAATGGGCCTCGGCGTCGCGATCGGCGCGATCACCTTCTCGGGTTCGGTGATCGCTTTCCTCAAGCTCAACGGCAATATGGGTGGCAAGCCGATCATGCTGCCCGGGCGCCATGTCATCAATCTCGGCGTGCTCGCCGCGATCCTTGGCCTGATCGCCTATTTCACGCAGGACCAGAGCCCGTGGATCTTCTGGACGATCACGCTGCTCAGCTTCGTGATCGGCTTCCTGCTGATCATCCCGATCGGCGGCGCGGACATGCCGGTCGTCGTGTCGATGCTCAATTCCTATTCGGGCTGGGCGGCCGCGGCGATGGGCTTCACGCTGCACAATACGGCGATGATCATCACCGGCGCGCTGGTCGGCAGCTCGGGCGCGATCCTCAGCTACATCATGTGCAAGGCGATGAACCGCAGCTTCATCTCGGTAATCGCGGGCGGCTTCGGCGGCGACAGCGCCGGCGGGGCAGCGGCGGCTGCTACCGACCGACCGTGGAAGCGCGGCAGCGCCGAGGACGCCGCCTTCCTGCTCGGCCAGGCCGAACAGGTCATCATCGTGCCGGGCTACGGCATGGCAGTGAGCCAGGCGCAGCACGTGCTGCGCGAGATGGGCGACAAGCTCAAGGAAAATGGCGTCCGCGTGAAATACGCGATCCACCCCGTGGCGGGACGTATGCCTGGGCACATGAACGTGCTGCTCGCCGAGGCGAACGTGCCGTATGACGACGTGTTCGAGCTCGAGGACATCAACTCCGAATTCGCGCAGACCGATGTCGCCTTCGTGATCGGCGCCAACGACGTCACCAACCCGGCGGCCAAGACCGACAAGACCTCGCCGATCTACGGCATGCCCGTGCTCGACGTCGAAAAGGCCAAGACCGTGTTGTTCATCAAGCGCTCGATGGGCGGGGTCGGCTATGCCGGCGTCGACAACGACGTGTTCTATATGGACAATACGATGATGCTGCTCGGCGACGCCAAGAAGATGGTCGAGGAAATCGTCAAGGCGATCGAATAAGCGCGAGCGCCGATCCGGCGGGATTGTCTGGGGCGTTCCAAAGCGGTCTCGTCCGTTTCGGATCTGATTGCTGATTCGATCCCTGAGCACCGCGGCGGTTACCCCCGAATCGGCGTGACTTAGGCTACCCCGTTTCGGAGTAATGCGTAATTTGCGGATGTCGGCACGGCATCCGCCGGGCATTGGGGGCGGGCGAGCATGATGGCGATCACGCAATCGACGAACTGGTCCGCCCGCGGCGCTTCGGGCGGGGGCGTGTTGATCATCGCGGACCAGGACGCAGTCCGAAACGCCGAGGATGCGGTCGCCGCGGCGCAAGGACGCTTGCTCGCCCGCGTTGGCTGGGATGACGCGCTCGACCGGTTCGAGCAGCAAGGTGCTGTCGGAATCGTGCTCGCCGAAGCTGCCGGAGTCGATGATGCGGTGCTCGCCCACGTGCTGCCGGTGCTCGACGGCATCGCGCGTCGCGACACCACCCGCATCGTCGCGACGATCGAACCGCGCCAGATCGATCTGGTTGCAGGGGCGCTGACCGGGGCGGGCGTCGATCTGCTATGTGGCCCGACACTCGCCGATCGCGTCGTCGCGCTGTGTCTGGCCGCCAGCGGGCACGGCGAGCGCGCCTATGACGTCGTGCGCGAGAGCGAAGCCACGCGACTGCGGCGCCTGCACGAAGAAGTCGCGCGGATTGCCGAAACGCTCGCGCGGCTGACGCGCGATGACCCGGCACCCCATGCCGATCCTGGCTTCGCGCGCAGCGTCGAGGAGCCGACGCTATCGTATCGCACGCAGTCGATCGACGCGCCGCCCGTGGAGATTGCCGCCCGCGAGATCCGCAAGGCGATTCGCGCGCGACGTTTGCGCGACCAGCATTTCGGCGCAGGACTGTTCGAGGACCCTGCCTGGGACATGCTGCTCGATCTGTTCGCCGCCGAATTGGAGCGAGCGCAAGTCTCGGTATCGAGCCTGTGCATCGCCGCGGCGGTGGCGCCGACGACCGCGCTGCGCTGGATCGCGCGGATGACCGAAGCGGGGCTGTTCGAACGCCGCCCCGATCCCTTCGACCGCCGCCGCGCGTTCATGGGCCTTTCGCGGCGCGCGAGCATGGGGATGCGGCACTATTTCGCGGCATTGCGGGCCGCTGGGATGGCGCTTGGCTAGCGGCTTTGGCGATCGGCCGGCTTGCCTTGCGCCGCAAGGCGTGGCAGTCGCGCTCCACCGACGCGCGGATGCGCGGTTGGGGCGATTAGCTCAGTTGGTAGAGCGTCTCGTTTACACCGAGAATGTCGGCGGTTCGAGCCCGTCATCGCCCACCATTCCCACCGCCTCCCCTTGCCAGACGCGCGTCGCTTCCCGCCGAAATGGGTGCGTCTCCGCTCAGTCGTGTTCAAAGCCTTGATAGACTTGTCGTTGCCAAAACCTGGCAAAAACAAGGAGGATCATCATGGCGACGCACGAGCATGCATCATTCGATTCGGAGATCATCAAGCAATCGCTGGCGGCCGCGAAGGCGCATAGCGATGAGCTGCACGCGAGCCTGGCCCCCGGCGCGATGGAACTGACCGACGGCGCGATGATGATCGGGGCGCAGTGCATCAGTGTCACGGTCAAGAACCACAAGGTCTGCATCAACCTGCCGCTCGGCATCGGGAGCAAGTGCTTCACCGTCCCCGCCTGGGTGCCCGAGGGCACCGCGGTGCAGGCGTGCCTCGACATTTGCACCAAATGGGGCATCCCGTGCGGCGTCCAGGTCACGCTGTCGGTCGCCGGCAAGCTCATCCTCAAAAAGGGCTTCGGCTGCAGCTGCTGAGGGGATGGGGCGGGGCGGCGTTGCCGTTCCCGCCTTCCCGGCGTGCGTTACGACGGGCGCTGGGGCCGTGCGATCTCGAACAGGCGCGGCCAGTTCTTGCCCGTCACGTAGAGCTTATGCGTCGCATGATCGTACGCGATCCCGTTGGGTACCGAATCGCGATCGGTTGTGCCGACTTGCGCGATCAGCGGCGCGAGGTCGATCACGCCGCGGACATGCCCGTCGGCGGGATCGATCCGCACGATGTAGCGCGTCATCCAAATGTTCGCGAGAATCTCGCCATCGACATATTCGAGCTCGTTGAGCCGTTCGAGCGGTCGCCCGCCGAGCGTCACGGTAAGCCGGCGCACGACCTTCTGCGTCTTGGGATCGAGATAGCGCAGCACGGGCGTCCCGTCGGACAGGATCAGGTTGCGGCCGTCCTCCGTCATCGCCCAGCCTTCGCCGTCATAGCGGAAGCCGCCGCTACGCTTGAGCGCGGGCAAGCTCCAGCGGAAGCCCTGGCCGCCGTGCCAGGTGACGCTGAAAAGGTCGTTGCGCCACGCGACGATCCCCTCGCCGAACAGCGCGGGCGGGAGCTTCGCGCGGGCGAGGACGCGACCGCTCGTCAGGTCGACGCGCCGGATGTCGGATTGACCCTCGCGGCCAGTGCTTTCGTAAAGCGTGCCGCGGTCGATCAGCAGGCCTTCGGTGAACGCGCTGGTGTCGTGCGGATAGCTTGCGAGGATGCGCGCCGGTTCGGGCGTGATCGGCGCAGGCGTGGCGACGGGCGCGGGCGCGGCGGCGCCTTGCAGCGCGGCGAGGGCGGCGAGCAGCAGAGCGCGCATCACAGGCTGCGCACCAAGGTGACCGCGGTCGCGATCCATGCCGGGTCGGCGACGACTTGCTGGCGCGACCCCGGTCCGAGCGGGAGCAGATGCAGCTTGCCGCCGCCGCCGGCTGGTTCTGGCCCCTCACGTCCGATCAGTCGCCCGAACAGGAAGCGGCCTGCGGGGCGCGGGACGAGCACGTCGCGGTTGAGTGCACTGGCAAAGCGATCGGGTGCGATCCGCGCGCACCAGATCTGATCGCCCGCGCGATATTCGCCGACCCCGGCCTGGACGCTGACCGCGACATGCTCTGGCGCGGCGGTTGGTGGGACGATCGTCGCGGGCTGACGCGGAGCGTGCGCGCCGCTTGGATCGAGTAGCGCGGCGACGGCGATCTCGACGCGGTCGGGCAGCGTGACGAGATCGGCCGCCTGAACGCCGAGTGCTGCTGCGATACGGTTTAGCCAGGCGACGGAAACTGTGCGCGTTCCGGTTTCGAGGCGGCCGATCGTTTGGGCGGTGGTTGGCGGGACGCAGGCGCGGGCGACGTCGTCGAGCGTCATCCCCTTGGCGCGACGGACTTCGCGAATCGCGGTGATCATCGGCAAGCTCCTAACCAGATCGGTTTTTTCGCTGTCCTACAAGCGCGCCCGCATGGCAATCCCCTACGCGACTCGAGCAAGGAGCGGAACGATGCGGGAGCTGGTTGAGCGCAATTTCATAGACGGTGTGGTGGGCGACGCGCCAGCGGCGAGGGGTGGGCGCCGAGTCACGGTCAACCAGGCCGAGTCGCCGCTCGCTTGGCTGCGGGCGCGCGGGCTGGTCGACGCGCGGCAGTTCGAGGCGGGCGAGCGGTTGCGCGCCGATTACGAGCGCGCGGCGATCGCGCCGCGAGTCACGATGAGCTGGAGTGCGCGCGTCGATGGCGGGAGCGATGCGCTCGACCCGACGCTCGCGCAGATCGCCGCCAAGCGCCGCTTCGACGCGGCGATCGCGGCGGTCGGCAAGGGGTTGAGCGATGTACTGTGGCGCGTGGTGTGCGCGGGCGAGGGGCTGCCGGTCGCCGAAAAGGCGCTCGGTTGGCCACAGCGCGCGGGGCGGCTGGTGCTGACGCTCGCGCTCGACCGGCTCGCCGATTTCTACGGTCTGCGATGAAGCGGCGTGGCGCCGCTCTTAACCACGCTCGCGCACGTTTCCCTCATTCCTATCACGGAAACCCGCGGCATGCCCTTGTCGACCCATGCCGCGCACTTGCAACACCAGATCAACACGCAGCTCGAGCTGGCCGGACTGGCACTGTGCGATTCGATTCGCGCGATGCACGAGGATCTCGAAAAGCTGTACCGCTCGCAACTCGTCGCGCTGGTGTTGGCCGAGCAGCTCGCTCTGGCGCAGGAGCTCCAGCCGACGAGGCCCACGCCAAGGTGCGCAGCCGCGGCATGGTCCTATGGGGTGCCGATGCTGCACGACGTTACGCACCCGGTATAACGCTGGCCTCGCACCGCGCGGCACGCCAAGGTGCGCCGACGCAACGAGGAGACTGCCATGCCGATCAAGCGCGAAATGCTGGTGCGCCGCGATGCGCTCGACCAATTGGCGGTCAACGAAACGCTCGTGTCGGACCCGGGCGCAGGCGAGGTGCTGCTCCAGGTCGAGGCGATCGCGATCACCGCCAATACCGTGACCTACGGCGTGGTCGGCGAGACCGTCGGCTATTGGAAATTCTTCCCCGCGCCCGAGGGGTGGGGCGTGGTGCCGGCCTGGGGCTTTGCGCGCGTCGTCGCCTCGCGCTGCGCGGAGATCGCGGTCGGCGAGCGCGTCTATGGTTTCATGCCGGTGGCATCGCATCTGCTCGTAACGCCGGGCAAGATCGGCCGCGGGCTGTTCCGCGACATGGCGCCGCACCGCCAGCCGATGAGCGCGGTCTACAACCAATATCGCCGGCTCGGCGCCGAGCTGCCCGCGACGCCCGAGCGCGAGGCGCTGCGGATGCTGTTCGAGCCGCTGTTCCTGACGAGCTTCCTGATCGAGGACGCGTTGCGCCGTGCCGACCACCACGGCGCGCACAGCGTCGTGGTGACGAGCGCATCGAGCAAGACTGCGATCGCCGCCGCCTATGTGTTGCGGGCGCGCAGCCCCGGCTTGCAGCGGATCGGGCTGACCGCGGCCGCCAATGTCGGCTTCGTCGAGGGCACCGGGCTGTACGACAGCGTGCTCGCCTATGACGCGATCGATACGCTCGCCCCGACGGGACCGAGCGTGCTGATCGATTTTGCCGGCGATGCCGCAGTGCTCGAGGCGGTCTATGCGCGGCTGGCGGGGCGGATCGCGCACAGCCTGCGCGTTGGCGTGACGCATCACGACGCCGCCACTGCGTCCGCGCTGCCGCTCGTGCCCAAGCCCGTCTGGTTCTTTGCGCCCGACGCCGCGACGACGCTGATCGGCGAGATCGGGCAGGATGCGTTCAACGTGGCGGTCGCGGCGCAGTGGGACGGCTTTGTCGAGCTTGCGGCGGGGCTGGTGAAAGTCGACGAGGACAGCGGGATCGATGCACTCCAGCGGATCTGGCGGTTGCAGGTCGCGGGGCAGGCGAAGCCCGACACCGGCTATTGCATCCGGTTCTGACCCACGCGGCGCTCGCCGTCCGTTGCGCGCGAGTCATCGCGCGCGGCTTGTTGCCCTCCCCGTGCACCCGCTAAGGCGCTGACTATGCAGATCGACTTTCTCAAATGCCACGGTTCGGGCAATGATTTTCCGCTGATCGACGCGCGCGACCTCGCGCTGTCCGAAGACGAATGGGCACGCGTCGCGGTCGCGCTCGCGGATCGCGGCGGGAGTGTGGGGGGCGACGGGATTCTGCTGCTCACCGCGAGCGATGCGACGCACGAGTTCGGGATGCGGATGTTCAATTCGGACGGGAGCGAGGCCGAGACGTGCCTCAACGGCTTGCGCTGCGTCGCGCGCGCCGGGTTCGAGGCACTGGGGATCGATGAGGCGCGCGTGCGGCTCAAGACGTCCGACGCGCACGTCTCGCGCGATCCCGATCTTGCCGCGGGCGTGGTGACGATCCGCGAGGTGGCCGGCCCGGTCGATCTCGACGTGTCGCACTGGCCGATGCACGTCGGCGTCGAGCGGATCGTCGAAGCGCCGATCGCGCAGCTCGGCAGCGAGCGCGTGTTTACCGCAGTGGCGATTCCCAACCCGCATCTGGTCTGCTTCGTCGAGACGATCGACGAGGTCGAACTCGTCGCGCTCGGCACGCAATGCGAGGCGGCGCCCGACTGGTTGCCCAACCGCGCCAACGTCTCGTTCGTCGAAGTGCGCGGCGCCAATCTGCTGTTCGTGCGCACCTTCGAGCGCGGCGTCGGCCTCACCGACAGTTGCGGCAGCGCGATGGCGGCATCGACCTATGCCGCATGCCTGACGCGGCGCTGCGGCTTCGGCACCGAGATCACGGTGCACAATCGCGGCGGGCTGGTCCGTGCCGAGGCGCGCGAGGACGGGATGGTGCGCCTCTCGGGCAATGCGACGGTCGAATGGCGCGGTTCGGTCGATATTCATCTCGCGACGCGCACAGCCGGTCCCGTCACCGTGACGACGCGCCATGACGACGAAGTCGCGGCGTGGCGCGGGGTGGTCGACGCGATCGTCTGAGATTGGGCCGGTTCGGTCGCAACCAAAGCGGGGTCGAGTCGTTATCGTGCCGTAACCAATTGGAGGTCCCTATGCGCCGTCTCGCTTTTCTTGTCCCCGCGTTCGCGCTGTTGCTTGCCGGCGTTACGCCTGCGCTCGCCCAGACCCAGGCCGAAGATCAGCGCTTCGCCCAGGCGCAGCAGCGTCTCGACACCGAGCTCGGTATCTTCCGGGCCGAGTTCGATCGCTACCAGCAAGCGCGCGCGCGTGGGTATCGCGACGTTCGCCCGGCCTATACCGACTCGCGCTATGCCGACCCGCGGTATGCCGATCCGCGCTACGACGACCGCTATGAGGCGGGCTATGACCCGACGCGCTATTATCGCGCCGATCCGAACCGCTATCAGGAGCGTGTGCTGAGCAGCGACGACCGCATCTATCGCGGCAGCGACGACCGCTATTACTGCAAGCGCAACGACGGCACGACGGGCCTGATCGTCGGCGCGGTCGGTGGCGGTGCGCTCGGCAACGTGATTGCAGGCGGCCATTCGCGCGGCGTCGGCACGATCCTCGGCGCGATTGCTGGCGGCGTGCTCGGCAAGAGCGTCGACCAGAACAACAGCGAGGTCCGCTGCCGCTAACGCGAACCAAAGCGGTACAAACCGCTTGACATCGTCGCGCTGTTTTGGTACATAACAGGAACGATGCAGAATTGCGACCTTGAGGGGCCGGGGCGGAAACGCCTGCGGCCCCTTTTGTTTGGCGCTGCGGCAGCGATGGGAGAGCGCGATGACGGGGGAGGCGACCGGTAAGGACGCTGAGGCGCTGGGTACGGATACGCTCGGCACGCTTGCAACCACGGGCAAGCCGCGCCGTGTTTACACGACGCGCGGTGACGGATGGACCATTGCCAGGCGCGTGGCGTTCCTGGATCATCTCGCTGCGACCTGTAATATCGCGCAATCGGCCAAGGCGGTCGGCAGTTCGGCGAGCGGAGTGTATGCGCTGCGCCGCCGCGACGCCGCCTTCGCCGAACAGTGGCGCGAGGCGATCGACCTCGGATACGAGCTGCTCGAGACCAAAGTGCTCGCTTTCGCGCTCGGGCAGCGCGACGACGGATCGATGATCGGCGACCCGGGCGCGGTCGCGGCGGCGCCCATCGATCCGGATGCGGCGCTCAAGCTGGTGCGCCAGCATCAGGCGATGCGTGCCGCGGACACGCCGCACAACGCGCGGCGCCGCACCCCCTTCGCCTTCAAGCATACGACGATCGAGGAAGTCCGCGATGCCTTGCTCGCCAAGCTTGCGGCGCGCGCCCGGCGGCGCGCGCGGAGTGGCCTGGCATGACGCGGGCAAAGCGCAGGCGCGCAGATGCCGGCCCCGATCTCGACGCGCTGCTCGATCAGTTCGCCGCGCTCGACCGTGCCGACCAGATTTCCATCCTCGACCGCATGAGCCGCCCGCAATTGCGCACGCTCAACAATGCGTGGCGCTATTGGGCGCATCCCGGACAGCTCGCGCCGCCGGGTGCGTGGCGCGTCTGGCTGATTCGAGCCGGGCGCGGCTTCGGCAAGACGCGTGCCGGGGCCGAATGGGTCAGCGCGATGGCGCGCGCGCATCCCAAGGCGCGGATCGCGCTGGTCGGCGCAACCGAGGAGGATGTGCGGCGCGTGATGATCGAGGGCGAGGCGGGGTTGCTCAGCGTCGCGCATGGTGGCGAGCGGACCGCCTATCGCCGCGCCGATGGCGTCGTCGAATTCGAGTCGGGGGCGGTCGCGGCGGTGTTCTCGGCGGCGGCGCCCGAGAAATTGCGCGGACCCGAGCATCAGATCGCCTGGTGCGACGAGCTCGCCAAATGGCGCTACGGCGATGCGGCGTGGGACAATCTGATGCTCGGGATGCGGCAGGGCGCCGACCCGCGCGTCGTGGTGACGACGACGCCGCGCCCCGTCCCGCTGCTGCAGCGCGTGATGGGCGCGGCGGGGACGGTCGAGACGCGTGGCAGCAGCCATGACAACCCGCATTTGCCCGATGCCTTTCTCGAGGCGATCGAGGCGCAATACGGCGGGACGCGGCTCGGGCGGCAGGAGATTGCGGGCGAACTGATCGAGGACCTCGACGGCGCGCTGTGGACGCGCGCGATGCTCGACGATTGCCGGGTCGATGCCGCGCCCGAGACGGTGCGGGTCGTGGTCGCGGTCGATCCGCCGGCGGGGAGTGCCGATGGGAGCGGGGATGCGTGCGGGATCGTCGCGGTCGCGCTCGGGCGCGACGGGCGCGGCTATGTGCTCGAGGATGCGAGCGTTGCGGGGCTTTCGCCCGAGGGGTGGGCGCGCGCGGTGGTGGCGTGTGCGGCGCGGCACGGCGCCGACCGCGTGATCGCCGAGAAGAACCAGGGCGGGCAGATGGTGGCGAGCGTGCTGTTCGCCGCCGATGCCGCGCTGCCGCTCGCGCTGGTCCATGCCAAGCTCGGCAAGGGCGCGCGGGCCGAGCCGGTCGCGACGCTCTACGAACGCGGCAAGGTGGCGCATGTCGGGGTGTTTGCCGAGCTCGAGGCCGAATTGTGCGGGCTGGTGGTTGGCGGGGCGTATCGCGGGCCGGGGCGATCGCCCGATCGCGCGGATGCCCTGGTGTGGGCGCTGACCGAGCTGATGATCGTCAAGCGCAAGGCGGCGCGCGTGCGGCCGTGGTGAGTCGGCGGCGTGCGGCCTCCGCACTGCGGGGTGGTGGGCGCGCTCCATGGGCTCGAGGGGGCCGGGAGGCGGGCGACGGGAGTGCAAAACGCAGCCTGTCGCAGCCGCACGATCGGCCGATCGGAAGCATGGGTATGTGGCCTGGCGCGCTCGGTGCCTTTCGTTTCGTGGGTTCTGGGCTTATGGCCCGGCGGCCCGGCCAGGCTTGGCCCGAGCATGAAGGAGCGCAGCGATGGTGCCGCGGGAATTGATCGACAGCGCGCAAATCCCCGGTGGGGACGTGATGACGCTCTATGCGCGCGGCGCGGACTTCATGATCGTGGTCGATCGCAACGAATTGATGAGCACGCGGATGAACGGCTCCGAAGAGGCGCTGGGAACGCTGGCGTGCGCGCGCATCGCCAAGGTCGCCGCGCCGCGCGTGCTGATCGGCGGGTACGGCATGGGCTTTACGCTGCGCGCGGTGCTCGGGCAAGTCGGGCCGAAGGCCGAGGTGACGGTCGCCGAGCTGGTGCCCGAGATCCTCGCCTGGGCGCGCGGGCCGATGGCGGCTGTCACCGCCGGCTGCCTCGACGATCCGCGCACGCGCGTGTTCGAGGGCGACGTTGCCGCCGCGATCGCGGCGGGCGCGAGCGAGGGGGCTGCGGGCTATGATGCGATCCTGCTCGATGTCGACAACGGTCCCGACGGGCTGGTGCGCGCGGAGAACAACCGGCTGTATGCGCCGCGCGGGCTGAAGATCACGCGCGAGGCGCTGCGGCCGGGGGGTGTGCTCGCGGTGTGGTCGGCCGGGCCCGATCCGCGTTTCGTGACGCGGTTGAAGGGGGCGGGGTTCCATGTCGAGGAAGTCGTCGTCAAGGCGCGGCAGAACGGCAAGGGGCCGCGCCACGTGATCTGGTTCGCGACGCGGGGGTAGCCGCGCGACGTTTGACGCGAGGTTTTGAGTAGGCGCGGGCCCTCCCCCAGCCCCTCCCGCAAGCGGGAGGGGAGCAAGAAGGCGCCCCTTCCGCAAGCGGGGGGGTAAGAAGGCGCCCCTCGCGCAGGCGGGCGGGAGAAAGCAGCAGGAGATCAGCATCAAATTGTTCGGGCGCAAGGCCGGGCGCGATGAGTCGCGTCCGGTGCTCGAGGCGCGTCGCAGTTCGCGCTTCGTCGAAGGGGCGGGCGCGATTCCGGCGAGTTACCAGGAACAGGTGCGCGCGCTGTATCTGCGCAACGCGGTTGCGCAGCGGTCGGTGCGGATGATCGCCGATGCGCTCGGCGAGGCGCCGCTCGACGGGACGCCCGAGCTGGTGCGGCTGGTGCAGGCGCGCTCGGCCGGGCAGGCGCTGACTGCGACGCTCGCCGCGCAGTTGCTGCTCCACGGCAATGCCTATGTCCAACTGCTGACCGACGCGCAGGGGCGGCTGGTCGAGCTGTTCGCGCTGCGGCCCGAGCGCGTCACGGTCGAGGCCGATGCCGGGGGGTGGCCGGTCGCGTATCGCTACGGCGTGGGCACGCAATCGGTGCGGCTGGTGGCCGACGATCCGCGGCCGCAGATCGTCCATATCAAGGCGTTCCATCCGCTCGACGACCATTACGGGCTCGGCTGTCTCGGTGCGGCGGCGGGCGCGATCGCGCTGCACAATGCCGCGGCGGCGTGGAACACCGCGCTGCTCGACAATGCCGCGCGGCCATCGGGGGCGCTGGTCTATGATCCGGGCGACGGATCGGCGCTGTCGGGCGAGCAGTTCGCGCGGTTGCGCGACGAGCTCGATGCGAGCTTTGCCGGTGCGCGCAATGCCGGGCGGCCGATGCTGCTCGAAGGCGGGTTGAAATGGCAGGCGCTGAGCCTGACCCCGGCCGATCTCGATTTTGCCGAGATGAAGGCGGCGGCGGCGCGCGAGATCGCGTGCAGCTTTGGGGTGCCGCCGATGCTGTTGGGGCTGCCGGGCGATGCGACCTATGCCAATTACAGGGAAGCCAACCGCGCCTTGTGGCGCCAGGCGATCCTGCCGCTCGCGGGGACGATCCTCGCCGGGGTCGCGCAAGGCGTCGAGCGCTGGTTCGCGGGGGCGACGCTTAGCGTGGCGCTCGACCGCGTGCCCGCGCTTGCCGAGGATCGCGAGCGGCTGTGGGCACAGGTGAGCGCGGCGCCGTTTCTTACGCGCGACGAACAGCGCGCGATGGTCGGGCTCGCAAACCCGCTCCCTCCGGGAGAGGGCGAAGCGCAGCGCGGAGCGCTGGTGGGGTGAGGGTGCGCCTCGCGCTGTGACCTTCGATCCCTGACCTTTGCCCGCACCCTTCCCACGCCTTCGGCGCGGGCCTCTTCCCGCTCCCGCTCCCGATGGGAGAGGGCGTTTCGAAAGGAATCTCTATGGCACTCGCAGAGGGTACGCTGCTGGCGCAATTGCTGGCGCAGGGCGCGCAGGAAGGCGCCGATCTGGCGACGCTGCGCGCGATCGCCGAGGAAGGCGGCGAGCTGGCGGCGGCGCGTGCGCTGGCGCGGCTCGGGCTCGACGACCCCGATGCCGCCAAGGACATGGCCGAATTGCGCGCGCTGCTCGGCGCGTGGCGCGATGCCAAGCGCTCGGTGTGGAAGGCGGTGGTCGGCTGGGTGGTGCGGATCGCGGCGGCGCTGCTGCTGACGGGGCTCGCGGTCAAGTTCGGGTTCTGGGATCTGGTCAAGTGAGCGACGGCGTGCGCTTTGCCGGCTATGCCGCGATCTTCGATACGGTCGATCGCGGGGGCGACGTGATCCGCGCGGGGGCGTTTGCCGGGGTGAGCGCGGGCGTGCCGTTGCTGTGGCAGCATCGCGGCGTCCCGGTCGGGGCGATCGAGCGGATCGCGACCGATGCGCGTGGGCTGCGCGTGGTCGCGCGAGTCGACGATCCGCGGCTTGCGGGGCTGGTGCGCAGCGGGGCGGTGGCGGGGCTGTCGATCGGCTATCGCGCGCGCGGCGTGCGGCCGCGGCTGGGCGGGAGGCGGGTGCGCGAGCTGACCGCGCTCGAGCTGGTCGAGGTCAGCCTGGTCGTATCGCCGATGCACCCCGCCGCGCGAGTGCATCGCGTCGCCGATGCTGCTACGCCGACGCATCCCGACGCGGTTCCCGATCCCGGGCGGCGGCGCGCGGAGCGAAGGAACGATCATGGCTGAAGGCACCATCAAGCGACTGACCGACAAGGGCTTCGGCTTCATCGCCGACGCATCGGGCACCGACATGTTCTTCCACATGTCGAGCGTCGAGGGCGTCCGCTACGAGGATCTGCGCGAGGGCGAGAAGGTCACGTTCGACGTCGGCCAGGGGCCGAAGGGGCCACGCGCGGAGAACGTCAAGCAAGCGTGATGGCATGATGCGGTGCTGATGCACCGCTCGAGTTCAGCAGAAGGGGCGTCGCGCTTGCGGCGCCCCTTTTTCGTGCGCGGTGACCGAGGACGTGGTCGCCCGATCCTTTTCAACACCAAGGAGACCAGCATGACCGATACGCACGACGCGCTCGACAGCTTTGCGGCGCAGCACATGGAGGCGATGCAGCGGCCGTTGCTCGAGCGGGCAGGGGCGCCGGGCGAGGGCGCGTTTGCGGGGTTCGTCCGCTCGGGCGCGACGCTCGAGATCAAGGCGCTGAGCAGCGTCAGCGGCGATGCCGGCGGCTATGCGATCCCGCGCGAGATCGACGCGCAGATCGACGCGACGCTCACCGCGATCTCGCCGATCCGCAGCGTCGCGAACGTCGTGCGCGTGGGGAGTGCGGGGTATCGCAAGCTCGTGACCACGGGCGGCACGCCGTCGGGCTGGGCGGCGGAGACCGATGCGCGCGGCGGCACGGGAACGCCGAGCTTCACCGAGATCGCGCCGCCGATGGGCGAACTCTACGCCAATCCGAGCGCGAGCCAGGCGATGCTCGACGACGCCGCGTTCGATGTCGAGGAGTGGCTGGCGGGCGAGATCGCGACCGAATTCGCGCGCGCGGAAGGGGCGGCGTTCGTCAATGGATCTGGCGTCAACCGGCCCAAGGGCTTCCTCCAGGCGCCGATCGCGGCGAGCAGCGATGCGGCGCGCGCGTTCGGGACGCTGCAATATCTGGCGAGCGGCGCGGCGGGCGATTTCGCGGCGAACCCGCAGGACCGGCTGGTCGATCTCGTCCAGGCGTTGCGCGGGCCATACCGGCATGGCGCGGTGTTCGTGATGAATGCGAGCACGCTTGCGCGGATCCGCAAGTTCAAGACCAGCGACGGCGCGTTCCTGTGGAGCCCGAGCCTCGTCGCGGGGACGCCGGCGAGCCTGCTCGGCTATCCGGTGATCGAGGCCGAGGACATGCCCGACGTGGCGGCGAATGCGTGCGCGATCGCGTTCGGCAATTTCAAGGCGGGGTATCTCATCGCCGAGCGGAGCGAAACGGTGATCCTGCGCGATCCCTACACCAACAAGCCGTTCGTCAATTTCTACGCGACCAAGCGGATCGGCGGGTGCGTGGCGAACAGCGAGGCGATCAAGCTGCTCAAGTTCGCGGTGAGCTGAGCCGGTTTCCCTCTCCCGGTGGGAGAGGGTGACCGAGCGCAGCGAGGTCGGGTGAGGGCAGGGACGTGGCGCGCCCGATCTGCCCTCACCCTTCCCACTCGGCTGCGCCGAGCGGGCCCCTTCCCTCTCCCGCTGGGAGAGGGAGAGAGGAGACATTCCATGATCGACGACAATGGCCCGGGCGCGGTGACGCTCGGGGGGGATGACCGCGCGCTGGCGGTGGCGGCGGTAAAAGCCGTGCTGCGCGTGGCGAGCAGCGACGAGGACGCGCTCATCGCCGCCTTTGCCGAAAGCGCGCTGGGGCTGGCCGAGCAGTTTACCGGGGACGTGATGATCGCGCGCGCCTTGCGCGAGAGCGTGACGGCGCGAGGCGGCTGGCAGCGGCTTGGTGCGCGGCCGGTGCGGGCGATCGCCGCGGTCGAGACGCGCGGTGGGAGTGCGCTCTCGGCTGAGCGGTATGCGATCGACATCGATGCGGCGGGGGATGGCTGGGTGCGCGTCGGGGGCGGCGGGCTGGTGGTCGTGCGCTATGCCGCCGGGATCGCCGATGCGTGGGTGGGGCTGCCTGCGCCGCTGCGGCAGGGTGTCGCGTTGCTCGCGGCGTATCTGTTCGACGAGCGCGATGCGAGTGTCGCGCCGCCGGCTGCGGTGACGGCGTTGTGGCGGCCGTTCCGGCACGTGACGCTGCGCGGGTCGGTGCGATGCTGAGCGCGCTCGAGGCGCGTGGGAGCGCGGCGGGTGCGGTGGCGGCGGAGCGCGCGCGGGTGCGCGTGGCGGAGGCGCTGCGCAGCGCTTTGCCGGGCGTCGCGATCAGCATCGAGGGCGAGCATGTCGTGCTGTCGGGGCGGATCTCGCCCGACGATCCGCGACTGCGCTGGATCGGGAGTTTGCTCGCATGAGCGCGGAAAGCGTGGTGCAGGCGGCGGCGCTCGACGCGCTGCGCGGGGTGGCGGGGCTCAACGGCGTGTATCTCGGCCCGCCCGTCAAGGCGACGCCGCCTTATGCGATGCTCGGCGAGCTTCTCAGCGGCGACTGGAGCGTCAAGGATCGCGCTGGGCGCGAGCTGCGGCTGCTCGTGACGGTGCGCGATGTGGGGGAGGCGCCCGCGCGGATTCAGGCGCTGGCGGCGGCGGTGGGCACGGCGATAGAGGCGCTGCCGCGCGATCTTGCCGGGTGGCGGCTGGCGAGCGTGGTGCTGGTGCGATCGCGGATCGGCGGCGGCGCGCCCGGCGCGTGGAGCGCTAGCGTCGAATATCGCGTGCGGGTCCTGGCGACGGGCTGAACCCCTTCGGCTGGGGCGTGTGCGTCGGTGTGGAATGGTTCGCGCAGAGGCGCGGAGGCGATGAGGGGTTTCGCTGATTGCGGACGCGTTCGTCTGATGGATGGGGCGAGTGCGCTGCAGCGGTGCGCGACATCTCCGCGCCTCTGCGCCTCTGCGCGAACCTGATCGCCCGACGCCGCGAACGCGCCGTCTTTATGAGAAAACCGAAGGAGCAGTGGCATGAGTGCAGAACGCGGGAGCGCCTTCTTGTTGAAGGTCGGCAATGGCGGCAGTCCGATCGTCTATGCGACGGTGGCGGGGCTGCGCACTACGCAGTTAAGCGTCAATGGCGAGATGGTGGCGATCACCTCGAAGGATTCGGGCGGGTGGCGCGAATTGCTGTCGGGGGCGGGGGTGCGCAGCGTCAGCGTGTCGGGGGCTGGGATCTTTACGGGCTCGGCCGCCGAGTTGCGGATCAAGGGCAATGCCCTCGCCGGGGTGATCGACGACTATCGGCTGAGCTTCGAGAGCGGCGAGACGCTGTCGGGCAAGTTCCTCGTCACGCGGCTCGATTATGCCGGGGATTACAATGGCGAGCGATCGTACACGCTGAGCCTCGAGAGTTCGGGCGCGGTGGTGGCGGCATGAGCGCGCCCGCGAACCCGGTGCGCGGCGAGGCGGAGGTGCGGATCGCGGGCGAGACGATCGTGCTGCGGCCGAGCTTTGCGGCACTGGTCGCTGCCGAGGGCGAGATCGGGCCGCTGTTCGCGCTGGTCGAGCGCGCGGCGGCGGGGGCCTTGTCGCTTGGCGAGCTGGTCGCTCTGTTCTGGCATTGCCGGGGGGAGACGCCCGCCGCGATCACCCGCGCGCAGTTCGGCGAGGCGCTGGTCGAGCAGGGGCTCGCCGCGGCGACGCCGGTGCTGCGCGTGCTGCTCGGCCAGATCCTGGCGGGGCGGTGATGGCGTGCTTCGCCGATGCCGCGGCGCGGCTCGCGGGGCTGGCGGGCGCGGTGCTGGGGTGGAGCCCCGACCGATTCTGGCGTGCGACACCCGCCGAGCTGGCGGTCGTCGTCGCGGTGTTGCGTGGCGAGGCTGCGGCGGTCGATCCGCCCGATGCCGCGACGCGCGAGCGATTGCAGGAGGCGTTTCCCGATGGACGATGAAATCGAACGGCTGGTCGTCGGCGTGCGCGCCGATACGGCGGGCTTTGCGCGCGATGTCGATGCAATGCGCGCGAGCCTCGACGGGCCGCTGGCGAGCGGAGTCGATCGCGCCGGGCGCGCGATCGAGACCACGCTGGCCAAGGCGCTGACGGGCGGGAGCCTCGGCTTCGAGGATCTGCGCAAGGTGGCGCTGTCGGTGCTGGGCGACATCGCCGCGGCGGCGGTGCGGAGCGGGTTGAGCGCCTTGCTCGGCGGGGGTGGCGGTGGGGGCGACAGTCTGCTGGGCGTGCTCGGCGGGCTGATCGGCGGATCGCCCGGGCGTGCGACGGGCGGGCCGGTGTCGCCGGCGCGGCCGTATATCGTCGGCGAGCGTGGGCCCGAACTGTTCGTGCCGACGACGAGCGGGAGCATCGTCGCAAGCGGCGGCGCGGGTGGGCCGCGCGATGTGCGCGTGTCGATCACCGTGCGGGGCGGGAGCGATGCGCCGCAAGCGCTCGCCGCGTCGAGCCGGCAGGTGGCGCGCGCGGTGAAGGCGGCGCTTTCGTAAGATCGACTCCCCTCCCCTTCAGGGGAGGGGCTGGGGGTGGGGACGTGCTGGGTGGTCGGGGCCTTTACGGCCCCACCCCAACCCCTCCCCTGAAGGAGAGGGGCCTTTTATGCCATTCTGGCTTGCACAGGACCGCACGATCCAGAGCGAGAGCGTGGTGACGCGCTTCGATCCGCGCTTCTGGACGGTCAATTTTCCGCGGCCGATGATGGCCGCCGTCACCACCATCGGTCACGACGCGCTCCGGGTGGATGCGGTGTTCTACACTGCGGGGGATCTGGCGGGGCTGATCTGGGAGGCCGAGGATAGCCACGATCACCCGCTGCTGCGCTATGCGACGGCGCGCGATTTCCGCGGCTGTCGGCTGTCGTTCCGCTGGCGTGCGAACGGGGTGGTGGCGCTCGATCAAGTCAACGGTCCGGTGCTGACGATCGAAGGGCGCGATGCGAGCGGCGCGGCGCGCGCCTGGTATGTGCGGCTGTGGAATTATGCCGACGGCACGCCCGAGGATGCGACGATCACGCTCGATTTCGCGGCGCTCGACGGCGGCTATCGGCTGTCCGACGACGCCGACCCGGTGTGGGCGGGCGATGTCGACCGGATGTTCGTCTCGTTGGTGCCGCCGGGGTTCGTCGAAGGCGGCAGCACCGCGTTGCCCGCGCCGGTGGAGGCGTGGGTCGAGCTGAGCGCGCTTCGCTGCGAGGGAGTGGGTGCGGTGCTTGCGATCGGCGATGTCGTGGTGCCCGAACACGGGCTGCAGATCGCGAGCGGGTATGACGACAGCTACAATCTCACGCCCGAGCGGCTGCTGCGGAACGCGCTGCTGCTCGGCTATCGCGGAAGGATCGTCCACTATCTCGGGATGAGCCACTTCCTGCGGGTCGAGGCGAGTTCGGGCGGCTTTTACGTGAGCTTGGCGGGGGGCGTGCTCAATGTCGCGGCGGCGGCGTGGCAGCGCGATTTCGAGGTGCGCGCGAAGGCGCTCGGGTATGAGGTGATCTGGTCGATCAGCTATGAACTGTTCGACGCGCATTGCTGGAGCGACTGGAAGCAGCGCGCCTGGGATGGCACGCCGGCGCTGACCGGATGGGATCCGCCGTCGTGCCTGCTGTCGCCGGCGAGAAGGGGGGCGATGGCGTATTTGCGCGCGGTTGCGGTGGCGGTGATCGAGATCGCGCTCGCGGCGGGGCTCGCGCCCAAATTCCAGGTTGGCGAGCCGTGGTGGTGGGTGCTCGGCGATGGGCGGCCGTGTCTGTACGATGCGAGCGCGCGGGCGGCGCTGGGGGATCCGGTCGAGATTGCGGACGTTCACGCCGTCACGAGCGTCGCACAGCGCGACCTGCTCGATGCTGCGGGCAGGCTGCTCGCGGCCTCGACCGCGGCGCTGGTCGCGGCGGTGAGGGCGGTGGCGCCGGCGGTCGAGACGCATCTGCTGGTCTATTTGCCGAGCGTACTGGCGCGCGATGCGCCCGAGCTGAAGCGCGCCAACGTGCCGCTCGGCTGGGCGTGGCCGGCGTTCGATGTGCTGCAGCTCGAGGATTATGATTTCGTGACCGCGGGGGATGTCGCGGGCACGGCGCGCGCGGTCGCGATCGCGTAGGCGCGGCTTGGCTATGCGGTTGCGCAGACGCATTATTTTGCGGGCTTCGTGCTGCGCAGCGACCAGCAGGCGCAGTGGCGCGCGATTGCGGCGGCGGCCGAGGCGGCGCGCGCGCGCGGTGTGGCGGCGACGTTCGTCTGGGCGCTGCCGCAAGTGTTGCGCGACGGGTTCGTCCATTTCGAGACCGAGGAGGATGCGGTGGTGCCGTTCGACGATGTGCTGTTCCCGCTTGCGCTGGGGCGCGAGGCCGAGGTGACGCCGCAATTTTCGACTGCGATCGTCACGAGCGCGGGCGGGCAGGAAATGCGCAATGCGAGCTGGGCCGAGGCGCGGACGCGCTACGATGTTGCGCCGGGGGTGCGATCGGAGGCGGATATCGCGACGTTGCTGGCCTTCTTCCGCGCGCGGATGGGGCCGGCGCGCGGGTTTCGCTTGCGCGATCCGTTCGATTTTTCCTCGAGCGGGGCGAGCTTTGGGGCGGGCGATCAGCTGCTGGGGGAAGGCGACGGCGTCACGGTCAGCTTCGCGCTCGTCAAACACTATGGCGACGCGGTGCGGCGGATCACGCGGCCGGTCGCGGGGAGCGTGCGGGTCGCGGTCGGCGGGGTCGAGACGACGCGGTTCACGCTCGCGGCGGGGGCGTATGTCGTGCTCGATGCGGCGCCGCGCGTTGGGGTGGCGGTGCGTGCGGGGTTTTTGTTCGACGTGGCGGTGCGCTTTGCCGAGGATACGCTGAGCGTCACTCGGACGACGTTCCTGGCGGGCGCGACGACGAGCGTGCCGCTGATCGAGGTGCGGGAGTAGCGTGCAGTGCGCGTATGGGGCCTTCCCGGGCTGGACTGCCCTCACCCGACCTCGCTGCGCTCGGCCACCCTCTCCCAAAGGGAGAGGGATTCTGGAGAAATCTTATGTCCTTGCTCACCGGCCCACTCACCACGCTTGCCTTGTGCTGGCGGATCGAGCGGCGCGATGGCGTGGCGATCGGGCTGACCGATCATGACCGCGATCTCGCGATCGACGGGCTCGTCCATGCCGCCGCGCCGGGGATGACGCCCTCGGCGATCAAGCGCAGCGACGGGCTCGATGCCGATACGATGGATATTACCGGCGCGCTGACCAGTGCGGCGATCGGCGCGCGTGATTTGCTCGCCGGGCGGTGGGATGGCGCGCGCGTCCAGCTGTTCGCGGTCGACTGGAGCGGGGCGGACGCGCGTCGCGTGCCGCTCGGCGAGGGGACGATCGGCGCGGTCGAGAGCGACGCGCACGGCTTCACCGCCGAATTGCGCGGTGCGACCGCTGCGCTCGACCGGCCCGTGGTCGAGGCGACCTCGCCCGAATGTCGTGCCGAACTCGGCGACGCGCGCTGTCGCGTCGCGATGGCGGGACGGCGGCGGTATGCGCGGGTGGCGGCGTGGCACGAACGGGTGGTGACGCTCGACGCCGTCGAGCCGGTCGCCAACGCATATGGCGGCGGGCTGCTGCGCTGGATCGGCGGGGAGAATTCGGGGCTCGAGGGGGCGATTGCGGTGTCCGACGGAAGCAGCGTCACGCTGCGGAGCGACCCCGCGCTGCCGGTCGCGGTGGGGGATTTGGTCGAGCTGATCGAGGGGTGCGACAAGAGCTTGGCGACCTGTGCCGGGCGCTTCGCCAATGCCGTCAACTTCCGCGGCGAGCCGTTCCTGCCGGGGATCGACTTGCTGACGCGTTACCCCGGGGCATGACGCGCGCGGCGGCTGTCGTGGCGGCGGTGGAGGCGCTGATCGGGGTCGGGTTTCGGTTACAGGGGCGTGTTCCCGCGCATGGGCTCGACTGCGTTGGCGTGGCGGCGCTCGCGGCGCGGGCGGGTGGGTTCGACGGGGACATTCCGGGAGATTACGCGCTGCGGGGCGGCGACGCCGCGACGCTGATCGCGCGCTTCGACGCGAGCGGGCTGGCGCGCGTGAGCGATCCGGCGCCGGGGGATATCGCGCTGTTCGCGGCGGGGCCGGCGCAATTCCATCTGGCGGTGCTGGTGGCTGGCGGACTGATCCATGCCGATGCGGTGCTGCGGCGAGTCGTCGCGCGGCCGGGGGCGGCGCCGTGGCCGATGCTCGGCTGCTGGCGCGTGACAGGAGGCTGAAATGGCGACGTTGGTGCTTTCGGTGGTGGGCCGCGCGCTCGGCGGGCCGATCGGGGCGGTGCTCGGTGCGGCGCTCGGCGGCGTGGTCGATCGCGACGTGCTGATGCGGCCGAAGGGCGTGGAGGGGCCGCGGCTGGCGTCGCTGCACCTGCAGACGTCGAATTACGGTACGCCGCTGCAGAAGGTGTTCGGCACGATGCGCGTCGGCGGGTGCGTGATCTGGTCGACCGATCTGATCGAGAGCCGCTCGAAGAGCAGCACCGGCAAGGGCCAGCCGAGCGTGACGAGTTACAGCTATGCGGCGTCGTTCGCGGTGGCGCTATCGGGGCGGCCGATCGTCGGGGTCGGGCGGATCTGGGCGGATGGCAATCTGCTGCGCGGCAGCGGCGGCGACTTCAAGGTTTCGACGGGCTTTCGGCTGTATCTGGGGGGCGAGGACCAGCCGGTCGATCCGCTGATCGCCGCGGCCGAGGGGGCGGTGTTCGCGCCGGCGCATCGCGGGATCGCCTATGCGGTGTTCGAGACGCTCCAGCTTGCCGATTATGGCAATCGCATTCCGTCGCTGACCTTCGAAGTGATCGGCGATGCTGCGCCGGTGTCGGTCGGCGCGATCGCCGAGGCGCTTTCGGAGGGGAGCGTGGCCGCGGCAGACGCGGTCCAGCCGCTCGACGGCTTTGCGGCGTACGGCGACAGTGTCGGCAGCGTGCTCGACACGCTGGCCCAGGCCGGGGGTGCGTGGTTCGCGCCGATCGGCGGGGCCGTGGCGATGCGCGCCGGGTTTGCGCCCGAGCGCGAGATCGCCAATGGCGAGACGCGCGGTGCGGGCGATTCGAGCGGCAAGCCCCACCGCGCGGTCGCTGCGCTCGAAAGCGTGCCGCGGCAAGTGACGCTGTCACACTACGATCCGGCGCGCGAGTACCAGATAGGTTTGCAGAGGGTGCGGCGGCCCGGTGCGGGCCGGCGCGAGGATCGAATCGAGCTGCCCGCCGCGATCGATGCCGGAACCGCCAAGACGCTTGCGCACGGCATCCTCGCGCGCGGCGAGGCGGGGCGCGAGCGGCGCAGCGTGACGCTCGGCTGGGACGCGCTCGACGTGGTGCCCGGCGCGTGCGTGACGATCGCCGGAGTGGCGGGGGTGTGGCGCGTCACGGGCTGGTCGCTCGAAAAGATGGTGCTGTCGCTCGACTGCGTGCGGCTCGCGGGCGGGACGCTGCCGGTGGCGGCGAGCCCGGGGCGCGTGCTGGCGGCGCCCGATGTGATGACGGGCGCCACGGTGATCGAGGTGTTCGAGAGCTTGCCGTTCGACGACGCGCTGCTGTCGGCACCGCGCGTGACGATCGTCGCCAGCGGAACGCAGCCGAGCTGGCGGCGTGCGGCGTTGCTCTACAGCCTCGACGGCGGGGCGCGCTGGACGCCGCTGGGATCGACCGCAGCGCCAGGAACCATGGGGCGGCTGGCGAGCCTACCGGGGCGCGGGTCGAGTGCGATCGCCGATCAGGCGCAGGCGTTCGAGGTCGATCTCGCTTACTCGACGATGACGCTCGAAAGCGCCGATCCGCGCGCGCTCGACGCGGGCGCCAATCTCGCGCTGGTGGGCGATGAACTGCTGCAATTTTCGACCGCGACCCAGATTGGCGCGCGGCGCTGGCGGCTGGCGGGGTTGTGGCGCGGGCGGCGGGGGACCGAGGCGGCGATGGGGGGGCAGGCGATCGGCGATCGCTTTGTGCTGATCGAGGCCGAATCGGCTCTTTCGCTCGACCTGCCGCTCGCCGCTTTGGGAGCCGACCTTCGCCTTCTCGCGTCGGGGACCGGCGACGTCGACGGACCGGTTGCGACGCGCGTTATGGTGCGCGGAACTTCGGTCGTGCCGCCATCCCCCGTTCATTTGCGCTGGCGCGAAAGCGGGGCGGGCGATGCCTGCGTAACTTGGGTGCGGCGCAGCAGAAACGGGTGGCGCTGGAGCGATGGGATCGATGTTCCGCAAGGCGAAGAGCGCGAGGCGTATCGCGTCACGCTGCTGCGCGGCGATGGCGCTACGACGCTGATCGAGACGCACGAACCGCGTGTCGTCGTGGCGGCCGCGGACCGAGGGGGCGGGGTTGTGTTGCGCGTCGTCCAGATCGGCACGCACGGCGAATCCGACGGCGCAACGATCACGATTCCCGACGGCAACGGATGACAGGAGATTTGCATGAGCGATGAGACAAGCACGCGCCTGGGCCTGCCTTTGTTACAGCCCGGGCAGGCGCAGAAGGAGCTTTCGCACAACGAGGCCCTGACGTTGCTCGACATGGCTGTGCAGGCGAGCGTCGAGGCGGTCGGGCTCGACACGCCGCCAGAGGCGCCGTTGCCGGGCGCATGCTGGATCGTTGGCGCAGCCCCGCGCGGCGCTTGGCGCGGGCAGGCACAGGCGCTGGCCGGTTGGACTGCGGGGGGCTGGCGGTTCGTTGCGCCGCAACCCGGGATGCTGGTGTGGAGCAAGGCCGATCGGACCGATGCGCGTTTCGATGGCAGCCGTTGGACGGTCGGAACGCTTGCTGCGTCGCACCTTATCCTCGGCGGATTTGCGATGCTCGGGCCCCCGCGGCCGGCCATTGCTGCACCTGCGAACGGCAGCACGATCGACGCCGAGGCGCGCGCCACGATCACAACGATTCTGGCGGCACTTCAAACGCTTGGTCTCATCGCTGCCGCGTAGCATCGAAAATCGCTGACGGTTCCCACTAAATCTGTGTTAAATCAGCAACAGTCCGGACATTTGTGCGCTTGCGTGGAAACCTTCCATTCGGTAGAGGGTTTGCGCTGTCCGAGTGACAACCAGATGAAGGGGATTTTTATGCGGAAGCTAGCCGTTACCATAGCGCTTGCCTCCACTGCTCTCGTTACCACACCAGCGCTGGCCCGGGATAAGTCCTGGTATGTCGGCGTCGACGGTGGTGCAGTGCTCGTGGAAGATATCAAATTCGATATCAACAACGTGAAGAGCGCCGGTACCGTCGATCATCGCTACGGCTACGACGTCGATGGCGTGATCGGTTACGACCTTGGCATGTTCCGCCTCGAAGCCGAAGTCGGCTACAAGAGCGCATCGGTCGATGACTATCGTTCGTCGGTCACGACCCCGGGTCTCATCCCGTCGGGCGCAGTCGGCAACTACCCGGCTGGCACGTACCAGTTCGCTCGTGGTCGCACGACCGCACTGAGCTTCATGGTCAACGGCCTTGTCGACTTCGGCGACGATGACGGCATCCAGGGCTTCGTCGGCGGCGGTGTTGGTGTTGCACGCGTCAAGGAGCGCTTCGGCATCAACAGCCTGCAGAACCTGCTCAACGACAGCGACACGGTTTTCGCGTATCAGGGCCTCGCCGGCGTTCGCGCGCCGATCACGAAGCACGTCGACGCGTCGATCAAGTATCGCTTCTTCACCGCCGACAACGTCAAGCTGGTCGACGTCGCGGGTCGTGGCTACAACGGTCGCTATCGTACGCACAGCCTGCTCGCAGGCCTGACGTACAACTTCGGCGAGCCTGCTGCTCCGCCGCCGCCGCCGCCGCCCCCGCCGCCGCCTGCCCCGCCGCCGCCTGAGCCGGCTCCGGTTGTCGCGACGCCTTGCTCGCCTGGACCGTTCATCGTGTTCTTCGAGTGGGACAAGTCGGACGTCACGCCTGAGGCAGCCTCGATCCTGGACGGCGCAATCGCGCAGTACCAGAACTGCGGTAACGCAAAGGTCATGCTTGCTGGCTTCACCGACCGTTCGGGTACGCCGAAGTACAACGTCGGTCTGTCGCAGCGCCGCAACGACGCGGTTCGTGCGTACATGACCGCCCATTCGATCCCGGATGGCTCGATCGGCACCGAAGCCTTCGGTGAAGATCCCGCCCATCTGCGCGTCCAGACCGCCGATGGCGTTCGCGAAGTGCAGAACCGTCGCGTGGAAGTGTCCTACGGTCCGGGTTCGGGCAACTAAGCCCAGACCTGACTTTGGTCAGAAATCGGGGAGATCGGCGCAAGCCGGTCTCCCCTTTTTTGTGCGCCGGTGGCACGATACATGTGAGGCCGGCGAGCGATCGCGCCGGGCTGGCAATACCGCCATGATCGGCTAGAGCGGCAGTTGTGGAGCGCGCCTCGGTGCGCCTCCGGACTGTGGTGCGCTTGCGAGATTTGAGGACTTTTCATGCGGATTACGATGATCGGCTCGGGGTATGTCGGCCTGGTATCAGGGGCATGCTTTTCGGATTTCGGCCATGACGTGATCTGCGTCGACAAGGACGAGACCAAGATTGCGGCACTCGAGGCGGGCAAGATGCCGATCTTCGAGCCCGGTCTCGATACGCTCGTCGCGAGCAATGTCGCGGCGGGGCGGCTCCGCTTCACGACCGATCTCAAGGCTGCGGTCGCCGGGGCCGATGCGATCTTCATCGCGGTGGGCACGCCGTCGCGGCGTGGCGACGGCCATGCTGACCTGAGCTATGTGTTTGCCGCAACGCGCGAGATCGCCGAGGCAATCGACGGCCCCGTCGTGGTCGTCACCAAGTCGACCGTTCCCGTCGGCACCGGCGACAAGGTTGAGGAGATTCTCACCGAACTCGCCGGCGATTTTCCGATCGCGGTCGTCTCCAATCCCGAGTTCCTGCGCGAGGGCGCCGCGATCGGCGACTTCAAGCGCCCCGACCGGATCGTGATCGGCACCGAGGATCCGCGCGCGCAGCAAGTGATGCGCGATGTCTATCGCCCGCTGTATCTCAACGAGAGCCCGATCTTGTTCACTGGGCGGCGGACCTCCGAGCTGATCAAATATGCCGCCAACGCCTTCCTGGCGACCAAGATCACCTTCATCAACGAGATCGCCGATTTGTGCGAAGCGGTCGGCGCGAACGTCAAGGACGTGTCGCGCGGGATCGGGCTTGATAACCGGATCGGTTCGAAGTTCCTACACGCCGGGCCGGGCTATGGCGGTTCGTGCTTCCCCAAGGACACGCTCGCTTTGCTCAAGACCGCCGAGGATTACGAGACGCCGGTGCGGATCGTCGAGGCGGTCGTCCAGGTCAACGATACGCGCAAGCGCGCGATGGGGCGCAAGGTGATCGCGGCGCTGGGCGGCGGCGACGGGACGAGCGTGCGCGGCAAGACCGTTGCGGTGCTGGGGCTGACCTTCAAGCCCAACACCGACGACATGCGCGATGCGCCGAGCCTGGCGATCGTCCAGAGTTTGCTCGACGCTGGCATCACGGTGCGCGCGCATGACCCCGAGGGGATGGAGATCGCCAAGACGATGATGCCCGACATCACCTATTGCGCCGACGCCTATGCCGCCGCGCAGGGCGCTGACGCGGTGGTGATCGTGACCGAGTGGAACATCTATCGCGCGCTCGATCTCAAGCGGCTGGCGGCGACGATGGCGGCGCCGGTGATGGTCGATCTGCGCAACGTCTATCCGCCGAGCGATGCCGAGCGCGCCGGGTTCGCATACAGCTCGATTGGGCGGTAACGGGGCGGTTGGCGTTACGCGTCGGCGTGCGCTAACGCCGTCGCCAGCCAATCGGGCACCACGGCATCGCCGAGCGCTTCGACGCGGCGCAGTTCGACCATCAGGCCGAGGTCGGGATAGGTCGCCCGGGTGCGCTCGCCCGGCTCGCCGAGCGGTGCCACCACCAGCCGGCGGTTGACCTTGCTGCGATGGTGCATACGCGCGGTGTTCTCCTGGCCGACATAGCAGCCCTTGGTGAAACTGACGCCGTTCAGTTCGCGCGCGTTGGCCTCGAGCCACAGCGTCTTGTCGCTGCCGAGCTCGGCCTCGCCTTCGGCAACGCCTAGCGACAGGCGATGCGCAAGCCACCCGGTTGCTGCCTCGCCCGGCTCACCCAGCCAGCGATAGCCGAGTGCGGCCAGCCGGGGATCGGGCACGCCCTGGCCGGGCTCGCGCGACCAATGCACCGCGCCATCGGTCTGCTCGATCGTGATCGCGCGGCGCAGGCGATAGATCGACAGCCGCCGCCGCAATGCCTCGGCAACGCTCGCCTCGCAGTCGAGCAGCACGTCGTCGCCGTCGGTCCAGACGATGAAGTCGAACAGCGCCTTGCCCTGCGGCGTCAGCAAGCCGGCCCAGGCCGGGAAGGGCCCGGCCATGTCGGCGGTGACGAGCCCCTGCAGGAAGCCGCGGACATCCTCCCCCGACAGGCGGAGGAGCGATCGATCGGCGAGCATGGTGGCATTCATGGCATGGAGGTAGGGGCGGCGAGGGGTAGCGGCAATACGCGGCTGGCGATTCGCCGCGCCGCGCGCTAGGCGGTCGGCATGACCGAGCGCCTCACGATCCGCCGCCCCGACGACTGGCATGTCCACCTCCGCGATGGCGAGATGCTCGCCGCGGTTGCGCAGTACACCGCGCGCCAGTTCGCGCGCGCGATCGTCATGCCGAACCTGACCCCGCCGGTGACCACGATCGCGGCGGCAGAGGCATATCGCGAGCGGATCCTCGCCGCCTTGCCTGCAGGGACCAATTTCACCCCGTTGATGACTTGCTACCTCACCGATGCGGCGGATGCCGAGGAGATCGCGTGCGGCTATGCCGAGGGCGTGTGGGCGGCGTGCAAGCTGTACCCGGCGCATGCGACGACGAACTCGGCGCACGGCGTCACCGATATCCGCGCGCTGTCGAGCGTGCTCGAGACACTGCAGCGGATCGGCATGCCGCTGCTGATCCACGGCGAAGTGACCGACCGCGAGATCGACATCTTCGATCGCGAGGCGATCTTCGTCGAGCGGACGCTGGCGCCGCTGGTGCGCGACTATCCCGCGCTGAAGATCGTGCTCGAACATATCACGACCGCCGAGGCCGCCGCGTTCGTGACCGACGCGGGGCCGAACGTCGCCGCGACGATCACGCCGCAGCATCTCCATCTCAATCGCAACGCGATGTTCGATGGCGGGCTCCAGCCGCACGCCTATTGCCTGCCGGTGATCAAGCGCGAACGCCATCGCCTCGCGGTACGCGCGGCGGCGGTGTCGGGGTCGCCGAGCTTCTTCCTCGGTACCGACAGCGCCCCGCATGGCCGCGCGCGCAAGGAAGCGTCCTGCGGATGCGCGGGCATCTTCAACGCGCCGTACGCGCTCGAAAGCTATCTCGCAGTGTTCGATGAGGAAAATGCGCTCGACCGGTTCGAGGGTTTCGCCTCGGAACACGGCGCGCGTTTCTACGGTTTGCCGCTCAACGAGGGCACTATCACGCTCGAGCGGCGCGAGGAGGCGGTTCCTGAACTGATCGGCGCGGGTGACACTGCGGTCGTGCCGTTCCACGCCGGCCAGACGCTCGGCTGGCGCTTCATCGGCTAACCGAGCGTCACTTCGGTTCGGTGAAGCGCTTCACCTTGACGGGCAGGTCCTTGCCCTTGGTGCGCCGCGACGGGATCTGCACCGGGTTCTTCTTCTTCCAGGCGGCCCAGGTCATCGGACCCTCGGGCGTGTCGATGATGGTGTCGTCGATATCGCTCATGCTGCGCTCCGTCGCGGGAAGGGCCAGTCGATCACGCGGCCGGCGAACAGCGCCCACCACACGATCACCGGCTGAAACGCAAGCCGCGGGATATGGTACCATAGCCCGAGCCCGCCGCGGCCGGTTTCGATGAAATCGAGCGCGTGTTTCACGTTCGCGGGATAGACGCACACCGCATAGGCGGCGAGGCCAACGCCCGCCCACCAGCGCAGCCGCGGCACGAACAGGCCGATCGCCCCGGCAATCTCACACACGCCGGTCAGCAGGATCACCTGGGCGGGGAAGGGCACCCAGTCCGGGGTGATCCCGAGAAACGGTCTGGGCACGAACACGTGGAGGATGCCCGCCGCTAGATAGGCGGCGGCGAGCAGGGCGCGGAGGATCTGGCGGGTGGTGGTCACCGGGGGACGTTACGCGCTTGTCGGGCATAGGCAAAGCCCATGCCGTCGGTCGGGGCGGGCCCCGCCGGCCGAGCTTGCGCGAGTCAGGCCGCTGGAGCGGCCTGCCGCGCTGCGCTTAGAACGGGAACCATTTCGAGGTCCGGCTGAACTTCATATAGCCCAGATTGACGCCCTGCCGCCATCCGACGCCGAGCCGGATTGGGATCAGCACCGTGTTGCCGCGACGCAGATAGGTCGCCGCGAACCCGCCGACGAAATAGACGCGGCCCTCGGCTGCCGGGAAGCGCTTGAACAGGTCCGCGGTGTCGTAGAGGTTGTAGACCAGCACGAACACCTTGTTGGCATCACCGCCCAGATCGAAGCCGACCGACGGGCCGGTCCAATAGACGGGCTGGCGCCCCTCGACCTTGTGGAACATCTCGCCCTTGCCATAGCGCAGGCCGACGACGACCGCCGCCGACGCCTCGCGCCCGGCGATATAGGCGTTGGGATAGCCCTGCTCCTTGAGCGTGCGCTCAAGGATGCCGGCGAGCCCCGATGCGCCCTTGCCGAAGGTCCCCTCGGCGGCGCGGAGCAATTCCTGCTTCTGGAAGGTCTGGCTGTCGGCCGATTCGACTTCTGCCCCGTCGCGCGCGACGTCCTGTGCCGATCCGTTCGTACCTGCCGGCGCTCCCGCTGGGCTGCCCGCAGACGGAACGCTGGATCCGGACTCGACCGGCTCCGTCGATCCTGGCGCGTCGGGATAGCGCGGCGTGTCGGACAGCGGGACAGGATCCGACTGAGCGGGGGCCGGGGTGGGCGTCCGGCGCGGCGGCTGCGCTTTCGGCTGCGTCTGGCGCAGATCCGAATCGATCGCCTGGTTGGGATCGATCGTGCGCACTTGCGCCGCAAGCGGTGCCCCGGCGGTCGCTAGCGCGAGCAGGATTGCAGCGCCAATCCTCGGCGCGCTGGTCCAGCGCAAGTGCATCGTCATTCTCCCCCGGGGCTGCAATTGCGCCATGATAGCGCCGTCCTGGCTGTCGCGCCAATGAACGAGCGGCGCCGTCGCGACCAGCGGAATCGATTCCGCGGCGAGCAACATGCGCACAAGCGGTTGCCGTGGCAGCAAAGCGCGGTTATAGCCCGCCTTCGCCGTGATCCGGAGACGTGGGTGAGTGGCTGAAACCAGCGGTTTGCTAAACCGCCGTACCGGGTTTACTGGTACCGAGGGTTCGAATCCCTCCGTCTCCGCCAGCGCCTTCCAAAGCCTGGAAACTAAAAAAATCGGCCGCAGGTCATCTAGCCCTATCAGATGCGGCGACATGGGTGCGTTGCTGCCCCCGGCCCGACGCGCGCCGACGTCGTTAGCGATTGCAAACAGGGCGTTTCGTAAATCTGGCGCGGCGGCCTTTAGAGCGAGCTCGACGGGCAGCGCGTGTTGGGCGTAGCGCCGGCGCGTCCGCCAAGACCTGCTCTGGCGCGGGATCCTGCCGATCATCCCGCCAGAAGCGAACCGTCGCGAGCCGCCCGCCCGTGACTTCCGACGCTACCGCGATCGGAACCAGGTCGAGCGCGTGTTACGGTACAAATAGCCATCAATAGAAGAAATGAACAATATTCCGCTACTGTACCCGTTAGTCTCTATTCGGGTTACTTCGACACGAAACACTCGTCGGGGATACGGTGAGTTCGCTATCATCGAGCTTGAAATGCGATAGGACTTTCCCGATTGCCGTCATGACCTTTGGCCAGGCGAATCGCCAAGGGCGAGCAGCACCGCCAGCCGTGCGATGATGGCACCGAGCAGCGCACCATAAAGCGGTTTGAGCGCGGCGACCGCGCCGAACGGCCAGGACGGTCCGGTCAACGGCAGCACGGCCGCGCCCACCAACCCTGCCAGCGCCGCGATCGGTACGGCGACAAGCAGCGCGCGCACGAGCGCGTGGCGCGGCCATCTGTGCCCGGTTGGCAGCGCGGTTACCCGCCCGGCCGCGAGCCGCCGCCGGGTCAGTACCGTTGGAACAAGGCAGCTCATCAGCGCGACCATCAGGCTCTGCGGGACCGTGTCGACCGCCAGCCCGCGCCAGCCAAGCACCGGCACGACCGCCTCGCCGGCGAACGCCAGCCATACGAACACCGCGCTCAGCGCCGCGTTGATGACCGCCGCGATCGCCATCTCGGTGCGCACATAGCGCCGCTGCGGCGGGGTCACGGTGCGGCCAGCACGGTAACGGGCCCGATCAGCCCCGACGCGCGCAACGGCGCATCGGCGCGGTAGCTCGGCATCGCCGTCCAGGTCAGCTTGCGCGCGCCCGGCTGCGCGTCGCCGATCAGGCGATTGACCCAGAGATTGGCCACGCGCACCTCGATCCGGTTGCGCCCGGGGCGCGCCGCGGCGGCGATGTCGATCCGATAGGGCGCGTGCCACACCGTGCCGACCGCAACGCCGTTCACGCGCACTTCGGCGAGATCGCCGACTTGCCCGAGATCGAGCAGCAGCGGCGTCGCGCGATCGAGCGTCCTTGGCAAATCCAGGGCCGCCGCATAGCTGGCGACGCCCGAGAAATAACGGATCGCAGGGGAGTCATTTTCGTTGAGCGGCGCCAGCCGCGCCAGCGTCGTGGTCGCAGGCGCCCCACGTCCGGGCTGGAAGGTGACCGTCCACGGGCCGTCCACCCGTGCCACGGTCCGCGACGGCGGCGCGGCGCGTGTCACGCTGGCGTCGGTCGCTTCGCGGCGAAACACCACGAACACCGCCTCCTCGCCCGCCAGATCGAGCGGAACGATCGTCTGGCCGCCTTCGATGCGATACGAAACGGCGCTGCGCCGCCCGGTGTCGGCGTGCCACAGTTCGGGCAGCTTGCCGGTGACGCGGAAACGCGCCGCGATGCGCTCCGCACGGTTGCGGCGATTGGTGACGAAATAGACGTCGCCATCGGCGAGCGCGCGATGCGCGAAGAGGAGCTCGCTGTCGGGCGCGGGCTTGGTATAGGCGAAATCGGGCAGCAGACCGGTTCCGGCGAGCGCGGCCTCGACGTCGTGCCCGGCGATGACGCGCCCCGTCCCGATGGTCGTGACCGGCGTGCCCGACCACAGGCGCCGAACCAGCGCGGAGAAAGCAGCACGATCGTCGCCCAACGCCGGCGATCCCGTCGGCGCATCGCCGATGAGGGTCGCCCCCTGTTCGACCAGCGTCGCCAACCGGCGCAGCACCGGCAGCGTCATGCGCTGTGCCGAACCGCCGAGATACAGCGCGCGGTAGCGGGCACCGCCGGACGAAACCACGCTTCCCTTCGCGACCGACAGATCCTGCGTCAGCGCATCGGCGTTGACGAAATCATAGCCATAGCGGGTCGGCGTGTCGCCGAGCGGCGCACGCGCGAACAGCGCGGTCAGCGGCGCTTCCTCACCGTAGAAATAGGCGACGTCGGCGACGTTGCGGCCCTGCTGGAGCACATAGCTCGACCGCGCGATGTAATCGATCCACGGTCGCGCCATCTCGGCCCAGCTGTCGTGCCGGTTGAAATATTGCCCGAAGATCGCAAGCGACAGGCCGGGCAGTTTGTCGTCGACCGGCTGGTGCACCGAGGTGTGGATCACCGGCCGATTGATGCCGCTCGCAAACTCCAGATCGACGACGCGCTTGAGATCGGCCGGCGCGAATGCCCAGGGCGCCAGCCCCGAGGTGAAGGATTCGGCCGCGACGATGGGCTGGCCGTAGAGATGCGCGACCGACGCCGCGCCGCGCAGATCGCCGAGCAAGGTCGGGCGCGGCTTGCCGGCGCGATCATAGGTCCACATCGCCGCCATCGGCACGTCGGCATGGCGCCGCATCGCAAGGTCGTCGCCGAGCGCCGGGCGGCCATCCTCGAGCGCCTCGCCATACACTTTGAGGCCAGCGGCATGCGCGACGCGCGCGACCGTCCCATAATGTTCGCTCGCGAGCAGATCGGCGAGCGTCCGGCGATAATCGTACAGGAAGGCGTCGCTGCGCGCGCGCGAGCCGACCACCGCCCCGGTCAGCGCGGGAAGCCACGGGCGCGGATCATAACCGCGCAACCGTTTGAACTGCGCGAGCATCAACGGCGTCCAATTGGCGTCGCCCGCCTCGAAACTGTCGGTGACGATCGCACGGATGCCTTTCGCGCCGACCAGATCGGGGCCCGCCGCCGTGCGGTACATGTCGATATAATGCTCGAGGTACCGCGTGACCGCGGCGGCGTCATATTTGTCCACCTCGAGCCCCGTCGCCTCGGCGGTGGCGGGATGGTTGGTCGTGCCGAGCAGCGTCGCCCCCAGCCGGACGATCCGCCACCGCCCCTTGGGCACAGTCCAGTCGAGCGTGCCGTCGGGCTGCATCCGCGCGGTGAGATCGACCACGCGCGCAGGATCGATTCCCGCGCTTTCGGGCACAGCGGTGCTGAGCGCGTAATAATCCGCGACGGTCGCGAAGCCGGCCTTGGCTTCGAACCGATCGATCCTCGCCTCACCCGACAGGCGCAATTGCGCGACCGCGACCGATGTCGCGGGCGGTCCGCTCGGGAACATGCCATCGACCACGGCGCCGGGCGCGGGGGCGCCGAGCCCGATCCGGGGAGGCGCGGTGTTGGGACCGAGCACGAGCCGGAACGCACGCGCGGTAATCGGCGCAAAGCTGACCGTCGTGGGTACCGCGCCAAGCGGCAGCGTCGCGATGGCGCGCCAGCCCGCGCCATCGGCAACCTCGAGCACGGGCTGGAACAGCGCGTCGCCAAAGGGCGGCAAGGCACCTGGGATGAACAGTGTCGCGCTGCGGATCGTGGTCGGACGGGCGTAGGTCAGCGTCACGACGCCGGGCTGATCGGCGCTGCCGCGCGGCACGGCAACCGACGTCTTGGCATCCGCGTCGAGCAATGCCGCGGCATCGACCGGACGACCGGCAACGGTCGCGGCCGGAATCGCGGCTGTGGGCGGATCGACCGGATAGGCCAGCACCATGACATCGGCATAATCCGTCGGCGGCTTCGATGCCTTGCCGCCAAAGGCGGCTAGCGGATCGTCAAACGGCAGCGTCTGGAACGGCCCGGTCGTGCGCGGCGGCGATGCCAGCCGCCCGGCGAAGCGATGGCCGCCAACGATGTCGGTTTCGCTCCACACCAGTTTCTTCATGCCGTCGGCGGGTGGCACCCACGGCCCGCCGGTCTCGCTCCAGCCCGGTGATCCCGCGACCGCGAATTCGAGCCCGAGCCGGTCCGCGGTCGTCGCCGCAAGTCGGAAAGCGTGGCTCCACTCCGGGCTCATATAGGCGAGGCGTCGCTCGACCACCTGCGGGGCCATCAGCGAAGCGTCGAAGGTCTGGACGCCGCCCAGGCCGATGCGCTTCATCCATTCGAGATCGGCGACGATCCCGGGTTCGCTGATATTGCCGTCGAGCCAATGCCACCACACCCGCGGCCGCGCCTCCGCGGGCGGATCGACGAACCCGGCGGCGAGGCTGTCACCCGACGCTTGGTCCGCGATCGGGGGAGCGGTCTGGGCGAGCGCGGCCGACGAGGCCAGCAGCGCCGCCGTCAGCGCGAAGAAGCGAAAGCGATGCTGCATCGGAGCGTTCCTCAGAGTTTTCGCGTCGGCAGGCGCCGCGCCTCGACCGCCGCACGCCGCCTCACAGCGCGTTGCGCCGCGCGAAGGCGCCGAGCACGGTAGCGCTCGGCTTTGGCGTCCGCTTGAAGGTGGTGCGATCGACCTTCGCCAGCCCGAAGCCATGGTCGAACCCGGCACCCCATTCGTAATTGTCGAGCAGCGACCAGTGGATATAGCCGAGCACCGGCACGCCATCGTCGATCGCGCGCTTCAATTCGGGGAGCGCGCCGGCGATCAGCGCGCTGCGAATGCGGTCGTCATCGGTGCCGACGCCGTGTTCGCTGACCAGGATCGGCTTGCCCGTTGCTTCATGCGCATAGCGCACCGCGCCCGCGAGCGAGGGCGCATACACCTCCGCCCCGCGGAAGTTGAGCGTCGCGCCGGGCGGTGGCGGCAGCTTGCCGGTCGAATTCCACACCGACCGCTCGTAATTCTGGACGCCGAGAAAATCGTCGCCCTTGGCCGATTCGAGCCAGACGCCGTAGAGTTCGGCGCGCTTGGCATCGCGCAAACTGTTGGGGCCGACCGCTTGGTCATCGGCAAGCGCAAGGCTGATGCCGACCGGCAGATCAGGCCGGACGCCCTTGATCGCGTCGCGCCCGGCCTTGTGGCCGGCGAGCATGTTGCGCGTCACCGCCGGTACATCCTCGGGCAGCACGGTATTGGCCACGACGAACTTGGCCGACCCGGTCGCGCGCGCCGCGGCCGCCAGATTCGCCTTGAGCAGGCCGAAAAAGGCCGGTGGCAGGACGATCGGCAGCATGCTGGCGATATTGGGTTCGTTGAACGTCATCGCATAGCCGATTCCCCCCGCCAGATGGCGCGCCGCCCGCTCGCAGAAGCGCGCAAACAACGCCGGAGCCTGCGCGTTCGTCCAGCCGCCCTGCGCCGCGAACCAGCGCGGCGTGGTGTAATGGTTGAAGGTCACCACCGGGGTCAGCCCGCGCGCGCGACAACCGTCGATCATCGCCTTGTAATGATCGAGCATCGCGATCGAGAACAGGCCGGGCCCTGGCTCGATCCGTGGCCATTCCAGGCTGAAGCGATAGCTGTTGAGGCCAAGGCTCTTCACTAGGTCGAGATCGGTGCGCCACAGCTCGAAGCTGTTGTCGGCATCGCCCGATGGTGGGCCGAGCGCCGGCTCGACATTCTCCAGCACCCACTGGTCGCTGTTGGTGTTGTTGCCCTCCACCTGATGCCCCGCAGTCGCGGCACCCCAGAGAAAGCCTTTGGGAAAAGCGCGTGCGGTGACGCCCGGGTCCGCGCGGCGAGCCAACGCCGGGGCGGCGAGGAGCGCACCACCGGCGGCGAGCAGCGTACGGCGATCGATGGTCATAGGGACTCCTGCTGTGGTGCCGCGACGTCGGCGATGAAGGCGCGGATCTCGTCGGTCATCCGCGTGTCCGCACCGCCGATATGGCAGGCGAGACTGAAGTGATTGTGGCCCGCTGCGATATGGCTGCGCGGCAGATGCCCGTACCGCGCGAGCCGCGCCGCCAACACGGCGATCGTCTCGGTCTGAAAGCGGGCCGGGTCGAACTCGGCGCACGCGATCAGCAGCGGCACGCCGGTCTCGACCATCGCATCGCGCGGGTGGCGCGCGGGATAAGTATCGGCCGGGCCGTAATAGAGCATGTCGCGCTCCTCGAGCGGCGTGTAGCCGTAAAGCCCGGACAATAGCACAGCGCCGCGCACGCCGGGATCGGCGGCGCGCAAGCGCAGATGCGTCGCGACATGCACCGCGCCCGCCGACGTGCCGATGACGACGATTCGGTCGGGATCACCGCCATGGTCGGCGGCATTCGCCCGCAACCAGTCGATCGCCGCGCCGACATCCTCCCCGCCCGCAGGCCAGACGGCTTCGGGCGCAAGGCGATAGTTCATCACCGCGCCGAGCATTCCCGAGCGCGCCGCCCAGCGCCCGACATGCGCGTTGAACGGATGATCCGGGCTGCTCTTCTCGCCGCGCACGAAGCCGCCGCCATGGACCCACAGCACGACCGGGACGCCCGTCGCCGACGCGGGGGGCGCGTAGAGATCGAGCTGCTGACGGGGATCGTCGCCATAAGCGAGATCGCACGCGCTTGCCGGCTGGGCGGTGCGATACGCATCCTGCTCGGCGCGAAACAGATCCTGAACCTGCGCCAATGTCGTCGGGCCGAGCGTTCGGCCGAGCGCGGTGATCGCGGCGCGGAGGGAATCCGATTGTCGAGTCATGGCTGCGTGCTCACAAGGCGTTGCGCCGCGCGATCGCGCCGAGCACGGCGGCGCTCGGCTTGGGCACGCGGCGGAACGTGGTGCGATCGACGGTGGCGAGGCCGTATTTCGGGCGATATCCCGACACCCATTCGAAATTGTCGATGAGCGACCAATGGAGATAGCCGATCACCGGCACGCCCTCGTCGATCGCGCGCTTCAACTCGGCGAGCGCCGCCGGGATCAGCGCGACCCGGTCGCGATCGTCCTCGGTCGCGATGCCATGTTCGGTGACGAAGATCGGCCTGCCGGTCGCGGCGTGGACATAGCGCGCGCAATTGGCGAGCGAGGCGGGATAGGTCTCGTTTCCGATCTGATCGCGTTTCGCCGTCGCGGGTAGCGCGACGAGGCCCGTGGCATCCCACTGATTGCGTGAATAGTTCTGGATGCCGACGAAATCGTCCTGCCGTGCGGTCTCGAGCCACGGCCCGTAGAATTCCTGCCGCTTGGCATCGCGCAGGGCGGTTTCGCCAACGGCCTGTTCATCGACGATCGCCAACGAGAAGCCGACGGGCAGCGTCGTCCGCGCGGCCTTGATCGCGGCGAACCCAGCCCGGTGCGCTTTGATCAAATTGGGCAAGGTCTCGCGCGCCGAGCCGAACGCCGGACCGCCGACGAAGCGCTGCGATCCGGTCACGCGCGCCGCTTCCGCCAGCATCGGCTGCTGCGCCATGATCGCTTGTGGCGGCACCATGGCTGCGGCGATCAGCAGACCGTTCGGTTCGTTGAGCGTCACCGCGCGCGCAATCCCGTCGCCCAAATGCCGCGCCGCGCGATCGCAATAGCGCGCGAACAGCTGCGGAGATTCGGGGTTGGTCCAGCCGCCGCGCGCGGCGAACCAGATCGGCACCGCCCAGTGGCTGAACGTCACCACCGGCTGCAACCCGCGCGCGTGGCACCCCGCGATGATCGCCTTGTAATGATCGAGCAGCGCGATCGAAAACTGACCCGCGACCGGCTCGATCCGCGACCACTCGATGCTGAAGCGATAGCTGTTGAGGCCGATCGCCTTGGCCAGATCGAGATCCCGCGTCCACAGCTCGAGGCTGTTGCACGCATCCCCGACCGGCTCGGCAAAGATCGTCGGCTTGATGTTTTCCAGCAGCCAGAAATCGCTGTTGGTGTCATTGCCCTCGATCTGATGCCCGGCGGTCGCCGCGCCCCACAGGAAATCCGCGGGAAAGCCGTCGCTGCGGCGCGGCTGCGCGACCACCGGGGCGGCTAGCATGGCGGACGCCGCCGCGAGGAGGGTTCTACGATCGATCACCAGATATTCCCTCGCGGCAGCACATGGGCCTTCGCCCGGTTGCCCGCCGCCGAAACGGCCGGACAGGATCGTCGACCGCAGCGGCGGATCATTAACCGATCCGCCGCTGGCGATCCTCAGAACTTCGCGTCCAGGCTCAGTCCGACCTGGCGGAAGGACTGTGGACCATAGATCGCGCCGACATTGGCCGCACCGTTGTACGGGAAGTCGCTCTGGTACAGCGACGGCTCATGCACGTCGAACAGGTTCCGCGCGAACACCGCGATCTGATAGCGCTCGTCCTCGGTGCGCAGGCCGATCCGCCCGCCGACCGTCCAATGCGGGCGGAAGGTCGATTCTGGGCGCGAATTGGCTTCGTAGCGGATCCGCGACTTCCACACCGTGTCGGCCGCCAGGAACGCGTTGAGCCGCGTCGTCACCGGCTGCTGATATTCGCCAGACAGCGTGAACTTGTACTTTGGCGCATAAGCGAGCTGCGTCCCGCCGATCTGCGTCCCGTCGGTGCCGAGGTACTTGGTCGGATAGGTCGCCTTGGCGTAGATGAAGCCGGTGTTGAGCGACAGGTTCCGGTTCACGCGCCCGAAGAAGTTGATCTCGGCACCGCGCGTCTTGACGCCGTCGATATTGGTCTGAACGCACGACAAGGCGGCAGTCGAAGCAACCGTGGTGCACTGCTGCGCCTGGAAGTCCGTCACCTTGGTGTAGAACAGGTTGATATCGGCAACCAGACCACGGAACAGCGTCGCCTTGAGCCCAGCTTCATACGCCATCGGGATCTCGGGACGCACGATGTAGGGCGACAGCGGTGCCGCCGGCGTCGCGATCTGCCCGCCCTTGAAGCCGCGCGAGGCGGTTGCATAGACCATCGCGTTCTTGAGCAGATCGTATTGCGCGCCGAAGCGATACGAGATCTTTTCCGTGCTCAACCGCTGCGCTTGAATCCGGTTCGTCGCCAGGTCCAGATTGTTGCGATCGAGCGACAGCTTGGCGCTGGTGATGCGCCCGCCGCCGATCAGCCGGAAGGCCGGCGTCACGTGGAAGGTCGCCTGCCCGAACGCGGCGAGCGATTCATCGACGATCGTGTCATAGGCACCGATCGATCGCGCGATCGGGATCGCGACATTGGGCGCGGGGATGAGCGTGACACTCAGCGATTCGGGCGTCCGGGTCTGCTTCTGGTGCGAGTAGAAGGCGCCGACCGTATATTCCAGCCGGTTGCCCGATGGCGAACTGGCGCGGAATTCCTGCGTGAACAGGTCGATATTGCGATGCGTCGCGCCGTTTTCGACCTGCAATTCGAGCGGATCGCCGCGGAAGATCGAGGTGACGTCGCCGCGCTCCTTGTTCACGCGATAGGCGGTGATCGATGTCAAGGTGAGCGGACCCGCATCGTAATCGAGCTGGAGCGAACCGCCGAAATTGTAATTGCGACTGAGCCGCGGCCGCGCGGCGCAGTAGTTCTGATTGCCTTCGCCCACCGTCACGCCACAGCTGGCAAGCCGTGCGGTGATGCCGACCGGATCGAACCCGCCGCCGCCGAAGAATGGCCCCGGCCCGCCGGCGCGGACGAAGGTGAAGAAGTCGCCGCCATTCTCAAGGCGCGACTTGGTATAGTCGCCAATCACGTTGACCGTGAGCGCGTCGCTCGGCGTCCACAGCAACCGCCCGCGAAAGCCGAAGCGATCGACGTTGTTGAGGTCGCCGGTCAGCGCGTTGCGATTGATGCCCTGCCGCTGGTTGAGCAGCCCCGACACGCGGATCGCAGCGTTCGACGCGAGCGGCACGTTGACGACACCCTGCACGACCTGATTGCCGAACTTCGATCCGGCGGTGCCGTCGTTCGAAAGCTCGGTCCGCACGCGCGCGCTGAGCCGGGTCGGATCGGGCGCGTTGGTACTGACGTTGATGACGCCGGCCGATGTGGTGAGGCCGAACAGCGTTCCCTGCGGCCCCTTGAGCACTTCGATCCGCGCGACGTCGAACAGATCACCGATATTGGCGTTGCCCTGGCTCACCTGATCGACCACCACGCCGACCGACGCAACTGCGCCGGCCGAGAAGGTCTGCGTCCCGATCCCGCGGATCGCGCCGCCGCCACCGGTATTCTGCCCGGGTGCCTGCTGGATCTCGAGCGAGGGCGCGATGCGGTTGAGATCGTTGAGCGTGTTGACCTGCTGGCGCTCGAGCTGCTTCTGATCGGCAACCGTGATCGAAATCGGCACGTCGACCACACGTTCGCGCCGACGCTGCGCGGTGACGACGATATCGGCGCCGGTTTGCTCGGCCACGGTCGCCGCGGGCGGCGACGCCGAAGCTGCGCTGTCCTGCGCCGTGGCGATGGTGGGGACAGCCAGCCAGCTGGCGGATGCGAGTGCGACGGCAAGCGTGCGGTTCATGATGACCTCTCCTGATTTTGTTGTTGTTGTTATTGGTTTTTTACGCACGGCTCAGTGGGCGACATCCTCATCGACCACATGATTGGTGAGCGTTCCGACCGGGCCGATCGCGACTTCGACGCGGTCGCCCGCCTTCATCCACAAGGGCGGCGTGCGCTTGGCACCGACGCCGCCGGGCGTGCCCGTCGCGATCACATCCCCCGGCGAGAGCGGGGTGAATGCCGAGACATAGGCAATGATCTTGGCGATCGGGAACACCATGTCGCCGATCGGCTGGTCCTGCACGATTTCGCCGTTGAGCCGCGTCGTGACATGCACGCCGGACAGATCGCCCGCTTCCTGCGGCGTCACCAGTTGCGGGCCGAAGGCGCCAGTGCCAGGGAAGTTCTTGCCCGGGATGAATTGCGACGTGTGCCATTGCCAATCGCGGATCGACGCGTCGTTGAAACAGGCATAGCCCGCGACATGCGCCATCGCATCCTGCTCGGCGATGGCACGCCCGCCGCGACCGATGACGATCGCGAGTTCGCCCTCGAAATCGAGATGGCCGGACACGAGCGGCCGCACGATCGGCTGGCCGTCGGCGATTAGCGTATCGGCGAACCGCGTGAAGATCGACGGATTGTCGACCTTGGCGCGACCCGTCTCGACCCGGTGGCTCTCGTAATTATGCCCGACGCACAGGATCTTACCCGGATTGGGGATAACGGGCAGCAGCAATACGTCTGCCGCGGCAATGGCCGGGCCATCCGCAAGGGCCGACAGCGGACCCGCCGCGATCGCGGCCTTCAAATCGACCGGCGCGCCCGCAACCGCACCGGCATCGTGGATCGTCGCATGATCGATCCGGCCATAGCTGGTCGTGCCATCGACGCGGCGGAAGCTGACATAAGGCATTAACGTACTCCTCGAGCAGGGGCCGAGACCGCTGCGGAAAGCTCAGCCGCGCCGGATTGCGGTTTTGGCGCGTGCAAATGGAGGGCGGTCCGCGCCTGCATCAGCAGCGCAGCGAGATCCTCGTTCGCGACGCCGAACACATAAAAATCAGGGCGGACCAGCACGAAGCGCGCGCCGCGAAGCTTGAGCCAGCGCCCGACAACACCCCCGTCGTCGAGCGCCGCCGCATCGACGATCGTCAGATCGAGCGCGGACAGCGCGGCGAGGCTTGGCGACGCCAAAACATCCGCTGTTGCCGCCGCATCGATCGCGAACAGCCGCCAGCCACCGCCGGTCACGGTGTCGAGGATCGTCGCGTCGCCGCCAATCCACGGCTGGATGAAGCGCTCACCGGCACCGCGCGTTCCAGCCGCGATTGCCCCGGAGGTATAGGCCGGGATGAGATCCGCCGCGGTACGACCGGATGTGCCAGCGTGCTGCGCGCGCATCGCGGCATCGCGCTCGGCGGCCCGTTCGGGGTCGAGTTCGCAGATATAGCGCCCCGCCGCGACCGCCGCGCTGACGACGCTGCGCACGTGCGGATCGCGTTCGACCTGATAGGTGTCGAGCAATGCCGCATCGGCATCGCCCTGTTCGACCAGCGCGAGCTTCCAGATCAGGTTTGCGACATCGCGCATCCCGTGACACATGCCCTGCCCGAAAAAGGGCGGGGTCTGATGCGCGGCGTCGCCCGCCAGGAACACGCGTCCGTCGCGCCACCGCTCAGCGATCAGCCCGTGGAAGCGGTACGTCGTGGCGCGGATCAGGTCGTAGGGCACGCCGTCGAGATACGGCTTGAGCAGCGCCGCCACCGCGTCGGGCTGCATCATCGCGGCGTCGTCCTCGCCCGGCAGCAGCATGAATTCCCAGCGGCGGATATTGCCGCGTCCGGGCACGATCGTCGCCGGGCGCTGCGGGTCGCACATCATCACCGACAATTGCTGAAGGTTCGCCGCTTCGGGGACGCCCCAGAGGTCGGGAAAGCGCACCGGCTGGTCGACGTGCGCATCGACGACGAGCCACGATTCCTCGAAATCGAGATCGTCGAGCGCGATGCCCAGCGCCTTGCGCGTATCGCTGCGCGCGCCGTCGCACGCGATTACCCAGCGCGCGCGGACCGTGTCGGTCGTGCCGTTGCGGCCCAGCTTAACACTGACCCCGGCATCGTCTTGGACAAAGCCGTCGAGTGTCGTGTCGAGCGACACGGTTACCGTCGGGGCTTGCACGAAGCCGTCGCGCAGCAGCGCTTCGAGCTCGGGCTGATAGAAGAAGTAATCGTTCGCCCAGCCAAACGGCTTGGGGCGCCCCGCCGTCCCCATATAGCGGATCACGCCGTGATCGGCGCCGATATGCAGATGTCCCTCGGTCTCGCGCATGGTTGGCGCGATCGCATCCGCCAGGCCGACGCCCTGGAACAGGCGCATCATTTCGTGGTCGAGATGCACCGCCCGCGGCAATATGTGGGGCGCCGAGTCACGATCGATCACCAGGGTCGCCAGTCCCGCCTGCGCCGCGAGGTTCGCCGCGAGCGCGCCGACCGGACCGCAGCCGACGATCACCAGATCATAGGCCGGCGGCACTGTCATCGGATGGTCTCGGGGGACAAATACGGGCAGTAGCAGCGCATCGATCGGGATCCTCTCGCGGTGTTCTGATGACACCGAGCGCCCCAATGCGTGCTTCCTAGCCCCTTTGTAAAATATTGGATTTTGCGAATAGCATAGGTTGGGACTATGCCAGGACGGCGGTGATCGCCTTTACCAACTGTGCGCCCAGGTCGGACAGCGCGCGATTGCGGAGCGTCCTGATCCCGATGCTGCGCGTCACCTTCGCGTCGGTCACCGGCACCGCGCGCAGCACGCCCATCGACAGTTCGGCGCGCGCCACGCCGCGCGGCAGCATCGTGACGCGCGCGCCGCCGCGCACGATCGCCATCGAGGTCAGCAGCGAATCGCAATAGATCACGTCGAGCGGCAAGGGCACTTCGGCGGCGAGGAACAGCGCATCGATCTGCCGCCGGAATGCGCCGCCCGGCAGCGGCAGCACCCACCCCATCGCGCTCATCTCGCGGAGCGACACCGTCGGCCCCAGCGCGTCATGCGCCTTCCCGACGATCAGCGTGAAAGGATCGCGCGCGATACTGATCTCGGTGATATCCTCGGGCGGCGGCTCGATCCCGGTCGTCACCACCGCCACCTCGATCGCGCCGCGCCGCAGCAGATCGGCGAGCTGCGCGTCCGACCGCTCGATGATATGCAGCGCCATCTGGTCGGCTTGCGCCATGCGATTGATCGCGGCGGGCAGCAGGCTGACCAGCGCGCCGGGCGTCCCGCCGACGCGCAGCGGCCCCCGGACGCCCTTGCTGGCGAGCGCGACCGACTCCTCGGTATCGCGCAGCAATGCCTCCATCATCTCGGCGCGGCGCATCAGCACCGTGCCCGTATCGGTCAGCACGATCCCGCGCCGCCCCCGCACGAACAAGGCCGTGCCGAGCTGCTTTTCCAATTGCGCGATCGCCACCGACACCGAGGGTTGCGAGATGTTGAGCTCGCGCGCCGCCCCGCTGATCGAACCGCCACGGCCGATCGCCAGAAACATGCGCAAGACGCGGGAATCGATCATCATGGCCTCCGTTCAAGGCTATAGTCATAGACTATGCATCTCTAGGCAATGCATATTTGCGGATATGTCGATCGGCGCGCATAGCGACACCGACCGCGCATCCGCGGCTGGAGAGAGGATCATGGCCCGTTTCCCGATCACCGGGCTGCGCAGCGTCGATCTGACGGTGCCTGATCTCGCCGCCGCGATCGATTTCTACACTGCGGTATGGGGGCTCGACCTGGCCGATCGCAGCGGCGAGCGCGCATGGCTGCGTGCGACCGGAACCGATTCGCACGTGGTCGCGCTCCACGCCGGCCACGCACCCGACATCCGTTCGATGACCTTCCGGCTTGCCGACGATAGCGACCCTGCCGCGCTCTGCGAGTCGGCGCTCGCGCACGGCGCGACGCTGCTGCACGCGGCGCGCGCCGCCGACGAGCCTGGCGGCGGCGCGGTCCTGGCGCTGCGCGACCCGATGGGCCGCGCGATCCGGATCGTCCAGGGCGACACGCCGGTCGCCGCGCTGCCCGATGATCCCGCGCGTCCCGAGCGGCTGTCGCACGTCAATTTCAACAGCGACGATGTCGACCGCGACGTTGCCTTCTTCACCGACGCGCTCGGCTTCGGGCTGACCGATCGGTCGAAGATGATGGGGTTCGTGCGCACCAATGCCGATCATCACACGATCGTCATCTCGACCGCGCCGGTCAACACACTCAACCATGTCGCCTTCCAAATGCCGAGCTGGGAGGGCGTGATGCTCGCGGCGGGCAAGATGATCGACCGCAGCTTCCCGATCGGCTGGGGGCCGGGGCGGCACGGGCCGGGCGACAACGTCTTCACCTACTTCGTCGATCCGTTCGGCTTCGTCATCGAATACACTGCCGAGGTGTTGCAGGTCGACGAGAGCTATCGCGTCGGCAGCCCGGAGGACTGGACCTGGCCCCCCGGCCGATCCGACCAATGGGGCATTGCCCCGCCCAAGACCGCGGAATGCAAGGCGGCCCAGCTCGCCATTCCGTTCGCCTGATTGCTTTAGGAGAAACGCCATGACGCTCAATCGAACCCTGCCCGGTGCCACCCCCTATGTCCTGCGCGCCGGCGAGGGCGTGTCGCATCTCGTTGCGGGCCAGGTCGTGCGCACGCTCGCCGGGATCGAGCAGACTGCTGGTGGTTTCGGCGCGATGGTCTGCGACGCCCCGCTCGATCGTGGTCCGATCCCGATGCACTGGCACGAGCGCGAGCATGACACCTGGTTCTGCGTCCGCGGCAAGCTGCAGGTGTGGAGCGGCGATCAATCGCGCGTGCTGACCCCCGGCGACTTCGCCTATGTCAAACCGGGCGGCACGCACAGCTATCAAAGCGTCGCCCCGCGCACGCAATTCTTCGGCGTCGTGGCCCCCGGCGGATGGGAGCAGTTCTTCGCCGATGCGGGCGAAGTGTGGGGGATGACCGGGCTGCCGCCCGCCGACAAGCCGTTCGACTTCTCGCGGATGGGCCCGGCGATGGGCAAGCACGGCATCATGCGCGTCGACAATCCGGTCTATGCTGAGGCCACCCCGGTCGGCGCCGCCGATCAGCAGTTGCCGGGTACGCCCGCATCCTATTTCCTCGAAGCAGGCTATGGCACGCGCCGCACTTTGCTCGGCCATCTCTCGACCGCGGTCCTCACGACCGAGGAAAGCGCGGGATTCATCGATATGCGCGTCATCGAGGGCGGGCATGGTGCGACGATGCCGGCGCTGCGCCACGCCGATACGCACCTGTTTCTCTATATCCTCGACGGCCAGGTCGCGCTGACGCTCGACGGCGAGACCTATCAGCTTGGCAGCGGCGATTCGGCCAATATCCCGGCGGGGACCGCTTATGCGACGCAGATCCTTTCGGGGGCCGCCCGCTGGGTCGCGACGGCGTCGGGCGGCAATGGTGCCGAGCTCTGGGACGTCGCGGGCAGTGACTGCGCCGCCTTCTGCTTCCCGACCGAGCATGACCGCGCGGGCGATCTCGCGAACCTGACGCGCGCCGAGCAGATCGACGTGACGCTCGCCTGATGGAGCGGACGCTCTCGATTGGCTGCACCTTCTCCGACCGGATCGAGGCGCTGCTCGATGGTCGCGTGGCGATCGAGGGCGTGGCGCACGATCTCCTGATCGTCGAGCCGCAGCGGCTGTTCCTGCAGGTATTGCACGACCAGGCCTATGACGTCGCCGAGCTCTCGATGGGGTCGCACATCGCCGCGATCGCGGCGGGGCGGCGCGACTATCGCGCGGTGCCGGCGTTCCTGTCGCGCAGCTTCCGCCATTCGAACCTGTATGTGCGGACCGACCGCGGGATCGCGTCGCCCGCCGATCTGGCGGGCAAGCGGATCGGCCTCGTCGATTTCCAGCAAACCGCGGCGCTGTGGCTGCGCGGCTTGCTTGCAGACGATTACGGCATCGCGCGCGAATCGATCACCTGGATCACCGGCGGCCTCCACGCGCCGATGCTCGAGGACCGGATGCCGCTCGTCTTGCCGCCGGGGCTGCGCGTCGAACGTTCGCCCGAGACGCTCGATGCGCTGCTGCGCGCGGGCGCGATCGACGCCGTCATCAGCCCGACCGCACCCCGCGCCTTCGCCGATCCCGCCAGCCCGGTCGATCGGCTCTGGCCCGATCCCCGGGCGGCGGAGCTGCTGTTCTGGCAAAGCCGCCGGCTGTTTCCGATCATGCACGTGCTGGTCGTCCGGCGCAGTCTGATCGCCGCGCGCCCCGGTTTGGCGGAAGCGGTGTTCGCGGCCTTTGACGCAGCCCGCAGCATTGCCGCGGCGGACTTGCACTGGCGCGATTTCCCCAAGGTCATGGTGCCGTGGCTGCCCTCCTTCGCCCACCAGGCGCACCGCGCGCTCGGCACGGATCCCTGGACCTATGGAGTCGAGGGCAATCGCGACGTGCTGGAAACGATGCTGCGCTATGCGGTCGCCGACGGGCTCGCGCCGCCATCGCTGAGCGTCGACGACCTGTTCGCCTAACCTGGCAGTCGGCTCGATCGACCCGCCGCGCCACGACAGGGTGCCAGGCAGAAAACCGAATCTTACCGAATTTTAACCACACATTAGACTTTCGCAGCCAAACCGACCGGCGAAGACACTCTTCGAAGGGATTTCCATGCACCGCGACCAGCCCGTCGATGTCGCCATCATCGGTGCGGGCCCGGCCGGCCTGACGGCCGCGTATCAGCTCACCAAGCTCGGCTATTCGGTGACGGTGATCGAAAAGGATCCGACCTATGTCGGCGGAATCAGCCGGACGGTCGAGAAAGACGGGTTTCGCTTCGATATCGGCGGGCATCGCTTCTTCTCGAAGTCGAAGGAAGTCGTCGACCTGTGGAACGAGCTGCTCCCCGACGATTTCATAGAGCGGCCGCGGATGAGCCGCATCTATTACGAAGGCAAATTCTACAGCTATCCGCTGCGCGCGTTCGAGGCGCTGCGCAATCTCGGCATCTGGCGCTCGACGCTGTGTATGGCGAGCTATGCGCGCTGGAAGCTGCGCCCGCACAAAGAGGTGAAGTCGTTCGAGCAGTGGGTGGTCAACCAGTTCGGCCACAAACTCTATTCGATCTTTTTCAAGACCTATACCGAGAAGGTGTGGGGCATGCCGTGCGGCGAAATGTCGGCCGATTGGGCGGCGCAGCGCATCAAGGGGCTGAGCCTCGGCGGTGCGGTACTCGACGGGATCAAGCGCTCGCTCGGTCTCAACAAGCGTCGCAACGACGGCATGGCGGTGAAGTCCTTGCTCGAGACCTTCCGCTATCCGCGGCAGGGGCCAGGCATGATGTGGGATGCCGCGCGCGACCGTGTCGTCGAAAGCGGCAACCGTGTCGAAATGGCGACATCGCTCCACCAGCTCAGCCATGACGCCGCGACGGGCCGCTGGCGCGTCGCGGTGCAGCGTGACGGCGAGATCCGCACGCTCAACGCCGGCCACGTCATCTCGTCGGCGCCGATGCGCGAACTCGCCGGACGGATCCATCCGCTGCCCGAGACGCTGCCGCTCGCGCTCGACTTGCGGTATCGCGACTTCCTGACGGTGGCGCTGATGATCAAGGCCGACGATCTGTTTCCCGACAATTGGATTTACGTCCACGACCCCCGCGTGAAGGTCGGCCGGGTCCAGAATTTCCGGAGCTGGTCGCCCGAAATGGTGCCCGACCCGACGCTCGCTTGCGTTGGGCTCGAATATTTCTGCTTCGAGGGCGACGGCATCTGGTCGTCGAGCGACGCCGATCTGGTTGCGCTCGCGACCGACGAACTCGCCACGCTCGGCCTATGCGATCCGGCCTCGGTGGTCGGCGGCGAGGTCGTGCGGCAGGAAAAGGCGTATCCCGTCTATGACGACGCCTATCGCGCGAATGTCGATGCGATGCGCGCGGAGCTCGAGGCGCGTTACGACACGCTGCATCTCGTCGGGCGCAACGGCATGCACCGCTACAACAACCAGGATCACGCCATGATGACCGCGATGCTGACGGTGCGCAACATCGTGGCGGGCGAGCGGATCTACGATATCTGGGCGGTCAATGAAGACGCCGAATATCACGAGGCGGGTCACGACAGCGAGCAGGCCGCGCTCTCCAGTGTGCGGCATGTGCCCAAGCGGCTGGCGGCGTGACTCGCGAGCGGCTTTGGCCTTCGGTCCTGACCGGCTGGGCGATTGCCGCATGCGTTCTAATCTTCGTCTCGGTGCGGCAAATCGCGCATCTGTGGTTTCCCGATCCCGACGATGCGATGCGGTTGCTGGAAGTTCGTGACTGGCTGAATGGACAGAGCTGGTGGGATGTCGGCCAGCACCGCCTGTGGGACGGGCATTTCGCGATGCACTGGTCGCGGCTCGTCGATCTGCCGCTGGCGCTGGTCATGCTGGTGTTCGATCCGGTCTTCGGCCCGGCGGTCGCCAACCGGATCGCTTTGGTCGCGGTGCCGCTGGTGACGTTGCTCGCGGTGCTGGCGCTCGGCGCGGAACTGACGCGGCGCGTTGCCGGGCTCGAGCGTGCCAAGCTGGCGGTGCTGCTGGCACCGCTTTCAGTCCCGCTGCTCGATCAACTCCGTCCGCTGCGGATCGACCATCACGGGTGGCAGGTCGTTTTTGCTTTGCTCGCGGTCACCGCGTTGTTGGCAAAGCCGACAGCGCGCTCGGGCGCGCTGGTCGGGCTCGCGCTCGCCGTTTTGCTGACGATCTCGCTCGAGGGAATGCCGATCACCGTCGCGATCCTTGGCGTCGTCGTGCTTGCCTGGGCGTTCGACCCGACGCGACGCCCGCAAGCGTTGGGCGCGGTATGGGCGGTGACGGGTTTGGTAACCGCGCTCCACGTCGCAACGCGCGGCGCGGCGATCTTCGCACCCGCTTGCGACGCGATCTCGCCCGCCTGGATCGCCGGGCTTGGCACCGCGACGCTCGGCGTCACGCTTGCCATGATGGTGCCGCGCGCGTCGCGCGCGGCGCGCGTGGCGCTGTTGGCAGTTGCGGGCGGAGCGGCCCTGGCAGTGCTCGGTATCCTCGCGCCCAAATGTCTGGCTGGCCCGTTCGCCGCGCTCGATCCGCTGGTCCGCAAATTCTGGTACGATAACGTTTCGGAAGGGCTGCCGGTCTGGCAGCAGACGCCCGGCGCGGCGCTCATGACGATTGGCTTTCCAATCGTCGGGCTCATCGGCGGCGCGTTCGCGTGGCGCGCGAGCGAAGGCCGCGCGCGCGCGCAATGGACGATGCTGCTGGCGCTCGCCGCGGGATCGTTCGCGGTGTCGCTGCTGGTGATGCGCTCGGGTGCGACCGCGAACGCGTTGGCGCTGCCGGGGGCGGCGTGGGCGCTCCATGCGATGTTGACGCGCGCGCGCGGGGTGCGATCGCTTATTCTTCGGACGCTCGCAACTGCGGGCTCGCTGGTCGCGGCAACCCCTGGCTTGGCCCTTGTCGCGCTGCTGGGGGCGGGGGGTGCCTTCGGGTTGCAGGCCATACCGGCCGCGCCACGACCTTTGCGGCCAGCATGCACACACGGGCATGAGATGGCCGATCTCGCCCAATTGCCCCCCGCTCGAATTTTCGCGCCGATCGACGTGACCCCCAATGTGTTGGCCTGGACCCGGCACAGCGCGGTCGGGGCGGGCTATCATCGCAACATCGCGGCGCTCCACACCGTGCTTGCGACGTTCATGGGCACGCCCGAAACCGCGCATCGTCGCGTGCTTGCCAGTGGCGCGGCCTATCTCGCGGCATGCCCTGGTGAGAATGAAACCGAAATGTACAAACATGCCGCGCCCAACGGGCTGTGGGCACGGCTCGAACGTGGCGAACGGATCGACTGGCTCCAGCCAATTCCGCTTGCGGGTTCGCCCGTTCTGGTGTGGCGCGTGGTCCCCGACCCGCACCACCCATAGACGCGGCCCCGTAACCGCCTAGCAGGATCTGTCGCCACGCGCCGATCCACTGTCGCCGCGACAGATCCGATAGGGCAGGCGGGCGGTATCCGACGCAGATCCGGAAATCTGCGTAGTGCGCGGTGCCGCGCAAGCTGCGTACGATCGTACCAACCAGAACCGAAGCGGTGCCAAGTCAGGCGGAGATGTCGATTTTGTATGTATGTCATAGCTTTTGTAAGCCATCGCGAACATAAGAGCTGGCCTAGTATAGATATCATATAAACAGGTAATACCTTAGTTATTAACCTAATTAACAAATATAGATATTGGACTGTTGATCGCGGATTTTCCTTTCGTCTTGGATATCCTCTGGGAGGACATGAAGCGCAGGGTTGACCGGTGAGGAGAAACTCCCGTGATGCGCAGCTGTTATATTGTCGATGACGACGATGCGACGCGCGCGTCGCTCCAGACCTTGGTCGCCGCGCGGTTCGATATCGTGGTGCAGGGGTTCACATCGGGCGACGCTTTTCTGCGCCGGGTGGCGGAACTCGACCCTGGCGTCGTGCTGCTCGACTATAGCATGCCGGGACGCAACGGCATCGAGGTCGTGAAGCTGCTGACCGATCAATATCCGCAAATGGTGCCCGTCATGCTCACCGGGAAGGGCAGCACGCTTGCGGCGGTCGAAGCGATGAAGGCCGGTGCGCTCGATTTCCTCGAAAAACCCTATGATCCCGAAGCGCTGTTCAGCGTGATCGAGGCGGCGTTCGATCGGGCTGGGGAGATCGTGCAGGCGGCCGAGAAGGCGCGGAATGCGGCCGAACGCCTCGCGCGGCTGTCGCCGCAGGAAAGCAATGTGCTGCGCGGGCTGATCGCGGGCAAGCGCAACAAGATCATCGCTTACGAGCTTGGGCTCAGTCCGCGCACGGTCGAAATCTACCGCGCCAACCTGATGGCCAAGCTCGATGTCCACAGCCTGTCCGAGGCGCTCCGGATTGCCTATGCCGGTGGTTGGCTCGACGCCACGCGCGCCGGATTCACCTGACCGACGCAGCGCGCAGCGGTGCGGTCAGGTGGCGGCTCGCCCAGTCCTGCCGGTCGTCGACAGCCTTCGCCGCTGTCGCGCAGCATCAGGCTGGTGTGGCGGTCGACCCACTGGCCGAAGCGGTACTATGGTATTTTTCCTAACGCGACGCCGGCCGCTCGACGCGCGAAACTCTCCAAAGAAAAGAGGCGTTCGCGGGGAACATTCGGTGCCGCACGGAAGCCGGTCGAGCGTCGTCGCGCGCAGATACGCGATGGCTGCGGATCGGGACTTGAGGCCGCAGCCCACCCACCGCATCGGTGGCACGCCGCCGCCCCAATTCGATCGTGTCAGCGACGCTCGGCCGATGGGTCTGAGCGCCGGTCTCCAAAAATTGGTGCTGCGCCGCCGAATCGCGCGCGGCCTTGCTATAATGGAATCGGGAGCGGCGGTGTTCACCACCGACCCGTGTCCGGTCCGCCCCGGGACATCCCCTTGATCCCGGACTGCGGCGAAGACCAGCCCCGGTGGAGCAACTACCCCTTGTCCACCACCGGGGCTGGCATTCGGAACCGCGGGTTCACGCTCAATCAGGGCTGGATCCAGGAGCGCCGGGCGGAATGAAAACGCGCGACCACCGCGTGGCGACGCACGTGCCGGCCCCGCTGAAGCATGGCCTGTCCTGCGTGGGCGTGACGGTGCTGAACGTCTCGCGCGGCGGGCTGATGCTCGAACTGCACAATCCTCCAGCGTGTCGAACCCCAGCGCTCGACGCCCAAGGCGATCGTGCGGCCGATCAGCGTGGCCGATAGGCGATCGAGGCTTGGCCGACCGCATGGACCGGCATGAACAGCCCCTTGCCGGTCACCGCCAGCGTACCGTTCTCGACGCGCGTGACGTCGGCCGACAGCACGAAATCGCCTTCCCGGCGTGACCCGATCGCTTTGCGCGCAGCGGTCAGCACCTTGACGTAATCGGGCGCGAAATCGTGTGAGAGCCCTTGCGCGATGCTCTCGCGGATCGACCCGTCCTTGAACACCGCGATCAGCAGATTGGTGATCTCGCTGTCGGTATCGGTGGCGATCGTCACGTCGCGGACGCGCACCAGCTGCGATCCGGGGACGTTGTACGGGATCGCGGTCAGCCACACCTCCCCCTTGGTCGCGAGCAAAGCGTTCTGGCGCGCCTTGGCCTTGGCGACGATGCCGACCGCAAGGTGCCCGCCGGTCGTCGCATAGACCGTGACCTTGCCGAATTCGACGTCGACCGGGCCGATCCCGGCGAGCGTGATCCCCTTCTGCGCGCGCTTGCGCAACGCGCGCTCGACCACCGGCTCGAGCTGCGCATAATCGGCGAGCACCGGGATGAAGAAGTTGAGCCCACGCTGCCCGATCTTCCGCGCGGGCGGGGGCAGCGGGGTCGCGACCGGATCAGCCGGGCGATCGCCGACAAAGGTCTCGGTCAGCGCGTCGGCCGCCAGCGTCAGCGTGAGCGTCCGCCGATCGATGCTGTAGCCGCCGACGCCGAGCTGCTTGGGCGTGATCCGCATCCACGCCGGTGGACGCTCGCGGTTGAGCTGGATCGCGGTGAAGCCCTGCTGCCACGCGCTGGCGAGCCTGGCGCGCAGCTTGAGCTTGTTGAGCTCCTGCGGGAGCGTCTGTTCGAGCTTGGCGACCACTGGCTTGAGCCGGGCATCGGCCTTGCTCGCGAATTCGATCCGCTGACCGAGGAAATCGATCCCCGGCGGGGTCGTCCAGTCATAGGCGATCGACACCTTGGCGCTCGGCGTCCAATTGCCGACGACCGACAGCCGCGCGACGGCGTGGACGATCGCGTCGCCCGTCGCGGTCTTCGAAACCACCCCGCCAACCTTCTTTGCCGCGATCGTCGCGTGGATCGGCATGGTGATCGTCAACTGATCGCCGCGCCCGCCGAGCACGAGCTTGCCGCGCCGCACGTCGCCGACGATCCGGCAGCCGAGCTTGGGGACGACCTTGACCTTGGCGATGCCGAGATCGACGCGCTTTGCCGCGACACAGGAATCGAGATGCTTGTCGATTTGCCACAAACGCTGCGGAATCTGCGTCTCGAGTGCGCGCTGCAGATCGTCGAGCGAGCCCGAGATCGGCACCACGATCGATGACGTCTGCAACGGAAAGTCGGGCGCGGTGTCGACGCGCGGCGGGGCAGGGGAATGGACTGAGCGGCTGCATCCCGCCGCGAGCAGCAGCGCTGCGGTGGCACCCCAGCGGATTGACCGTATGCTACGCTGTTGCTGTTTCCTGCTCATCCCCCGCATTACGCGCTCGCGTCCTTTCGGTTCATTTCGCGGGGGCTTGTTTCGCTTGCCGCCGACGCCACATTCGCCTTCGTTGCCACGCTGATCGTCCTCGATACGGCGTTATCTTTCCCGCCGTAGCAGGATCCGCATGGTCGAACCTCGTTTCTCGGGCGTATTTTCCGCCTTGCGCGCTTTCCGGCCTCGTGCGCGCAGCGGATGCCTCGCGGTCGCCGCGCTGATGGCCGCGACGTCAGCGCCGCTCCACGCCACGGGGGTCGCGATCACCGTCGACGATCTGCCCGTCTACGGCCGTTTCTGGACCGCGGCCGAGGGCAAGGACGTCACCGACCGCTTGCTCGCGGGAATGCAGCGCAACCACTGGAAGGCGACGGGCTTCGTCAACGAGATCCAGCTCGATGCCGCCGACCGCCCCGCGCGGATCGCCTTGCTCGAGGCGTGGCTCGATGCCGGGATGGACCTCGGCAACCACACCTATTCGCATCCTTCGCTCACCAAGACGCCGGTCGAGACCTATATTGCCGACGTCGCGCGCGACGAAACGGTGACCGCGCCCTTGCTCGCTGCACGCGGACGGCGCGAGCATTGGTTCCGCTATCCCTTTCTCGAGACCGGGACGACGCAGGCGGTGCGCACGCGCTTCGAGGGCTGGCTCGGCGAGCATGGCTACCGCGTCGCGCCGGTGACGATGGAGAATAGCGATTGGCAGTTCGCCACGCTGTACGACGCTGCCATCGCGCGCGGCGATGTGACGGCGGCGGCGCGGGTCCGGCAGCAATATCTGACCTTCACGCGCGAGATCGTCGCCTGGTACAAGCAGGCTGCACGCACCCTGTTTGGGCGCGAGCCGAGCTTCGTCTTCCTGCTCCATGCCAGCCGCCTCAACGCCGCGAGCATCGACGCGCTCGCCGCGATCCTGCGCGATGCGCGGCTGCGACCGATCACGCTCGATGCGGCGATGCGCGATCCGGCGTATCGCACCGCCGACCATTATGTCGGGCCCGACGGCAACGAATGGCTCGAACGCTGGTCGCAGACGCTCAACAAGCGCTTGCCGTTCGAGACGATGCCGCGCGTGCCCAAGGCCGTCGTCGCGGGCGATGCGCGACTCGAGGCGATCCCGGATCCGCACGCTCCGGCGAGCGTTATCCCGGCGCATTCGTGAGCGACGAGGCATGATGCTGCGTACGCTTTTGCTCGGTCTGCTCGCGACCGTCGCGCCGCCGGCAGCGCAAGCAGCCGGCGCGCCCGCCACGGTCGATCTCTCCGCCGGCCAGTCGCTCGACGAAGCGTACCGGCAGGAGTTCGGGCTGTGCGACGCGAAGGACCGCTTTCGCGGGCATCGTGTCCACGGCTGTCGCAACGATCCCAACGCGGTGACCGCGCTGCGCCGGCTGCCCGATGGGACGATCGCCTATGTCTCGAAACTGGCGGTCGATCTCGACGGCTCGCCCTTTGCGTGCAGCCCCGCGCATGGCGCCATGGACCAATGCCCGACCGCGCTGATGCTCCCTGACGGGCGCGGTGGCGAAGTGCCGGTCGATGCCGATCGCATCCCCTATGTCGTCATTCCGTGGGAGGGGCCGTCCGACGTCGAGGGGCAGTTCACCGCGCTGACCGGGGTCAAGGCGGGCGATTTCGGCTATGTCGTCCATGACGGCGTGACCGTGCCCGTCATCGTCGCCGACACCGGGCCGTTCGAGAAACTGGGCGAGGGATCGATCGCGCTGCACCGCGCGCTCGGCCGCGAACTGTGCGCGAAACGCAACACGGCGGGCGTGTGCGTGCGCGTCGTCGATCCGATGGGGAGCATCCAGGGCGACGTCGTGACGGTGCTCTTCCCCGGCAGCGCCCGCGACGACCTCACGCCAGCGACGATCGCGCGGACGATCCCGGTCGAAGTCGCGCTGCTGCGCGCGCAGGCGTCGCACCGCAGGAACGGCTAGGAAGGAAATCCTCCCCCTTGCGGGGGAGGATAAAGATTACAGCGTCGAGATCTGCACAATCGCATCGACTTCGACCGCCGCGCCGAGCGGGAGCGCGCTGACGCCGACCGCGCTGCGCGCATGCTTGCCGGCTTCGCCGAACAGCTCGACCATCAGGTCCGACGCGCCATTGGCGACCTTGGGCTGGTCGGTGAAATCGGCGGTCGAATTGACGAACACGCCGAGCTTGACGATCCGCTCGACGCGGTGGAGCCCGCCGAGCGCCGCCTTGATCTGCGCGACGAGCATCAGGCCGCACGCCTGCGCTGCCTTCTGGCCGGCCTCGAGATCGACGCCGTCGCCGAGCCGGCCGGTGACCAGCGTGCCATCGATGAAGGGCAACTGCCCCGAGATATGCAGCAGCCCGTGCGCGTCGACGGCGGGAACATAGGACGCGACCGGCGCGGCGGGGGCTGGAAGCGTCAGGCCGAGGTCGGCGAGCTTGCGGTCGATACGGTCGGTCATGCAGAAGTCCTTTCAGATGAGGCGGTGGCCGGCACGCCGGCGGTGAAACGATCGGCGATCCAGGCGTGCGCCGCCTGCCAGTCGTCGATGCGCACATGCGCGTCGGGCGCGGGTGCAACCTGGGGGGCGAGATCTGGCTCCGACACCATGTGGAGCCGGAACACATCAGGCGCATGCTTGGCGACCGAGGTGTGATGCACGGCGAGATCGTCGACGAACACCGTCACGGGATTGCCGAACTCGGCGACCAGCCGCGCGACGGGGTCGCCCTTGCCGCCCTGATTGGTCTCGACGCGGTACGGCATGTCGTGGCCGAGCAATTGCGCGATACGGGGCTCGCGGTTGGCGTCGGTGAGGTTGGTGAGGATCACCACGTCGGCGACGTGCGACAAGGCCGCGAGCGCTTCGCGCGCGTGCGGCACGAGCGTCTGGCGGCCCATCTCGGCGGGGAAGAAGCCGTGGAGGAGTTCCCACATTTCCTCCTGCGTCGGCTTGGGGCCACCGCCGCGGCGCGTCATCGCCGCGAAATCGCCGCTCTCATGCGCGAAGTCGATATCGTGCGTCTCGCGCAGCCACACGCCGAAGTGCCGCACCATGTGCAGCAGCACCTCGTCGCAATCGCAGATCAGCAGGCCCTTCATTCGTAATACTCCGGATCGAGCGCGGCGCGCGCGGCGACGATGGCTTCGGGCCGCTCGCCGATCCCCTCGGCGCAGGCGAGCAGGTCGGGTTCGTAATTCTCGAGGAAACCGAGCACTGCCGACAGGACCGCGGATTCGCTCGCGCGGGCGCGCAGATCGTCGGGGGTGAGGCCGGTCGTATCGAGCAAGCGTTGCGCGCGATCTTCGTCGCCGAGCGTCCAGACAAGCGCGTTGAGCGCGATTTGGGTCGGGTCGGTATTTGTCACTGCGCTGCGCATTGGGTAGGACGTCCCATGGACCAAGGAATGGCGGGCGTGGCAAAAAGGGTGCTCGTTGTCGAGGACAACGAACTCAACCTGAAACTTTTCTGCGACCTTTTGCGCGCGCATGAATATGCGACCGAGGGCGTGCGCGACGGGCGCGAGGCGGTGGTGCGCGCCCGCGCCTTCGCGCCCGATCTGATAGTAATGGACATCCAGTTGCCGCATGTCAGCGGCTATGAGTTGATCCAGCAATTGAAGGCCGATGCGACCTTGCGCGCGATCCCGATCATGGCGGTTACCGCCTATGCCGGGCGCGAGGACGAAGAGCGGATCCGCGCGGCGGGGGCCGACGCGTACGTGTCGAAGCCGATTTCGCTGATGCGCTTCGTCGATTCGGTCGCAGCGTTGCTGTAGCGTAGGACTGGGGGGAAGGGATGAGCGATCTGCATGTAACAACGCCGCCAACGCGCAGCATTGGGGCTCTGCTGATGCTCGGTCTGATTATCCTGCCGATCGTATTCTATTGGTTTCTTTGGCGACGGGGATATTCGACCGCGGCTCGTATCGGGGCCGGCGTGTATCTGCTTCTCGGACTTGCCTTATGGATCGTGCGCATAACCCAAGCCTGATACTGTTGCTCTCGGATCAACGCAGAAAAGCCGCAAGGTTGCCCTTGCGGCTTGCGCTCTCGATCCCGCGTCATGTGCGACGCAGACGTGAACGAAGGACGGCTTATGCCGCCCAGACGGTCACTTGATCTTGGCTTCCTTGAACTCGACATGCTTGCGCACGACGGGGTCGTACTTGCTGAAGCTCAGCTTCTCGGTCTTGGTGCGCGGGTTCTTCTTCGTGGTGTAGAAGAAGCCGGTGTCTGCCGTGCTGACGAGCTTGATCTTGACCGTGGTCGGCTTTGCCATGACCTGAATTCCTGTGATCTGAAAATGCAAAAGCGGCGAACGAGCCGCCGCTTGAAGCTCTGCCCGATGGCGGAACAGGCCATGGATGTCAAGCGCGCACGCCGATTCGCGCGCAGTTAAGCCGGCCTTTATGCCTTGCGGCTTAGCCTGTGCGGCGAAGGGGCAACAGCGTATGCACGCGGCATGTGGGGCAATCGATCGAGGCGGGCAAGCAGGCGGCGGGCGAGTCGCGCGATTCGCGCGGCGGAACGGCTGAGCGCATGGACGCGCTGATGGCCGCGCTCGTCGCGGCGCTGTTTACCCAGGCGAGCGATCGCACGCCGTGGACCGCGGCGCTGCTCGGCGATCGATACGCGAGCAAGGCCGCGGTGATCGCCGCGACGGCGCTCGCGATCGCGCTCGGCAATGCGATCGGCGTTGTCGGCGGGGTGATCGTCGCGCCGATGCTCTCTCCCAATGCGCGCGACCTGCTGCTGGCGTTCGCGTTGCTCTCGGCCGGCGCGTCGGGCTGCTGGCCGCTCAAGCCGCCCAAGCTGCGCGACTGGCGGCTCGGCGCGTTCAGCTCGAGCCTCGTCGCGGTCGGGATGCTCGGTTTCGGCGATCGCACGCAATTCATCACCGCCGCGCTCGCCGCGCGCAGCACGACGCCGGCGCTCGCCGCGGTCGGGGCGACGATCGGCGCGATGGTCGTGCTGGTACCCGCGATCCTGCTCGGCACGCGGGGGCTGCGGAAGATCCCGACCACGGCGCTGCGAATCGCCGCGTCGGTCGCCCTGCTGATTTCCGGCGCGGTGCAAGGACTTGGTGCGCTGCGGCTGATCTAGTGCGGCGATCGGTCTGATCGCATTTTTGCCTGCGCGGGGTGGGACCCATTGCGCCAGAAGATCGTTGCTGCATCGGATCAACTTTTTCAGGAGTGCACCCCATGGTTGCCAAGGTGCTGAACACCCCGACCGACCTGCAGAGCAATGCGACCAAGACCGTCGCCGAGGCGCTCAACGGCGTCCTCGCCGATTCGTTCGCGCTGTTCTTCAAGACCAAGAATTTCCACTGGCACATGTCGGGCCCGCATTTCCGCGACTATCACCTGCTGCTCGACGAGCAGGCGGCGCAGATCTTCGCCGGCACCGACGACATCGCCGAGCGCGTCCGCAAGACCGGCAACACCACACTCCGCTCGATCGGCGACATTGCACGCCATCAGACGATCACCGACAATGACGCCGAGTTCGTCGCGCCGGCCGCGATGCTCAAGGAATTGCGCGACGACAATCTCAAGCTGGTCGAGGCGCTGCGTGAAGCGAAGGACATTGCCGACGAAGCCAAGGACAATGCGACGAGCGCAATGATCGACAATTGGACCGACGACGCCGAGCGCCGCGCGTGGTTCCTGTTCGAGACCGGCAAGACCGCCTGACGTTGGGGCTCTCGCCTCCTCTCCCTTTCAGGGAGGGGAGGAGGGTTAGACGCGCTAGTGGAAATCGTGGCTGCGGACCGGAATAAGGTCCGCATCCTCCTTCCCACCCGCCCGCGGCGGCCAGCTTTCCAGCGCGCGCTGCGCCGGCGGTTTCCAGTCGGGCTTGCGGTCGCGCGGGTCGATCGTGCCGCCATGCGTCGCGCCGTCGCCCGGCATGGTGAGGCGCGGCAAATCGAGATCGCCGATCTGGCGGAGCATCCCCGTCAGATCGATGATGCGATCGGCGATGACGTGGATCGTCCCGCTTTCGCTCTGCACGCGCCCGCTGATGCCGAGCATCGCCGCGCCCATCACGACGCGGCGCTGCGCCTCGAACCGGTCGGGCCACAGGATCGCATTGGCGATGCCGGTCTCGTCCTCGAGCGTCACGAACACCACCCCCTTCGCGCTCCCCGGCCGCTGCCGCACCAGGATCAGCCCGGCGACTTCGACGCGCGTGCCATCCTTCATCCCGCGCAGATCGCCGCACCGCGTCACGCGTCGCCGATTGAGCTCGCCGCGCAAAAAACTCAGCGGATGCGCGCGCAGCGACATCTGCGTCGCGCGATAATCCTCGACCACCTCGCGCCCGGCGGTGAGCGCCTTGAGCGTCACGCTCGGCTCGGTCGGCGATTCGATGGCGGCGAACAGCGGCAGCGGCTTCTGCCCGAGCGCCTTGACCTCCCACAGTGCCTTGCGGCGATCGATCCCGAAGCCGTGAAAGCCATCGGCCTGCGCGATCTTCTCGAGCGTCAGCAGCGACACGCCGGCGCGACGCCAGACATCCTCGATCGACGCGAACGGCCGGTCGCCGCGCGCGATGAGGATGCGCCCGGCCTCGGCGCCCGAAATGCCGAGGATGATGCGCAGGCCAAGGCGCAGGGGCAATGTCTCCCCTCTCGCTCGCGGGAGGGGCTGGGCTCGCGCTCCATTGCAAGCGGTACCGTGTGATACGCCTGTCGTGCCCATCCCTCGGTCCCCTCCCGCAAACGGGAGGGGAGGAAGCAGGATCGTATCCCACTCGCTGCGGTTGACGCACACCGGCGCGATCCGCACGCCATGCTCGCGCGCATCGCGCACGATCTGCGCTGGCGCGTAGAACCCCATCGGTTGTGCGTTGAGCAACGCCGCGCAGAACACGTCGGGGTGGTGGCACTTCATCCAGCTCGACGCATAAGCGATCTTCGCGAAACTCGCGGCATGGCTCTCGGGGAAACCATAGCTGCCGAACCCCTCGATCTGCTTGACCAGCCGCTCGGCGAAATCGAGCGAAATGCCGTTGCCGAGCATGCCGTTGATCAACTTGTCGCGGAATTCGCCGACCCCGCCGGTCATCTTGAAAGTCGCCATCGCGCGGCGCAGCCGGTCGGCCTCGCCGGGCGTGAACCCCGCGCCGACGATCGCAACGAGCATAGCCTGCTCCTGGAACAGCGGCACGCCGAGCGTCTTCTTGAGCACGCCCTCGAGCGCGGCGTTGGGATATTCGATCTTCTCCTTCTGCTCGCGCCGCTTGAGATAAGGGTGGACCATGTCGCCCTGGATCGGCCCCGGCCGCACGATCGCGACCTGGATCGCGATGTCGTAGAATTCCTTGGGCTTCATCCGCGGCAACATCGACATCTGCGCGCGGCTCTCGATCTGGAAGGTGCCGAGCGTGTCGGCCTGCTGGATCATCGCATAGGTCGCAGGGTCGTCGACTTGCATCTCGGGGCTGTCGAGCCGGATATCGACGCCCTTGTGCTCGCGCAGCAGATCGAAGCTGCGTCGCATGCACCCCAACATCCCGAGCCCGAGGATATCGACCTTCATCAGCCCGATTTCCTCGATGTCGAGCTTCTCCCATTCGACCACGCGGCGGTCGATCATCGCAGCGGGCTCGACCGGCACGAGTTCGTCGAGCCGGTCGTGCGACAGCACGAAGCCGCCGGGATGCTGCGACAGGTGCCGCGGCGTGCCGATCAACTGCGTCGCGAGCTCGAGCGTCAACGCAAGCCGCGGCTCGGTCGCATCGAGGTTGAGCGCCTCGACATGCTCGAGCGGGACGCCGTCGTTCGACCAGCCCCATACTTGCGAGGCGAGCGCCGCGGTCATGTCCTCGGGCAGCCCCAGCGCCTTGCCGACCTCGCGCACCGCGCCGCGTGAGCGATAGCGGCTGACGACTGCGGTGAGCGCGGCATGGTGCTGGCCATAGGTCTCGTAGATCCACTGGATCACGTCCTCGCGCCGCTCATGCTCGAAATCGACGTCGATATCGGGCGGTTCGCGCCGCTCGGTCGAGATGAAGCGCTCGAACAGCAAGGTATGGACGATCGGGTCGATCGAGGTGATGCCGAGCACGAAGCAGATCACTGAATTCGCCGCCGATCCGCGCCCCTGGCACAAAATCCCCTGGCTGCGCGCGAAGCGGACGATCGAATTGACCGTGAGGAAATAGGGCGCATAGCCCATCGTCTCGACCAGCCCGAGCTCGTGTTCGAGCAGCTTGGTGTATGCGGGCGGCGGCGCGCCCCGGAAGCGGTCGGACAGCGCGTCGCGCGCCATCGTGGCGAGCGCATCCTGTGGCGAGCGCTGGCTGATCACGACTTCGTCGGGATAGCGATACTGATCCTTCAGCTCGCGCAGCGAGAAGGTGCAGCGCTCGACGATCGCTTGCGCAGCGGCTAGCGCGCGCGGGTGGTGCTTGAAGCGCCGCGCCATCTCGGAGGGGCCCTTGAGATGCCGGTCGGCGCTGCGTTCGCGCGCATGGCCGAGGTCGTCGATCGTGCAGCGGTGGCGGATCGCTGTGACGACGTCCTGCAGCATCCGGCGCTGCGGCACGTCATAGAGCACGTCGCCGGTCGCGAGCGGGGTGAGGCCATAATGCTGCGCCTGCGCATCGAGCGTGTGGAGCCGCTGCGCATCGCCGGGGCGGCGGTGCTGCGTCAGGCAGAGGTGGCCGCGTTTCCCGAACACGTCGGCCATCCAGCGCAGCGCCTCGGCATCCTCGGCATAGGTTTCGGTCAGTCCGGGAACGAGTGCTGCGACCAGCCCCTCGGCATGGTGTGCGACATCCTCCCAATGCAGGAAGCATTGCCCCTTCTCGCCCTTTTGCGGATCGGCGCGACCCTTGCCGAGCGTGAGCAGCCGCGTGAGCCGGCTCCACGCCGCGCGATCTTCGGGCCAGACGAGCACCGAGGTGCCGTCGACTAGATCGAGCCGGCACCCCGCGACGAGCCGGATCGGGCGGATCGCCGACAGTTCCTCGGTCGCGACGAGTGCGCGCACCACGCCGCCGACCGAGTTGCGGTCGGTCACCCCGATCGCCGGCATTCCCGTCAACACCGCAGCCTTGACGAGATCCTCGGGCGACGATGCGCCGCGCAGGAAACTGTAATGCGTCGTCACTTGCAATTCAGACCAGATCATTGCCCGAATCTGACGAAGTGACTATAAGAAGTGACCAGTTCGGCAGGAGCAAAGCCCATGACGAAGATGATCGGCGCGGCGGAATTCAAGGCCAAATGCCTGGCGATCCTCGACGAGGTCCAGGCAAGCGGCGAATCGATCACCATCACCAAGCGCGGCAAGCCGGTTGCGACAGTGTCGGCGGTGGCCGAAAAGACCGCCCCCGTGGCACGGTTCGGTATGATGAAGGGTTCTGTGACATGGGCACCCGGAGTAGACCCTACCGCCCCGGTCGATCCCGACTGGGAAGCGGAGTGGGAGGCCAACAATCCTGCCGAGCTGTATCGGTGATCCTGTTCGATACGCACGTCCTGATCTGGTTCGCCGATGGCGACCCGCGCCTCGGAAAGGTTGCGGGAAACACCGTGGCCGACGCGATCGGGTCGGGGGAGGCGCTCTTCGCCGCGATCAGTATGTGGGAAATCGGGATGCTCGTCGCGCGGCGCAACGTGACGCTCGCCATGCCGCCCGAGATTTGGATCGAGCGTTTGGTGGAGGTAGGGCTCGTCATTGCCGACATGACCCGCCAGATCGCGTTGGACGCGGGGAGCCTGCCGCGTGAGATCCACGGCGACCCGTGCGACCGGATCATCATGGCGACCGCGCGAGCGTACAATTGCCCGCTGCTGACCGCCGATACCCGCCTGCTCGACTATGGCCGCGAGGGGCGCCTCAAGGCGATCGACGCGCGGCGCTGAGCCGCCGCTCATCCGAACGACCCGTGCATGAACCAGGCGAGATCGCCCGTCTCGCCGCGCTCGCCATCGCCGCGGCGGAACAGCCAGAAGCGGTGGCCGGCCTCGTCTTCGACCTGGAAATAGTCGCGCACGCTGTGGCGCTCGGTCCCGCGCTTCCACCATTCGCCCAGGATCCGCTCTGGCCCGTCGGCGCGCACCACGCGGTGCGCCATGCCGCGCCAGGTGAAGCGCTTGGGCGGCTGGTCGGGGAGTTCCGCCAGCACATGGTCGAGCAATTCGGGGCGGTGCAGCAGTCGAACGGGGCGCGGCCAGCGCGAATCCCACGGGTGGAGCGCGACCGAGCGATCGAGCTGGCGGACATCGTCGGGCTTGAGCTTTGCCGCCGCGCGCGCCGGCGGATCGAGCGGCGGCGCGGCGGCGATCGAGCGTTCGGGTACGTCGCTCTCGACCGGGATCGTGCGCCACAGCGCGTGGCTGCCGATCCGGTTGGCGAGCGTGTCGATCAGCGGCGCGAGGTCGGGCGCCTGGTCCTCGAGCGTCTCGGCGAACGCCTCGGCACCGAGCGGATCGGCACGGCGGACGTGGAGCGCGAGCGCATCGATGCCGTAGCCCGGCGCGATCTCCTCGATCCGCCGCAGCGTCAGCCGCAGCAGATGCGCGCCGTCGCGCGTCGGGCGGGCGAGGCCGATGCGGAGGCGCTGCGGCACGCCGTCGATCCGGTCGGCGACGAGCTCGACCGCGCGCGCGCCGAGGCCCGCCGCGGCGAGCGCGGTGACGAGCCGTGGCATCAGCTGGCCGAGCCAATGTTCGATCGCCTCGGCGGTGGCGATCGGTTCGGCGAAGCGCTGCACCACGCCGATCGGCTCGGGCACGGGCACGGGGTCGAGCGGCTCGGGGAGCCGCCCGGTCGCCTGGTCGAGCCGCGCGACGAGCGCGCCGCCGAAACGCCGCGCGAGCGGGGCGCGCGGGAGCGCGGCGAGCTGGTCGATCGTCTCGATGCCGAGCCGCTTGAGCAGCTCGATCGCGCGGCTGTCGAGCCGGAGCGCGCGGGTGGGGAGGGGGGCGAGCGCGTCGATATGGGCGGCGGGCGGGCAGACCAATATTCCGTCATCCCCGCGAAAGCGGGGATCCCGCTTCTTCTCCACCGCCGAAGAAGAAGCGGGACCCCCGCTTTCGCGGGGGTGACGGGGGGTAGGGGCAGGCGAGACCGCAAACCGCGCCAGCGCCCACGCCGCGCCCGGCGTATCCGCCACCGCGACGCGCGCGGTGAAGCCGAGCCGCGCGAGGATGCGCACGATCCGCCGCGCCATTGCCGCTTCGCCGCCGAACAGATGCGCGACGCCGCTGATATCGAGGAACAGCCCGTCCTCGCCCGACAGCATCACCACCGGGCACCAGCGCCGCGCGGCAAGCGTCGCAAGGCGCAGCAAAGCGGCGCGGTCGCCGTCGGGATCGGTCGGGCGGATGTCGAGTTCGGGCACCAACGCGCGCGCCTGCGTCACCACCATGCCCGGCGCGAGCCCGATCGCACGCGCGGCGGGGCAGGCGGCGGCGATGACGAGCTGGTTGCCCGATTGGAGCGAGGTGATGCGGGGCGGCGGGGGCGATTCTGCCACATCGCCGTTCGTCACCCCGGCCTTGTGCCGGGGTCCACCCGTTACCGCACCCTGCCGCCCGAGTGGAGGCGTGGACCCCGGCACAAGGCCGGGGTGACGGAGGGGGGGGCACGGGGCATGCGCTGGCGCTTGTCCTTCCCCTCCTGGAAGAGCGTCAGTTGAGCAGCGCCCCGCGCCTTTCAGGCCATGCCGGGGGCATGGTCGATCGGGCGCTGGGACGGGGGTGGAAGGAACGTGCGGCACCCCTTTACTCCCCTCCCTGGAAGGGAGGGGTAGGGGGTGGGTCGGCCTAGGGCGGGCGTTGCCCTCGCCGCGGGCCGACCCACCCCCAGCCCCTCCCTTCCAGGGAGGGGAGGCAGAAGAAGCCACCCGCGCATCGCGCAGCGGAGCGCGACCCTCGTCGGGCGGCATCGCCTTGAAGGGATGCGGTGCAGCTTCGCTCACGCGTCCCGCGCTGCGATGGCGCGCGTTCGCGTCGAGTTCCCCGCTCCGTGCCCAGCGCGCGCCAGGCCGCCAGCCGCCACCGCGCGGCACCGAGCACGCCACCGCCTGCTCACGCGCGACGGCCTCGGCGAGGCCCTGCGGATCTACGCTGGCGCCCTCAAGCGGCGCGGCTGAGCGCTCGGCCTGCGCCAGCCGTTCGATCGACCAGTCGGGCAGGTAGAGCGAGGCGACCCGTTTCATCGCATGCCTCCATCATCCAATCGGCGGAGTCGCCGCCGCGTTGGCGGACCAGCTCCACCTGCCATCGCGCTCGCCCGACGCCCGCATCGCCGACCGGCAGCGGTGCGGAGGGCGCCGAGGCGATCCGCCAGCGCGTCATCGCCGCCGAGGGCACGGCGAGCGGGTTCCCACCCTCCCGCGCATGGCGTTTCATAAGCAAAGCGATCGTCTTCCCGCCCTCGGCGGCAAGCTGCAGCCGCCGCGTATTGGGCATCGCCGCGCGCTTGACCTCGCCGACCACCGCGCCGAGCCCGCGATGCCGCAGGCCCTCCTCCATCAGCGCGAGCAGCTCGGCATCGTCGCCCGCCTCGGCATAGATCAGCCGCCCCGGCGCGAGACCCGCCTGGTAGAGCCCCGGTGCGAACAGGTCGCGCCGTCGCACCACCCACAGCACCGGCCCCCAGGCACGCGCCGCGATCCCCGCCATGAACAGCGTCGCCGCCGCATCGTCCGACGGCGCAGCGCTCGCGGCGGAAATCTCGTGGAGCGAATCGAGTCGCAGCCCGCCCGGCGCGAGCCGTTCGTCGATCGGCGCGATCCCGAAAGGCAGCACCGGGCGCCGACGCAGCCCGTCGCTTTCCACCTTCTTGAGGCTTTCGCGAAGCTCGGCGATGATGGCAGGACAGGACACGGGCACGACTCACTTGAAGCATCGTTCCTATTTTGTTCTCTTTGTCGCTACAGAGTCAAGCTGGTCCGTCATCCTCGCGCGACGGGTCGTCGCATTCCGTGACAAACGCCCCCTCGCCAAGCGCGTTGAAATTTTATAACAAGGCTCGAAGAACGATTCCGCCTGTCGGTCACAAGCCAGGCACGCGTTGTGGAGAGTATATGGCGACCGACCGAGTCCCCGATCATTTGAAGCCCAATCTTGCGCCATTGTCGCTGTACGTGCCCGAACCCAAGTTCCGGCCGGGCGATGCGGTCGATTTCACGCAGGTGCCGATCCCGCCCGCGGGCAAGGCGCGTCGCCCCGATCCGGCGGATGCGGCCGATACGTTCATCGATCTCGCGTTCGATCTGGTGCGCGTGCTCGACGACGAAGGCCAGGCGGTCGGCCCGTGGAATCCGCGCCTCTCGCCCGATACGCTGCGCGCGATGCTGCGCAGCATGGCGTTGGTCCGCGCGTTCGACGAGCGCATGTTTCGCGCGCAGCGCCAAGGCAAGACGAGCTTCTACATGAAGTGCACCGGCGAGGAGGCGGTCTCGGTCGCTGCCGCGCATGCGCTCGATTATGAAGACATGTGCTTCCCGTCGTACCGCCAGCAGGGCCTGCTGATCGCGCGCGGCTGGTCGATGGTCGACATGATGAACCAGATCTATTCGAACACCGCCGACCGGCTGCAGGGCAAGCAGCTGCCGATCATGTATTCGGTGAAGGAAGCGGGCTTCTTCTCGATCTCGGGCAACCTCACGACGCAATATCCGCAAGCCGTCGGCTGGGCGATGGCGAGCGCCGCCAAGGGCGACACGCGGATCGCCGCGACCTGGTGCGGCGACGGATCGACCGCCGAGGGTGATTTCCACTCGGCTTGCACCTTCGCCAGCGTCTACCGCGCGCCGGTGATCTTCAACGTCGTCAACAATCAGTGGGCGATCTCGAGCTTCTCTGGCTTCGCCGGCGCCGAATCGACGACCTTCGCGGCGCGCGCGGTCGGCTATGGCATCGCGGGCCTGCGCGTCGACGGCAACGATGCGCTCGCGGTCTATGCCGCAACCTTGTGGGCGGCCGAGCGCGCGCGGACCAATCAGGGGCCCACCCTGATCGAGCATTTCACCTATCGCGCCGAAGGGCATTCGACCTCGGACGATCCTGGCCAGTATCGCTCGGCGGGCGAGCCGACCGCGTGGCCGCTCGGCGATCCGATCAAGCGATTGAAGGACCATCTCATCGCACTCGGCGAATGGGACGACGAGCGGCATGCGGCGCAGGACAAGGAATTGGCCGAGCAGGTCAAGGCCGCGCAGAAGCAGGCCGAGACCAACGGCGTGCTCGGCCACGGCCTGCACCAGCCGCTCGATACGCTGTTCGACGGCGTGTTCGAGGAAATGCCGTGGCATTTGCGCGAACAACAGGCGCAGATGATCGCCGAGGAAACCGCGAGCGGCCGGCCATGGGCGCACAAGTGATGGGTAGCGTTCAGCCCTTCGGCGTCACCCTCGCGAACGCGAGGGTCCCGCTTCTTTTTCTGGCGATGGGGTCAGGCAGCGGGATCCCCGCTTTCGCGAGGATGACGGAGTATGCATCGTGAGCGATTCTGAAACAGCGGTCGAAACCGAAATCGAAACCCCGACTTCGACCCGCATGAACATGATCCAGGCGATCAACTCCGCCATGGACGTGATGATGGGCCGCGACCCCGACGTGATCGTGATGGGCGAGGACGTCGGCTATTTCGGCGGCGTGTTCCGCGCGACCGCGGGGCTGCAGTCCAAATACGGCAAGACCCGCGTGTTCGACACGCCGATCAGCGAATGCGGCATCATCGGCGTCGCGGTCGGCATGGGGGCGTACGGCCTGCGCCCGGTCCCCGAGATCCAGTTTGCCGATTACATCTACCCCGCGCTCGACCAGTTGGTCAGCGAGGCGGCGCGGCTGCGCTATCGCTCGGCGGGCGAATTCACCGCGCCGATCACGGTGCGCTCGCCGTTCGGCGGCGGCATCTTCGGCGGTCAGACGCACAGCCAGAGCCCCGAGGGCATCTTCACGCACATTTCGGGCGTGAAGACGGTGATCCCCTCGACCCCGTACGACGCCAAGGGCCTGCTGATCGCCGCGATCGAGGACAATGATCCGACGATCTTCTTCGAGCCCAAGCGGATCTACAACGGCCCGTTCGACGGGCATTGGGACAAGCCGACGCAGAACTGGTCGCAGCATCCCGCGGGCGAGGTGCCGACCGGTTATTACAAGATCGAGCTCGGCAAGGCTAAGGTCGTGCGCCCCGGCGAGGCGCTGACCGTGCTCGTCTACGGCACGATGGTGCATGTCGCGCTCGCGGTGATGGAAGAGGCCGGCGTCGACGCCGAGGTGATCGACCTGCGCACGCTCGTCCCGCTCGACATCGAAACGATCGAGGCGTCGGTCAAGAAGACCGGACGCTGCATGATCGTGCACGAGGCGACGCGCACCTCGGGCTTCGGCGCCGAATTGTCGGCGCTGGTGCAGGAGCGCTGCTTCTACCATCTCGAGGCCCCGATCGAGCGCGTGACGGGCTTCGACACGCCGTATCCGCACAGCCTCGAATGGGCATATTTCCCGGGCCCCGTCCGCATCGGCGAGGCGCTCAAGAAGATCATGAAGGACGCATAATGGCGCGTTTTACGTTCAAGCTGCCCGACATTGGCGAGGGCATTTCTGAGGCCGAGATCGTGGCGTGGCATGTCGCGGTCGGCGACCGGATCGAAGAGGACCAGCAGGTCGCCGATATGATGACCGACAAGGCGACGGTCGAGATGGAATCGCCGGTGTCGGGCGTGGTGGTCGAGCTTGCTGGCGAGGTCGGCGACCAGGTGTCGATCGGCGCTGCGCTGGTGGTGATCGAGACGGACGCCGCGGACGTTGGTGCTGAGGAAGCACCCGCGTTGCGCGATGACGCGCCGGCCGAGCTGAAGGCGGCGCCTGCGAGTGCCGAGCAGGTCGAGGTCGCGCAGCAATATGAAGCCGAGAACCCCGGCGTGGAGGAAGCGCAACCTGCTCCCCGCTCGCTTGCGGGAGGGGCTGGGGGAGGGCACGCGCCATCACCGGTAACGAACGTCGAAAGCGCAAGCCCACCCCAAACCCCTCCCGCAAGCGGGAGGGGAGCAGAAAGAGCGCTCGCTTCCCCCGCGGTCCGCGCGCGCGCGGCCGATCTTGGCATCGACCTTACCCAGGTAAAGACCGAGTCCGACCGCGTCCGCCACAGCGATCTCGACGCCTTCCTCCGCTACGGCCAGGACCAGGGCTATCACGCCCCCCACGCCAGCAACGCGCGCCCGGACGAACCAATCAAGGTCATCGGCATGCGTCGCCGTATCGCCGAGAACATGGCGGCGTCGAAGCGTGCGATCCCGCATTTCACCTATGTCGACGAGATCGACGTGACGGCGCTCGAGGCGATGCGCGCCGATCTCAACGGCGCGCGCGGCAATCGCCCCAAGCTGACGATGCTGCCTTTGATGATCGCCGCGATCTGCAAGACGATCCCTGCCTTCCCGATGATCAACGCGCGCTATGACGACGAAGCCGGCGTGGTGACGCGTCACGGTGCAGTGCATCTCGGCATGGCGACGCAGACCGACGCGGGCCTCACCGTCCCCGTCATCCGCGATGCGCAGGACCGCAACGTGTGGCAGCTCGCCAGCGAAATCCTCCGCCTCGCCGAAGCCGCGCGCGCCAATAAGCTCACGCCGCAGGAAATGGGCGGCGGCACGCTGACCGTGACCTCGCTCGGCCCGCTCGGCGGAATCGCGACGACGCCAGTGATCAACCGTCCCGAAGTCGCGATCATCGGGCCGAACAAGATCGTCGAGCGGCCGGTGTTTGTCGGCGACGAGATCGTCCGCGCCAAGCTGATGAACCTGTCGATCAGCTGCGATCACCGCGTCGTCGATGGCTGGGACGCGGCAAGCTTCGTCCAGGCGCTCAAGCGCTATCTCGAAACGCCCGTCTTGCTCTTCGCCGACTAGCCGCGCAGCGCCGATCGTCTCCGAAGCAGCGCCTTCGGAGCGAGCCGGTTCGCGAAGGCGCCGTCTCGGCTCGGCAAGAGCGCCTCGCCACCTTGCGGAAGCGGCGCGGCGTCGCCGTGCAAATTGACCGCGACCGTCGCCGGCCCAAACTGTTTGGCGTGGTCGCGCACCTCGGCGAAGCATTCGGGCAAGGTCGCATGGCGCAGTCCATGCGCGGAAACGCTGGCGTCGCCGTCAAGGCGACGCCAAGTCCATTCGGAAGTGGTCAAAGACATTTCCGATGGAACCAGGAGAACCTCATAGCGAGCACCGGTCGACATGTCTGTAGAACGGGTCACACCTGCCCCTGTTCCGCACTCGATGAGTTCGCTAACATAGATTAAACAGATAGGGGCAAAACAAAAACTGTAACATTGTTTAGCCTGACACCCGGTTTTGCTGCTTTGCTCTTGTTAAGGAGGCAAAAACTAGCCTTGTTCGGAGTGCCCCTAGCGTGGCTAAACGATTTCGAACAGCCCCGCTGCGCCCATTCCGCCCGCAGTGCACATCGACACGACGACCCAGCGCACGCCGCGCTTGCGACCCTCGATCAGCGCGTGCCCGACGAGCCGGCTGCCGGTCATGCCGAACGGGTGTCCGATCGCGATCGCGCCGCCATTGACGTTGTATAGCTCGGGATCGATGCCGAGCGCGTCGCGGCAATAGAGGCATTGCGAAGCGAACGCCTCGTTCAGTTCCCACAGCCCGATATCAGCGACCGAGAGGCCAGCGCGCGCGAGCAGCTTGGGGATCGCAAACACCGGGCCGATCCCCATTTCGTCGGGCCCACACCCCGCCGCCTGGAAGCCGCGATACACGCCGAGCACCTCGCGCCCCTCGGCCTTGGCGGTGGCATGGTCCATCACGATCTGCGCCGAGGCACCATCGGACAATTGGCTGGCATTGCCTGCGGTGACGTTCGCACCGGGCCCGGAGAAATCGCCGCCCGGCCAGACGGTCTTGAGCCCCGCCAGCGCTTCGGCGGTCGTCCCTGCGCGAATGCCTTCGTCCTGCGCGAGCGTCACCGTCTCGCTGCCGGTGCGGGTCCCTGCCTTGTCGAACAGCGCCTTCTCGACCGTGATCGGCGCGATCTCCTCGGCGAACGCGCCGCTCTCGAGTCCGCGCGCCGCGCGCTGCTGGCTCATCGCGGCATAGGCGTCCTGCGCCGCGCGGCTGATATTGTAGCGCTCGGCCACGATCTCGGCGGTTTCGATCATCGGGATATAGGCGGCGGGCTCCCGCGCGATCACCGACTGGTTGACGTAGCGCGGCGCGTCCTTGGTCACCGTCAGGCTGATCGATTCCATTCCGCCGGCCAGCGCGACGTCGATCTCGTCGCACATGATCGAGCGCGCGGCGAGCGCGATCGCGGTGAGCCCCGATCCGCATTTGCGGTCGAGCGTGAAGGCGGGCACCGTTTCGGGCAAGCCGGCGGCGAAGGTCGCCATCCGTCCGGCATTGCCGCCCTGGCTGCCCCATTGATTGCCGACGCCCCAGAAGATCTCGTCGATCCGCGCGGGATCGATCCCCGCGCGCGCGACCGCGGCGTTCATCACATGCGCGGCCAGCACCGGCGCCTCGGTCGCGTTGAACGCGCCGCGATACGCCTTGCCGATCGGGGTACGGGCAGTGGAGACGATCGCAGCTTCACGCATGGCAGAACCTTTCGAGGATCGGGTATGGCATCCAGCCTAGGATCCCGCGCCGCTTGGGGCAAGCGCGGGATGCCGCTTGCGGAACCCCAGCGCCGCGCGCATGTTGAGGGACAATGCGCGCTTTTGCCGACCTTCTCGACCGGCTGATCTACACCCGCTCGCGCAACGCGAAGCTCAAGCTGATCACCGATTACCTGCGCGTCACGCCCGATCCCGATCGCGGCTGGGCGATGGCGGCGCTGACGGGCGAGCTCGACTTGCCCGGCGTCAAGTCCGCGGTGATCCGCACGCTGATCGAGCAGCGCGTCGATCCCGTACTGTTCCGCATGAGCCGCGACTATGTCGGCGATACCGCCGAAACCGTCGCGTTGCTGTGGCCGACCGCGCCGATCGCGCCCGACCCCGAGCCCCTGTCGATCGCCCAAGCCGTCGATCGCCTGTCGTCGCTGTCGCGTTCCGATGCGCCCGCCGCACTCGCCGCGATGCTCGACCGGCTCGATTCGGACGAACGCTTCGCGCTGCTCAAGATGGCGACGGGGGCGTTGCGCATCGGCGTATCGTCGCGGCTCGCCAAGACCGCGCTCGCCAACGGCTTCGATCTCGATGTCGAGGCGGTCGAGGAAGTGTGGCACGGCATCGCGCCGCCCTACACCGCGCTGTTTGACTGGGCCGAGCGGCGCGGGCCGCAGCCGACCGCTGCCGACGTGCCGGTGTTTCGCCCGTTCATGCTCGCGCACCCGCTCGAGGATCTGCGTGTCGACCTCGCCGACTATGCCGCCGAGTGGAAATGGGACGGCATCCGCGTCCAGATCGTCCATGTCGCCGGCACGACGCGGCTCTATAGCCGCACCGGCGACGATGTGACCGCTAGCTTCCCCGAAGTCGCGCGCGATTTCACCACGCCTGGCGTGCTCGATGGCGAACTGATGGTGAAAGGCGACGCGCAAGGCTCGGCGACCGAAGAGGGCGGGGCGGCGAGCTTCAACGCGTTGCAGCAGCGGCTCGGGCGCAAGGTCGTCTCGGCGAAGATGCTCGCCGAATCGCCGGCGTTCGTCCGGCTCTACGACATTCTCTATGATGGCGACGAGGATCTCCGCCCCTTGCCGTGGGACCAGCGCCGTGTCCGGCTCGAGGCCTTCGTGGCGCGGCTTGACCCCGAGCGCTTCGATCTCAGCACCGTCATCGCCGCGGAGGATTTCACCGCGCTCGAGGGCATTCGCGCGGGGGCACGCGATGCCGCGATCGAGGGCGTGATGCTCAAGCGGCGCGATTCGCCCTATGTCGGCGGGCGCAAGACCGGGCTGTGGTACAAATGGAAACGCGATCCGCTCACCGCCGATTGCGTGATGATGTACGCACAGCGCGGCTCGGGACGCCGCTCGTCTTTCTACAGCGATTACACCTTCGGTTGCTGGACCGAGGACGGCACCTTGCTCCCCGTCGGCAATGCCTATTCGGGGATCACCGACGAGGAATTGAAGCGGCTCGACCAGTTCGTGCGCAACCATACGACCGGGCGGTTCGGCCCGGTGCGCGAGGTCGAGAAGACGCTCGTGCTCGAAATCGCGTTTGATTCGATCCATCAATCGAAGCGCCACAAATCGGGCGTGGCGATGCGCTTTCCACGCATCGCGCGGATCCGCACCGACAAGCCCGCCGCCGAGGCCGACACCGTTGCGGCGCTCGAGCGGCTGATCACGTGACCCCTCGACACCGCCCCCGCAGCGATTAGGCTGCGCGCAAAAACCCAGGGGGGAAATGATGCGCAAAGTCCTGATCGCCGTAGCCACAGTGCTGGCCTCGACCGCTGCCACGCCGCTGTTCGCCGAAACCTTCGCGATCCAGGCCGGCCATCTGATCGTCGACGCCGCCAAGCCCGAGCGTGGCGCCTCGACCGTGATCGTCACCGACGGTCGGATCGTGCGGATCGACGACGGCGCCACCGCGCCCGCGGGCGCGACGGTGGTCGATCTGCGCGACCGGACGGTGCTGCCCGGGCTGATCGACGTCCATGTCCACCTCACCAGCAATGCCGGCGAGCCGTGGTACAAGGGCCTGACGCCGGGGTATTCCGAACCCTATGCCGCGACGATCGGCCTCAAGAACGCGCTGATCACCGCGCGCGCGGGCTTCACCACGGTGCGCGATCTCGGCGGGCTGCCCGCCGCGAGCATCGCGATGCGCGACGCGGTGAAGGACGGGAGCTTTCCCGGCCCGCGCATCCTCGTCTCGGGACCGGCGCTGTCGATCATCGGCGGGCATGGCGACGGCACCGTCGGGCTCAACCCCGATCTGCGCCATGCGATCGACGCGAGCGGCGAACAATTTTGGGTGTGCACCGGGCCGCTCGAATGCGCCAAGGCGGTGCGGCGCGTCGCGGCCTACGGCGTCGACGTGATCAAGTTCCACGCGACCGGTGGTGTGCTCGACGATGGCAAGATCGGCCTCGAACAGCATTTCACCGACGAGGAAATGAAGGCGATCTGCGACACCGCGCACCAGCTTGGCCTCAAGGCCGCGGCGCACGCGCATGGCCCCAAGGGGATCGCCGCGGCGGTGCGCGCCGGGGTCGATTCGATCGAGCATGGCACCTTCGTCGATGATGCCGGCGTCGCATTGATGAAGGCGCACGGTACGTACTATTCGGCGACGCTCATGGCCTTTTCGGGGCTTCAGCAATATCTCGGCAAGGGCGTCTTCACCGCCAACGCCGAGACGAAGGGGCGCGCGACGCTCGCGGTGTGGGGCAAGGGGCTCAACCGTGCCTACAAGGCGGGCGTACCGATCGCGCTCGGCACCGATGCCGCGGTCTATCCGCACGGGCGCAACGGCGAGGAACTCGGGCTGATGGTGTCGAAGGGCGGGATGACCCCGCGCGACGCGCTGATCGCGGCGACCAAGGGTGGCGCCGATCTGCTCGGGCTGGCGGGCGAGACGGGGACGCTCGATGTCGGCAAGTCGGCCGATCTCATCGCAGTGGCGGGCGATCCGTTGGTCGACCCTGCCGCGGTGCTCAAGATCGGCTATGTGATGGTCGAAGGGCGGCCGATCCCGCTCAAATGACCTCTGGCTCCGGACCCGTTTCGATGACCGACCTGCGCACGCTCTATCCCGAGATCGAACCCTATGCGACGGGCACGCTCGACGTCGGCGACGGCCACACGATTGCCTACGAGCGCTGCGGCACCCCCGGCGCGACGCCCGCGGTGTTCCTCCACGGCGGGCCCGGCGGCGGGATCTCGCCGAGCCATCGCCGGCTGTTCGATCCGGCACGCTATGACGTCCTGCTGTTCGACCAGCGCGGTTGCGGGCGTTCGACCCCGCATGCCGCGCTCGAGGCGAACACGACCTGGCATCTCGTCGACGATATCGAGCGGCTGCGCGCGCTGGTCGGGGTCGAGCGCTGGCTGGTGTTCGGGGGATCGTGGGGTTCGACGCTTGCGCTCGCGTATGCCGAGACGCATCCGACGCGCGTTAGCGCGCTGATCCTGCGCGGCATCTACACCGCGACGCCGGCCGAGCTCGCCTGGTATTATCAGTTCGGCGTGTCGGAGATTTTCCCCGACAAATGGGCGGGCTTCGTCGCGCCGATCCCTGAGGCCGAGCGCGGCACTATGATCGAGGCGTATCGCCGCTTGCTGACGGGCGACGACGAGGCGGCCAAGCTCGAGGCCGCCAAGGCGTGGACGATCTGGGAAGGCGAGACGATCACGCTGCTGCCCGACCCGGCGATGCGCGAGGCGTTTCAGGACGGCCATTTCGCGCTCGCCTTCGCGCGGATCGAGAACCATTTCTTCGCGCACAATGCCTGGCTCGAGGACGGCCAGTTGCTGCGCGATGCCGGGCGGCTCACTGGGATCCCGGGGACGATTGTCCATGGCCGCTACGACATGCCGTGCCCGGCGCGCTACGCCTATGCGCTCCACCAGGCCTGGCCCGAGGCCGAGTTCCACCTGATCGAAGGCGCAGGCCACGCCTATAGCGAGCCCGGCATCCTCGACCAGCTGATCCGCGCCACCGATCGCTTCGCGGGGGGCTGAACGCAATCCCATTTCGTCACCCCGGGCTTGTCCCGGGGTCCACCGCGCCGCGCGTGCTGTGCCGTGAGACTGTGCATCCCGGTGGACCCCGGCACGAGGCCGGGGTGACGGTCAGATTGCTTTAGCGGACCCAGCTCGCCAGCCAGTCCGACAGCGCCTGCGGGCTGAGCGTGCGCGCATCGGCGAGCGCGGCGGTGCGGCCGGGGTTTTTCAGCGTGTCGGTCTTGGGATCGACGATCAGCACGCTCGGCACGCCGCCGCCGAAATGGTCCTTGAGACCGTACTTCGCCGCCACGTCGAGGTTCTTGTCGAACCGGCCGACATCGACCGTGACGATCTCGTACTTCTTCGCCAGGAATTCGCGCAGGCCCGGCAATTCCATCGTCCCCGCTAGCAGGCGGCAGTCGAGGCACCAGTTTCCGCCAAGGTCTATCAGCAGCAGCTTGTGTTGCGCCTTGGCGCGGGCGCGCGCCGCGGCGACGTCCGCCTTGGCGTTCGCGGTCTCGTCATACGGCAGCGGCAGCGGGGTCTTGAGCTGCGCGAAGCTCGCCGCGGCGACCTTGGGGCCGGGAGCCGCGAGCGTGGGCGCGGCGAAGGTGAGGGCGATCGCGGCAAGGGCTAGGCGCATCTATCGTCTTTCTGTGCTTCTCCGGCGAAGGCCGGGGCCCAGGCGTGGGCGGGGCTTTGATTGGTCACACCCAGCGAACGCCTGTTAGCGCGACTGGGCCCCGGCCTTCGCCGGGGAGCTGACGAAAATACCGCACACGCCCCGCGCCGCACGCAAAGAAAAACCCGGCAGGCCTAAAGGCCCGCCGGGTCTATCTCGTTTGCGTCAGACGAAAGCGATTAAGCGATCGACGTCAGGTTCACAGCCGCCATCTTGCCGCGACGATCGACTTCGAGCTCGAACTCGAGCCGGTCGCCCTCGTTGAGCGAGGTCATGCCGCCACGCTCGACTGCCGAGATGTGAACGAACGCGTCGGGCTGGCCATCATCGCGCTGAATGAAGCCGAAGCCCTTCATCGCGTTGAAGAACTTGACCGTGCCGGTTGCCTTCTCGCCGGTCAGCTGACGCTGCGGCGCACCACCAGGAGCGGCGCCACGCGGGCCACCAGGAGCAGCATCACGCTCGCGCGGCGGGCCGCGGTCGGTGACGGCCATCGGCTCGCCGTCGATCTTGAGGTCGGTCGCCGAGATGCGGCCGCCGCGGTCGACGAGGGTGAAGCCAAGCGGCTGGCCCTCTGCGAGACCGGTCAGGCCGGCTTGCTCGACAGCCGAGATGTGCACGAACACGTCCTCGCCGCCATCATCGCGTACGACGAAGCCGAAGCCCTTCTGCCCGTTGAAGAATTTTACGACGCCAGTGCCTTCACCGACAACCTGCGGGGGCATACCGCGGCCACCACCGCCGCCTGCGCCACCACCGCCGAAGCCGCCGCCACCGCCGCTGCGGAAACCGCCGCCGCCGCCGCCGCCGCCGAAGCGATCGCCGCCGCCACCGCCGAAGCGATCGCCGCCGCCACCGAAGCGATCACCGCCGCCGCCGCCGAAACGATCGCCACCGCCGCCGCCGAAGCCGCCGTCGAAGCCGCCGCTATCGCCGAAACCGTCGCGCTTGTCGCGCCCGCGCCCGCCACGATCGCCGCGGCGTCCTTTATCGAAACTCATGCCCTGTTCGTCTTCCCGGTTCGTCCGACATCGATATCGCAACCGTTGCGTCGGACGAAAGACGCAGGGTTTCGGCACCAAACCAATCGTGCCACCGAATCGTGTAACGCAAATTGCCAGACCCTGCGAATGAATTCGTCGAAAATACGGCACGAATCACACGCTTCTTGCGCAGATGTGGCAAGCACGGCACAGACTCGGGTATGTCGATCCCCGCCTTGCTCGCCGATCCCGCCGCCTGGGCCGCTCTGGCGACGCTGATCGTCATGGAGATTGTGCTCGGGATCGATAACCTGGTTTTCATTTCGCTGCTGTCGAACAAGCTCCCGCCCGAGCAGCGCGAAAAGGTCCGCCGAGTCGGCATCGGCTTGGCGCTGGTCCTGCGACTCGGTCTGCTGTCGATCATCGCTTGGATCGCCGGGCTGGTGCGGCCGGTCTTCGATCTCGGGCTGACGGGGATGCTCGATGCGCACGGCGCGCCATCGTTCGAAACCGCGTTCTCGGTCCGCGACCTGATCCTGATCGCGGGCGGCGTCTTCCTGCTGTGGAAGGCGACCACCGAGATCCACCATACGATCGACCACGACGAAGCGAGCGAGGAGACGCCCGGCAAGGCCGGCGCGGCGCTGTCGTTCGGCATGGCGATCGTCCAGATCCTGCTGCTCGACATGGTGTTCTCGATCGATTCGATCCTCACCGCGATCGGCATGACCGATGATCTGCCGGTGATGATCGTCGCGGTGGTGGTCGCGGTCGGCGTGATGCTGTTGGCCGCGACGCCGCTCGCCAATTTCATCGCCGCCAATCCGAGCGTGGTCATGCTCGCGCTCGGGTTCCTGCTGATGATCGGCGCGGTGTTGATCGCCGACGGTTTCGGCGTGCATGTGCCCAAGGGCTATATCTATGCGGCGATGGCGTTCTCGGGTGTGGTCGAGGCGCTCAACATCGCGGCGCGGCGCGCGCGGGGACGCACGCCGTCGCATTGAGGGTGAGCGTAAGCCCACCCATTGAGCAGCGGCCCATTCGCCGCTAGGGCCGGGCGATGACTGTACATCTTTACGAAGAAGACATCCCCGCCGAACTGTTCGCGCCCGGCGCCGACATCGCGGTCGACACCGAGACGATGGGGCTGATCACGCCGCGCGACCGGCTGTGCCTGGTACAGCTGTCCGACGGTGGCCCCGACGAGCATCTCGTCCGCTTCTCGCCCCATAGCGATTATGCCGCGCCCAATCTGCGCGCGTTGCTCGCCGACCCGGCGCGCGTGAAGCTGTTCCACTTCGGGCGGTTCGATCTCGCGGCGATCAGCCATTATCTCGAAGTGACCGCAGCGCCGGTCTATTGCACCAAGATCGCCTCGCGGCTGGTGCGCACCTATACCGATCGCCACGGCCTCAAGGAGCTGGTGCGCGAATTGCTCGGTCAGGATATCTCCAAGGCGCAGCAATCGTCCGACTGGGGCGGCCCGGTGCTGAGCGATGCACAAAAGGATTATGCCGCGTCCGACGTGCGCTATCTCCACGCGATGCGCGAGGAGCTCGACCGCCGCCTCGTCCGCGAAGGCCGAATGGAACTCGCGCAGGCGTGCTTCCAGTTCCTGCCGTGGCGCGCCGAGCTCGACATTGCCGGCTGGCCGGAAGTCGACATCTTTGCGCACATGTGATGCCAGCCGCGGCGGGGAGCAGCCCCATGTCTGACGCGCGGTCTGACGCGCGCGCGATTCGCGATTCGCGCAAGGTATGGGCGGCGCCGGGCAGCAGCCACGACCGCGTGATCGGCACGCTGCGCATCGTGCTGCCGATCCTGATCGGCGTGCTCGCCGCGTTCGTCGTCGTGCTCCCGCTCTATTCGGGCGGCGATGTCAGCTTCCTGCTCGACAAGAAAAAGGTCGAGGTCGCCAAGGAGCGGCTGCGCGTCCAGTCGGCGAGTTACAAGGGTGAGGACGACAAGGGCCAGGCCTTCGCGCTGACCGCGGGGTCGGCGGTGCAGAAGAGTTCGGCCGAACCGATCGTCAAGCTCGAGAAGCTTACCGCGGAAATCGGCCTCAAGGACGGTCCTGCCAACATCGTCGGCGAGCATGGCCATTACGACATGGACAAGCAGCAAGTGACGATCGACGGCCCGGTGCGCGTCAACGGCAGCGGTGGCTACCGCCTCGTCACGCAGGATTCGACGGTCGATCTCAAGACCCGGACGATGAAGAGCGGCGGCGCGGTGACGGGCTCGGTGCCGCAGGGCACCTTCAGCGGCAACCAGCTCAATGCCGATCTGGTCAATCATATCGTGCGGCTCGATGGTAATGCGCACTTGCAGATCATCCCGCGAAAGAAGAGATAGTCCCGATGCAGCGCCTTCTCGCCTTTTTCGCCGTTTCGCTCGTTCTGTCGGGGGCGGCGGTCGTGAGCGCACAGACGGCGCACAATTCGGCCGCGCCGATCAACTTCAGCGCCGACCATATCGAGTTGCAGGACAAGGCCAATCGGGCGCTGCTGTTGGGCAGCGTGTCGGTGAAGCAGGCCGAGATGACGCTCAATGCGGCGCGGATGACGGTCGCCTATACCGGCCAGGTCGTCAATGGCAGCCCGCAGGTGTCGCGACTCGACGCGGCGGGGAATGTCGTCGTGACTCGGCCCGACCAGACCGCGCGCAGCAACTTCGCGGTGTACGATCTCAACAAGCGCGTCGTGACGATGCTCGGCGCGGTGACGCTGATCCAGGCGGGCAACACCGTCAATGGCGGGCGCCTCACGATCAACCTCGATACCGGTCGCGCAGTGATCGACGGCTCGTCGGTCGGCGGCGGCGGTGGCGGCAAGGCCGGCACCACGACGAGCAGCGGCGGTCGCGTCAGCGGGACCTTCTCGGTCCCCAAGCGTAACTGACGCGAAAGCGGGGCAATTCGGCGCCCGCTGCTATCCCGCGCGGCGCGAATGACGTATAGGCATGCACGAAGCCTGCCAGATGCCGTGCGGTTAACCCTTCGCTAACTCTAAACTGCGAGCACGCCCCGATGAGCGACACCATGACCCTCGACAGCGCGCCCCCGATCGCCGAGCAGCCGGTCAATGATGGGCTGTCGGTCGTGTCGATCGCCAAATCGTACGACAAGCGCAGCGTGCTGACCGATGTGTCGGTGTCGGTCGCCAAGGGCGAAGTGGTCGGGCTGCTCGGGCCGAATGGCGCTGGCAAGACGACGTGCTTCTATTCGGTGATGGGGCTGGTGAAGCCCGATTCGGGCCGCATCATGCTCGACGGCAACGACATTACCGGCCTGCCGATGTACCGCCGCGCGATCCTCGGCCTCGGCTATCTGCCGCAGGAAACCTCGATCTTCCGCGGGATGACCGTCGAACAGAACATCCTCAGCGTGCTCGAGCTCGCCGTGCCCGACAAGGCGCAGCGCGCGCTCCGGCTCGATACGCTGCTCGACGAGTTCGGCCTGACGCGGCTGCGCGATTCCCCATCGATGGCGCTGTCGGGCGGCGAGCGCCGCCGCGCCGAGATCGCGCGGGCGCTTGCCGCCGATCCGTCGATCATGTTGCTCGACGAGCCCTTCGCGGGGATCGACCCGCTGTCGATCGCCGACATTCGTGACCTGATCTGCGAATTGAAGAAGCGCGGCATCGGCGTGCTGATCACCGATCACAACGTGCGCGAGACGCTCGAGATCGTCGACCGCGCGTACATCATCTATGACGGCCGCGTGCTGTTCACCGGCTCGCCCGCCGAGCTTGTCGCCGACGCCAACGTCCGGCGGCTGTATCTCGGCGAGGGCTTCTCGCTCTGATCATGGTGGACGCCACCTCCCTCGTCGCCCCGGCGCAGGCCGGGGCCGCTGGGTTGTCTGGCGGAGCGGGCGCGGCAAACGCAGCGGCCCCAGCCTACGCCAGGGCGACGAATCGGTGAGTCTCGCGCCGCGCCTGGACCTGCGCCAGTCGCAATCGCTGGTGATGACGCCGCAGCTCCAGCAGGCGATCCGCCTGCTCGCGCTGTCGAACCTCGAGGTCGAGGGTTTCCTCGCAGAGGAAATCGAGCGCAATCCCTTGCTCGAGGCGAGCGCGCCCGAAGACGACGGCCCGACGCAGGACCGTGAACCCGACGCCCCGATCCGCGACCAACCCGCCACCGCCGACGAACTCCTGCTGGCTGGCGGCGATTCGGGCGAGGCCTCGCTCGACGTCGATTTCACCGCCGAGAGCTTCCACCACGACAGCCCAGCCGATCAGGCGGGGGGCGCGGGGATCGACGGGTCGCTCGGTCTCAACGGCGCAAGCAGCGGCGGCGGGACGGGCGAGGACGGCCCCGATTTCGACAGCTTCGCCGATACCGGCCTCAGCCTGTCGGACCATCTGCTCGCGCAGGCCGGCACTGCGGTCGAGGGCGCCGACTTGTTCATTGCCGCGCATCTGATCGATCAGATCGACGAATGCGGCTATCTCACCGCCTCGCTGCTCGACATCGCGACTCGGCTCGGCGTGCCGCTGGCGCGCGTCGAGCAGGTGCTCGCCATCATCCAGACCTTCGAGCCGACCGGCGTCGGCGCGCGCGATCTCGCCGAGTGCCTCGCGCTCCAAGCCAAGGAAGCCGACCGGTACGATCCGTGCATGGCGCGGCTGATCGACAATCTCGACCTTGTCGCGCGCGGCGATCTCACGCGGCTGCGGCGGCTGTGCAACGTCGATGACGAAGACTTGGCCGACATGATCCGCGAACTTCGCGGCTATGATCCGAAGCCGGGCTGCCGTTTCGGCGGCGAACCGACCCAGGCCGTGGTGCCCGATCTGTTCGTCGCCAAGCGCAAGGACGGCTGGGGAATCGAGATCAACGCAGCCACGCTCCCGCGCGTGCTCGTCAACCGCAGCTATTATACCGAACTGTCGAGCGCACGCGGCGACAAGGCGAGCAAGGCGTGGCTCGGCGACATGCTCGCCAGCGCCAACTGGCTGGTGAAAGCGCTCGACCAGCGCCAGCGCACGATCATCAAGGTCGCCGCCGAGATCGTGAAGCAGCAGGAGGGGTTCTTCCTCCACGGCGTCGCGCAGTTGAAGCCGCTGACGCTGCGCCAGGTCGCCGACGCGATCGAGATGCACGAATCGACGGTGTCGCGCGTCACCAGCAACAAATATCTGTCGTGCGCGCGCGGGCTCTATGAGCTCAAATACTTCTTCACCTCGGCGATCCAGTCGTCCGAAGGCGGCGAGGCGGTGTCTGCACAAGCGGTCAAATCGGCGATCAAGGCGCTGATCGCGGGCGAGGGCGACAAGATCCTGTCGGACGACACGTTGGTCGAGTTGCTCAACGCCAAGGGCTTCGACATCGCGCGGCGCACGGTCGCGAAATATCGCGAGGCGCTCGGGATCGGATCGTCGGTGCAGCGCCGGCGGGCGCGGGCGCTCGAGGGCGCATAAAGCGGGCGCGTAAAGGGCGCGCCTAATCGAAAGCGCGAGCCGGCCCGACCGAAGTCAGGCCGGCCACAGGCTCAACGTGCGGTCAGCGCGACGTCGCGTGCGAGCGCGCGCTTGGCGACCTGATGCGACCAGACGGCATCGCCGGTCGGCGTTTCGAGCATCGCATTGTCGAGCGTGAGCGCGCGACGCAGCGCGGTATTGGCATCGGCGGTGCGGCCGGCGCGCTGATAGGCGGCGGCGAGCTCGATCGCGACACCACCGTCGGTCGGCGAGAGTTGCGATACGGTTTCGAGCGTGCGCACGGCAGCGGCAGGATCGCGCGTTGGCGCCGCTGCGGCCGGAACGACGGCCGCGCCTGCGACAAGGATGGCGATAGCGAATTTCAGGGTCATCATCAGTCTCCACATTAGTCTGTTACAGAATGATGACATATATTGCAGATATGTGAAGCAATAAATTCACTTATGTGAATCTGCAGTGTCGCAGGCGGTTTCCGGCCCGGTGCGCGCCTGAAATCGGAGCCATTTGGAGCGCGAACGCCAACCCTCGCGGCGATCGCCACGTCGCTGACACCGCGCGAGGCGGTGCCAAATCCTGCTCGTGTCGATCTGCCTCAGGCGAAGCCGCTGGCTTTGTGCTTATTTGGCCGGGGTCGCCGCTTTAGGGTTTCCGGCCTCGACGATCAGCGCGGCCATCGCCTTGGGGTCGGCGAAGCTGCCCAATTGCTGGAGCTCTTTCTGCACCAGCGGATCGCCCATCAGACCGCGCATCGCGACGCCGCCGAGCGCACCAAAGCTTGTCTCGATCGACGACACGCCATCGAACTTGATCGCTTCGATCGCTTGTGGTCGGCATTCGACCGTCAACAGACGATTGAAATACACCCCGGTCCGGCGGTTGAAATCTTCGCGTTGCGTCGGTGTGATCGTCGACAGCGCCTTCACCGCGGGGCCCGCCGAGATTGCCGAGAATACCCATTGCACCAACAGCGTCTGGTCGGCGGGCGAGCTGTGATCGACCAGACATTTCGAGAGTGTGTCGCCAAAGCTGCTGGCGTGCGCCACGTTCGGGGTAGCGGCACAGACGATCGCAGCTGCGACGCCTGCTCGAATTGACCGTCGTACCATGCTGCTTTCCCCCGAAAATTCACTCGATCTCTAATCTCGGCGGTAAAAACCGTCCAGCGCGATAGCTCAGTCGTCCTCGTCCTCATAGCCCGACAGCGCGAGCGCACGCGCCTTGATCTGGCGCGTCTGGCACCAATGCACCAGTGCATCCTCGCGGCCATGCGTCACCCACACTTCCTTGGGCGCGATCTCGGTCAAAGTGTCGGTCAGTTCGTCCCAATCGGCGTGGTCCGACAGGATCAGCGGCAGCTCGACCCCGCGCTGCACCGCGCGCTGGCGCACGCGCATCCAGCCCGATGCCATCGCGGTGATCGGATCGGGCAGGCGGCGCGACCAGCGGTCGGCCATCGCACCGGGTGGCGCGATCACGACATGGCCCATCATTTCGGCCTTGTTCGCTACCGTCGCGGGGCGCAGCTCGCCAAGCTCGACGCCGTGTGCCTGGTACAGCGCGCACAATTTCTCGAGCGCACCGTGGATGTAGATCGGCGCATCATGCCCGCGCGCGCGCAGCTCGGCGATGACGCGCTGCGCCTTGCCGAGCGCATACGCGCCGACGAGCACGCAGCGCGTCGGGTTGGCGTGGAGCGCGGCGGTCAGCTTGTCGATCTCGTCGCCGGTCTCCGGGTGGCGGAAGACGGGCAAGCCAAACGTCGCCTCGGTGATGAACACGTCGCATTTGACCGGCTGAAAGCCAGCGCAGGTCGGGTCGGCGCGACGCTTGTAATCGCCCGACACGACGACTCGCTCGCCGCGATATTCGAGCAGGATCTGCGCCGATCCGAGCACATGGCCCGCAGGAACGAAGGTGGCTTTGACGTCGCCGAAGGTGTGGCTGTCGCCATAGGCGACGGGGTTGCCGGGCTGCGGGCCATAGCGCGCGTCCATGATCGCGAGCGTCTCGGGCGTCGCCCACACCGCGTCGTGCCCGCCACGCGCATGATCGGCATGGCCGTGCGTGACGAGCGCGACGGGGGAGGGGCGCGACGGGTCGATCCACACGTCGGCGGGCTTCACGTAGATTCCGTGCGGGTGGGGATCGATCCAGTCGCCGAGCTTTGCCATCCTGGCTATATGGGTGGGACGCGTTTGAGTTCCAAATCTCCCTTTCCCCGCGGGTAGCGGGATTTGGGTACGCCTTGGATTGGCCCCATTGCTGTAGGATCGATACGGCATGACCTGCGCATCCTCACCGTCCGCCCTGCCGCCCGGCCATAACAGCAGGATGGTCGGCCTCGCGCTGATCGCGCTGGCGATCGGCGCCCCCGTCACCGCCGCGCATGCCGACGCGTTGCAGTCGAAGATCGTCGCCACCGCCCGCGCCACGCCGACCGCGCGCCACGCCTTTCGCCGCACGCTGTCGTTCGAGCGGACCGGCGCTCCGCGGAAAACCTATGTCGAGCAGTTCGACCCCAGCCGCGCGCCCGCCGAGCGCTGGTCGTTGATCAGCATCGACGGCCGTGCGCCTACGCCGAAGGAAATCGCCAAGTCGCGCAAGGCCAATCACGGGCCGATCCCGTCCTATGCGGAACTGGCGGCGTGGTTCGGCAGCCCCGCGACGCGCAGCGAGGTCGGCGGCGGCGTGCTCTACCGCTTTGCCCGGCTGCCCGCAGGCACCTTCAAGATCGGGTCGCACGATGCGTCGGCCGATACCCAGGTCGAGGCTTTGGTCAACACCGGCGGCGCGGTGCCGTTCGTCGAGCGCGTGCTGATGACGTCGAACAAGAGCTTCAGCGTCATGCTGGTCGCCTCGCTGCGCAGCATCACGGTCGACCAGCGCTATCGTCTGCTCGGCGATGGCATTGTCGTCCCGTCGGACGCGACCAGCGCGCTGACGGGCGCGATGATGGGCAAGGCCGGCACGATGCAAACCAGCACGAGCTACAGCGAGTATCGCGCAATTCGGTGACGCGCGCGCGCGCGGGGCTGGTCATTGCCGCGTCGCGCACCCCATATCGGGGGGGTGAGCGTATCCGACCTTCCCGCCCCGATCACCGACTGGTTCGCTGCCAAGGGCTGGGCTCCCCGTGCACATCAGCTCGACATGCTCGACGTCGCGCGCGCTGGCCATCACGGCCTGCTCGTCGCGAGCACTGGTGCTGGCAAGACGCTGGCGGGGTTCCTCCCGACGCTGACCGAACTGATCGAGACCCCGACGCAAGGCCTTCACACGCTCTACGTCTCGCCGCTGAAAGCGCTTGCGGTCGACGTTCAGCGCAACCTGCTCAACCCCATCGCCGAGATGGGCCTCGACATCCGGGTTGAGACGCGCACCGGCGACACGCCCTCGGACCGCAAGGCGCGCCAGCGGATCAAGCCGCCGCAGATCCTGCTGACCACGCCCGAATCGCTCAGCCTGCTGCTCAGCTATCCCGACTCGGGGCTGATCTTCGAAAACCTCAGGACGATCGTCGTCGACGAAGTCCATGCGTTTGCCACCGGCAAGCGCGGCGATCTGCTGTCGCTGTGCATGGCACGGCTGCAACGCCTCGCCCCCGACCTGCGCCGCGTCGCGCTGTCGGCGACGGTGGCCGACGCCGACGGCTATCGCGCCTGGCTCGCCCCCGATGGCGATATCGATACGGTCGATCTGGTGCAGGGCGAGCCCGGCGTCCCCGCCAACATCGCGATCCTGCTGCCCGAGGGCCGCGTTCCCTGGTCGGGCCATTCGGGCCGCTATGCCGCCGAGCAAGTGATGGCCGAAATCGAGACGCACAAGACCTCGATCGTCTTCTGCAACACGCGCAGCCTAGCCGAGCTGATCTTCCAGGATCTGTGGAAGGTCAACGCGATGAGCCTGCCGATTGGCATCCATCACGGCTCCTTGTCGCTCGAAGCCCGCCGCAAGGTCGAGGGCGCGATGGCCGACGGCAAGCTGCGCGGGCTCGTCGCCACCGCCAGCCTCGATCTGGGGGTCGATTGGGGTGACGTCGACTGCGTCATCCAGATGGGCGCCCCAAAGGGATCGTCGCGATTGCTGCAGCGGATCGGGCGCAGCAATCACCGCATGGACGAGGCATCGGAGGCGGTGCTCGTCCCCGGCAACCGCTTCGAATATCTCGAGGCGCGTGCAGCGCTCGATGCGGTCGATGCGGGCGAGCTCGACCCCGACATCTTCCGCCAAGGCGGGCTCGACGTGCTGGCACAGCATATTATGGCGTGCGCTTGCGCCGCGCCGTTCCAGGAAGCCGAGATGCTCGACGAGATCCGCTCGGCCTTGCCCTATTCCGCGCTGACCGATGCGACCTTCAGCCGCGTGCTCGGCTTCATCCGCGACGGCGGGTATGCGCTCCAGGCCTATGACAAGTTCAAGCGGCTGACGCAGGATGCTGATGGCAGCTGGCGCGTCAGCCATCCCAAATTTGTTGCGCAGCATCGATTGAACGCCGGGATCATCGTCGAGGCCACGATGCTCACCGTCCGCTTCAAGAACGGCCGCTCGCTCGGCAAGGTCGAGGAGGGGTTTGCCGCGACGCTCAGCCCCGGCGACACCTTCTTCTTTGCGGGCATGAGCCTCGAAGTGATGGGGATGGACACCGAGGACCTGCTCGTCCGCGCTACCGCGCGCCCGGCGCGAATCCCGACCTATGGCGGCGCGCGGATGGCGATGTCGACGAACCTCGCGCAGCGCGTCCGCGGTTTCCTCGCCGATCCGTCCGAATGGCCGCGCTTTCCCGACGACGTGCGCGAATGGCTCGAAATGCAGCAGCGCCGCTCGACGCTTCCCGCGCCCGGGCAATTGCTCGTCGAGACCTTCCCGCGCGAGGGACGGCATTACATGGTCGCCTACAGCTTCGAGGGCTGGAACGCGCATCAGTCGCTCGGGATGCTCGTCACGCGCCGGATGGAAACGATGGGGCTCAAACCGCTCGGCTTCGTCTCGAACGACTATGCGCTGGCGTGCTACGGGCTCGAGCCGATCACCGACCCGCAAGCGCTCTTCTCGCCCGACATTCTCGAGGACGAGTTCGTCGACTGGGTGCAAAGCTCGGCGCTGCTCAAACGCGCCTTCCGCGAGGTCGCGGTGATCGGTGGCCTCGTCGAGCGCCAGCACCCGGGCAAGCGCAAGACCGGCAAGCAAGTCACCTTCTCGACCGACCTGATCTACGACGTGCTGCGCAAATACGAGCCCGGCCATTTGCTGCTCGAAGCCGCCTGGGCCGACGCGCGCGCGCGGATGACCGATGTCGGGCGCTTGGCCGACCTGCTCGATCGCGCGGTCGATACGATGCTCCACGTCGATCTCGACCGCGTGTCGCCACTCGCGGTGCCCGTGCTCACGCTGATCGGCCGCGAGAAGATTGCCACCGGCCTCGCCGACGACGCGCTGCTGATCGAGGCCGAGGCGCTCGCCGAGGAGGCGATGCGGCTCGACTGATCGGCTTGTCGTGCGGCCGAAACGGGCGTAGTTTGTCGCCATGAACCCGGTGCTGCTTGTCGCTGTCCCGATTGCCGCGGCGCTGGCCCAGCCCCAGCCTGTGCCGACCCCAGCGGCCCCGCCTGTTGCGCAGCATGAGCTGCAGCAAAACCCCGCCGAGCAGCTCGATTTCGTCTCCGAGGGCCTTCGCATGACCGTGCCGGTGACGATCGGCCCGGCCGGCCCGTATCGCTTCATCGTCGACACCGGCGCCGAGCGGACCGTGATCGCGCGCGAACTCGCCGCCAAGCTTGGCCTGGTGCCCGGGAAGAGCGTCCATGTCACCGCGATGGCGGGGTCGGCGCAATTCGGCACCGTCGTCATCCCCGATCTGCAGATCGGATCGCCGGGCGGTGGCGCGCGGCTGTCGACGCGCGGGATCGAGGCGCCCGCGCTCGTTGCGCGCAATCTCGGCGCCGCCGGACTGGTCGGGATCGACACGCTGCAGGGCCATGCCGTGACGATCGACTTCGCCGCCCAGACGATGACCGTCATCCCCTCGACCAAGCGGCTGCGCAAGGAGCGCTTCGGCCCCGACGATATCGTCATCCGCGCGAAGAATCTGCTCGGCCAGCTCGTCGTCACCGATGCGAGCTATCGCGGGCGCACCGTGCGTGTGGTGATCGACACCGGCGCCGATACCAGCATGGGGAATCTCGCGCTGCGCCGGCTCGCCGCGCCATCGAGCAGCGCGGTGACCGCGGTAAGCGTGCTCAGCGTCACCGGCGCGTCGCTCCAGGCCGAGCAGGCGCTGCTCGATCGCGTGCACTTCGGCGACATCAGCTTTGCCAATCTGCAGGTGGCGTTCGTCGATGCCGCCCCCTTTGCGCGGCTCGGGCTGCACGACCGGCCCGCGTTGCTGCTCGGCATGGATGCACTGCGGCTGTTCGGCCGCGTGCGGATCGACTTCGCCAATCGCGAACTCCGCCTCGCCCAGCCAAAGGCGCCATAACCTTTTTTCGCCCCTCCCGGCCAGGGGAGGGGCTTTTGACTCGCGCCGTTGCGTTCCCCCGCCACCACGCTAGCCTCGTGCCAAACACAGGGGGCCCCAATGTTCGCACGCATCGCCACGATCCTCGCCACCAGCCTGCTCGCGACCACCGCGCTCGCCAGTGCCGCCACCGCGCAGGACCGCCCCGACCAGAAGGCCTATCTCGGCCTCTACAAGGAGCTGGTCGAGACCAACACCACGCTGTCCTCAGGCAGCTGCACCACCGCCGCCGCGCAGATCGGCGCGCGATTGAAGGCGGCGGGCTTCGCCGATGCCGACCTGACCTATTTCAGTGTGCCCGATCATCCTAAGGAGGGCGGCCTCGTCGCGATCCTCAAGGGGAGCGATGCCAAGGCCAAGCCGATGCTGCTCCTCGCGCATCTCGACGTGGTCGAGGCCAAGCGCGAGGACTGGACGCGCGATCCGTTCACGCTGATCGAGGAGGACGGCTATTATTACGCCCGCGGCAGCACCGACGACAAGGCGATGGCGGCGATCTGGGCCGACAGCCTGATCCGCTTCAAGGCCGAGAAGTATCGCCCCAAGCGCACGATCAAGCTCGCGCTCACCTGCGGCGAGGAGACGACCTTCGCCTTCAACGGCGCGCAGTGGCTCGCCAAGAACAAGCCCGACCTGATCGCCGCCGAATTCGGCCTCAACGAAGGCGGCGGCGGCCAGATGACCGACGACGGCAAGCGCCTCGCGATGTTCATGCAAGTCGGCGAGAAGGCCTCGCAGAACTTCACGCTCACCGCCATCAACCCCGGCGGCCACAGCTCGCAGCCCGTGCCGACCAACGCGATCTACCAACTCGCCGACGCGATCGAGGCGATTAGGAGCTACGAATTCCCGATCAAATTCACCGACACGACGCGCGCCTTCTTCAAGGGCGCCGCCTTGGCGCAACCGCCCGAGATGCGCGACGCGATGTTGAAACTCGTCGCCAACCCCGCCGACACCGCCGCCGACAAGATCGTTAGCACCGACAAGACCTTCCACTCGACGCTGCGCACCACCTGCGTCGCAACCTTGCTCACCGCCGGCCACGCCGAGAACGCGCTCCCGCAACGCGCCACCGCCAACATCAACTGCCGCATCTTCCCGGGCGAGACCGTCGAGGGGACGCTCGCCAAGCTGCAGGCGCTTGCCGGCGCCGCGGTGAAGGCCAGCGCCAACGCGCCGATCCGCCCCGTTGCCGTGCCGCCAAGCCTCGACCCCAAGGTGATGGGCCCGGCGCAGGCGGTGGCGGCCAAGCACTTTCCCGGCATGACGATCCTGCCCTTGATGTCGACCGGCGCGACCGACGGCATCTTCTTCGAGGGCATCGGCATCCCGGTCTACGGCGTCCCCGGCATCTTCATGACCGGCGACTTCAACCGCGCGCATGGGCTCAACGAGCGGATGAACGTGAAGTCGCTGTATGACGGGCGGGATTATCTGTTCGATCTGGTCAAGGCGTATGCGGGGTAGGGGGCGTTTCGCTCCCCGCCGCAACCGTCACCCCGGGCCCGTCCCGGGGTCCACCGCACCGCATGTGCTGAACCCGCAAGGCGCGCATCACGGTGGACCCCGGCACGAGGCCGGGGTGACGGCTTGGGGGCGACCCGACCGCTGATCCTTGCCTTGTGTTGCGCGCGCCGCGCTTTGTCCCCAACCTGATCCCGATCAGCCCAAAAAACAAAAGCTTACGCCCCCCAATCCGCACCGTGACGCGTTAGGCCGCATGAAAACGCTTCCGCACCCCCGGCGGAAGCATTCAGCGACCGGAGAAAAGAAATGCGCACATTGGTATGGCACGGCAAAGGCGACGTCCGCGTCGACACCGTCAAGGACCCCGAAATCCAGCATCCGCGCGATGCGATCATCAAGGTCACCGCCTGCGCGATCTGCGGGTCGGATCTCCATCTGCTCGACGGCTACCAGCCGACGATGCAGGCCGGCGACATCCTCGGCCACGAGAACATGGGCGAAGTCGTCGCGCTCGGATCGGAAGTGACCAACCTCAAGATCGGCGACCGCGTCGTCGTTCCCTTCACGATCAGCTGCGGCGATTGCTTCTTCTGCCGCAAGGGCCTGTTCTCGGCGTGCGAACGCACCAACCCCAATGCCGAGCTGGCGATCAAGGCGATGGGCCATTCGCCCGCCGGCCTGTTCGGCTTCAGCCATATGCTCGGCGGCTATTGCGGCGGCCAGGCCGAATATCTGCGCGTGCCGATGGCCGATATCGGCCCGATCAAGGTGCCCGACAGCGTCACCGACGAACAGGCTCTGTTCCTCTCCGACATCTTCCCGACCGGATACATGGCCGCCGAGAATGCGCAGATCGAACCCGGCGACACGGTCGCGATCTGGGGCTGCGGTCCGGTCGGCCAGTTCGCGATCCGCTCGGCGCTGATGCTGGGTGCGGGCCGCGTCATCGCGATCGACGAAGTGCCCGAGCGGCTGCTGATGGCGCAGGCCGGCGGCGCCGAGACGATCGATTTCAGCGAGACCGAAAACGTCTATGACGAGCTGCAATTCTGCACCAAGGGCCGCGGTCCCGACAGCTGCATCGACGCGGTCGGCTGCGAGGCTTCGGGGCATGGCAGCTTCGATGCGGTGCTCGACAAGACCAAGGCGACGATCGGCCTCGCCACCGATCGCATCCATGTGCTGCGCGAAGCGATCATGAGCTGCCGGATGGGCGGCACGGTGTCGATCCCCGGCGTCTATGTCGGGATGGGCGACAAGGTCCCGCTCGGCGCGTTGATGAACAAGGGGCTGACGATCAAGACCGGCCAGACCCACGTCCAGGCTTATACCGCGCCGCTGCTCGCGCGGATCGAGGCGGGCGACATCGACCCGAGCTTCGTGGTCACGCACCCGGCGAGCCTCGAGGATGCGCCCGAGATGTACAAGAAGTTCCGCGATAAGGAAGACGGGGTGATCAAGGTGGTGTTGCGACCGTAAGGCACGCTGCGACCCCTTGCGCTGCGAAACGCCCTCCGTCGGCCATGCCGGTGGGGGGCGTTTTGTGTCGGCGGATCGCGCTGTGATACCGAGACCAAAGCGCGGCGTAGTCTAGACGGTAACCTGCTCCCCTAGCTCGAGCACCTTCCCCGGCGGGATCTTCAAGAAGTCGGTCGGGTCGCTCGCATTCCTTTGCAGGAACATGAAGATCCGGTCCTGCCACAGCGGCATGCCCTGGTCGGCGGCGGGCTTGATCGTGTTGCGGCCGATGAAATAGCTCGTCTTTGCGGGATTGAGCGACTTCTTGTGGCTCACCGCCTCGAGCCCCAGGTCGCGCGGCACGTCGGGCGATTCCATGAAGCCGTAGGTCAGCACGATGATCGTGAAATTGGCATCGACCGGGCGGATCTCGGCGCGCTCGTCCTGCTCGACCGAGGGGCGGTCGGCGGTGCGGATGCTGCAGATGAGGTTCTTCTCGTGCAGCACCTTGTTGTGCTTGAGATTGTGCAGCAACGCGCCGGGGGCGCTGTCGGGGTTGGCGGTGAGGAACACCGCGGTCCCCTCGACGCGCTCGGGCGGGCGCTTGGCGAGCGCGGCGGCGAGGTCGGCGAGCGGGACGCTCTGGCGGAGCTCGAACGCGCGCACGATCCCGCGCCCGCGGTTCCAGGTGTAGATGACGAGGCCGATCACCGCGGCGACGACCAGCGGTACCCAGCCGCCCTCGATCACGCGCAGGATGTTCGCGCCGAAGAAGATCAGATCAAGCGTCAGGAACGGCAGGATTACCGCGAGCGCGAGCGGGCGCCCCCAGTTCCAGCGATGCCGCACGACGATATAGGCGAGCAGCGTCGTCACCACCATCGTCCCCGTCACCGCGATGCCATACGCCGCGGCCATCGCCGAGGAGGTGCGGAACTGGATCACCAGCACCAGCACGCCGACCAGCAGCAGCCAGTTGATCGAGGGGAGGTAGATCTGCCCGGCCTGCGTCGCCGAGGTCTGGCGGATGCGCAGGCGTGGGAGCAGCCCGAGCTGGATCGCCTGTTGCGTCAGCGAATAGGCGCCGGTGATCACCGCCTGGCTGGCGATGACGGTGGCCATCATCGCAAGGCCGATCAGCCACGGACGGAGGCCCTCGGGGGCCATGAGGAAGAACCAGTCCTGGTTGACGAACGGCTTGCCCGCCGCGGCGGCGGCCTCGAGCGCGCTCAGCGCATAGGCGCCTTGCCCGAGATAGTTGAGGATCAGGCATGGGAAGACGAGCACGAACCAGCCGATGCGGATCGGCAGCACGCCGAAATGGCCCATATCGGCGGTCAGCGCCTCGGCACCGGTGACGGTGAGGAACACCGCGCCGAGCACGAAGAGCCCGGTCACGCCGTGCGTCGCGAGGAAGATCGCGCCGTAATGCGGCGAGATGACGCGCAGGATCGAGGGCTCGTCGGTGATGTGCCACAGCCCGAGCGCGCCGATCGCGAGGAACCAGACGATGCAGACTGGGCCGAACAGCGCCGAGACGCTCGCCGTGCCGCGGCTCTGGATGAAGAAGAGCGCGACGAGGATGACGATCGTCACGCCGAGGATCACCGAGTCGGAGAACACGTCGCCAAGCCCCGGGATCGTCTTGAGCCCCTCGACCGCCGAGAGCACCGACAGCGCCGGGGTGATGATCGCATCGCCATAGAAGAGCGACGCGCCTGCCGCGCCGAGCACGAGCGCGATCAACGAGCGCTTGCCGAGCGCACGCCGGGCAAGCGCGGTCAGCGCGAGCACGCCGCCCTCGCCCTGATTGTCGGCGCGCATCAGGAAGATGACGTATTTGACGGTGACGACGAGGATCAACGACCAGATCGCGAGGCTCAGCACGCCGAGGATCTCGCCGGTGTCGAGCCCGTCCTTGGCGGTCAGGTTGAGCGCCTCGCGAAAGGCGTAGAGCGGGCTGGTGCCGATATCGCCGAACACCACGCCGATCGCGCCGATCGTCAGCGCGACGAGCGCTGGGTGCGGGGTGGCTTTGGCGACAATGCTGTCAGTGGCAGAGGTCATAAGGGGGTAATGGCTCGCCGGAGAGGACGGCGCGCTTTACGCCCGTTACGCCTTTGCGCAAGCGGTTTAACCGAACGGGACCGTCGCTCGGCCGGACAGCGTTGCATGGTTGCATCGATTGCGACATAGGCGGGGTCATGGTTCCCTTTTCGTTCGCCCCGCTTGCCTTCGGGGGGCATTCCCTGCTCGCCTTGCGCAACGGTGCGCTGTTCTGGCCGGCGCGCCAGGCGCTGCTGGTGGCCGATCTCCACTTCGAGAAAGCGAGCTGGTTTGCCAAGCGCGGGCAGATGCTGCCGCCCTACGATTCGCTCGCGACGCTTGCCGATCTCAGCGCGGTCGTCGACGCGCTCAGCCCGCGCGAGATCTGGTGCCTCGGTGACAGTTTCCACGACCCCAAGGGCTGCGAGCGGTTGCCCGCCGCGGCGCAGGCGACGCTGCGCAGCCTGACCTCGGCGGCGCGCTGGACGTGGATCACGGGCAATCATGATGCGGGGCACGATGCCGGCTTGGTCGATCGCTGCGGCGGCGTGGTGGTCGACGAGGCGGTGGTCGACGGGCTGGTGCTCCGCCACGAAGCGAGCGCGCGCGAGACGCGGCCCGAGCTGTCGGGGCATTTCCATCCCAAGCTTCGGTTGCGCGTGCGCGGCCGCAACGTCTCGCGGATCTGTTTCGTCGCGACGCCGACCAAGCTGATCCTGCCCGCATTCGGCGCGCTGACCGGCGGGCTCGACGTCGATCACCCCGAGATCGTCCGCGCGGTCGGGCCGGGGGCGGAGGCGCTGATCCCGGTCGAGGATAAGTTGCTGCGCTTCAAGGTCGCGGCGTAGCGGGACAAGAAAGCCCCTCCCCTTCAGGGGAGGGGTTGGGGTGGGGCTGTAACGGGCGCTTGCTCTCTGCGAGGCACGTCCCCACCCCCAACCCCTGCCCTGAAGGGGAGGGGCTTAAAGAAGGGTCAGCTCGCCAGCTGCGGGAACCCCGCACGGAACGCCGCCACCTTCGGCTTGTCGAAGGTCACGATATACGGGTGGTTGGGGTTCCGATCGAAGAAGTTCTGGTGATACGCCTCCGCCGGGAAGAACGAGCCGTTCTCGATCTTCGTCACGATCGGCTTGCCGAACACATGCGCCTGCCCGAGCTGTGCGATATACGCCGCCGCAACGCCGCGCTGCGCCGCGCTCTGCGGGAAGATCGCCGAGCGATAGCTATAGCCGCTGTCGGGGGTCTGGCGGTTGAGCTGCGTCGGATCGTGCGCGACCGAGAAATAGACGCGCAGCAGCGTCGCATAGCTGACCTTGGCCGGATCGTAGACGACGCGGATCGCCTCGGCATGCTGCGTCGTCTCGGTGGAGACCTGGTCATAGGTCGCGGTCTCGCGCGTGCCGCCGGCATAGCCCGCAGTGACGCTCTTCACGCCCTTCACATGCTCGAACACCGCTTCCATCCCCCAGAAGCAGCCGCCCGCGAACACCGCGGTCTGCGGGCCGCTTGCAGTGACGTCGGTCTTGGAGACGGGGATCGGCACCGCGCGCTCGGCTTTCGCCGTGCCGCCGCCGAGCGCGTAGAGCGCGATTCCGGCAAGGCCGGCAGTGATCAGGACGGGCTTGAACATCGAAACACCTCTGAGGCCAGGACATAACGCCATTCGCGTCATGCACGCGCCAAGTTACGCTTTGGCGGTCGACAAAGATGTCGTGTCGAATCAGGGCCGCTTCAAGCCACGCACGCGGTGCCAGATATAGAAACCGACCGCGGCGACGAGCACGACCGCGATCACCGCATCGGCGCTGTGGAATGCCGCCTTCATCGCCGGGCTCTTGTTCCACTGATCGCCGAGCTTCATCCCGACCCAGGCAAGCCCGAAGCACCACGGCCACGAGCCGAGAAAGGTGTAGACGTGGAACGGCACCAGCGGCATCCGCGCGACGCCTGCCGGGAAGGCGATGAACGAGCGGATCACCGGCAACAGCCGCCCGATCAGCACCGCCATATTGCCGAAGCGCGCGAAGAAGCGATCGGCGGCGTCGAGCTCGCCCGGGCCAACCAGCACGTAACGGCCCCACCGCTCGGCGAGCGGCCGCCCGCCGCGCTTTCCGATCTCATAGGCGACGATCGACCCGAGATTGCACCCGATCGCGCCCGCGGTGGCGGCGAGGAACAGGTCGAAGCGCCCGGTCGAGACGAGATAGCCGGCGAACGGCATGATGATTTCGGACGGCAGCGGAATGCACGCCGACTCGATCGCCATCAGCAGCGCGATGCCAAGATAGCCGCCGCTCGAAATGACGCCGATGGTGAAGGTGGCGAGGATGCCGAGGATTCGTTCGATCATGGGTGGAGGCTTTGCCGTGGGGTGCCGGCGAGAGCTAGGGGAAAGTTTCTTCTCCCCTCCCTGGAAGGAAGGGGAGGCTTAAGCGGTGGCGTCTCGAGTTCCTCCAGCGAGAAAAGGCGAGAACGGCCTTCGACAAGCTCGGAACGAAGCGGCTAAGGGGTGCCGCCATGAACGAGTCCGACAAACGCCTCGCCGCGCTCGCCGCGATTGCCGAAGTCCGCGCCGGGATGATCGTCGGGCTCGGCACCGGCTCGACCGCCGCGTTCGCGATCGCGGCACTCGGCGACCAGGTTCGCGCCGGCCTTCAGATCAAGGCCGTCGCCACCAGCCTCGCAACCGAAGCGAGCGCCCGCGAGGCCGGCATCCAGCTCGTCGAGATGCCCGCCCGGATCGACCTCACGATCGATGGCGCCGACGAGATCGACGATGCCCTCAACGCCATCAAGGGCGCCGGCGGTGCGATGCTGCGCGAGAAGGTCGTCGCCGCGGCGAGCGACCGGATGATCGTGATCGCCGACGGATCGAAGCGCGTCGCCAAGATCGGCGCAGCGGAAATCCCGGTCGAGATCCTGCCCTTCGCCCAGGCGTTCGTCGCCGACCGACTCGCCGCGCTTGGCAGCACGCCAACGCTGCGGGCGGGTTTCACCAGCGACCAGGGCAATCCGATCCTCGATTGCCGCTTCCCCGCCGACATCGATCATACCGCGCTCGCCGCGGCGATCGACGCGATTCCGGGGGCACTCGGTCACGGTCTGTTCCTCGCCGAGGTCGATGCCGCCTATATCGCGACCGACGGAGTCGTTACGCGGCTAGAACGCGGCCGCGCGAGCGACTAAAGCGCGATCCTTATCTTCAACCCCGGGCAACCCGACCGACGCGCGAGCGTTCAGCGACCACACTAAAAGGCGACCCCCTGCATGGCCGACACCCAGACCCAAGCGAACCCCGCAACCGCGCTCCACGAGGATGGCAGCCCCGAGCGACTCCAGATCGACACGATCCGCACGCTGTCGATGGATGCGGTGTCGACCGCCAAGTCGGGCCATATCGGAACGCCGATGGCGCTCGCGCCGGTCGGCCATACGCTGTGGACGAAGTTCCTGCGCACCGATCCGTCGACCCCCGACTGGCCCAACCGCGACCGTTTCGTGCTGTCGGTCGGCCATGCGTCGATGCTGCTTTACGCGCTGCTCCACCTCGCCGGCGTCGAGGAGATCGATCGCGACGGCAAGAAATCCGGCGCGCCGGCGGTCAGCCTCGATGACATCAAGGCGTTTCGCCAGCTTGGCTCGAAGACGCCGGGCCATCCCGAATATCGCCACACCACTGGCGTCGAGACGACGACGGGTCCGCTCGGGGCCGGCTGCGGCAATTCGGTCGGCATGGCGATCGCCGAGCGCTGGCTCGCCGCGCGCTACAATCGCGATGGCTTCAAACTGTTCGACCATGACGTCTACGTCTTCTCGGGCGACGGCGACATGATGGAGGGCGTCGCCAGCGAAGCCGCCAGCCTCGCCGGGCATCTCAAGCTGTCGAACCTTTGCTGGGTCTACGATTCGAACCACGTCTCGATCGAGGGCGGCACCGATCTCGCGTTCGACGAGGACGTCGGCAAGCGTTTCGAGGCCTATGGCTGGCACGTCCTCCACGTCGACGACGCCAACGATTGCGCAGCGATGGCGGCGGCGCTCGACAGCTTCAAGGCCTGCGACGACAAGCCGACCTTCATCGTGGTGAAGAGCATCATTGGCTATGGCAGCTCGATCCAGGGCACTGCCAAGGCGCACGGCGAGGGCATGACGCTCGACGACATCGCCAACACCAAGAAGGCCTATGGCTGGGATCCCGAGGCCAAGTTCCTCGTCCCCGACGGCGTCAAGGAAGGCTTCCACAAGGCGGTCGCCGATCGCGGCACGCCGCTGCGCGAAGCCTGGGATGAAATGCGCGCGCGCTATGCCGACGCATACCCCGAGCTGTCGAAGGAGCTCGACGCGCTGCTCACCAGCCAGCTCCCCGAGGGCTGGGATGCCGACATTCCGACCTTCGACGCCGATGCCAAGGGCATGGCGTCACGCGATGCCGGCGGCAAGGTGATGAACGCGATCGCCGCCAAGGTGCCGTGGTTGATGGGCGGCTCGGCCGATCTCGCGCCTTCGACCAAGACGCTGATCGACAATGGCGGTTCGTTCCAGGCGGCCAGCTATGACGCGCGCAACCTCCACTTCGGCGTGCGCGAACACGGCATGGGCGCGGTCGTCAACGGCATGGCGCTGTCCTATCTGCGGTCCTATTCGGCGACGTTCCTGGTCTTCTCCGATTACATGCGTCCGCCGATCCGGCTCGGCGCGCTGATGGAACTCGGCGCGACCTATGTCTTCACGCACGATTCGATCGGTGTCGGGGAAGACGGCCCGACGCACCAGCCGATCGAGCAGGTTATTTCGCTCCGCGCGATTCCCGGCCTCGATACGATCCGCCCGGCCGACGCCAACGAGACCGCATGGGCGTGGAAGGCGGCGATGCAGTCGGCCAACCACCCGACCGCGCTCATCCTGTCGCGCCAGGCGCTGCCGACGATCGACCGCTCGAAATATGCGAGCGCCGAGGGCTTGATGCAGGGCGGTTATGTGCTGGCCGATAGCCCAGAAACCGATGGCGCCCCGCAGGTCATCCTGATTGCGACCGGCTCGGAAGTGTCGCTCGCGCTCGAAGCGCACGACAAGCTCGTCGCACAGGGCGTCGCATCGCGCGTCGTGTCGCTGCCAAGCTGGCACCGCTACGAGAGCCAGGACGCGGCATACAAGGAGTCGGTGCTCCCCGCGGCAATCACGGCGCGCGTCGCGATCGAGATGGGCAGCGAGATCGGCTGGGATCGCTATGTCGGCACGCACGGCAAGACGATCACCATGTCGACCTTCGGCGCCTCGGCCCCGATCGCCAAGCTGCAGGACAAGTTCGGCTTCACCGTCGACCATGTCGTCAAGGTCGCGACCGAGATGGTCAACGCGGCCAAGTAGGAAAACGGAGACTACCCCCGGCACCCTCGCGAAAGCGAGGGTGCCGCCTCTTCTCCCGAGCGCGGGCTAGGCAGCGGGATCCCCGCTTTCGCGGGGATGACGGGGAATTGAACACTAATTGCCCCACGGGGTTGTTCGCGTAACCGCCGTGCCCAAATGCGGGGCTACAAGGGCGTACGACACAGATTCACGGAGAAGCACTGATGGGCCGTTTGAACGATCTCGCAGCATTGGGTCAGGCCGTGTGGCTCGACTTCGTCGACCGCAAGTTCCTAGCCGAGGGCGGCCTGCAGAAGATGGTCGACGAGGATTCGCTGACGGGCGTCACGTCGAACCCGTCGATCTTCGAAAAAGCGATGGGGCACGGCGACGCGTATGACGCTGAGCTTGCCGCCTACGACAAGACCCATCCCGACGCGCCGACGATGGAGCGCTACGAGCACCTCGCGATCCTCGACATCCAGGCCGCCGCCGACACGCTGCGCCCGGTCTATGACCGGCTCGACGCCAAGGACGGCTATGTCAGCCTCGAAGTCTCGCCCTATCTCGCCAACGATACCGATGGCACGATCGCCGAGGCGCAAAAGCTGTGGAAGGCGGTCAACCGTCCGAACCTGATGATCAAGATCCCCGGCACCCCCGCCGGTGTCCCCGCGATCGCCGCGACGATCGATGCCGGGATCAACGTCAACGTCACGTTGCTCTTCTCGCAGAACGCCTATCAGGCGGTTGCCGAAGCCTATGTCGAGGGCCTCGAAAAGCGCGTCGCGCGCGGCGAGCCGATCGACAAGATCGCCAGCGTCGCAAGCTTCTTCATCAGCCGGATCGATTCGAAGATCGACGACAAGATCGATGCCGGCGTCGGTGGCGACGAAGCAAAGGCGCTCAAGGGCAAGGTCGCGATCGCCAACGCCAAGCTGGCCTATGCCTGGTATGAAGAGTTCATCGCCTCGGCCCGCTGGCAGGCGCTCGCCGCCAAGGGCGCGCAGGTCCAGCGGCTGCTCTGGGCGTCGACCGGCACCAAGAACCCTGACTATCCCGACACGCTGTATCTCGACACGCTGATCGGCAAGGACACCGTCAACACCGTGCCGCCCAAGACGCTCGACGCGTATCGCGAGCGCGGCACCGCGGCGGCGACGCTCGGCCAGGATGTCGCCGGTGCGCGCCACGTGATCTCGGAGGCCGAGCGGTTAGGGCTCGACCTCGACGGCGTCACCGACACGCTGGTCGAGGAGGGCGTCGCGTCCTTCTCCAAGGCGTTCGACGATCTGCTCGGCGCGATCGCGGCAAAGCACCCGGCGCACGCCTGACCTACCATTTTCTTCCCCGGCGGAGGCCGGGGCCCAGTCGAGACACGGTCCTGGCGGCAGACAGCCTTTCACGATCACTGTCTGCGCGACTGGGCCCCGGCCTCCGCCGGGGAAGCTGTACCGCTTTTTGATCGAAGGATTGTCCACATGAAGATCGGGATCATCGGCTTGGGCCGCATGGGCGGCAACATCGCGCGCCGGCTGATGCGCGCAGGGCACGAGACGGTCGTGTTCGACCGCAACGCCCCCGCAGTCGAGGGCCTCGTCGCCGATGGCGCGATCGGCGCGACCTCGCTCGAAGACATGCGCGACAAGCTCGACAAACCCGGCATCTACTGGGTGATGCTCCCGGCGGGCGAGCCGACCGAGCAGACGATCGCGACGATCGGCGGCTTCGACACCAAGGGCGACATCATCATCGATGGCGGCAACAGCTTCTACAAGGACGACATCCGTCGCGCCAAGGCGCTGACCGAGCAGGGCACGCACTACGTCGATGTCGGCACGTCGGGCGGCGTGTGGGGGCTCGAGCGCGGCTATTGCATGATGGTCGGCGGATCGAAGGAAGCGGTCGACACGATCGACCCGATCCTCGCAGCGCTCGCGCCCGGCATCGGCACGATCCCGCGCACGCCGGGCCGGATCGAGGAGAATGAGGATCCGCGCGCCGAGCAGGGCTATATCCACGCGGGCCCCGCGGGCGCGGGCCACTTCGTCAAGATGGTGCACAACGGCATCGAATACGGCCTGATGCAGGCCTATGCCGAGGGCTTCGACATCTTGAAGGGCAAGGCGTCGGACAAGCTGCCCGAGGACGAGCGCTTCGATCTCAACCTCACCGACATCGCCGAAGTATGGCGCCGCGGCAGCGTGATCTCGTCGTGGCTGCTCGATCTCACCGCGATCGGCCTCGCCAAGGACCAGAACCTCGAACAATTCACCGGCAGCGTCGCCGATTCGGGCGAGGGCCAGTGGACGATCGACGCCGCAATGGAGGAGAAAGTCCCCGCCAACGTGCTGACCGCCGCGCTGTTTGCGCGCTATCGCAGCCGCGTCGATCATACCTTCGGCGACAAGCTGCTCTCGGCGATGCGCTTCGGCTTCGGCGGGCATGTCGAGATGCCGCAATGAGCGTCAAGCTCGTCGTTTCCGACGTCGACGGCACGCTGGTCGACAAGCAGAAGCAGGTTACACCCGGCGTCAAGGCCGCGGTCGCACGGCTGCGCGAGGCGGGCGTCGGGTTCACGATCGTCAGCGCGCGGCCGCGTTCGGGGATGATGCCGATCGCCGAGCTGCTCGGCATCGACGCGCCGATGGGCGCGTTCAACGGCGGCACGGTGTTCACCCGCGACGGCACGGTGACGAGCCAGCATTATGTCCCGCGCGCGGTGGTCGAGGGCGTGTTCGACGTCGTTAAAGGCGCAGCGGTCGACACCTGGGTGTTCGCCGACGATCAATGGTATGCCAGCACCGATCAGGGCAGGCATGTCGGCAGCGAGAAGCTGGCGTCGAACCAGGCGCCGGTCGTGCGGCAGGACTTCACCGATCTGTTCGACCGCGTCGACAAACTGACCTTTGTCAGCGACGATGCCGAGCTGCTCAAGGCGCTCGCCGAACAGGCCAAGGGTTACGGCGACCGCGCGACGATCGCGCAGTCGCAAGTCTATTATCTCGACGTCACCGCGCTCGCCGGCAACAAGGGCGATGGCGTCGCGGCGTTGTCGGAGACGCTCGGCATTCCGCTCGACGCGATCGCCGTGCTGGGGGATCAGGCCAACGACTTGCCGATGTTCGCCCGCGCCGCCGTGTCCTACGCAATGGGGCAGGGGCCCGAGGCGGTCCGCGCCAAGGCGACGCATGTCGTGGCGAGCAACGACGAAGATGGTGTCGCCGAGGCAATCGACGCGATCCTCGCTGGACGCTGAGCGTCGCGTGCGCCACCTTTGCCCGAACGGGTAAACAGGGGTGGCATATGCGATACTGGATGGGATTGATCGGGCTGGCCGTCGCGAGCCCGCTGGCGGCCAAGACGCATGATCTGCCCGCCACGCCGCAGACCGTCGCCTGGGGGCATTACGACGCGACCTCCAAGCCCGTCCTGACGATCGAGTCGGGCGACACCGTCGTCGTCCATACGCTGCTGACCAACAGTCCGGCAGGGCTCGAGAAAGCGGGCGTCGCACCCGCCGATGTCGAGCCGGCGTTGCGCGCGGTCTATGCCGGCGTCCCAGCGAGCGAGCGCGGGCCGGGCGGGCACGTGCTCACCGGCCCGATCGCGATCACCGGCGCCGAGCCCGGCGACACGCTCGAGATCCGCATTCTCAAGATCGATCTCGCGATCCCCTATGCCTACAACGCCTTTCGCTATGGCGCGGGGTTCCTGACCGACGATTTCCCCTATGCGCGGATGAAGATCGTCCCGCTCGACCGCAAGACTATGCTCGGACGGTTCGCGCCGGGCGTCGATGTCCCGCTCCGGCCGTTCTTCGGCAGTATGGGGGTGGCACCGCCGCCTTCCTTCGGCCGTTATGATTCGGCGCCGCCGACGATCAATGGCGGCAATATGGACGACAAGGCGCTCGTCGCGGGGACGACGCTGTACCTGCCGGTCCATGCCAGCGGTGCGCTGTTCCAGGTCGGCGACGGCCATGCCGCACAGGGCAATGGCGAAGTCGACATCACCGCGCTCGAAACCTCGCTGACGGGGACGCTGCAGTTCATCTTGCACAAGGGCGACAAGGCGCCGTATCCGCGCGCGGAGACCCCGACGCACTATATCGCGATGGGGTTCGACGACGATCTCAGCAACGCGACGCGCAAAGCGCTGCGCAACATGATCGACTTCCTCGTGGCCGCGAAGGGCATGACGCGCGACGACGCGTACATGCTGATCAGCGTCGCGGGGGATGTAGAGGTGACCGAACTGGTCGATCGCAACAAGGGCGTCCACGTGATGCTGCCCAAGGCGGTCTTCACCAAGCGGTAGCGCCAATGCTCCTGCGTCACCCCGGCCTCGTGCCGGGGGCCACCGTGACGCGCCCACGCGGCGTCAGAACGCGCATCCCGGTAGACCCCGGAACAAGTCCGGGGTGACGGTTGCGCGGGTCTACCGCCGACCGAACCACATCCGCTGCAGCTCCTGCGACCGATCGAGCCACTGATGCTTGATCGCCCCCGCCAGATGCAGCGCGACCAGCGCGTAGACGGCATAAGCGATGATCTCGTGCGCCTCGCCAAACCCGTCATGCACCGCCTTCTTCGTCGCCGGATCGAGCGCCATGATGAAGCCGAGGCGCGGCCATTCGAACAGGCCGTAGAGGAACATCGGATGGCTCGCCGAATCCTTATAGGCCGAATCCATGATCCACCCCGTCAGCGGCATCGCGAACAGGATCAGGTAGAGCCCCCAATGCACGATATGCGACGCGGCGACTTCCCAGCGCGCATAGCCCTGCGGCAGCGGCGGCGGGCGGTGGCCGAGGCGCCACAGAATCCGCAGCAGCGCGAGCCCGAGGATCGTGATGCCGATCGACTTGTGCAGGTCGATCGCCGGGCGCACCTGCACGTCGGCAAGATTCGGCCATGTCCAGGCGAGCAGGACATTGGCGACGATCAACACCGCGATGATCCAGTGGAGCACGATCGCGACAGAGGTGTAGCGCTGTAACATCGATCGGCTCCTTGCGATTTGCAAGGCGGAGCCTAGCGGCCCGGTCGTGGCCGCGCTAGGCGCGTCATCGCTTGTTCATCCACTATCGGTAACGCCCCCGCAATGACCTCGCTCGCCGAAACGCTCGTTGCCGAATCCCCGCGGCTCACCCCGCGCCGCGTGCCGCTCGCAAGCCGCCTGATCGGCGCGATCGGGCCGCTGCTGTTCCTCGCTTTGTTCGTTCAAGCGTTCATGCGGCAGAGCCTGGCGGTCTGGTCGATCGGGATCGCCTATATCCTCTACGACACGGCGCTGTTGGCGTTCACCGCATGGAACATCCGCGACCTGCGCCAGACGCCCCACCCAACGCCTGTCACCTCGCCCAGCTTCGGCGTCATCGTCGCGGCGCATAACGAGGCGAGCGTCATCGCCGCGGCGATCGATCGGCTCGCGGGGCAAGCGTCGCCGCCCGATCTGATCCTGATCGCCGATGACGGATCGAGCGATGCGACCGCCGAAGTGCTCGAGCGGCGCTACGGGCTCGCCGTCCCGCCGCTCGGCACGATGACGCCGCCCTCGGCGATCCTGCCGTCGCTGCGCTGGCTGCGGCTGCGCCATACCGGCAAAGCGCGCGCGCTCAATGCGGCGATGGTGCAAGTCGATACCGAAGTCGTGCTGACGGTCGACGCCGACACGCTGCTCGAACCCGGCGCGATCGCCGCGATGCGCGCGGCCTTCGCTGCCGAGCCGACGCTCGTCGCGGCGACCGGGGTGCTCGCGCCGATCTGCGGGCGCGATCTGCAGGGCCGCTTCTTCGAGTGGTTCCAGACCTACGAATACGTCCGCAACTTCCTGTCGCGCCATGCCTGGGAGCGGCTCGACAGCCTGTTGCTGATTTCGGGCGCGTTCGCCGCATTCCGGCGCGAGGCGGTGGTCGCGGTCGGCGGCTTCGACCCCGATTGCATGGTCGAGGATTACGAGCTGATCCACCGGCTCTATCGCCATGCTGCCGATCATGGTCGCGACTGGAAGATCCGCGTGGTCGGCGGCGCGCTGGCGCGGACCGATGCGCCGGCGAGCCCGATGGCATTCCTGCGCCAGCGGCGGCGCTGGTTCGGCGGCTTCCTCCAGACGCAGCGTTGGAACCGCGACATGGTCGGCGCGCGGCGCTTTGGCTGGCTCGGCACCGCGATGCTGCCGGTCAAGGCGCTTGATACGGTGCAGCCGATCTACGGGCTGGCGGCGTTCGCGATCCTCGTCGGGCTGGTGATCAGCGGGCGCTTTACGCTCGCCTTGCCGATCCTGCTCGTGATGCTCGCCAAGATCGCGATCGACCTGACCTTCCACCTCTGGTCGCTCGGCATGTACAAGCGCTGGACCGGGCAGCGCGAGGGGCTGGCGCTGTTCCCCGCGCTGATCGCGGCACTCCTCGAGCCGTTCAGCTTCCAGCTGCTGCGCCATGCCGGCGCGGTGTGGGGCTGGCACGCGTTCCTGACGGGGCGCGAAAGCTGGGGCCGGCAACAGCGCACCGCGATCGTCGCGCCAGCGGAGTGAGCGCCTAGGCGACGAGCCGATAGCCGATCCCGGGCTCGTTGAGCAGCAGCGCGGGCGCGCCGGGATCGAGCTCGAGCTTCAACCGCAGCGCGCGCACCGCGACGCGCAGATATTCGACATCGTCGAGATGCCCGTCGCCCCACACCACGCGCAGCAGATGCGCGTGCGTCAGGAGCTTGCCGGCATGCCGCGCGAGCTCGGCGAGCAGGGCGAATTCCTTGCGCGTCAGCTTCACCGCGGCGCCGTCGCGCGACACCTGGTGTGCCGCGAGGTCGATCTCGACTGGTCCGACCTTCAGTAGGTTCCCGCCCGCCGGCACGGCATTGTGCCGCCGCAGCACGCCGCGCACCCGGGCCAGCAATTCCTCGGTATCGAAGGGCTTCACGACATAATCGTCGGCGCCGAGATCGAGCGCGGCCACCTTCTCCGCGGTCGCATCGCGCGCGGTAAGGACGATCACCGCGCGGTCCATCGCCTTGAGCAGCGGCACGAGTTCGATCCCGTCGCGGTCGGGCAGGCCGAGGTCGAGCAGCACCAGCGCGCACCCCGGACGATGCGCCAGCGTCAGCGCGTCGGCGGCGGTGGCGGCCTCGTCGGCGGTCAGCCCGGCCCGCTCGATCGCGCCGCGCACTAGGCGGCGGATCGCGGATTCATCGTCGACGATCAAGATCTGTGCGGTCATTTGCCCCCCGTACGCGCGATCGGCGCATTCGGCCATGCCACGACGAACGCCCCGTACCCGCAGAGCTGCCACCGCGTCGAGGCGATGGCGTTTTGCGCAATTCCTGCCTAATCCATAGCCAGGCAAAGGAGCGGAGAGCGATGGCAGGATTGTGGTTCGAGGAGTTGCAGGTCGGGCAGACCTTTGCCCATGCGATCCGGCGGACGGTGACCGAGACCGACAATCTGCTCTTCTCGACGCTGACGCATAACCCCGCGCAGCTCCATCTCGATGCCGAATACATGAAGGACAGCGATTACGGTCGCATCATCGTCAATTCGACCTTCACCTTGGGGCTGATGGTCGGCGTGTCGGTCGGCGACACGACGCTTGGCACTGCGGTCGCCAATCTCGGCTGGGACGAGGTGCGCTTTCCCGCACCGGTGTTCATCGGCGACACGCTGCGGGTCGAGACCGAGGTCGCCGAGCTGCGCGAATCGAAGTCCCGCCCCAATGCCGGAATCGTGACCTTCATCCACCGCGCCTACAACCAGCGCGACGAGCTGGTCGCGTCGTGCAAGCGTTCGGGGCTGCAGCGGCGGCGGCCGGCATGACGCCGCTGCGCTCCTGGCTGTTCATCCCCGGCGACAGCGAGAAGAAGCTCGGCAAGGTCGATGCTTGTGGCGCCGATGCGGTGATCCTCGATCTCGAGGATTCGGTCGCCGCGGCGAACAAGCCGGCGGGCCGGGCGCTGGTCGCGGCGTTCGTCGGCGAGCGTCCGCGCGGCGCCCGTCCGGGCCAGTTATGGGTGCGGATCAATCCGTTCGACAGCGGGCTCACGCTCGACGATCTTGTCGCGGTGGTCGGCGCCGCGCCCGATGGCATCATGCTGCCGAAATGCGACGGGCCGAACGACATCCACCGGCTGTCGCACTATCTCGACGCGCTCGAGGCGCAGGCCGGGGTCGCGCCGGGATCGATCAAGATCGTGCCGGTGGCGACCGAAACCGCCGCAGCCCCGTTCACGCTCGGCGCGTATGCGGGCGCGGGGCTCGATCGCTTGCTCGGGCTGACCTGGGGCGCGGAGGATCTCTCCGCCGCGCTCGGCGCGAGCAGCAATCTCGATCTCGCCGGCGGCTGGGCGCTGACCTATCGCCTGGTGCGCTCGCTCACGCTGCTCGGCGCGAAGGCGGCGGGGGTTCAGGCGATCGATACGCTCTATGTCGATTTCCGCGACGAGGCGGGATTGCGCGAGAGTTCGCGCGCAGCGCGGGCGGAGGGCTTTACCGGCCGACTCGCCATCCATCCCGCGCAAGTCGCCGCGATCAACGCGAGCTTCATGCCGTCGCCCGAGGAGATCGCACACGCGCAGCGGATCGTCGCGGCGTTTGCAGCGGCGCCGGGCGTGGGGACCGTTGGGCTCGATGGGCGGATGGTGGATCTGCCGCACTTGAAACAGGCCGAGGGTCTGCTCGCATTGGCTGCGGCCTATACGCGGTAGGTTTGGACGATCGGACCTCCGTCACCCCGGCCTTGTGCCGGGGCCCACCGTGCCGCAAATGCTGCCAGCGCAGTGCAGCGCATCCCGGTAGACCCCGGCACGAGGCCGGGGTGACGGCTACGACAGGCCGAGCGCGGGTCCGTCAACGGTATCGCCCCGGTGCGCAGCTCAGCCCGAACTCGCCACCGCCACCTTGTCGCGGAAGCGCCGCCGCTTGGCATCGACATCCGCGCGGGCGCGCTCGATCGCTTCGACTTCGGTCGCTTCGAGCAAGGCGTCGATCACGCGCCCGAGATGGTCCCACATCGCATTGTGCGCACGGCTCGCGTCGCCCGAGGCCAGCGCCTCGACGATCCGCAGATGCTCGGACTGGCGCGGCGCGACCCCGGCGGTGCGGACCTTCTCGGTCAGCAGCCGGTATTGCGGTGACCGGCTGCGCGTGTCCCACAGCATCGCGACGGTGATCTCGAGCGCGCTGTTGCCGGTGGAACGCGCGATCTCGAGGTGGAATTCGCGATCGGCGACCTCGGCGGTGACGAGATCGACATTCTCCATCTCGCGCACCAGCGACCGCAGCCGCGCAAGGCGCTCGGCGTCGATCTGCCCGGCCGCAAGCCCCGCGACTTGCGATTCGATCAGCCGCCGCGCTTCGAGCAGCTCGAATCCGCCGACATCGGTTTCACTGAGCACGCCACCCGCCGGATGCAGCGCGGCGACATACACCCCCGAATTGGTTCGCACCTCGACCATGCCGTCGACCTCGAGCGCGATGATCGCCTCACGTACCGTGGGGCGCGACACCTTGTACTGCAGCGCAAGGTCGCGCTCGGACGGCAGTCGATCACCGATCGCATAGCGCCCGCTGGCGAGCGCGGCGCGGACGTCGGATGCGACCTGTTCGTAAAGCCTTGTGACGCGGCGCGGCTGGTCATTCATCATGCGATCGTGACCGAGCTTTGCGAAGAGCGCAACATCTGCAACATCTTGGATACCGAATTCTTCCCTGGCCAATCTGGCCTTACCAGCATGGACAGCGCGGACCGATCTGTCTAGCTTCCTCGACATAATGTCGGGGAGGGACGCATCGTGAAAATCCTGGACGCGCGCGTCATCGCCACCGCGTGGGGGCGAGATTCCGATGCCGACACACCACGTCTTGCGAAAGATCAGGACGCTTTGCACGGCATGGCGTGGACGCTGAGCGCATGAAGATCCGGCATCTGCGGTGGTGGATCGTCGGTTTGATCTGCGTCGGCACGATCGCCAACTATCTCGCCCGCAATTCGCTCGGGGTGCTCGCCCCGCAGCTGAAGGCGAGCTTCGCGATGTCGACGCAGCAATACAGCTATGTCGTCGGTGCGTTCCAGCTTGCCTACACCGTGATGCAGCCCGTCGCCGGCTATATCGTCGATCATTTCGGGCTGCGCGCGGGCTTCGCCTTTTTCGGCGTCGCCTGGTCGGCGGCGAACATGCTCAGCGCGCTGGCGGGCGGCTGGCTGAGCCTTGCCTTCTTCCGCGCCTTGCTCGGGATGAGCGAAGCGGCGGCGATCCCGTCGGGGATGAAGGCGATCGCCGAATGGTTTCCCGCGCGCGAGCGTTCGGTCGCGACGGGCTGGTTCAACGCCGGCACCTCGCTCGGCGCGCTGATCGCGCCGCCGATCGTCGTCGCGGTGACGCTGTGGGGCGACTGGCGGCTGGCCTTCGTCGTGACCGGCGCGGTCGGGCTGGTGTGGGCGGGTGCGTGGTACGCTTTCTATCGCTCGCCGAACGACCATCCGTCGATCACGCCCGAGGAACGCGCCATGATCGCGCAGGACCGCCCGCTCATCCCGGCGCGCCGCGCGAGCGCGAAGGAGATCCTGGGCAGCGCGAAATTCTGGGTGATTGCGGTGCCACGCTTCCTCGCCGAACCCGCGTGGCAGACCTTCAGCTTCTGGATCCCGCTCTACCTCGCGACCGAGCGCGGGATGGACTTGAAGCAGATCGCCTTGTTCGCGTGGCTGCCGTTTCTAGCGGCGGATCTTGGCGGCGTGCTCGGCGGGTATCTGTCGCCGTTCTTCATCAAGCGCTTCGGGATGCGGCTGATCCCGTCACGCGTGCTCGGCATCAGCCTTGCCGCGGTGTTGATGATCGCGCCGGGCTGTATCGGCCTCGCCGCGAGCCCGTACACTGCGATTGCGCTGTTCTGCATCGGCGGCTTTGCGCACCAGATGATCTCGGTGCTGATCAACACGCTGTCGGCCGATGTCTTCACGCCGGAGGAAGTCGGCACCGCCAACGGGTTTGTCGGGCAGGCCGGCTGGATCGGCGGGCTGCTCTTCTCGCTGCTGATCGGTCAGCTGGCGGATACGGTCGGCTATGCGCCGTTGTTCGGCGCGCTCGCCGTGTTCGACCTGATCGGTGCGGCGGTGCTGATCGTCTTCGTCAGCCGCCTGACGTTACCCGAAGTGCCTGATTCGAGGGAGTTGGCATGAGACACGTCACGATCGCCAATCCGCCGCTGTTCGCGCTGACCGAGCGCACGCGCGGACGGATCACGCTCACCGCCGATACTGGCGCGGTGGCGAATCTGTTCGTGCTCGAGGACGATATCGTCCGCCTCCTGCTGCTCGCCAACGGCACGGTGACGAGCCCGCCGAGCTGGGCGATCGCCGCAGGGGCCGAGGATATCGCGGAACCCGGGCGCGACCGGATGGACGTCGCGGGCTTCGCTTGCCCCGAGGCTTTGGTCGAGAAGACCGACGGCACGCTCGTCGTCGCGACCGCGCGGATCCGCGTGACGATCGCGCTCCACGGCTTGCACTGCCGCTGGGAACAGCATGACGGCGCGGCCTGGCAGCCGATCGCCGCCGACCGCCCGACCCAGGCGTATGATTTCGGCTGGTGGGACGGCCGCGCGCACCACTTTCTCGAGCGCCGCGCGGGCGATCGCCATTATGCGCTGGGCGAACGCGCGGGCGCGATGGACCGCACCGGCCGCCGCTTTCGCCTCACCAGTCTCGATCCGATGGGCTATGACGCCGAGCTGAGCGACCCGCTCTACAAGGCGATTCCCTACGTGCTCGTCGCCGATGCTGCCGGCCGCTGCCACGGCGAATTCCACGATACACTGGCGCGCGTGACCTATGATTTCGGGCAGGAGCTCGACAATTATCACGGGCCGTACCGCCACGTCGTCGCCGATCACGGTGATGTCGATCTGTGGATGATCGCCGGCCCCGACCCGCTCGCGGTGACCAAACGGTTTACCTGGCTGACCGGGCGCCCCGCGCTGATGCCGGCCTGGTCGCTCGGCTATTCGGGCTCGACGATGACCTACACCGATGCGCCCGATGCCGCCGTGCAGATGCAGAGCTTCACCGCCAAGCTCGCCGAGCATGACATCGGCTGTACGTCGTTTCATCTGTCGTCGGGCTACACCTCGATCGGCGACAAGCGCTACGTCTTCCACTGGAACCGCGACAAGTTTCCCGATCCCGCCGCCTTCGTCAAAAGCTATGCCGATGCGGGCGTTCGGCTCGTCCCCAACATCAAGCCGGCGATGCTGCTCGATCATCCGCTGATCGACGAAGTGCGCGAATGCGGGCTGCTCGTCGCCGATGCGGATGGCGTGGAAACTCAGGCGCAATTCTGGGACGCGCCCGGCGTCTATCTCGACTTCACCAACCCGGCGGCCGCGGCGTGGTGGAAGACGCAGGTGACGACAGCACTGCTCGACACCGGCATCGAAGCGACATGGAACGACAATAACGAATATGAAGTGTGGGACGCGCGCGCGCGGATCCACGGCTTCGGCACCCCGCGTGCGGCGGCCGAAGCGCTGCCGCTGCAGGCGTTGCTGATGATGCGCGCGTCGCGTGCCGCGCAGATCGCGCATGCGCCGGGCAGGCGGCCCTATGTCGTGACGCGTTCGGGGATGACCGGCCTGCAGCGCTACGCACAGACTTGGTCGGGCGACAATCGCACCGACTGGAAGACGCTGCGCTACAATCTCAAGATGGGTCTCGGGCTCGCGCTCTCGGGGATCTCGAACAGTGGCCACGATGTCGGCGGCTTTGCCGGACCGCCGCCCGATGCCGAACTGCTGGTGCGCTGGGTGCAAGCCGGCGTGCTGATGCCGCGATTCAGCATCCACAGCTGGAACGACGACCGCAGCGTCAACGAACCGTGGATGCATGCCGAGGCGCTCCCCGCGATCCAGCGTTTGATGGCGCTCCGCCAGACGCTGCTGCCGTTCTTCGGCGATCTCCTGCTGCGCTACAGCCATGATTTCGAGCCGATCGTCCGGCCGGTATGGCTCGATCATCCCGGCGATGCGGCGGCCTGGATCGACGGCGACGACCATATGCTCGGGCGCGACGTGCTCGCGGCGATCGTCGTCGAGCACGGTGCCGCGACGCGCACCGTGCGGCTTCCGGGGCGCGACGATTGGTACGACGTGTGGAGCGGGACGCGCCATGCCGGCGGCGCCGTGATTGAGGTCGACGCGCCGCTGGCGGGCAATCCGCCGCTGTTCGCGCGCGCCGGTTCGGCGATGTTCGTCGATCTTGCGCAGGGCGGCTTCGCGCCCGCGCCACGCGATCGCGGGTTGTGGCTGTTCCCGCCAGCGGGGGAGGGCGATTTTACCGTCAGCGCCTTCGAGGATGACGAAACACGCCAAGAACCGCGTGTTTGGCGCATTACCGGGCAGTGTACCGCCGACGCGATCACGCTCACCATCGCTGCCGCCGATGCCTATCCGCTGACGATCGTGCTTCCACACGGCGAGGAGCGGGGCGTGGCGATTTCCGGTGCGCGCATCGAGGAGCGGCACGACGTCATTGGCCGGCGCGCGCTCCGCATCACCGGCTGATTCCGCTCGCGTCGCTGAGCAAACGAAAACGGGCGCTCTCTTGCGAGAGCGCCCGTCGACGTGATCCGATCCGGGCAACGGCGTGATCGCCGCTGCCCGACTGGACCTTATTTGAAGCGGAGGCCGACGCCGCCCATGATGCGCTGACGCGACGTATGGTCCGAATACTGCGAATAGACGTACTGCGCCGAGACGTAGAGGCCCGAGAGCGGACCCGAGAAGCGGCTGCCCATGCCGTATTCGACGCCACCACCGAGCTGATAGCCGTCGGTCGAGTAACGATCGTAGAAGCTGCGACCGGCGACGGGCGAGGTGAAGCGCTTGCGCTGCTGGTTGTTCACATAGCCGCCCTTACCGAAGATAAGGAACTGCGGGGTCGCCTGGATGCCAGCGCGGACGCCAACGCCCAGTTCCTCGAACGACTTAGTGCACAGCGCGCCGCCGGCGGCACCGGTGCAGTTCTCGCTCCAGTTGTTCGAACGCCAGTAGGTCGCTTCCGGACCGACGACGAAACGCTCGCCGAGCTGGCCGTCAAAGCCGACCGACGCGCCGTAGCCGAACTTGTCGCGGTGCACGCCCTGCGACTGGAAGCGATCGCCACCGAAATTGCCTTCGACGCGGAAGCCGCGGAAGCTGCCCGAGGCGCTCTTGGCTGCTGCCTCGGCGGGGGTTGCTGCCGTGGTGTCCTGGGTTGCCATCGGTGCGGCGGCGTCCTGCGCGAGCGCGGGAACGGCCGAAAGGAGGGTCGCTGCGAGCGACGCGGTGAGAAGTTTGTACATGGATGAGCCTCTGAAATGCTGACAAGTGGCGGTTCAACCCGGCGGGAACGTCAGAGTTCCTCGGTCGAAACGCGATGGTTTGGGTGTGTGACTTTATGGCAACGGTCTCGTTGATCGACCGTATCTGTGACGTCGGCGCTCTTCTCCGGGAGCGCTGCGGCGTGGCCATATGCGCAAAGACCCGCAAAATCGAGTCGACATTTGATCGTGTCGTGTCGGCCGAATGCGCGAAGGCGAATGAAAAATTCCCGACCGACAGCGAACGCGCTTTGCTCCGGCGCCTGATCCGAAGGGACGCCGGGGGGCGGTTCGGGGCGTCGAAGATGTTTTCTATTCACCAAGACATCAGGCCTTTTTGGGCAGTTCCGGCACTTCTCCGACGCTCTGGCTCGATCGCTGGTGTTGATATGGTAAAAATACAATGTGCGTCGACGTCGTCATTTCAGGGCGGTAGGATCTTAACAAACAAAGCATTTATCTCTCATGGGGGAATCAGATTGGTAATCTTACGATATTTCAAAGTATCGGTTTTCGGCATTAACCATTCTCTCGCTTAGGCAAGGGATCAGGCGATGCAAGAAATGTACATTGGCAGCGCGCTGTGCGAGGTTACGCCTGGCGGAGAATTGATGCTGCCGCGCCGCTTCTTCGAAACTTCGCGATCGCGCTGCATCGACGAATTCCTGTTCATTGGCCTGCACGAGGAATCTCCCTGCCTCATCGCGTTTGATCGGGTCTACGTCCTGCAACGCCAGTTCGAAATTGCCGAGCGGTTCGCCAAATCTCCGCGCGCATTTCACGATCACCATCAGCTGCGCCGGACCTATGGCTTTGTCGATACGGCGCCCCTCGCGCCCGACGGGATGTTGCAGCTTCCCGCGACGATGCGCGAGCGCGGCGGGATCGGGACTGCGGCTCTGCTGGTAGCGAGCGGCGCGTGCTTCGAGCTTTGGGATCTCGAAAGCGTGCTCGCGCATGGGCCGTCGGATCTCGTCACGCTCGCAGCGTTGTTACAAACCCATCAGGTCACCAAGGAGGTCACTCATGGCGATATTGTGTCTGCTGCTCGGCCATGTGCCGGCGCTCAATCTGCAACGCAATCAACGCTTCGCGTTCAGCCACTGCCTCCGCTGTCGCCGCGACATGATCCGGTCGGACGGCCGCGGCGCAGCGGATGACCTCGCCTCGTGCTGGCGGCGCGTGCCGCCAGGAATGCGCGTGCGGCGGGCGCGGAGCGTTTCGGGTACGGGCCAACCGGGGTCGGGCGCGCCGGATCTGCTGCGTATCGGTGCGATCGCGCTCTATTGGAAAGCGCAGGACTCGCTCCGCCCGCGCCCGAAACGCGCGCGGATCCTGCGGCTTACCGCGCAATGAGCGTCAGGCGCCTTTTGCGCGATCGGGATAGTTTCCGAGTTTCACGGGGGTGACGGTGGGTCGATTGTCGACGTCCGCTGCTCGCGCCCGGCGCCCGGCCCGTTTTGCTCGAGACGATCGCGGAACCCGCGTCGCTACGGCCGGTTATTCTGTCAAACCAGCAGGAGAGCCGCCAGTGACGATGACCCTCAAGGATCTTGCCGCAGCGATGCGCAAGATCGACTTCACGATGCTGACGACGGTTGCGCCCGATGGTGGTCTCGCCGCGCGACCGATGAGCAACAATGCCGATGTCGACTATGACGGCGACAGCTACTTCTTCGCGCTCGACGATACGCAGACCGTTGCCGAAATCGCGGCCAACCCCAAGGTCGGGCTGACGCTGCACGGCAATTCGGGGCTGCTCGGCAAGCCGCCGCTGTTCATCGCTGCGGCGGGCGAGGCCGAGCTGATCCGCGACAAGGCGGTGTTCGCCGAGCATTGGAACCCCGATCTCGAGCGCTGGTTCGAACAGGGTGTCGACACGCCGGGCCTCGTGCTGATCAAGGTCCACGCCCAACGGGTGCATTACTGGAACGGCGAGGATCAGGGCGAAGTCCGGCCCTAGCCGCTTCGGCTAGCGTCGCGGACGCGCCTCGGCGGCGAGCTGGTCGTGCGCGACGCGTTGCAGCGCGGTCGCCTGGGCCGGGGACAGGCCAAGCTCGTCGGCGGCGCTTTCATCCTTGCCGAGCGTCAGCGGGTCGACCCCGGTGATCCGGCCGAACACGACCAGCGCTTCGAGATAATAGCCATAGACGCTCGCATGATACTGGTCGTAGCTCCACAGATCGAGCTTGCCGAACGCCACGCCGTCATAGGGGTTGGCGTCGGCCACGCCCGTCTGAATCGCGCGGTTCCACGCCTCGCCGACCGGTAACACGCCCGCCACCCCGCGGGTCGCCGCCCGCACGCGATTGGCGGCGGCGCGCAGATCGAGCGCCATCGCGGTGACGGGGCGGCCGTACCAGTGCCCCTTGGGGCGATAGGTCTCGTCGGCTCGGCTCCACGTCGCCATCAATTCGATCTGCACCGCCGGATTATAGCCGTGGAACAGCGCCACCAGACGCGGCACGCTGCGCAGATAGCTGCTCGCATCACCCGGCCGTTCGCGGTCGAGCGTGCTGAATTCCTGCAGCACGACGACATCCCAGGCGCGCTCGAACAAGGCACGGCGTTCATCGAAATGGAACGCCAGCGACTGGCCGCCCTGCGTCTCGAGGCTGACCGCGTAATTGAGCCCGGCCTCCTCGGTGAATTCCTTGAACAAGGCCGGCACGCCGCCATAACCGTCGCGATTGAGATCGACGACGCTCCCGGCATGCCAGTTGCGCACCGGCGAATGGGCCCCTTGCGTGAAGCTGTTGCCGATAAACAGGATCGTGCGCTGCCGCGGCTGCGCTGCCGCTGGGGCAACCGCGCAGAGCGCCAGCAGCATGGCCAGCGCCTTCAAGCCGTTCATCGTCATGTCACCCCTTACCGTCGCCGATCGCGGTGTGGCCCTATCGGCAATGTCGCGCGCGACTGCAAACGCCGTTTCGCAGGGGGATGTTCGCGGCGATGGCCGAAGCGACCTGGGGATACGCGGGATCAGCGCAATTGGCTGTCCTTGCTGCCCCGCCGGTTGATCCCGCCGCTGCGGATCTTTGCATCGCGTTCGGCCTGGCACGCGATGCAGGTGCGTGCGCCGGGCAGCGCCTCGCGGCGCGCTTCGGGAATATCATCGCCGCATTGCTCGCAATAGCGCGCCGCTTCGCCCGCCAGAAGCTGCGCGCGCGCCGCCAAAACGGCGTCCGCCACCGTATCGTCGATCTGATCCTGTACCGCGCCGTCCTGCGCCCAACCGTTCGCCATGTCCGTATCCCGTTGTCGATACGGAGAAATAGGAACGACGCGCAGCTTTTCCAGCGCAGTGCGGCGGTGGATGGACCTTCTATGCCAAACGCTCGTTATCGCCGCACGCGCGCCAAGACCGGCAGAGCGCATGGAAAGGTCAGTTATGAACAGCACGTCGTTCAAGGGTGAAGCTCAGGATCTCGGTGGCACCATCAAGGAAGCCGCAGGCAAGCTGACGGGCGACACCTCGTTGCAGGGTTCGGGCGTCGCCGATCAGGTCGTCGGCAATGCCAAGCAGGTTGCCGGCGCGGCGATGGACGCCGTCTCGAACCCCGGCCCGCTGGTCGACAAGGTCCGCACCTTCGCGCGCGACCGGCCGTATGCTACGGCAGCTCTGGTCGGCGTGCTCGGCCTCGCCGTGATGAACACGCTGCGCGGCAAGTAATGCCAGGTCGCCATCGTGCCGTTCGGGCACGGTGGCGACACGCTGCGTGGGGATGAAGACAATCGAACGACAGATTTTGAGTGAAATCGATCGCCTCGTGCCCTCGGGCCTTATCGAGCAATGGGCGATGCATTTGCGCCGCCAACGCTCGCGCGCAAGCGACGCGCTCTGGCTGATCGAAAACGGCTTCTCGGTTCATGACGGCCGCAACGGCATTCCCACCGAAGACGTGACCGAACGCCATCGGCACGAGCTCGAGACCACCGTCGCCGAAGTCGGCCGGCTGCTCGCCCAATACGACGCCATCAATTTGCGCGGATGTCCTGATCCGACCGAATAACCAATGGTTGCGGTTTGGGCGGCACAACCCCTGTGCAGTATTTCCAAACCTTTGTTATTGTGCAGTGCAGCATAATCCCTATCTCTTGGGGCCGGCCCGCACCTGCAGGCGTTACCCAAGAGGCCGATCATGCGGCGCATTTCAGACACTATCGCGCGCATGGCGGCGCATCCCTACGCGACCCAGCCCCCCGAAGTGCCGAGCCGCCTCGCGCTGCTCGAGAATTTCGGAAGCAATCCCGGCGCGCTCGAGGCGCATTGCTATCTCCCCCCCGATTTGCGCCCGAATGCGCCGCTGGTCGTCGTGTTGCACGGCTGCACGCAGAATGCCGCGGGCTACGATCAAGGGAGTGGCTGGTCGGCGCTGGCCGATCGCGCGGGGTTTGCGCTGCTGTATCCCGAACAGCGCCGCGCCAATAACATGAACCTGTGCTTCAACTGGTTCGAACGCAGCGACATCGCGCGTACGGGGGGTGAAGCCGAATCGATCGCGCAGATGATCGAGACGATGGTCGCGACGCACCGCCTCGATCGCAGCCGGATCTTCGTGACGGGTCTTTCGGCGGGTGGCGCGATGACGGCGGTGATGCTCGCCACCTATCCCGATCTGTTCGCGGCGGGCGCGATCATCGGCGGACTGCCCTATGGCGGCGCGACGAGCATGTTGCAGGCGCTCGACCGGATGCGCGGCCACGGTGCCGACAGTGCGGCCGTTGCGGCAGATGTGGTGCGCGGTGCTGCGCCTGGCGTGGCGCACCGGCTTCCCGCCGTGTCGATCTGGCACGGCGATGCCGATCGTACCGTCGTCCCCGCCAATGCCGACCAACTCGCCGATCAATGGCGTACGGTGCACGGCCTGCCCGACGCACCGAGCGAGACAAAGACCGGCGCGACTTGGCAAAAGCGCGTGTGGCGCGATGCATCGGGGCGCGCCGCGGTCGAGCAGTGGAATGTCGCGGGGATGGGCCACGGCGTGCCGATCGATCCATCGGGGCCCGAGCGGCTGGGGCAAGCCGGTCCCTATATGCTCGATGTCGGGCTTTCGAGCAGCCGGATGATCGCCGATGCCTGGGGATTGACGCCCGAGGCGCAGGCGACGCGGCCGAACGATCGCACGCCCAAAAGACCCGCCGGACGCGGAACGCCGCAGCCCGCGGATTCGGCAAACGCGGTGCAGGCGATCATCGCGCGTGCGCTGCGCGCTGCGGGCCTGCTTCATTAAGCGGCGCGGGGTGCGTGCCGCGTCGGTTGCGCCGGGCCTGACACGGCGCTCGCGGCTTGATACGCTCGCGCCATGACGTTTTTCGAAAGCCTGTTGGCGTTGCTGTTCGCAGCGATCGTCTCGCTTCAGGCAGCGCGGCGGCTGAACTTGCCGTATCCCGCGATTCTCGCGCTCGGCGGCGTGGTCATCGCCTTCGTCCCGGGTGCACCGACGATCGCGATCGACCCCGGCACCGTGCTTGCGCTGTTCATCGCGCCGGTGTTGCTCGACGCGGCGTTCGATTTTCCGCTCCATGCCGCCAAGCGCTTGTGGCGCCCGCTGTCGATCCTCGCGGTCGGGGCGATCCTCGTTACCACCGCGACGGTCGCGTGGATCGGCGTCGCGTTCGTTGGCCTGCCGCTCGCTGCGGCGGTGGCGCTCGGGGCGATCGTCGCGCCGCCCGATGCAGCGGCGGCGACCGCGGTGCTCGGCACGGTCTCGCTCCCCAAGCGCACGATCGCGGTGTTGAAGGGCGAGAGCCTGTTTAACGATGCGACCGCGCTGCTGCTGTTCGGCGCGGCGCTCGCGGTGCAGGCGAATGGCGGCTTCGGCTCGGTGGTCGCGCTGCAGCTCGCGTTCGCGGCACCGGGCGGGATCGTGTTCGGCATTGCCAGCGCGTTCGTGTTCCAGTGGCTCGGCAAGTTCGTCGCCGGGACACTCGGCGGCAACATCCTGCAATTCATCAACGCCTTCGCGGTGTGGATCGTCGCCGAGCATCTGCACCTCTCGCCCGTGCTCGCGGTGGTCGGTTGCGCGATGACGATCGCGCGGTCGGGCGGCAGCGGGTCGCCGCGGATGCGCGTTCACAGCTTCGCTGTGTGGGCGACCGTGGTGTTCCTGTTCAACGTGCTCGCCTTCCTGCTGATGGGGATGCAGGCGCGGCTGATCGTGGGGCGGATGACGGCAGCGCATTTGTGGGATTCGCTCGCGGTCGCCGGCGTCGTGATCCTCGCGGTGATCGGCGCGCGGATCGTTGTCGTGATGGCGTGGAACCTGCTTGCGCGGCGCTTTGCGGCAGTGCGCGGCGATCTCACCCCGCCGACGCTGGCGCAGGGTGTGTTCGTCTCGTGGTGCGGGATGCGCGGGCTGATCACGCTCGCGACCGCCTTTGCGCTGCCGGCGAACTTCCCGCAGCGCGATGTCGTGGTGCTCACCGCCTTTGCGGTCGTGCTCGCGACGCTGATCGTCCAGGGAATGACGCTTGCGCCGCTGATCCGCTGGCTCGGGCTCGACTCGGTCGACGATGCCGACCGCGAACTCGCCGACGCGCGGCGCGATCTGGCGGCGGCGGGCGCTGCGGCGCTCGACGGTGCGCCGGGGCGCGATCCCGAGCAGTTCCGCTATGCCTATGCGCTGTTCGGCACTTCGGCGGAGAAGCCCTATCGCAAGGTCGGCCTCACGGGGATCGCCGCGGAGCGCGAACGGCTCGAGGCGCTGCGGGGTGACGACGCGATCGGTGACGAGAGCTATTATCGCCTGCAGGAGGAAATCGACTGGCGCGAACTTTCGCTGCTCCCCGAGGGCGAGCGCCGCATCGAGGAAAGCTAGGACTCGTTTGACCGCGCGCGGTGCGCATGGGAGGGACGGGCCTCATTTCCCGCAGGACTCGCTTTATGATCGTGCTCGCGTTCCTGATCGGTATCGTCACGGGGTCGCGTATGATGCTCGCGCCCGCGGCGATCGCCTGGGCCGCCGCGGCGCGCGGGCTGGCGCTCGACGGCAGCTGGCTCGCCTTTTTCGGCTGGCGCTTCACGCCGTGGATCGCGTCGCTGCTCGCGCTCGGTGAGTTCGTCGGCGATGTCTTGCCGACCACGCCGAGCCGGAAACTGGCTGGACCGTTCGGAGCGCGACTGGTGAGCGGCGGCGTGTCGGGCGCGGCGATCGGCGTGGCGAGCGCGATGCCGCTGCTCGGGCTCGGGCTTGGGCTGCTCGGCGCGGTGGTCGGCACGCTCGGCGGGGCCGCGCTGCGGACCCGCCTGGCACTCGCATTCGGGCGAGACCTTCCGGCCGCGCTGACCGAAGACGCCATCGCGCTCGCGCTGGCCGTTGCCGTGGTCTTCGCGCTGTGACCCGCGCGTTCGACGCGATCATCATCGGCGCGGGGCAGGCCGGGCCGCCGCTCGCCGGGCGGCTCACCGCGGCGGGCATGACCGTCGCGCTGATCGAGCGCAAGCTCGTCGGCGGAACGTGCGTCAACACCGGCTGCATGCCGACCAAGACGCTCGTGGCCAGCGCCTATGCCGCGCATCTCGCGCGCCGCGCTGCCGATTTCGGGGTGCAGGTCGGGCCAGTGACGATCGACATGCCCGCCGTCGCGGCGCGTGCGCGCAAGGTGACGCTCGACGCGCGTGGCGGCAACGAGCGCTGGCTTGAAAAGATGGAGCGGCTGACGTTTCTCCGCGGCCATGCACGCCTGACCGGGCCGACGACCGTGGACGTCGATGGCGAGGCGCTCTCGGCGCCGCGCGTCTTCCTCAACGTCGGCGGCCGCGCCGCGGTGCCCGACATGCCGGGGGTCGGCGATGTGCCGCACCTCGACAATACCGACATGGTCGCGCTGGCGCATGTGCCCGAACATCTCGTGATCGTCGGTGGCAGCTATATCGGCCTCGAATTCGCGCAGATGTACCGCCGCTTCGGCGCGGCTGTAACCGTTGTCGAGCGCGGCGATCGCGTGATCGCGCGCGAGGATCCGGAGATTTCCGATGCGGTCCGCCAGATCCTCGAGGACGAAGGGATTGCCGTGCGCGCGGGGGCGACCTGTATCGGCTTTGCGCCGCACGACGCCGGGGTGGCCGTCTCGGTCGACTGCCATGACGGCGCGCCCGTCGTGGTCGGGAGTCACGTCCTGCTCGCGGTCGGGCGGCGGCCCAATACCGACGATCTCGGGCTCGATGCGGCGGGCGTGAAGACCGACGCGCACGGCTATATCTCCGTCGATGACGGTTTGCAGACGAATGTTCGCGGCATCTGGGCGCTCGGCGATTGCAACGGGCGCGGCGCCTTCACGCATACGGCGTATAACGATTTCGAGATCGTCGCCGCCAATCTGCTCGATGGCGGGGACCGTAAGGTCAGCGACCGGATCCCGGGCTATGCGCTCTATATCGATCCGCCGCTCGGGCGCGTCGGCATGACGCAGACGCAGGCGGCGGAGACAGGCCGGCCGATCCTGGTGGCCACCCGCCCGATGACGCGCGTCGGCCGCGCGGTCGAAAAAGGCGAGACCAAGGGGATGATCAAGATCGTCGCCGACGCCGAGACCAAGCGTATCCTTGGCGCGGCGATCCTCGGGACGGGCGGCGACGAGGCGATCCACGGCATCCTCGACATGATGAACGCCGATCAGCCGATCGACGTGCTGCGCTGGGCGGTGCCGATCCATCCCACGGTCTCCGAACTGATCCCGACCGTGCTCGAAGGCCTCGCGCCGCCGAGCACGGATCCACAATCGCCGATCGGTAATGCCGCCTGACAGGCAGGTTCAAAAGTCAGGGTCGAAATTGAAATAGATCGGGTTCGACAGCGCGATCATCTTGCCGCTCAGCACGGTCGATACCGGCACTTGCGGATAGGGGGTTTGCGGGCCTTCGACCTCGACGCGGTAATAGCTGCGCCCCGTGGCGGCGGGCGTATCGGTGAAGCTAACGGCGTTGCTTGCGGGATCGGTGTCATAGGCGCCGAGCGGCTCGCCATTCTTGATCACGCGGATGTGATAGACCGCACCCTTCACGCCACCGCCGACGAGCCGCACCTGGAACGTGACGGGCTTGCCGGTCGGGCGCGCATTGTCGCCCATCATCATGTCGATCCGCCCGTCGCCGTCGCGATCGGCACGAAGCTCGACGCGCGGGTCGTACGGGTTGGCGCTGATCGACACGCGGCCGTTGGTCAGCGCATCGACCACGCCCTTGGCGTCGCGCGTCCTGGCGAATACCCAGGTGGTCGGCGTGCCGACGTAATTGGCGCTGCGCTCGGCGGTGTGCGACGTTTTCTGTTCGGGCGTGTCGGGCGTACCGTGATGCGAGTCGCTGCCGCCGCGTCCGGTCAGCTTGCGGCCCGATTTGAGCATGTCGTCCCAGATCAGAATCGGCGCGGCGTTGTTGGGCCAGATCGCCGAATTCCACACTTCGAGCGAATCGAGCAAGTCGAAGCTGAAGCCCCAATGGTCCTTGCCTGCGGGATGGTTGCCCGAAAGGTGGATGCCGAGCGATTGCTTGACCGCGAGGATCTTCGCATCGCGCGCGTCGCGCACGTCGAACAGGCGCCGATGGTCGTAGGGCTTGGCCGAGAAGACGTTGCCGTGGCCGCGCTCGGTGGTCCATTCGGCGCCGTAGAGCAGGATCACCGATTTGGAGGTGAATTCGGGGTCGCTCCACGTGTTGTGCGCGACGTCGCCCGCGACGTGATTGTCGTGATCGGTGATGCCGAGATAGTCGAAGCCCGTATCCTCGGCGAACTTGATGATCTTCGCCTCGGGATTGTTGGTCGAATCCTTGCTGTGGCGCGAATGCAGATGCAGATCGCCCTTGAGCCATTGCCCGTCGCTCAGGCTGGCGACAGGCGGGATGCGCGGCGCGTCGCCCGGCGCGGCGAGCAGCGGAGTCTGCGCCAGAACAAGCGCCAGCAGAGGGAGACCAATACGCACGGCAGGATCCTTTCGAAGCAAAGCGACGCGCGACGTGATCGCTCACGCCGCGCAGACGCATCAGAAGCGGTAGGTGAGCGACCCGCGATAGTTCCGCTGATAGAGCGAGCTGCCGATATAGACCGGCTGACCGGCCTGGCTGCTGTCGATCGTGCCCGCGCGCGGATTGCCGTTGACCAGGCCGAAGGCGTTGGTGACGTTCGCCACGATCAGCCCGAATTGCAGCTTGGGGGTGAGCTGGAACTGCGCGGCGAAATCGACCGACCAATAGCTCGGCAACCGGATCTGGTTGGCGACATCGGTATAGAGCGCGCCGACATGGTTGACGTCCGACTGGAGCCGGACCTTGCGGTCGAACAGCGTCACGCCAGGCGTGATGCGGAAGGTGTTGTCGGGCACGCCGTTGACCTTGTGGTGCGAATAATCGGTCAGCACGCCGGCGCTGTTGGTGTAGACGAACTTGCTGAAGCGATTGTCCTGCCAGGTCCACGACGCGTGGAGATCGAACCAGTTGGTCGGCCGCCACGTCCCCTCGATTTCGGTGCCGGTGGTCTTGGTGTCGCCATAGACGGTGACCGGCGACAACAGGCCGTTGGCAAGCCGTTGATAGTCGCTGATCGCGTAGCTGTTATATACCGTACGGAAGCCGGTGACGTAGAGATCGACCTTGCCGCGCGAATATTTGATCCCGCCTTCGAGCATGTTGAGCGTCTGTACGACGGGCGCTGCATTGGCGTTGGTGATGAAGCTCGACACCGCAGGCAGCCGGAACGTGTCGGTGTAGCGCGCGAACACGCCGAAGAACGGGCGCGCCTGATAATTGGCGGCGGCGGTCCAGCCGACATGATCGTATTTGCGCGAGAAGGGCGTGAACACCCCGGTGCCGACGCCGACCGAGTCATCGGCGCTCGTCGGGCTCTGGCCGAGATTGACCTTCTTGGTGCCTTCGACCTGCCCGCGCGTCTTGATCTGCTCGTAGCGCACGCCGCCCTCGAGGCTGAACTTTGGGGTCAGTTGCCACTCGTCGCTGGCATAGGCCGCGATATTGTCAGAACTGCCGCTCGCATTGGCAAATTCGGCGCCATATTGAATCACGCCATTGTCGCTGATCTTGAAGAGCTTGTTGCCCTTCGCATCGACGAGATAGGCATCGAGCACTTCGGCATGCGCCTTCACGTCGGTTAGCACGGCGGCACTGAGCGCGTTATAATCTTCCTGCTCGCGCGCATAATAGACGCCGAACGCGAGATTGTGCGTGCCGAGCAGATCGACCTTGCCCACCAGCCGGGTGTCGGTGATGAACTCGTCGAGCGGCACGGTGTGCGTGCGCGCCAGATCGATCAGCGCGAGCCCGTTGCCGTTCTGGTTGACGAGATTGAACGCAGCCCCGCTGTCGCGGTACAGCAAGGCGTAGCCAGTCCCCGCCGCGGGCTTGCCGAAGGTGCTGGTCAGAAGCGCGCTCGCCGATGCGGCGACGGTGTACGGGGTGATGCTGTTGCGCTGCGTCCAGCTCGTGCGATAGCGGACATTCTCCTCGACCTTGAAGGCGTCGCTGATGTCGTAATGCGCCTGGAAGCTGAACTGCGTCAGCTTGACGCTGCTGCCGACGCCATCGTCGAACTTGACCGCGCCGTTCGGCGTCAGGAAGTTGAAATAGCGCGTGTCGGGGCCCACGATATTGTCGACCTTGTTGTCGAGCCCGACGACGTTGCTCGGCGTGCCATTGGCGTTGGCCTGATAGATGCCGCCGCCCCAATAGCCGACGCGCTCATCGATCCGCTTGACGCCGAAGGTGATGTCGCCGCGCTCGAACGCCTTCGACATGTTGACACGGAACTGGCCGCCGCGATCCTGGGTGAAGCCCGAATTGTGCGGGCCGTCCGAGACGCGGTAATAGCCGCCAGCGAAGACATGCCACCCGCTCGCGCCGATCGGTCCGCCGATCCAGCCGTCGACACGGTGCGAATTGTAGCTTGCCGCCTCGTAGCGAACGAGCCCCTCGAGCGTGTCGCCGCCCTTGCGTGTGATGAAGTTGATCGCCGCGCCGGGCGCATTCGAATAGAAGATCGCCGACGGCCCGCCGCGCACCACCTCGATCCGCTCGACACTCTGGTCGATCCGCAGCGACTGGTCGCCGTTGAGCCAACCGAGACCGGGATCACCCTGGATCGGGATGCCGTCCTCGAGCAGCGCGACGGTCTGATACCCGTCGCTCGGAATGCCGCGGACGCGCACACCGCCCGAGACTTCGCCCGACGTCGGCGCGCTGTAGAAGCCGGGAACCTGTTTCAGCGCCTCGGCGACGCCGATCGGCGCGCGGACGCGCAGGTCCTGGTCCGAAATCGTCGAGATCGCATAGCTCGTCTCGACCTTGCGCTGGCGCGACGTGCCGGCGCGGCCGGTCACGACGATGTCGTCGCCATCGGCTACGCGGGTCTTGTCGGGCTCTGCCGCTTTAGGGTCGCTAGCCTGTTGCGCCAACGCCGGCGTGGTGATCGCGGTGCCGGCCAACAATGTGGCAAACACCGCAGAACGAGCGATGGAATGGATCATGTCTGCGCCCCAACTGATTCGTGTCGAGGCCGCGTATGATAGTCTTTAATATCGTTTTTATGACAGCGCCGGAATTGTCTCCGCGCTCGCATCGCGTGCAGGCGGCGGCACCGCGAGGTCGGGATGATAATAGAGCGAGCGGAAAATATAACTCAGGTCTTCGAACACCTCCGCTTCATCGTTGCGATCCTCCTTGAGCATCTCGTCGACCGAATAGGCGATCTCGACGGCAAGTCGGGTCCGGCGGCGGATCCGTTCGCGCGGAACGCTGGGCAAGTAGGTGGCGTAAACGTCGGTCAGCAGGTCGGTAACGAAATGGTGCGAGGCGAGCCGGACATGCGCGAGCCGCGGGACCGCGCGGAGCGCTCGCATGATCCAGATCGCGCCAGGCTGCTGCCGGGTGATGGTGTCCATCTCGCGCACCAGTTCCTCGGCACGATCGACCAGCACGTCATAGCCTTTGTCGCGATAGCGCGCGACCCACGCGGTCAGCGCCGTGTTCTGTCGTTGCATCAGCCGTTCGGCCAGCGCCTCGATCACGGAATATTTGTCATCGAAATAGCGGTAGAACGCGGGCGCGGTCAGGTTCGCGCGCTGGACGATCAGATTGGTCGAAATTCGCTCCACGCCGACCTCCTCGAGCAGCGTCTCGGCGGCGGAGAGCAACAGTTCGTAGGTCTTGCGTGACCGCGCTTGCACCGGCTTGCGATGGTTGCTCAACATACTCTCCCGCAGCGATCTCGGGTCGCAGCATGTCACGAGGAAGCAGTCGGGGCAATGCGGTACCGATTGCTATCGTTCCGTCAATTTTCCCCGCATCTGCATCTGCATCTGCATTCGCTTATGGTGACGGTCCGACCAAGGGCTTTGCCGCGTAGGCGAGTGAGAGTGGACCCCAACGGAATTGCAACCGGCTGCGCCCTACGATTCGTCGTGGCGCGCGCGGATTGAGGCGCAATTGTCCAACAGTGTTTTGCGTACGGCCTCCGTACGACGACAGCGTATCCCGCTAACCTGTTGGTAAGTTTGGTGCACCCGACTGGATTCGAACCAGTGGCCTCTGCCTTCGGAGGGCAGCGCTCTATCCAGCTGAGCTACGGGTGCCTAGAGCTCCGACTAGCAAAGCCCGCGCGGTGACGCCAGCCCTAGTTGCGCGCGAGCGTCACGGGCTGGAATTGGCCGAGGCCGCATGTCGCGCCGGGCGACAGGGCGGCACCCGAATACAGCACCGTGATCGTATCGGTCGAGCACAACTGGCTGAGGCTCGTCGCGTAGCTGAAGCGCTCTTCGAACCCGAGGCTCGGGCAGGCGAAGGGCAGGGTGTTGCGATAGGCGACCTTGCCGCTCGTGATGAAATCGATCGTGCGGTCGTCGCGCACGTGCGTTTCGCGGATCGATGCGAGGGGGATACAGCTTTGCGGCACACCCGCAGGCGTCGCGGCGGGGGTGCGGTCGCGTGCGACGCTCGGGGCGGCGAAGGCGGCGAGGGTGAGGGCGGCGAACAGCAGGCGCATGTCAGGGCTCCTTCGGCAGCGCAGCCTTGGGCGGCGGCGTCTTGGGCTTGAACGCACAGAGATCGGCGACGATGCAGCGCCAGCATTCGGGACGCCGCGCCTTGCAGACATAGCGACCGTGCAGGATCAGCCAGTGATGCGCGTGGAGCCGGAACGGTTGCGGGGTCGCCTTGTCGAGTTTCAGTTCGACCGCGAGCGGGGTTTTCCCGCGCGCGAGGCCGGTGCGGTTGCCGACGCGGAAGATGTGCGTGTCGACCGCGAAAGTCTCGGCGCCGAACGCGACGTTGAGCACGACATTGGCGGTCTTGCGCCCCACGCCGGGGAGCGTCTCGAGCGCGTCGCGGTCGTTCGGCACTTCGCCGCCATAGACGTCGACCAGCCGCTGCGAGAGCGCGATGACATTCTTGGCCTTGGTGTTGAACAGGCCGATCGTCTTGATGTGCTGCTTCAGCGCATCCTCGCCGAGATCGAGCATTTGCTGCGGCGTCGTCACCGTTTCGAACAGCCGCCGCGTCGCCTTGTTGACGCCCACATCGGTCGCTTGCGCCGACAGCGCGACCGCGACGACGAGCTGGAACGGATTGCCCGCCTCGAGCTCGGTCTCGGGATGCGGATTGTCCGCGGCGAGCCGCGCGTAGAATTCGACGATTTCGGCGCGCTTCACACGCCGAGCACCTCGTCCATTCCGTAGCGCCCGGCCGGCTTGTCGACGAGCCACAGTGCCGCGGTGATCGCGCCGCGCGCGAAGATCGCGCGGTTCTCGGCGCGGTGGCCGAGCTCGATCCGCTCGCCTTCGCCGGCGAAGATCACTTGATGGTCCCCCGCGACAGAGCCGCCGCGCAAGCTGGAAAAGCCGATCGTCCCCTCGGAACGCGCGCCGGTCAGCCCGGCACGGTCCGCGACGCGCGCTTCGGCGAGCGGGATGCCGCGGCCGGCCGCCGCCGCTTCGCCGAGCAGCAGGGCCGTCCCCGAGGGGGCATCGACCTTGTGGCGATGGTGGAATTCGGAGATTTCGATGTCCCATTCGGGCCCGAGCCGCGCGGCGGCGTCGCGCACGAGCTTGGCGAGCAGCGTCACGCCGAGCGAGACGTTGCCCGTTTGCAGCACCGCGATGTCGGCCGCGGCGGCGTCGATCATCGCGTGGTGCGTGGCAGCGAGGCCGGTCGTGCCGATCAGGATCGGGGTTCTGGTGCGGCGCGCGGCGGCGAGCGTGCGTTCGAGCGCCGAGGGCGAGGAGAAATCGACCAGCACGTCCGAATCGTGCGCCAGCGCCGCGGGGTCGCCGCCCGCATCGATCCCGCCGGCGAGCGTCGCGCCCAGATCGGGGACGATCGCCGCCAAGGCATGTCCCATGCGCCCAGCGCTGCCAATGATCCCGATCGCGGTCACGCACATTCCCTTCCGATAGGTTCGCGGCGGCCTTAGCCAATGGCCGGGCGACATGCCATGCGCGAATTGCCCCAGGCTGGTGCTACCCCCGCGGATTGCAAGGACGGCTACTGCGAGCGCGGTTTTTGTTGCAGCAAGAATAGCAGCTTCTGGCCCGATCGGCTAAATCTCGATGATGCAGGACAGTCGCAGCATCGTCGTTCTCACCGGTGCCGGTATTTCGGCCGAAAGCGGCATCGCGACCTTTCGTGGGCCCGGCGGACTATGGGAGGGGCACCGCGTCGAGGATGTCTGCACGCCTGAGGCGCTCGCGCACGATCCCGAGCTCGTCCACCGCTTCTACGATGCACGGCGAGCGGCATTGGCGCGCGTCGAGCCCAACGCCGCGCATCACGCGCTGGCGCGGCTCGATGCCGAGTGGGGTGGGGATTTGCTGATCGTGACGCAGAACGTCGACGATCTGCATGAGCGCGCCGGGGCCAAGCGGTTGCTCCACATGCACGGCGAATTGCAATCGGCGCTGTGTGCTGTCTGTGGTGCGCACATGCGCTGGCTGGACGCGTTGCCGCCGGGGTCGGTGTGCCCGGCGTGCTGGACGGCGGCGCTCCGCCCCGACATCGTCTTCTTCGGCGAGATGCCGTACGCGATGGACACGATTGAGCGCGCGCTCGGGACGGCGGACCTGTTCGTGTCGATCGGGACGTCGGGCGCGGTCTATCCCGCGGCGGGCTTCGTCCAGGGCGCGCGGCATGCCGGCGCGCGCACGCTCGAGCTCAATCTCGAGCGATCGGCGGGAAGCGCATATTTTCACGAAACGCGGCTCGGCGCGGCGGGAAGCCTGGTGCCGCACTGGGTCGATGCGATGCTGGCGGGATGAGCGAGCAGGCCCGGCATGGCCATTTTGGAACGGGTTGCCGCCCCTCTCGTTTGTGAGGTCAGCCCGACGGGCTTTGCTCTAACGCTATATCGAGAGGGTCTCATGAAAAAGCTTCTTGCCGCCATCCTCCTCACCGGAGCTGCAACGCTCGGCACCACCACCGCCGCGGACGCGCGCGACGGCTGCGGTCGTGGCGCGTTTCGCGGACCCGCTGGTCATTGCCGCGTGATGCGTGGCGGGCCTGCCTTTGTCGGCGGTCCCGTCTATCGCGGTGGTCCGCGCCTGATCGTCGGTCGCCGCTACGACCGCGGCTATTGGGACGGTCGCCGCTACTGGCAGAACCGCTATCGCCACCATGGCGGCTGGCGCTACCGCTAAGCCCTTACGGTCGCGTGCAAAACCCCGCGTCGCAGCTTGCGGCGCGGGGTTTTCATGGGCGCGAGGATCAATCGACCCAGTCGAGCCCCATGTCGCGATAGACGTCGCGTTCGTCGTCCCAGCCGGGACGAACCTTGACGTGCAGATAGAGATGCACCGGGCGGCCCATGATGCCGGCGAGCTCGGTGCGCGCGCGCGCGCCGATTTCCTTGATCCGCGCGCCGCCCTTGCCGAGCACGATCGCGCGCTGCGTCGGGCGTTCGACCAGGATCTGCTGGTGGATCTCGACCGACCCGTCTTCGCGCTCGAGATACTGCTCGGTCTCGATCGTCGACGCATAGGGCAGCTCGGCGTGGAGCTGCAGGTACAGCTGCTCGCGCGTCACTTCGGAGGCGAGGCTGCGCTCACTCGCGTCGGACACCTGGTCCTCGGGGAAATGCCACGGGCCGTCGGGCATCCGGTTCGCAAGATGTGCCTTCAATTCGGGCAAGCCGTCACCGGTCGATGCGCTGACGAAGAAGATTTCGTCGAACTGCACCATCGCGGTGAGCTTCTCGGCGTGGAGCAAAAGCTTGCCCTTGTCGGCGAGATCGACCTTGTTGAGGATGAGATATTTGGGCTCGGGGCGGTGCGCGATCGCCTCGGCGATGGTGGTGACCTTCGAGCCCAGCCCGCCCTTGGCATCGACCACCAGGGCTAGCACGTCGGCACCGTCGGCACCGCCCCACGCGGCCTGGACCATCGCGCGGTCGAGCCGGCGCTTGGGTTCGAAGATGCCGGGGGTGTCGACGAGCAGCAGTTGGGTATCGCCCTCGATCGCGACGCCCATTAGCCGGACACGCGTGGTCTGCGCCTTAGGGCTGACAATCGCGACCTTCTGGCCGACCAGCGCATTGACGAGCGTCGACTTGCCGGCGTTCGGCGCGCCGAGGATCGCGACGAGGCCGCATTTCTGGGTGGGGGTGTCGGTCATTAGCGGTCCTTGGGCGGTACAGGCCCTTCGACAGGCTCAGGGCGAACGGGGGAAACGAAGGACCCCGCCCCCACCTCCGTTCGCCCTGAGCCTGTCGAAGGGCTCGTTCGATCTTGGCGATTGCGCGCCAGTAAAGAAAGCCGCGCCCAATCGCCAGCGATTAGGGCTTCCTTCTTGGCGCGCGTCCATCCTTTAACGCGGCGTTCGGCTTCGAGCGCTTCGAGACGGGAGGGGAAATCCTGACACCACACGAGCGTGACCGGGCGGCGGGTATGGGTGAAGCCGCCAGTCAGGCCGGACTGGATGCTGGCCGATGCGGTGATCTAGGTTGTCGGTGTGGCCGATATAGTAGTGCCCGTCGGCGCAGCGCAGCATGTAAGCCCAGAACGCCATGATTGACCTTCCGTTTTGGGGCGCGGGCCCTTCGACAGGCTCAGGGCGAACGGGGGAGGATGTTCGCCGCAAATCTTACGAGACTCGCTCATTTGAGAACGTCACCCGCTATACCCGTTCGCCCTGAGCCTGTCGAAGGGCCTTACCCGCGTGACCCCTGCCGCACCTTTTCCAACAATGCCGTCGCCGCAGCCGTCTCTGCTTCCTGCTTCGAACTCCCCTCGGCCTCGGCCTCGGCGAAAGTCCCGATCACCGCCTTCACGCGGAAGCGCGGCGCGTGGTGCGGGCCCGAGCGCTCGACCACCTCGTACGCTGGCGCCTTGCGGTTGTTCGCCGCGGCCCATTCCTGCAGCGCCGATTTGGGATGCTGCGGCACGGTCAGTTCGCGGCTGGCGCGGTCGGCCCAGGCGGTGCGGATCGCGCGGCGGGCGCCGTCGAGCCCGGCCTCGCGATAGAGCGCGCCGATCAGCGCCTCCATCACGTCGCCGAGCACATTGTCGCTGTCCGACGCGCCATCGTCGCGCGCTTGCTTGCCGAGCTTCAATTGCGCCGCGACGCCGAGGCCGCGCGCGACATCGGCGCACACCGCGCCCGTCACCAGCGCATTGAAGCGCTTCGACAGCGCGCCTTCGGGCTCGTTCGGGAACAGCTCGAACAGCCACTCGGCCATCACCAGCCCGAGCACGCGGTCGCCGAGGAATTCGAGCCGCTCGTAATTCGCCTTGGCCTGGCTGCCATGCGTCAGCGCGCGCTCGAACGGCGCGATGTCGCGTGGGGTGTGGCCGAGGCTCGCGGCGATCCAGGCACTGAGGTCAGCGCTCAAAAGCCTTCCCCGATCCGGCTCCAGCGTGCCGCCGAGAACCACGTCCAGGGTAGGACCCAATTGGCGCTGCCGTCGGTCGAGAAGAAGGAGAACACCGCCTTGCCCTCGATCCGCTCCATCGGGACCATCCCCATGCCTTCGGGCGGCGCGAAGCGGCTGTCGCCGCTGTCGTCGCGATTGTCGCCCATCACGAAGACGTGGCCCGCGGGGACGTTGTAGACACCCGTCTCGTCGGCATTGATCTGCTCGCCGCGGTCGAGCACGGCATAGCTCTTGCCGTTCGGCAGCGTCTCGCGGAATTGCTGGTAACGGCAGATCGGCTTGCCCGCGCTCATGTCCTCGAACTCGGCGGGGCATTCGCTGCCGCCGGGGTAATTGGGCGAGAGCGGGATCGTGAAGTCGGCGATCTTGATCTTGGGCACGGCACGGCCGTTGAGGATCACCTGGCCGCCCCGCATCTGCACGCTGTCGCCGGGCAAGCCGATCACGCGCTTGATCACGTCATGGTCGTCGCCCGGAGGGCCGCGGAACACGACGACGTCGCCGCGCGCCGGATCGCGGCCGAGGATCCGCCCCGGGATCAGCGGCACGCCCCATGGCAGCGACCAGCGCGAATAGCCGTAGTTCCACTTCGAGACGAACAGATAGTCGCCGATATAGAGCCGCGGCAGCATCGACTGCGACGGGATGCTGAACGGCGCGAACACGAAGCTGCGGAACACGAACACGACGATCGCGAGCTTGAGGAAGAAGACGAGCGTTTCGCGCGTTTCGGATTTGCGCGGCGACACGTCGCGAAGCGGGGTGGGATCGGCCATATCGCGCGGTTTGGTGCTGTGCGCGAACATCGTCAAGCTGGTGGTTGTAATGCCGCCTCGATAGGGCGATCTAGCGCGGGAATCGTTTCCCTCCCCACGACCGATGAGGTACCTGCATGTCTGCCGACTGGACCGCGATCGAGGCTTTGCCCTCGCCCAAGCTCGAGACGCTGTTTGCGGAGGATGCCAATCGGCTCGAGACCTTCAGCGTCGACGTCGCCGGGATCCATTTCGACTGGTCGAAGACCCATCTGACCACCGAGGCGGTCACCGCGTTCGAGGCGCTCGCCAAGGCGCAGGATCTGCACGGCAAGCGCGAGGCGCTGTTTTCGGGCAAGGTCATCAACGTCACCGAGAACCGCTCGGTCACGCACGTCGCCGAGCGCGGCGAGGGGAGCGAGGACGATAACGCCAAGGCCGCGATGCTCCACGCGCGGATGCGCGCGCTGATCGACGCGATCGCGGCGGGTGCGCTCGGCGACATCCGCCACGTGCTCCACGTCGGGATCGGCGGCTCGGCGCTCGGCCCCGACCTGCTGATCGATGCGCTGGGGCGCGAGGATACCGCATACGAGGTCGCGATCGTCTCGAACATCGACGGCGCCGCGCTCGAGGAGGTGTTCAAGAAGTTCGATCCGACCGCCACGCTGCTGGTGATCGCGTCGAAGACCTTCACCACCAAGGAAACGCTGACCAACGCCGATTCGGTGCTGCAGTGGATGGGCGAGGCGGGCGTCGAGGACGCCTATGGCCGCGTCATCGCGCTGACCGCCGATCCCGACAAGGCGGTCGAATGGGGCGTCGACGAGACGCGCGTGCTGCCCTTCGCCGATTCGGTCGGCGGGCGCTATTCGCTCTGGTCGTCGATCGGCTTCCCCGCCGCGATCGCGCTCGGCTGGGACAATTTCGCCGAGCTGCTCGAGGGCGCTGCCGAGATGGACCGGCATTTCCAGCACACCACGCTCAGCCAGAACGCGCCCGCGCTCGCGGCGTTTGCCGATCTCTATTACACGCAAGTCCGCCACGCCGAGACTCGTGCGACCTTCGCTTATGACGAGCGGCTGCGGCTGCTGCCGTCATATCTCCAGCAGCTCGAGATGGAATCGAACGGCAAGGGCACGACGATCGACGGGCAGAAGCTCGACCGGCCGAGCGCGGCGATCACTTGGGGCGGGGTCGGCACCGATGCGCAGCATGCGGTGTTCCAGCTGCTCCACCAGGGCACGCATTTGGTGCCGGTCGAATTCGTCGCGGTGATCGAGGCTGGCGATACGCTGTCGGAGGATCATCACCGCCAGTTGCTGCTCAACGCCTTTGCGCAGGGTGCGGCGTTGATGAAGGGCCGTCCCAACGACGATCTGGCGCGCAGCTATTCGGGCGACCGACCGAGCTCGACGATCTTGATCGACGATCTCGACGCCCGCACGCTCGGCGCGCTGATTGCCTTCTACGAACAGCGCGTGTTCGTCAGCGGCGTGCTGCTCGGGATCAACTCGTTCGACCAGTTCGGCGTCGAGCTCGGCAAGGAAATGGCCAAGGCCGCCGATGCGGGCGACCAGGAGTTCGACGTGTCGACCACCGACCTGATCAAGCGCGCGTTCGGGTGATGCTGCTCGCGGCGGCGATAGCGGCGGCTACGGTCGCCGATATGCGGTACGAGCGCCGCGTACTGATCGTCGCCGCGCCGAACGAAGCCGATGCGCGACGCATCGCGCAGCGGGCCTCGCTCGACGCGATGCCGCAGGAGCTCGGCGATCGTGACGTCACGGTCGTCGAGGTGACCGGCGATAGCGTGCGCGGTGCGACGGATAGCGCGGCGGCGCTCAGGACGCGCTGGCGGCTGCCCAAGGCGGCGTTCGGCATCGTCCTGGTCGGCAAGGACGGCAATGCCGCGCTGCGCCGTGCCGAGCCGATCGATCGCGCCACGTTGGTCGCGACGATCGATGCGATGCCGATGCGCCGCGCCGGGCAACGCTAGCGCGCGAGACTATCCGGCGGGCGACGGAATGCAGATTTACAAGCCGCGCGGTAAGCGGCCGCAAAAGGACACGACATGGCTGAGTATGACTACGATCTTTTCGTCATCGGTGCGGGCTCGGGCGGCACGCGGGCGTCGCGCGTCGCGGCGGCCCACGGCGCTAAGGTCGCGGTGGCCGAGGAATATCGCGTCGGCGGCACCTGCGTCATCCGCGGCTGCGTGCCCAAGAAGCTGCTCGTCTATGGCGCGCATTTCGCCGAGGATCTGAAGGACGCCAAGCGCTTCGGCTGGGACGTGCCGGAGAATCTCGGGTTCGACTGGGCCCGGCTGCGCGACAATGTGATGGAGGAGGTCGACCGGATCAACGGCGCCTATACCGACACGCTGACCAATAACGGCGTCGAGATCATCCTCGACCGTGCGACCGTCACGGGACCGCATTCGGTCAAGCTTGGCGACGGGCGCGAAGTGACCGCGGGCACCATTCTGATCGCGGTCGGCGCGACGCCGATCGTCCCCGAATGCCCGGGGCACGAGCTCGGCATCACCTCGAACGAAGTGTTCCACCTCGATGCCGTGCCCAAGCGCATCCTGATCGCGGGTGCCGGCTATATCGCCAACGAGTTCGCCGGGATCTTCAACGAATTCGGTTCGAAGGTGACGTTGATCAACCGCACCGACGTGATCCTGCGCGGCTATGACGAATCGATCCGCGATCGCTTGCTCCAGATCTCGATGATGAAGGGGCTCGATTTCCGCTTCAACGCCGCGTTCCGCGGGATCGAGAAGCAGCCCGATGGCTGCCTGCGCGTGTCGATGACGGGCCACGAGCCGATCGACGTCGATTGCGTGATGTTCGCAACGGGGCGTTCGCCCAACACCGAGGGGCTGGGGCTCGAGAGTGCCGGCGTCGAGCTCGACGACAAGGGCGCGATCGTCGTCGATCCGGACAACAAGTCGACTTGCGATAGCATCTATGCGGTCGGCGATGTTACCAACCGCGTCCAGCTCACCCCCGTCGCGATTCGCGAGGGGCAGGCGTTTGCCGACACGCTGTTCGGCAACAAGCCGCACCGCGTCGATTACGAGAACATCCCTTCGGCGGTGTTCAGCCATCCGCCGATGGCGGGCGTTGGCCTCACCGAGGCGCAGGCCAAGAACAAGTTCGGATCGGTGAAGGTCTATACGTCCGACTTCCGCCCGATGAAGAACGTGCTGGCGGGCCGCAACGAGCGCGCGCTGTACAAGATGGTGTGCAATGCCGAGACGGGGCAGGTGCTCGGGCTGCACATGATCGGGCCCGATTCGCCCGAGATCCTGCAGGCGGCAGCGGTCGCGGTGAAGGCCGGGCTGACCAAGGACGATTTCGACCAGACCGTCGCGTTGCATCCGTCGATGGCGGAAGAGCTGGTGCTGCTGCGCTAGGGGTCTTTCGCGCGCCCATCTAATCTCCGTCACCCCGGCCTTGTGCCGGGGTCCACGGGGATGCACGCACTGACGGGTCAGCGCGCGCGGCACGGTGGGCCCCGGCACAAGGCCGGGGGGACGGGTTAGGCGGCGCGTGCGAACACCGCCGGCCTTTTATCATCATTCGCCGACGGCGCTGCCTTGCGCGCGCTCCGCTGCCGCCGCGCGCGCGGGCTCCGGCGCGAAGCGATCCGCGCAACAAGCGCGTGCCAGCCGGTCATCCCGCGCGTCGCGGTGGCGACGACCATCGTCGTCAGCACGATGTCGACATACGCCGAGATATCCCACAGCAGCACCAGCGCGATGTCGAACGGCCCGGCGAGCGCGAGCAGTTCGGTCCCCGCGACGAGAATGACCGTCATCAGCGCAAGGAAGATCAGATGCTTGCGCTTAACCCGGCCGAGCGCGGTGAGGGTCTCGCCGACCATCCGCATCATCCAGCGCGCGGCTGCGGTCTCCGGGAAGCGCTTGAGCACCACGATCGCGAACACCAGCAGACCCGTCAGCATCATCGTTCCCCCGTTTCCCATTCCCGAGATGGGGTGTCCGTGCCGCCATACCAGTCCCGGGGATGACGGCGCGCTTGCACGTGGCTATATCGGCGCTCCCGGTGTCACCGCCGGTTCCTATTGTCCCACGAAAGACCGCGATAATGTCCGCCATGTTCCGCATCACGCTGCCCGACGGTTCCGTCCGCGAGGTAGCCCCGGGGACTACCCCGGCCGATGTGGCCGCAGCGATCGGTCCCGGCCTCGCCAAGGCCGCCATCGCCGCGCGGATCGACGGCGAGCTGCGCGACATCATGCGCCCGTTCGAGGGCGACACGCAGCTGGCGCTGGTGACGTCGAAGGACGAGGCCGATGCGCTCAAACTCGCGCGCCACGATTTCGCGCACGTCCTCGCCGAAGCGGTCCAGCATCTCTTCCCCGGCACGCAGATCACCTTCGGTCCCTCGACCGACGATGGTTTCTACTATGATTTCGCGCCGAAGGATCGCCCGTTCACCGACGAGGATCTGCCCGCGATCGAGGCCGAGATGCGCCGCATCATCGCCAAGAACGAGCCGCTGATCCGCGAAGTGTGGAGCCGCGCCGATCTGATCGCGCGCTGGCAGGCCGAGGGCGAGACCTTCAAGGCCGAATGGGCCGCCGAACTCCCCGAGGGCGAGGAACTGACGGTCTACAAGGCGGGCAACGGCCCCGGCGCCTGGCTCGACATGTGCCGCGGACCGCATCTCGCCTCGACCGGTAAGCTCGACCCCAACGCGTTCAAGCTGACGCGCGTCTCGGGTGCGTACTGGCGCGGCGACCAGAAGAACGCGATGCTCAGCCGCGTCTATGGCACCGGCTGGCTCAACAAGAAGCAGCTCGACGCGCATCTCACAATGCTCGAGGAGGCCGGCAAGCGCGACCATCGCAAGATCGGGCAGGAAATGGATCTGTTCCACCTCCAGTCGGAAGCGCAGGGCTCGGTGTTCTGGCACCCCAAGGGCTTCATCCTGTGGCGGCAGCTGGAAGCCTATATGCGCCGCCGGCTCGACGCCGCGGGCTATGCCGAGGTCAAGACGCCGCAGCTGATGGACGCGCGCCAGTGGGAGCAGTCAGGGCACTGGGGCAAGTATCGCGAGAACATGTTCGTGGTGCCCGACGAGATCCCCAATACCGAGGATGACGCGGCGATCTTCAGCGGCACCGCCGACCTGATGGCGCTGAAACCCATGAATTGCCCGGCGCACGTGCTGATCTTCCGCCAGGGGATCAAATCGTATCGCGACCTGCCGATCCGCATGGCCGAATTCGGCTGCTGCCATCGCAACGAGCCGCACGGCGCGCTCCACGGGATTATGCGGGTCCGCCAGTTCACGCAGGACGATGCACATATCTTTGTGCGCGAGGACCAGTTGGTCGCCGAGGTGCAGCAATTCTGCGAGCTGCTCGACAGCGTGTACCGCGACCTCGGCTTCGAGGATTATGCGGTCAAGCTCGCGCTGCGTCCCGACAAGCGCTTTGGCAGCGAGGAGATGTGGGACAAGGCCGAGGACGAACTGCGCAAGGCGGTGCTCGGCTCGAAGCTCAGCGAATCGATCAAGGCCAAGTTCGAGGAACTGCCGGGCGAAGGCGCCTTCTATGCGCCCAAGCTCGAATTCCACCTGACCGATGCGATCGGCCGGACGTGGCAGGTCGGCACGATCCAGTCCGACCGCGTGCTGCCCGAACGACTCGACGCGTCGTATGTCGGCGCCGATGGCGAGCGGCATCGCCCGATCATGCTCCACCGCGCGATCCTCGGCACGTTCGAGCGCTTCATCGGCATCCTGATCGAGCACCACGCCGGGCGCTTTCCGTTATGGCTCTCGCCCGTCCAGGCGGTGGTCGCGACGATCGTGTCCGACGCCGACGATTACGCGCGGGAGGTGGTCGAGAAGCTCAAGGCGGCGGGGATTCGGGTCGAAACCGATCTGCGCAACGAGAAGATCAACTACAAGGTGCGCGAGCATTCGCTGGCGAAGGTTCCGAACCTGCTCGTCGTCGGCAAGCGCGAAGCCGAGGAGGGCAAGGTCGCGCTGCGGCAATTGGGCAGCGACCGCCAGCAGTTCCTGACGCTCGACGACGCGATCGCGATGCTGACCGAGGCGGCCAAGGCCCCGGATCTGTAACCGGGTTGCGCTCCCCGGCCTTCGCCGGGGGGCGCGCGACGAAGATGCGCGACGCCACCTTTCGTTTTGCCCGAAAAAGCCCTATATCGTCCCTGAAACAATCGCAGGAGCTACACCTATCCGACCCCCGATGACCCGCCAGGCGCCGCCGATGAATGGCCCTCGCTTCAACGAATTCATTGTATCGCCCAAGGTTCGCGTGATCGACCAGGACGGTGAGAACCTCGGTGTCATGTACACCCGCGAGGCGATGGAGCAGGCGCGCGAGGTCGGTCTCGACCTAGTCGAAGTGTCGCCCAACGCCGATCCGCCCGTCGCCAAGTTCCTCGATGTCGGCAAGTTCAAGTACGAGGCGCAGAAGAAGGCCAACCTCGCGCGGAAATCGCAGAAGACGCAGGAGATCAAGGAGATCAAGATGCGTCCGAACATCGATGACCACGACTATGACACCAAGATGAAGAAGGTGCTCGAGTTCATCGACGAGGGCGACAAGGTCAAGATCACGCTGCGCTTCCGCGGGCGTGAATTGAGCCACGGCCAGCTCGGCATGGTCCTCCTCCAGCGCGTCCAGGCCGATGTCGCCGAGACCGCCAAGGTCGAGGCCTATCCGCGCATGGAAGGCCGTCAGATGCTGATGGTGCTCGCGCCCAAATAAGTCCTGAAATACAACCTTTTCCGGGCTGGCCGACGCGTTTGCGCGCCGGCCCGGGGCATTCCCAGCATTACGTAGCGTCATTCCGGGGCCGCCGTCGCGCGCGCGGCTGGGTCGGTGTGGCCATACTACATCACCTATCTTCTAAATCGTGTTTCCGCAGGGCTTTTTGCTTTACGCTCAGCCTTGCGTAGCTATTCGGGGCGACAATACCCAAAAAACTAAAAAACGTTGGAGAGTTCTGAAATGCGCAAAACCGCGTACTTATTGTCGGTCGCTGCTGTCGCGATCTCGGCACCTGCTTTCGCCCAGACTGCCCCCGCCACCACGCAGCAAGACGCACAGGTCGGAACCTCCGCAACCGCTCCCGCCGCCACCCAGGACACCAATGCCGGCGACATCATCGTCACCGCGACGCGCCGCTCCGAGCGTCTGTCGAACGTGCCGATCGCGGTCTCGGCCGTCGGGCAGGAATCGCTGCAGAATTCTGGCGGTTCCGACATTCGCGCGCTCAACCAGCTGGCGCCGTCGCTGCTGATTTCCTCGACCGGCAGCGAATCGAACGCCTCGGCGCGTATCCGCGGCGTCGGCACCGTCGGCGACAATCCCGGTCTCGAAAGCTCGGTCGCGGTGTTCATCGACGGCGTCTATCGCAGCCGCACCGGCGTTGGCCTCAACGAACTCGGCGAGATCGACCGCGTCGAAGTGCTGCGCGGGCCTCAGGGCACGCTGTTCGGTCGCAACGCATCGGCCGGCCTCATCAACATCATCACCGCATCGCCGAAATTCACCTTCGGCGGCTATGCCGAGGGCACCTACGGCAATTACGACCAGAAGCGCCTTGCCGGCGGGATCACCGGGCCGATCACCGACCAGCTCGCGTTCCGTCTCGACGGCGTCTACGTCAATCGCGATGGCTTCTACCGCACGGTCAACCCGGCGAACGGTACAGAGTCGCGCGTCAACAATCGCGACCGCTATTTCGTCCGCGGGCAATTGCTGTTCAAGCCGACCGCCGACCTCAGCTTCCGCCTGATCGGCGATTATTCGCACCGTAAGGAAAGCTGCTGCGGCGCGACCTATTACAGCCAGCAGCAGACCTTCGATCCGACCGCGAATGCGGTCCAGGCCAATGGCAGCTCGGTCAATGACGACCGCGCCGTGTCGGTTACCCCGGCCAATCCGATCGTCGACATCCTGCGCCGTGCCGGAGCGACCTATCCGCTGGCCGGCAACACGCCGGGCACCTTCAACCGCGAAGTCGCGATCACGCCGGGCCAGACGTATCGCAACACGACGGTCGACTATGGCGGCTCGCTCCAGGCCGACTGGAATCTCGGCGGCGCGACGCTGACCTCGATCACTGCATACCGCGAATACAAATCGGGCAATGCCGGTGACGTCGACTACACCAATATCGATCTGACGCACCGCGCGGCCGACGGCAACGCCTACCGCCAGTTCCACACCTTCACGCAGGAAGCGCGCCTCCAGGGGTCGGCGTTCGGCGACAAGCTCGACTGGCTCGTCGGCGGCTTCTACTCGAAGGAGACGCTCCGCGTCGTCGATAACGCGGTGTTCGGCGCGAATTACGGCGCGTTCGCCGCGTGCCGTCTGGTCACCAACATCAGCCAGAATGCCGCGCTCCAGAACAACACCGCGCCGGGCTGCTTGTCGGCAGCCGGCCGCGCGACGGTCACTGGCGCTTTCGGTACGCTGGCACCCGCAGTGCTCGGCGGGCTTGATCGCCTGACGGGTGGCCCGGGCCTCGGCGGCGGCGTCAACAACGTCGGCGACAACGGTTCGGTCTATCGCCAGAAGAGCGAGAATTACGCGTTCTTCACGCACAACATCTTCCACATCACCGACACCGTCTCGCTGACGCTCGGCGCGCGCTACACGCACGAGGCCAAGACCTTCAGCGCGAACTTCAACAACACCAACACCGTCTGCCCCGTGCAGCAGGCCAATCTGGGACCGCTGCTGAGCAGCGCCGCTGTCCCGGCATCGGCCAAGGGCTTTATCGGCGGCATCCTGACGCTGAGCTGCACCGGCAACTCGTCCTCGTCGCTCAACGCACTCAACCTGCAGAACAATTTCGGCGAGGGTAAGGTGACGGGCACGGCGGTGCTGTCGTGGAAGCCGATCCCCAGCCTGCTGACCTATGCGTCTTATGCCAAGGGCTACAAGTCGGGCGGCTACAACCTCGATCGCTCGCCACTCGGCGGTGCATCGGGCGTGTTCAGCCCGCGCAGCAATGCCGATGCGGCGGCGCTGCGGTTTGCGGCGGAAACGGTCAACAGCTACGAACTCGGCGCCAAGTTCAAGACGCGCGGCTTCAGCCTCAACGTCGCGGCGTTCCGGTCGGAGTTCAAGAACTTCCAGCTCAACACCTTCAACGGCTCGGTCTTCGTCGTGCAGAACCTGATCGGCTGCTCGACCAGCCTCAACGGCGGCGACACCGACAATCTGGCCGCGACCGGCCAGTGCACGGGCAAGGCGGACAAGCCCGGCGTGATCTCGCAGGGCGTCGAGCTCGAAGCGACGATGACGCCGATCCGCCAGTTCCAGGTGACGGCAGGCTACACCTTCGCCGACACCAAGATTGCGCGCAATCTGGTCGGCAATTCGGCGGGTGCACCGCTCGATCCGGCGTTGTTCCTGCTCCCCGGCAGCCAGCTGTCGAACGCCCCGCGTCACGTCGTGACGACGTCGGCGGCGTGGACGCCCGATCTCGGCTCGAACGGCATGTCTGGCTTGGTCTATGTCGATAGCCGCATGACCTCCGACTATAACACCGGGTCGGATCTGGCGCCCGAGAAGAAGCAGGACGGCTTTGCGCTGGTCAATGCGCGTCTCGGCATCCGTGGCAAGGATCAGCTGTGGGCGATCGAGTTCTGGGCACAGAACGTGTTCAACAAGCAGTACATCCAGGTCGCGTTCAACACGCCGTTCCAGGGCGCTGGCTCGTCGGCCAACGTCGCAAGCTTCGGCGGAACGGGCAATGCGCTCTACTCGGCCTTCCTCGCCGAGCCGCGCACCTACGGCGTGACGCTGCGCTCGCGCTTCTGACGCGCCTAATGCTGGATTAAGGGCGGCCCGCTCCTCGATTGCGAGGGGCGGGCCGTCTTTTTTGTAGCGGAGCCGGCGGGTTCGCCTGGCTTAGTGCGCCGGGTGCTCGGGCGGCACGGTCGGCTCCCACAGCTCGATCGGATTGCCCTCGGGGTCGTGAATGCGCACGAAGCGCCCGACTGCCGGATCGTTCCAATCCTCGTTGGTGATCACTTCGATCCCCGCCAGGCCGAGCGCGATCGTGAGCCCTTCAAGATCGCGGACGCGGAAATTCAGCATGTACGGCTTGTCGCGCGTGAAATAATCGGTGTCGTCGGCAAACGGCGCGAACACCAGGGGGCCGCCTTGCGCTTGCCACGCCCATTCGTCGGGGGTCGCACCCTCGACCGAGACGCACCCCGCACCGACCCCGAGGTGGTGGCGATACCATTCGGACAGTGCGTCCGGATCCTTGCTGCGGAAAAACAGGCCGCCAATTCCGAGTACCGGCATCGATCGTTCCTTTCGTGCATGCGTGGGCAAGATGCGTCTCGGGAATCGATTATCCCCCAGGGGTTTACGGCAGATCGGGGCGATCGCCAATGACGCAGCGCAGCGGGGTCAGCGCGCGCGCAGCACTCGGGTGATCGCCAGATCGATCGCCGAGAGGAAGCGCGAGCGATCCTCCTTGCGGAACGGCGCCGGGCCGCCGGTCTGCTCGCCGCCGGCGCGCAGATCCGCCATGATCGCGCGCACCGCGATCGCGCTGCCGATCGAGCTGCTGGTGAAGGCCTTGCCGGTCGGCCCGATCACCACCGCGCCGGCCTTGAGACAGCGATCGGCGAGCAGGATATCGGCGGTCACGACGATCGTCGCGGCATGCGCATGCTCGGCGATCCAGTCGTCGGCGGCATCGAACCCCGAATCGACGACGACGCGTGAGATCAGAGGATGGACCGGGATGCGCAGGTGCATGTTGCTCACCACGATCACCGGCACGTCGACACGGTACGCGACGCGGTAGATCTCGTCCTTCACCGGGCAGGCATCGGCGTCAACAAGGATCTGCGGTTGGATGGTCACGCTGTGCCCATGCCACGCCGCCCGCCGCGGCGACAAGCCGTCCGCGCGTCGAGGCTCATGCGGCGTCGGCCATCCGCTCCCCGGCAGCGGCGGCGAGCAAGCGCCGCTCGATCGTCTTGAGCCGCGCCGCCGCAGCGATCTTGTCGCCGGTCAGATCGGTCAGGTAGAAAGTGTCGACCGCGCGCTCGCCATAGGTTGCGACATGCGCCGAATGGATCGTCACCCGCGACTGGAACAGCGTGTAGGCGAGCTGGTGGAGCAGCGCCGGACGGTCGCGCGCATTGACCTCGATGACGGTGAAGCGGTTCGACGCCTTGTTGTCGATCAGCACGTTGGGTGCGATCGCGAAGGCTTCTGCGCGCGGACGGGGAAGCGGCTTCGCCATCAGCCGATCAATCATCTTGCCGCGATTGGCGAGCGCGTCCTCGATCGCCTGTTTCAGTCGAGCAAGTTGCCCGGCTTCGTCGAACGGACGGCCGAACGGATCCTGGACGAGGAAATTGTCGAGTGCCATGCCGTCGCGCGTGGTGTGAATCCGCGCGTCGATGATGTTGCCGCCCGCCACGCTGATTGCGCCGGCAATGCGGTAGAACAGCCCGGGATGATCGGCCGCGTAGATCGTCACGAGCGTTGCGCCGCGCTCGGGATAGACTTGCGCTGCGATCGATAGCTGCGCGTCTCCGGCTTCCTCCACCAAGCGCGCATTGCGGGCGATCACGTCCTCGGGTTCGGCCACCCAATAGGGCTCGGGCAAGCGGCGAACGAGCGCGTCGAAATGCTCGGTGCTCCAGCCGAGCAGATCGCGCAACGCCGCCTGCTTGACCGCGACGCGCTCGCTACGGCCCTTCTGTTTGTGGCCGAGCCGCAGCACTTCCTCGGCCGAGTCGTAGAGCGTCGCGAGCAACTGCCGCTTCCAGCCGTTCCACACGCCCGGCCCGACCGCGCGAATATCGACGACGGTCAGCAGCAGCAGCAGCCGAAGCCGCTCGGGGCTTTGCACGATCTCGGTGAAGTCGAGGATCGTCTTGAAGTCCGACAAATCGCGCTTGAACGCGGTCGCCGACATCAGCAGGTGGAAGCGCACGAGCCAGGCGACGGTTTCGGTTTCGGCGGGCGACAGGCCGAAGCGCGGGCACAGCTTGTGCGCCACCTCGGCACCGAGGATCGAATGGTCGCCGCCGCGGCCCTTGGCGATATCGTGGAGCAGCACCGCGACATACAGCGCGCGGCGCGACACGATCTGATGGAGCAAGACCGTCGCGAGCGGATGGTCGACCTCGAGATCGCCATGCTCGATCTTTGCAAGCAGCCCGATCGCACGGATCGTGTGTTCGTCGACGGTGTAGTGGTGATACATGTCGAACTGCATCTGCGCGACGACGCGGGCGAAATCCGGAACGAAGCGGCCGAACACGCCGGCTTCGTTCATCCAGCGCAGTACGATTTCCGGGTCGCGCGGCGAGGTCAGCACGTCGAGGAACAGCGCGTTGGCGGTCGGGTCCTGGCGGATGTCGTCGGCGAGCTTGGCGTCGCGCGCGGCAGCGCGCATCGTCAGCGGGTGGATTTCGAGGCCATGCTTGTCGGCGAGCGCGAACAGTTCGAGCAGCCGCGTCGGTTTCTCCGCGAGGAAGTCGTCGCTCGGGATCGCCAGGCGCCCGCGGTTGACGATGAAGCCATTGAGCTTGCGGGGGGACCGGCGCAGCGACGGCAACCCGAAGCGGCGCCCGCGCGCGGCGAACTTCTCGTCGAGATGCGCGAGGAAGACACCGGTCAGGTCGCCTGCCGTCCGCGCCTGCAGGAAATAGAATTGCATGAAGCGCTCGACCTTGGATTTGCCCGGTCGATCGGCAAAGCGCATCCGTTCGGCAATCTCGCGCTGCAGGTCGAAGGTCAGGCGGTCCTCGGCGCGGCCCGATATGTCGTGAAGGTGGCAGCGCACCGCCCAGAGGAAATTCTCGGCGCGGTGGAACTGGCGATATTCGGCGCGGCTGAGCAGCCCCGCTTCGACCAGTTGGGCGGGTTCGCTGACGTTATACGCGAACTTGCCGATCCAGAAGAGCGCGTGGAGATCGCGCAGGCCGCCTTTGGCTTCCTTGACGTTGGGCTCGACGACATAGCGCGTGTCGCCCATCTTGCGGTGGCGCACGTCGCGCTCGGCAAGCTTGTCGGCGATGAACTGGCGCGCGCTATCGGCCTGGACCTCGGCCTTGAAGCGGCGCGCGGCCTCGTCATAGACCTCCTGGTCGCCCCACACATAGCGGGCCTCGAGCAAGGCGGTGCGGATCGTCACGTCGCTTTTGGCCTGGCGCACCATCTCGTCGAGCGAGCGGCTGCTATGGCCGACCTTCATGCCCAGGTCCCATAGCGCGTACAGCATCGTCTCGATGACTTGCTCGGTCCAGCCGGTCTGCTTCCACGGGGTCAGAAACCCGACGTCGACGTCCGAATAGGGTGCCATCTCGCCGCGGCCATAGCCGCCGACCGCGATGATCGTGATGCGCTCGGCGGCGGTCGGGTTGCTGTTGGGGTAGAGCCGCTCGGTCGTGAAATCGTAGAGCAGCCGCAGCAATTGGTCGGTCAGGAACGCCTGGCTCGCGGCGATTTCGAGCCCGCGCGAGGGATGTTCGATCAGCCGCCGGGCAATCTCTTCGCGGCCGGCGTCGAGTGCGGCCTTGAGCAAGGCGGTGCCCTGCGTGCGCAGCGCGGCCTTGTCGCCCTCGAGCGCTGCAAGCGCATCGGCGAGACCGCGCCGATCGATGATCGCACGGCGCTGGGGGACGGATTCGAAGCGTGAGGCCATGGCGTGCAGATAGGGGGTTTGGCTGCGCGCGTCCACGCGGGCAACCCGATGCAAAAACGCCCCGCCATTGCTGACGGGGCGCTCCGTAATACGCTGTTAGCGTGCGGGGGCGCTTACTTGTCGCCGTCCTTGACGCCAACGGTCGGCACGTCGACCGTGGTCTTCTTGGTGCCGACAACGACTTCCTTCGACTTCACGTCGACATCGGGAAGCGCGCCTTCCTTGGCGCTGACGTTGATCTTCGGCATCTCGCCACCCTTGACGTCCGCGCTCCAGAAGCCGGTCGCGAACAACACGCCCACGACGACGAGCGCCAGGACGATGATCGTGCCAATCACCATGCCGGTGTTGCTCTTCTTTTCCACGTAAACCTTTTCGGTCGTGTCGCGATACTCAGCCATTTCAATCCTCCTTTTAAGAACCTGGCTGCACAACCTATGTTTGTTAGTATTGGTTCCGTAAACCTTGCCGATGACGATCGTAGCGCGCGCGGATGCGGTGGCGGTCAATGGCTTGCCAGCCCCGCCCGGTATTTGTCGTGACGATATCCGGTCGCCGCGGTACCCGGTCTCGCCGACGCACCATGCCGCGTCACTCGCGCGTGAGCGCCTTCAGCCGGTAGAGCGTCTCGAGCGCCTCGCGCGGCGTCAGCGCATCGACGTCGAGTGTCTCGACCTCGGCGCGGATCGCGTCGCATTGCTCCTCGGCGACTTCGAGCGCGGCGGCGAACAGCGGCAAGTCGTCGAGTCCTGCCGCGAGCCCGCCGGTTTTGGCGCGCCCGGCCTCGAGCTTGCTCAGCACCGCTTTCGCGCGCGCGATCGTCGCAGGCGGGAGGCCTGCGAGCCGCGCGACGGCAAGCCCGTAGCTGCGATCGGCGGGCCCCTCGGACACTTCGTGGAGGAGCACGAGTTCGCCCTTCCACTCGCGCGCGCGGACGTGATGGAGCGTCAGCGCGTCGCAGCGCTCGGCGAGCCGCGTCAGCTCGTGATAATGCGTCGCGAACAGGCAGCGGCAGCGATTGTCCTCATGGATCGCCTCGACCACCGCCCAGGCGATCGCCAGCCCGTCATAGGTCGAGGTGCCGCGCCCGACTTCATCGAGGATGACGAAGCTGCGCGGCGTCGCCTGCGCGAGGATCGCGGCGGTCTCGACCATCTCGACCATGAAGGTCGATCGCCCGCGCGCGAGATTGTCCGACGCGCCGACACGGCTGAACAGCCGGTCGACGAGGCCGAGCGTCGCGGCGGTGGCGGGGACGTAGCTGCCCGCCTGCGCGAGTACCGCGATCGCCGCATTCTGGCGCAGGAAGGTCGATTTGCCGCCCATGTTGGGGCCTGTGACAAGCCACAGCCGCGAGTCTTCGGACAGGCGGCAATCGTTGGCGACGAAGCGCTCGCCGCGTTTGGCGAGCGCGTCCTCGACCACCGGGTGGCGCCCGCCGACGATGTCGAAACAGGCGTGATCGACAAGGGCAGGGCGCGCCCAGCCGCCTTCGGTCGCGCGCTCGGCAAGGCCGGCCGAGACGTCGAGCCGCGCGAGCGCATCTGCGGTGGCGGCAACCGCCTCGCGCTTGGCGAGTGCGGCGGCGATCAGATCCTCGAGATGCGCCGCCTCGGCCGCCAGCGCGTGTGCGCCGGCCTGCGTCACCTTCAGCGCAACCTCGTGAAGTTCGGGCGCATTGAAGCGGATCGCGCCCGCCATCGTCTGGCGGTGGGTGAAGCCGCTGTCGGGCTTCATCAGCGCATCGCCGAAGCGCGCGGGCACTTCGATATGATAGCCGAGCACGCCGTTATGGCGGATCTTCAGCGCGGTGACGCCGGTACGGTTACGGAATTCGGCCTCGAGCGCGGCGATCGCGCGCCTGCCGCCCGCGCCCGCATCGCGCAGGTCATCGAGCGCGGCGTCATACCCCGGTGCGATATAGCCGCCGTCCGAGGCGTCGATCGGCGGGCTCGCGACGAGCGCGCGCGTCAGCAGGTCGATCAGAGCGCCGTGACCGCGCAGCGCGGGCGCGAGTTCGCCGAGCAGCGCGGGCGGCTGCTCGATCTTGCCGAGCCGCTCGCCGAGCCGCCACGCGCCGTCGAGCCCGTCGCGCAATTGCCCGAGATCGCGTGGGCTCCCGCGTCCTGCCGCGAGCCGCCCGAGCGCGCGGCCAATGTCGGCCATGCTGCGCAGCGTCCCGCGCAAGGCCTCGCGCAACCCCGCATCCTCGGCGAGCATCGAGACCAGATCGAGCCGCGCCTCGATCCGGCCGCGGTCCATCAGCGGCGCGCCGATATCGGCCGCCAGCAGTCGCGCGCCCGCCGCCGTCACCGTGCGGTCGACCGCGTCGAGCAGGCTGCCCTTGCGCGCGCCGTTGGTGGTCTGCGTGAGTTCGAGGCTTTCGCGCGTCGCCGCGTCGATCGCCATCTGCTGCGCGGTCTGGGCGAGGCGTGGGGGGCGCAGGAAGGGGATCGCGCCCTTGGCGGTATGGTCGAGATAGGCGACGAGACCGCCTGCCGCAGCGAGCGCCGCGCGCCCGAACTGGCCGAAGCCGTCGAGCGTGGCGACGTCGTACAGCGCCTTGAGCCGCGTCTCCCCCCGTCCGCTGTCGAAATCGGCGCGGGGGCGCAGCATCGTCGCCGCTTCGCCAAACGCCGTCGCTTCGGACGCGATCGTCTCGGCCGGCGCGAGCCGTGCGAGTTCGGCACCAAGGCTCGCCGCATCGCACTCGATCAGCTCGAAACGCCCGGTCGAGATGTCGGCGGCGGCGACCGCGACGCCGCCCGCCGCCTCGCCGATCGCGACGCACCAGTTCGCGGTGCGCGCATCGAGCAGCGCCTCCTCGGTCAGCGTCCCCGCCGTCACCACGCGGACGATCGCGCGCGCGACGAGCGTCTTGCCGCTGCGCTTCTTGGCGTCAGCCGGGCTCTCGGTCTGCTCGGCGATCGCGACGCGGTGGCCGGCCTTGATCAGCCGCGCGAGATAGGCGTCGGCGGCATGGACCGGTACGCCGCACATCGGGATCGGCACCCCGTCATGCTCGCCGCGCGCGGTGAGCGCGATGTCGAGTACCGCGGCGGCGATCTTCGCGTCGTCGAAGAACATCTCGAAGAAATCGCCCATCCGGTAGAACAGCAGGCAATCGCGCGCGTCGGCCTTGAGCGCCAGATATTGCGCCATCATCGGGGTAGGGGGGGTGCTCGCCATCGCCCGGCAACTAGCAACGAATTGGCGGCGCGTCATGCCGAACGATCGTGTCAAATCGTGAAGCATGCATCTGCGGGGTGACGTGGGGGAAGGCATTGCCTACAGACACAGGCGATTCCGAAAGGCCGAGCATGTCCACAGACACCAATCCGCAGAATGTCCAGTTTTCAGAGCGCGAAGCGCTGCTGTTCCATTCGGAGGGGCGTCCGGGCAAGCTCGAGATCATCGCGTCGAAGCCGATGGCAACGCAGCGCGACCTCGCTCTGGCCTATTCGCCGGGCGTCGCGGTGCCGGTGCTGGCGATCGCCGCCGACCCGAGCCTCGCTTACGATTACACCGCCAAGGGCAATCTGGTCGCGGTCATCTCGAACGGCACCGCGATCCTCGGTCTCGGCAATCTCGGCGCGCTCGCGTCGAAGCCGGTGATGGAAGGCAAGGCCGTGCTCTTCAAGCGCTTCGCCGATGTCGATGCGATCGACATCGAATTGAAGACCGAAGATCCCGACCGGCTGATCGACGCGATCGAATTGATGGAGCCGAGTTTTGGTGGCATCAACCTCGAGGACATCAAGTCGCCCGAATGCTTCATCATCGAGCAGACGCTGCGCGCCAAGATGAACATCCCGGTGTTCCATGACGACCAGCACGGCACCGCGATCATCTGTGCCGCCGGCCTGATCAACGCGCTGTTCCTGACGGGCCGCGACATCAAGACCACCAAGGTGGTGATGAACGGCGCGGGCGCGGCGGCGATCGCCTGTGCCGAGTTGATCAAGGCGATGGGCCTGCCGAGCGATCATCTGACGATGGTCGATCTGGGGGGCATTATCTATCAGGGTCGCGACGACGTGAACCAGTGGCAGTCGGCGCACGCCGTCGTCACCGAAAAGCGCACGCGCGCCGAGGCGCTCGACGGTGCCGACGTGTTCATCGGCGTGTCCGCCGCGGGTGCGTTGCCCGCCGCCGACCTGATGAAGATGGCGCCAAAGCCGATCATCTTCGCAATGGCCAATCCCGATCCCGAGATCACCCCGCCGGAAGCCAAGGCGGCGCGGCCCGATGCGATCATCGCGACCGGGCGATCGGATTATCCCAACCAGATCAACAACGTGCTTTGCTTCCCGTTCATCTTCCGCGGCGCGCTCGACGTGCGCGCGACGACGATCAACGACGAGATGAAGCTCGCCGCGGCGCATGCGCTGGCGGCGCTCGCGCGCCAGCAAGTGCCCGAGGAAGTCGCGGTCGCGTACGGCGTGCGCCACACCTTCGGCCCCGATTACATCATCCCCGCGCCGTTCGATCCGCGGCTGATGGAGATCGTCCCCGTCGCGGTCGCCAAAGCGGCGATGGATTCGGGCGTGGCGACCAAGCCGATCCTCGACCTCGACGCGTATCGCGAGAAGCTGAAGGCGCGCCTCAACCCGACCACCTCGGTGCTGACGCTCGCCTACGAAGGCGCCAAGGCGCATCCCAAGCGCGTGCTGTTCGCCGAGGGCGAGGAAGAAGTCGTGCTGCGCGCCGCGATCGCGTTCAAGGATGGCGGCTACGGCACGCCGGTGCTCGTCGGGCGCGACGACGTTCCCGAGCGGCTGCGCGCATTGGGCGTCACCGATCCTGATAGCTATGAGCTCCACAACAGCCGCAAGTCGCCGCTGGTGCCGCGGATGGTCGACTTCCTTTATGGCCGGCTCCAGCGCCGCGGCTATCTGCGTCGCGATTGCGAGCGGATGATCAACCAGGATCGCAACATCTTCGGCGCGGTGATGCTCCAGCTCGGCGAAGCCGACGCGATGATCACCGGCATCACGCGCACCTATGCGCACACGATGCGCGAAGTCCGCCGCGTGATCGATCCCGAGGCGGGCCGCACGCCGTTCGGCATCCACCTGATGGTCGGGCAGAGCCACACGGTGTTCATGGCCGATACCACCGTCAACGAACGCCCCAATGCCGAGGAGCTCGCCGACATCGCCGAGGGGACCGCGCTGGTCGCCAAGCGGATGGGCCACGAGCCGCGCGTCGCCTTCCTCAGCTATTCGACCTTCGGCAATCCCGAGGGCAATTGGCTCGACGACATCCGCGCCGCGGTGAAGGTGCTCGACGCGCGCAAGGTCAGCTTCGAATATGAAGGCGAAATGGCGCCCGACGTTGCGCTCAACCCCCGGCAGCTCGCCAATTATCCGTTCGCGCGGCTGTCGGGGCCGGCCAACGTGCTGATCCTGCCGGGGCTGCAATCGGCCAACATTTCGGCCAAGCTGCTGCGCGAGCTCGGTGGCGACGCGGTGATCGGGCCGATGCTCGTCGGCATGGAAAAGTCGGTGCAGATCGCACCGATGACGAGCACGGCGAGCGAGCTGGTGACGTTGGCGGTGCTCGCCGCAGGCGGCATCGCGCGCTGAGGCGCGGCGTCAGGCGACTGGCGTCGGAGATGGGCCGCGCGGCGTGGCGGCGGGGCGCACGTTGAAATCGTCGAGCGCGGGCGCGTAGCTGTCGGGCAGCGGGCGCCCGAATTCGGTGAAGCTGCGACGGACGTCGGTGCGCGATTCGATCCGGCGCAGCATCTGCTCGGTGAGCGTCAGCGCGGGCAGCCCCTGCTTCGCACGATAGCGCGCGGTTTCGAGGGCGACGAGTGCATCGTTCCGCGTGTCCGAATCACGGACGGTGGCGATCCAACGGGCGGCTTGCTCGTCAATCGGCGCGACGCAGGCGACGGCATAGTCGCCTGCGGTTTTGGCGGTGGGATAGACGCTGCGGAGCCGCGCGAGCTGCGCCGCGGCCTGCTCGTGCTTGCCGAGCCCCTGCAACGCGCACGCACGCAGGGCGACGAAATAGGCTGCCGCGACCGGGCTTTCGAGCGTGTCTGCGCTCGGCGGATGGCGGTCGAGCATCGCGATTGCGCCGCCAAAGTCCTGCGCCAGCAGCAATTGCATGACCAGATTGGGGACGATGTTCTCGATCCCCGATTCGGGTTGCGCCGGGGCATCGACCGCGGCGCGCATCCGTCGGATGCCTTCGGCGCGCTCCCCCTCTTCCGCCAGCCAGCGGCCCTGTTTGAGCACCGCCATGCTGCGCACCCACATGTCCGTGTTCGCGGCGTCGGTCTGCAGCCATTGCTCGATCAGCGTGATCGCCTCGCCGCGGTGACCCGTGTCGACCAGCGCTTGCGCGTAGGCGAGCCGGGTTTCCGGGGTTTCGCTGGTTTCGAAAGTCGCGCGCGCCGCCGCCAGCAACGCGCCACGCTGGACCGACAGATCGTTACCCGCCCACTGCCCGATCGCGGGCCAGATCGGCGCATAGCGGCGATCGACGAGCATCGCGACGCCAGCGTGCGGGCTCAGCACCGAGGGCAGGAGTTGCGTCGCGGTCGCCGCATCGCCGGTTCGCAAACGGTACAGGATGGCGGTCTGGGTATAGTGCGAAAACACGCCCGGATTGTCGCGCGGATAGCCCGCGCCGACCAACGCATCGATCATCGTGTCGGCGAGATCGTCCTTCCCGGCATAGGCCAACTGGCGCAACACCGTGGCCATTGAATCGGCATCGATCTGGTCCAGCGCGGACGCCTTGAGCTTGGCGGCGCGGATGATCAGCTGCGCGGCCTCGACCGGGCGCTGGCGGTGCGATTCGTCGAAGGCGATCGGCAGCAGCACATTGGGTTCGTCGGGCAGCAATTGGCGGCACTGGTCGAAACCGAGGCGCGCTTCGTCGTCACGGTGCAATTGACCGAGCACCGCGGCGCGGCCGCACAGCACGTGCCCGCGAAGCGGGGTCGGCTGTGGGAGAAGCGCCAGCGCGCGATCGAACAGGATGAGGCGCGCGGCATCGTTCGGCGCTGCGCCGAGCTGATTGAGCACTGTCAAAGCGGGCTGCTCGGCGACGAGCGGTGCCGGCTCGACCAGTTGCGCATATAATGGCGCGGACAGTGCGACGAGACCGATACCCGCTGCAACGATTCGGTAGATGATCATCCGGCTGCCCCCAACGCCCGGCATTTCACGAGCGACGCGATGGTGGCATGGCACGCGGATGCATCACAAGATCCGAATCCGGGCTAAGTACCGCTGCACGGCGTAGTATTTTGATTCTCCGCTGATCTGGATCAACCGTGATCCTCGCACGTTGGCGCGGTTCTGGTGGGATAGTCTGCCGTTTCCTCCAAGGGGGTTGCCATGCCGGACGCACACCCGATTCTCGACCATGCCGATGTCATCCTCCGTCCCGATCCGTCGCGAACGGTGGTGCGGCCGTTCAGCCTCGAATATCCCAAGGCATTCCAGGTCGAGGGGCAAAGCCGCACGCAGGCGATCGTCGACCGCGTGATGACGCTCGACGCTGCGGGGCTCGCCGCCGAGCTTGCCACCACCACCGATTCGCTCGACGAGCGGCACCGCGATGTCGATGCGATGCTGGTGCGGCGTTATGAGGAAATCGCCGCGACGCTGGCCGAGCGGCCGACTGCGAACACCGCGCAGCAGCGCTTGATCGGTGCCTATTTTAGCGAAGAATATTCGTATGAAGCCGCCGCCTTGTTCAACCCGAGTGCGGTCCTCGCGCACGACCAGTCGACGGCGCCGGAGGGGGGCGTACGCTTCATCGTGTCGCTGCGCGGCATCGGCGAGGGCCATGTCTCGTCGGTGGCGTTCCGGTCGGGCAGCTGGGTCCCTGGCGGGCGGATCGCGATCGACCCGCCGAGCCTGGTCGCGGTACCGCCGATCATCGAGGGCGACAGCGTCGCCGCGGGCGCCGTGGTGACGCTCCGCGTCGATCGCAGCCGCGACATTTCGGAAACCGTGCTGTTTCCCGTGCTGCCGAGCCAGCATCAGGGGATCGAGGATCTGCGGCTGGTGCGCTTCACCGAAGACGATGGCACGACGACCTATCACGGGACCTACACCGCGTTCAGCGGCTCGACCGCGCGGCCCGAATTGCTGTCGGGCGATGGATCCGAAACCTTTATCATGCGCGCGCTGACCGGCGATGCGGCGGGAGCCAAGGGCATGGCGCTGTTCCCGCGGCGTGTGGGCGGGCAATATATCATGCTCGGGCGACAGGACAGCGAGAGCATCTGGCTGCATCGCTCCGACGACATCCTGCATTGGGAAGGCGGCGGCAAGATCGTCAGCCCGCGATATCCGTGGGAATACGTCCAGATGGGCAATTGCGGCTCGCCGATCGAGGTCGACGAAGGCTGGCTGGTGTTCACGCACGGCGTCGGGACGGTGCGCAATTACTGCGTCGGCGCGTGTCTACTCGACAAGGCCGATCCGTCGAAGCTGCTCGCGCGCACGCCCGAGCCGATCCTTCGCCCGAGCCCCGACGAGCGCGACGGTTATGTGCCCAATGTGGTGTACAGCTGCGGCGCGCTCGCGCTCGGGCGTGATATTCTGTTGCCCTATGGCGTCGCCGACAATTTCACCGCCTTTGCGACGACGACGGTCGATCGGCTGCTGTCTGCGATGGAGTGACGCGGCCGGACATATGCAGCGGTCAGCCTTCATAAAGGCAGGCCCGCATATTATATTGCGATCGTGATCGATCTCTCCCGTCTTGGCCCGCACGCGCCGCTGTACTTGCTGATTGCCGGCGTCGTGGCGATACTGTTCCTGGCGCGGCGCGTGCCGGTGTTCGGGCGCGTGCTGTCGTTCGCCATGACCGTCGGCGCGGTCGTCGTGGTCGCGCTGCTGTTCGCCGAGCGCGCGCAATTCGATCCGATGTTCGCGCGGATGGCACAGCGCTTCCAGATCGGCGGGCAGCAAGTCGTCGGCAAGGAAATGCGCGTGCCGATGGCGAGCGACGGACATTTCTGGGTGCGGGTGAAGCTCGGCGCGATCGAGCGGCGGATGCTGGTCGACAGCGGCGCGACGGTGACCGCGATCTCGGCCGATACCGCCGCCGCCGCCGGGATCGAACCGAACGATTCGCTCATGCCGGTGGTGATGCAGACCGCGAACGGCAACGTCGCCGCGCAGACCGCGACGGTCCCCGTGCTGCGGATCGGCAACGTCGTCGCGCGCGACCTGCCGGTGGTGGTGTCGCCCGCGTTCGGCGACATGAACGTGGTCGGGATGAACTTCCTGTCGCGGCTCAAATCGTGGCGGGTCGAGGAGGGCGTGCTGATCCTCACGCCGCATCATCCGCAGGAGACGACGTAGGTCAATCGTCACCCCGGCCTTGTGCCGGGGTCCACCAGGCCGCGATCGTGCCGATCCATGTCAAAGGCTGGCTGCGCTGCACGGTGGACCCCGGCACAAGGCCGGGGTGACGACGCATTATGCGTCGATGCTTGTCCCTAGCGCGGCATGCACCAGCCCGCCGTCGACCGTGATCGTATCACCGATCACATAATCCCCGGCGCGCGACGCGAGGTAGATCGCCGCGCCCGCCATGTCTTCGTCGACGCCGATGCGCTTGGCCGGAATGCTCTGCGCGATCGCCGAGCCGTGGTCGCGTGCGGCCTTGTTCATCTCGCTGGCAAAGGCGCCCGGCGCGATCGAGGTGACGTTGATATGATCGGTGACGAGCCGCGCCGCCATCCGCTTGGTGAGATAGATCAGCGCCGCCTTCGATGCCTGGTAGCTGTACGTCTCCCACGGGTTGAGCCGCTGGCCGTCGATCGAGGTGATGTTGATGACCTTGGCGGGTTGCCCTGCGCTCGCGGCGGCCTTGAGCGGTTCGAACAGCGCCTGCGTCAGGAAGAAGGGCGATTTGACGTTGAGGTCCATCACCTTGTCCCAGCCTTTTTCCGGGAACGCCTCGAACGGCTCGCCCCAGGCGGCGCCGGCATTGTTGACGAGGATGTCGAGCCGGTCGGTGTGTTCGGCGAGTTGTGCGGCGAGCGCCTTGCAGCCCGCGACGGTCGACACGTCCTGCGGCAGCGCGATGCACTTCTCGCCGAGCTCCTTGGCGGTCTCGAAACAGGCATCGGCCTTGCGCGCCGAGATGTAGACGGTCGCGCCTTGCGCGATGAAGCCGGCCGCGATCATCTTGCCGATGCCGCGCGAGCCCCCGGTGACGAGCGCGACGCGCCCGTCGAGGCGGAACAGGGTATTGGTGTCCATCATCTTCTCTCCTGATTTTTTCTTGCTCCCTTCCCGCTTGCGGGAGAGGCTGGGGGAGGGGCGTGCCTCAAGCGCGGCGCTTGCCGGCACTGCCCTCCCCTAACCCCTCCCGCAGGCGGGAGGAGGATTTGGTTGTGCGCCTTACACGGCGGCGGCTTGCGACGAGCTCACCCGCCGCGCTTGATCGTCTCGCGCGCGATGATGATCTGCTGGATCTGGCTGGTGCCCTCGTAGATCCGGAACAACCGGACGTCGCGGTACAGCCGCTCGATCCCGTAATCGGCGATGTAGCCCGCCCCGCCGAAGATCTGCACCGCGCGATCGGCGACGCGGCCGACCATCTCGCTCGCATAATATTTGGCGGCGGCCGATTCCATCACGACGTCCTTGCCGGCGTCCTTGGCAGCCGCAGTCTCGAGCACCATCGCGCGCGCAACCAGCGCCTCGGTCTTCGAATCGGCGAGCATCCCCTGGATCAACTGGTGCTCGGCGATCGGCTTGCCGAACTGCGTGCGCGTCGTGGCATAGGCAACGCAATCGGCGATCAGCCGCTCGGCGACGCCAACGCACACCGCCGAGATGTGCAACCGCCCGCGGTCGAGCACGCGCATCGCGATCTTGAAGCCCTCGCCCTCGGCGCCGAGCCGGTTCTCGGCGGGGACGACGACATCGTCGAACACCACGTCGGCGACCTTGGCACCCTTCTGCCCCATCTTCTTCTCAGGATGGCCGATCGAGACGCCCGCCAGATCGCGCGGCACGAGAAATGCCGAGACGCCGCGCGCGCCGGGCGTGTCGCTGGTCCGCGCCATCACGGTGAACAGGTCGGCCTTGTCGGCATTGGTGATGTAGCGCTTGGTGCCGTTCAGCCGGTACGACTGGCCGTCGAAGGTCGCGCGCGTCTTCACCGCGCCCGAATCCGATCCGACGTCGGGCTCGGTCAGCGCGAAGCTGGTGATGATCTCGCCGCTCGCGATGCGCGGCAGCCACGCGGCTTTCTGCTCGGCATTGCCCGCCATCACGAGCCCCTGCGAGCCGATCCCGACATTGGTGCCGAAGGTCGAGCGGAAGGCCGGCGTGGTGCGACCGAGCTCGATCGCGACCTTGGCCTCTTCGAGCATCGTCAGGCCGAGACCGCCATATTCCTCGTCGATCGACAGGCCGAACAGCCCCATCTCGCGCATGTCCTGCACGACGTCGGCGGGGATCGCATCGGCTTCCTCGACCGCGGCTTCGAGCGGGCGGAGCCGTTCGGCGACGAAGCGGCGTACCGTGTCGATCAATGCGTCGAAGGTTTCGGGGTCGAGTGCCATGGGTCCGCCATCTGCCGTTTCTGTGCAGGGACGCGATGCCCGATCCGGGCGCGGCTCGCAAACCCGAAATTCAAAAGCGCGGCGTGTCGCGCGTTTCGTAGCTGTGAAGCGCCATACTAGGCTACCAAACGATCGTTGGGCGTCAGCCCGCCGATGGCTGGACGAAGCCGCTCAACACCCAGCCCGATTGGCACGGCCCGGCATAAGCGCGCGGACCCGCGAGCGAGGCGGTGACGCCGCAATCGCTGGTCGGCGAGTCGGCGGGCGGTATCACTACGCCTTGCCAGCGCTGATCGAGCGAGCGCGAGCACAGATACATCTTTGCGCCGTCGCCGAGCCGGACGACTTCGTCGGCTTCGGCGAATGGGGCGGTGCGTACCGCAAGATAGCGCTCTCCGGCAGGGGACAGGTTCACCACCTGCCCGACACTGGCACAGGCGCGAAACGCCGGGCCGCCTTCGCCGACACGCACCGGCTGGACGCCCGGCGTGAGCGTCGCAGCGTTCGACTGGTAGAGCGCAGCGTCATCATCGGGCGCAGCCTCGCGCGAGCATCCTGTCAGCGCGGCGCCAACCATCAGCAAGGCAAGCACGAGGCGTGGGCGGGCAGTGGTTGGTTTCATGGCGTGATTCGTAGCCGGGATCGCGTGACTTGGCGAGCGCGCACCGCTGCTCCGGACCGTCGGCGGACGCCGAAACGGGCAGTCATCGTGCGGTCAACTCGCTTCGTCGGAAAAGGTTCCGTTCATCGGGGAGACAGGGTTTCCAGCGGCGCGGCGACCTGCTTTGAGACACTCAACGAGTTCAAACGACCTTTGGGGGGTCACATGACATTCAAGGCTTTGGCAGCGCGTTTTGCGCTGGTGGTATCGTGCGCCCTGCTGACGGCGACCCCTGCAATGGCGCAGTTCTGGCAGTGTGCGCCGTTCGCGCGCGAAGTGTCGGGGATCGACCTGCACGGCAACGCGAACACCTGGTGGGGCCAGGCCGCTGGTCGTTACGCCCGTGGCCATGCCCCCAAGGTCGGCGCAGTGCTCGCTTTCTCCGCGACCAGCCGGATGCGCATGGGCCATGTCGCGATGGTCAGCGAAGTCGTGAACGACCGCGAAGTCCTGCTGACCCACGCCAATTGGTCGCGCCGCGGCGGCGTCGAGCATGACGTCCGCGCGATCGACGTCTCGGCCAATGGCGACTGGAGCGAAGTCAAGGTGTGGTACGGCCCGCAGGGTGGCCTCGGCACTTCGGCCTATCCTACCAAGGGCTTCATCTATTCGGCCAAGTCGACCGGCGACGACACGCAGGACCGCGCCGCGCCGATGATCATGGCGTCGCTGTCGAACGAGCGTCACGGCTGATCGACCCCCCGGCCGTAGCCGGGGAGCGGGGGATCAGGCCTTGCCCGGCGTGAAGGTCATCGCCACGCCATTCATGCAATAGCGCAGGCCCGTCGGCTTCGGGCCATCATCGAACACATGGCCGAGATGCCCGCCGCAGCGGCGGCAATGCACTTCGGTCCGCGCCATGCCGAGCGAACTGTCGGTGCGCGACTTGACCGCATTGGCGAGTGGTGCCCAGAAGCTCGGCCAGCCCGTGCCGCTCTCGAACTTGGTCTTCGACGAGAAAGCCGGCAGCGCGCATCCTGCGCACGAGAAGATCCCGGCGCGATGCTCCTTGTTGAGCGGGCTGCTATACGGCGCTTCGGTGCCTTCATGGCGCAGCACGTTGTACGCGGCGGGCGAGAGCTTGGCCTTCCACTGCGCATCGCTCAGCGTCAGTTCGAACTTCTCGGGCGGCCCAGCGCTCGCGCCCTTGCAGCCGAACAGCGCGAAGGCGGCGGCACCGGTGCCGGCGAGAGTGAGGAAATGGCGGCGGTCGTGCATCGGTCGGATCCTCTTGGCGTCACAGTCCTTATACGCTCGGACTGCGGGATAGTTACGCGATTTTGCGGTCCCCGGACGCATCGCGTGACGCGCGGCTAGGGGAACCCCAAACGGTTTCGCGCGCTTCAAGCCGTATGACGATGCAACAGCTCGATCCGCCGCTTCCGGTTCACGTGCTCGACAAGGGGCCAGGCTTTGCCTTTGCCGTGATCGATTACGGCCAGGAGCATAACCTCATCTGGGTCACCGCGATCAACGAGACCGGCGAGATCTGGTGTGCGCCCAATCCCAAGGTCCGCATGCAAGCGAACTGGACGATGGGCCGCAAGGCACCGCCCGCAGTCGTTGCGCGGCAGAATGGCGATTGCTCCGGGGATGCCGAGCCGGTGCGTGCCGAGGCGATTGCCAAGCCGAACTGAGGTGGGCAATCCTCCCTCCCTAAGCCGTCACCCCGGGACGAGGCTGGGGTGACGGCAGGGTAGGGTCAGTAGCGGCTGATTTCCACGGGGAGCTTGCGATACCCGTGGACGAAGCAGGCCGCGACTCGCTCGGGCTCGCCCAGCACATTCACCCGCATCCGCCGCTTCGCCATTTCCTCGAGCAGGATCGCGATCTGCATCTCGGCGAGCCGCGCTCCGACGCAACGATGGATGCCGTGGCCGAACGCCAGATGGCGTCGTGCGTTGGGGCGGTCGACGATGATCGTGTCGGGATCCTCGAACACGCTCTCGTCGCGATTGGCCGAGATATACCAGAGCGCAAGCTTGTCACCTGCCTTGATCTGCTGCCCCTCGAGCTCGGAATCGACCGTCGCGGTGCGGCGCATGTGCGCGAGCGGCGTCTGCCAGCGAATCACTTCCTGCACCGTGTTCGCGATGAGCGAGGGATCGGCTTCGAGCTTGGCGCGCTGGTCGGGGAACAGGTCGAGCCCATACGCGACCGCGCTCATCGTGTTGCGTGTGGTGTCGTTGCCGCCGACGATCAGCAGGATCAGGTTCCCCAGGAATTCCATCTGGTCCATTTCCGCCATCGCGTCGGAATGGATCATCATCGAGATCAGGTCGGGCGTCGGCGGCTTGCCGATCTTGGCGTTCCAGAGGTTCTGGAAGTAGCCGCCGCACTCGTACATGTGCTTGAGCCGCTCGATTCGGAGCTCCTCATTCTTGACGAGCTCGATATCGCCCGCCCAGTCCGACCAGAAGGTCAGCTTGCGGCGATCCTCCCACGGAAAATCGAACAGGATCGCGAGCATTTGCGTGGTGAGTTCGACCGAGACGGTGTCGACCCAGTCGAACGGCGTGTTCCACGCAAGCGAATCGAGCACTTCGGCGGTGCGCATGCGGATATTGTCGCTCATCCGCACCATCTCGGACGGCGTGAAGGCGGGCGCGACGGTGCGGCGCTGGCCGGTGTGCTTTGGCCGGTCCATCGCGATGAACATCGGCATGCGCACGTCGGTCGGGTTGTTCTCGATGAAATCGGCGAGCGTTATGCCGCCGGCCTGCGACGAGTAGAGATCGGGCAGCGACTCGACCGTGACGATCGGCTTGTAGGTCGACACCGACCAATAGGGGCCGAAGTCCGAATGCTCGACGCGGTGGACTGGCGCGGTCGCGCGCAGCTCGCGGAACGGCGCCTGCCAGACATCGTCCCGGTAGAGTTCGGGTCGACTGACGTCGAGCCGATCGATCACGTCCTGCGCCAAAGTCGCCATAGTCCCTCTCCTTTTGGGGGAGTGAACGTCTAACTGACACTCATGTCAACAGTCTTGCGCCGACCGAACAGCCGGCCGCTCCCCGATTGCAGCACGCCGCGCCGGAAAGCCCGCGCGCCGACGGTGATCGCGATCGCGACCCAGAGCGCTTGCCAGGCGAGGGCTGCGACATGCGGCCACAGCTCGGGCTGGTTCGCGGCATGCGCTGCCATCGCGTAGGGGGAGCTGAGCGGGAAGATTTCGACCACCTTGGCGAGCACCGAATCGGGGGCGGCGCTGGCCTTCAACGCAAGGCCGAACATCGCGACCTGGATGATCGTGATCGGCAACGACATCATCTGCAGTTCGCGCGCGGTCGAGGCCTGCGCACCGACGCCGAGGAACACCGCGCCGAGCAGCAGATACGCCATCGCGAAATAGGCGAAGAACAACAGGAAGAACATCGGCGCGCCGACCGCGGGGCCGATCTCGCCGATCGCGGTGGCGTAGCGCGCGGGCAGGATGCCGCCGATCTGCGTGACGAGCGTCGTCCAGAAACCGACGAAGAGGATCGCCGAGCCGAACATGCCGAGCAACTTGCCGAAGAAAACCGCTTCGAGCGGGACCGCTGCGGCGAGCACTTCGACCACCTTGTTGCTGCGCTCTTCCATCATCGTACCGACGACCTGACCGGCGAGCAGCAGCGCGAGGAAGAAGATGCCGAACACCGCGATGAAGGCGGCTTGCTTGTGCCCGCTCTCGGTCGGTGCGGCGCGCGCGATCGAGCTGAGCGTCGCGGTGCTGAGCGGCTTGGTCTGCGCCGGGTCGGTGCGCAGCGTCGCCTCGGCGAGCGAGGCGAGATAGCGCGCATCGGCGCGGCCCTGGCCGTCATACAGGATCGTCGGATGGGTCAGGTCGCCGAACAACGTCGCGGACGCATCGATGCCCTTGCGGCTCTTGAACGCGGCGCGCGCCTGCGCTTCGGGATCGGCGGCTGGCGCTTCGATTGCCAGCAGGGGCGGGCGGTCGCCGCGCGCGAAGGCATCGCGCAGGCGCGCATCGGCCGATCGCATCGCGTCCTGCCGCGCAGGCTCGACGATCGCGACGATCCGCGTCTTCTCGCTCGATCCGCTCGCCACGGTCGACGCCCCCATCCCGCCGACGAGACCGAAGCCGATCGTGAACAGCGGCGAGAGCAGAAACAGCAGGAAGGTCGGCGTGAACACCGTCGCGACGAAATCGCGCCGTGCGATCGTCATCGCCTGGCGGATCGTGCGGCGCGTGTTGCTTATCGGGTGCGCGCTCATGCGGTGTGCTCCGTCGCGGCCTTGGCGGTGTGTCCTGCAGCGCCGACGATCCGCACGAACGCGTCGTGCAAGCCGGGGCGTTCGATCGACAGGCCGGCGATCCCGTGGCCTGCGCCGATCAACCGGCTGAGCGCTTGCTCGACCCCGCCATCGGGGACTTCGAACGACCAGCCGTGCTCGCCGTGCCGGGCGTCGGCGGGCAGATGCTGCGCGATCGTCGGATCGTCGCGCTCGGGGACATAGTGCGCGCGCATCGGGAGCATCCCGCGCGCGTCGGCGACGGTGCCCTCGAAGCGGCGTTTGCCGCCGGCAATGATCGCGAGCCGGTCGCACAGCCGCTCGGCGTGCGCCATCACGTGCGTCGAAAAGAGCACCGTGGCGCCACGGTCGCGCTCGGCGAGGATCAGCGCTTCCAAGCGTTCCTGATTGACCGGATCGAGCCCCGAAAAGGGTTCGTCGAGCACGAGCAAATCGGGCTGGTGGACGACCGAGCCGAGCAACTGGACGAGCTGCGCCATGCCCTTAGACAGTTTGCGGATCTTGGTGTCGACCGCATGGCCGAGCCCCGCCGCCTCGAGCAGTTCGACCGCGCGCTTGCGTCCGGTCTTGAGATCGAGCCCGCGTAAAGCACCCATGAAGGCGACCGCCTCCTTGGCGCGCATCGCCGGGTAGAGCCCGCGTTCTTCGGGGAGATAGCCGACGCGGTCGCTCGCATCGCGCGGGCGATCGTGGCCGAGCAGCGTGCGGCTGCCGCCATCGGGCTCGATGATGCCGAGCAGCATCCGCAGCGTCGTCGTCTTGCCCGCGCCATTGGGGCCGAGCACGCCGTAGATCGCGCCCTTGGGCACCGCGATGTCGACGCCGTCGACGACGCGCCGTCCGCCGAAATTCTTGATCAGGCCGGAGGCGCTGACCGCCAGATGATTGTCCAAGAAGACCCCCGCCGCGTGGCCCCGATACGGAGCGCTGTGTTAGCTGTGTAGTATAGCGCGCCGGGCTTCGACAAGCGCGGCGCGAACACGCTATGTGGGCGACAATGGTTGACGCTTTGCCCCTCGAACAGCGCCTTGCGGCAAAAGCGCGCGAATTCGGTTTCGTCGCGTGCGGGCTCGCCGCGGCGGACGCTGCGCCGCGGACCGCCGAGCGGTTGCAGCAATGGCTGCGCGAGGGGCTGCACGGCGGCATGATCTGGATGGAGGAGCGCGCGCACCACCGCGAATCCCCCGCTGGGCTGTGGCCCGAGGTGAAGAGCGTGATCGCGCTCGGGATGAGCTATGCCCCGGCGACCGATCCGCTCGCATTGGCGGGCGAGGGTGGGGTGGGGCGAATCTCGACCTATGCGCAGGGCGGCGATTATCACGATGTGGTGAAGCGCGCGCTGAAGGCCCTCGCGCGCTGGCTGGTGTCGGAAGAACCGGGGATCGACCTCAAGGTGTTCGTCGATACCGCGCCTGTCATGGAAAAGCCGCTCGCCGAGGCGGCGGGGCTGGGGTGGCAGGGCAAGCATACCAATCTGGTGAGCCGTAGCGAGGGCAGCTGGCTGTTCCTCGGCGCGATCTACACGACGCTCGACATCGCCGCGTTCGGGGCGCTTCCGCCACCAGTCGCCGATCACTGCGGATCGTGCGACGCCTGCCAGCGCGCGTGCCCGACCGACGCCTTTCCCGCGCCCTACCGGCTCGATGCGCGGCGCTGCATTTCGTATCTGACGATCGAACATGCCGGGCCGATCCCGCTCGAATTCCGCAAGGGTATCGGCAACCGCATCTACGGCTGCGACGATTGTCTCGCGGTATGCCCATGGAACAAGTTCGCCGCCGCCGCGCGCGCGAACCGCGCCTTCCTGCCGCGCGCGGAACTGGTCGCGCCCGAACTCGCCGACCTGCTCGCGCTCGACGATTCGGGGTTTCGCCAGGTGTTCGCCGGCTCGCCGATCAAGCGCATCGGGCGCGACCGGATGGTACGCAATTGCCTGATCGCGGCGGGCAATAGCGGCGATGCGGGATTGCGCGCGCAGGTCGCTGGACTACGCGACGATCCGAACCCCGTCGTGGCGGAGGCGGCGGAGTGGGCATTCGCGGCGCTAGCCACCGCGTCATAGCGCGCTCCCCACCGTTCTCAGCGCGCTCCCCATCGTTCGCCCTGAGCTCGTCGAAGGGCTGACCTTCTTGCCACCGTCGAAAGAGAGAATAGTGCTTCGACAAGCTCAGCACGAACGGGGTGGGGTAACGCGCGCCAACCGGGGCGTGGGGGCACGCACGGATGAGGTAGGCGGGATGGCCGTACCTCCCGCTCGCTTGAGCCTTACTTCCGCCGCCCGACTTGCAGCGCCCCGACACAACTCGCGCGGTCGATCGGCGAGCCGTCGGTCTGGCGCGCGTCGAGATAGGTGACGACCGGCTCGGATTTGCCGCTCGGGTAGAGATAGGCGTCGAGCACGCAGGTCGCGTTGTTGAACTGCAGCTTGCGCGCTGTACCCTCGCGGACGTCGGCGACAGGTGCGCCGAACAACCCGGTGAGGTGCGCCGCGGTCGCGCCGATCACGCCGCCGAGCCCCGCCGTGCCCGTTGGGATCGGCACCATCGCGGGCCGCGCGGCGGGTGTCGTCGCTGTGCTCGCGGCGCAGCCCGACAGCGCCAGCCCCACCAGAAGTGCACCAAAAAGCTTCATGTCGTTCGCCCCGAATGGAACAGATGCGTCGCCATCGCCGCGCCGAGGATCGGCACGAAGAGGTTCGCAATCGGAACCATGAACAGGGCGGTCCCCGCAACCCCCAGCGCGAAGCGGTCGACCGCGCCCGTCTTGCGCCAGTCTCGCATCAGCGCAGGCGGCACGTGGCGCGCCGCGACGAGCTCGCCGAGATCGCGCCCGAGCAGCCAGCCATTGACCAGGAAGAACAGCAGCCACGTGCCAACGCCGGTGACGAGCAAGGCGATATAAACCGGCGCGAGCGCAAGATTGACCAGGATCGCGCGCGCCGCCGAACGCAGGCCGAGCCCGGCACCGCGCAGGGGCGAGACGCTGCGCGCGGTCTCGAGCGCTTGCGGGTAGTGCCGCGCCTCGACCGCGACGACCACGTCGTCGGCAAACGCCATCATCACCGCGATCGCGATCGCGCGGAACAGCAGCCAGCTGATCCCGAACGCGGCGAGCAGCGCGACCGCGCCCAGCACGCCGCCGGCCGCCGGATCCCACCCCCGCTCCGCCGCCGCTTCCGTCGCGCCATACCACAGCGCGACGCCGAGCGCGGCGATCAGCACTACGGTCAGCGCGAGCGACTTGAGGAACACCGCGACGATCTTGCGATCGCCGAGCTGGCCGAGCGAGAGGAGGAGCGCACGCAACATGGGGCTGGTCCTAGCCGCCTCCCACCTGCCCGTCACCCCGCGCTTGCTCCCGGCGACGGAGAGTTGCGCGCGCCGCACCCCCCCGGTACGGCGCGGCAACGCTATTTTTCAGAAATCGGAGATTCCCGTGACCGAGCCCACTTATGACGTCGTCGCGATCGGCAATGCCATCGTCGACGTGCTGTCGCAGTCGACCGATGCCTTCCTCGCCGAAGCCGCGATGACCAAGGGCTCGATGCAGCTGATGTTCTCGCCCGAGGAGGCCGATGCGCTCTACGCCAAGATGGGCCCGGGGATCGAGGCGAGCGGCGGCTCGGCGGCGAACACCGTCGCCGGCATCGCGGCGATGGGCGGCAAGTGCGGTTTCATCGGCCAGGTAGCGAAGGACGAGCTCGGCGACATCTTCGCGCACGACATCCGCGCGGTGGGGATCGACTTTACGACGGCTGCGCGCGACGGCGACCCGACGACGGCGCGCTGCCTGATCTTCGTCACGCCCGACGGCCAGCGCACGATGAACACCTTCCTCGGCGCGTCGCAGTTCCTGCCCGAGGCAGCACTCGACCGTGACCTGATCGCCAACGCTGCGATCCTCTATCTCGAGGGCTATCTGTGGGATCCCGAGGAACCACGCCAGGCAATGCGCGCCGCGATCGACGTCGCGCGGGCAGCCGGCCGCAAGGTCGCCTTCACGCTCAGCGACGTGTTCTGCATCTCGCGCCACGGCGGCGATTTCCGCCAGCTGATGGCCGATGGCCTGATCGACATCATGTTCGCCAACGAGGCCGAGATCACCGCGCTGATGGCGACCGAAGATTTCGACGCGGCGGTGGCCGAGGCGGCGACGCAGGTGCCGATGCTGGTCGTGACGCGCAGCGAAAAGGGCGCGATCGCTGTCTCTGGCGGGGAGACCGTCAGCGTCGCTGCCGAGCCGATCGAGCGTGTCGTCGATACGACCGGCGCGGGCGATTTGTTCGCGGCGGGGTTCCTGCGCGGCCAGGCACAGGGCAAGAGCATCGCCGATTCGCTCAAGATGGGTGCGGTCTGCGCCGCCGAGATCATCTCGCATTACGGCGCGCGTGCGCAGGTCGATTTGATGGCGCTGGTGGCGTCGAAGCTGGGTTGATCCCGCATAGCCCCTCCCCTCCAGGGGAGGGGTTGGGGTGGGGCCGTGCCGCGATCGCGCGCTTCGGTCTCTGCGAGGTACGTCCCCACCCCCAACCCCGCCCCTGAAGGGGAGGCGCTCAGACACAAAAAAGGCCGGGGAGCGATCCCCGGCCTTTTTCGTGTCCTACGTGGCGCCTGCCCTTACGGGCGATGCACCGGCGCGACATATTCGCCGAGCTCGGGGCCATCTTCCTCGTCGAGGCCCTTCGCCAGCCGGCTGTTGTGCATGCCGTAGGCGAAATAGAGGATGATCGCCGCCAGCGTGTACCAGGCAAAGAACACCAGCACGCGCGACTCGACCGTGAAGATCAACGCGATGCAAGTGAGGATGCCGACCGCCGGCACCACCGGATAGAGCGGTACGCGGAAGCCGCGCGGGATCTCCGGGTGGGTGCGCCGCAGCCAGATCACCGACAGGCAGACGATCGCGAACGCCGCGAGCGTGCCGACCGAGGTCATGTCGCCGAGCGTGTTGATGTCGAAGAACGCCGCAGCGACCGCGGTGATCAGACCGACGAGCAGCGTGTTGACCCACGGCGTCTGGAACTTCTTGTGGACGGTTGCGAAGACGCGCGGCAGCAGGCCGTCACGCGCCATCGTGTAGAAGATGCGCGTCTGGCCATACATCAGCACGAGCACGACCGAGGTCAGCCCGACGATCGCGCCGGCCTTCACCAGCTTTGCGAACCACGCCCATTGCGGGCCGAGCGCGTCGACCGCGACGGCGACGGGATCCGGCACGTCGAGCGTCTTGTAGTTGACGATCAGCGTCATCACGATCGAGACGAGGATGTAGATCGCGGTGCACACGAACAGCGAGCCGAGCAGGCCGATCGGCATGTCCTTGGCGGGGTTCTTGGCTTCCTGGCCCGCGGTCGAGACCGCCTCGAAGCCGATATAGGCGAAGAACACGATCGAGGCAGCGCGCAGGATGCCACCCCAGCCGAACTCGCCCTTGTCGCCGCTCGCCGGCGGGATGAACGGCTGCCAGTTGGACTTGAGCGTGTCGAAATGCGCGATCACGAACGCGCCGCAGATGACGATGAAGGCGATGATCACGGTCAGCTTGATCGCGACGATGACGTTGTTGACCTTGGCGCTCTCCGACACGCCGATGATCAGCAATGCGGTCATCGCGCCGCAAATCAGGAAGGCGGGCAAGTTGAAGAGATAGGTCAGCGGCGCACCGTTGACGATCACGGGGACGAGCTCGCCGCCGACGGCATGCTTGATGACATGGCCGGTCGGACCGGTCAGTTCGACCGGGATGACGAGGCCGAAGTCGCCGAGCAGGCTGACGACATAGCCCGCCCAGCCGACCGCGACGACCGATGCGGCGAGACCGTATTCGAGCAGCAGCAGCGCGCCCATGATCCACGCGGCGAACTCGCCGATCGTGGTGTAGCTATAGGTATAGGCCGAGCCCGATACGGGCAGGGTGGAGGACAGCTCGGCGTAGCAAAGGCCGGCGAGCGCGCAGACGAAGCCCGCGATCAGGAACGAGATGAGGACGGCGGGGCCGGCATGGAGCGCGGCGGCGTTGCCGGTCCGCACGAAGATGCCGGCGCCGATGATGCAGCCGATACCGAGGAACACGAGGTTCCAGGGGCCGAGCGTGCGTTTGAGTTGGCTGGTCTGTGTCTCGCGTTGAACTTGCTCCACGGTTTTTCGGAGCAGCATGCGGTTCAGAATACCCGTAGTGGGCTGTGTCGCCATTCGATAAGTCCCCTGGGCCGGATCGTTGCCGGCGCGAAAGTTTTGGTTGGCGGGAAACCTAACCGCAAAACGTGGGCGCGCAATCCCCTTAGCGCGCCAGCATCGGCCCGAGCGCGCGGCCGGCGAAGATATGGACGTGGAGGTGCGGCACCTCCTGGTGCGAATGGTGTCCGGTATTGGCCAGCAAGCGATAGCCCGGCGCGACTAGCCCGGCATGGCGCGCGACCGTGCCGACCGCGCGAACGAACCCGGCGATCTCGGCGTCCGACGCTCTCGCGCTGAAATCATCCCACGACACATAGGCGCCCTTGGGGATCACCAGGATGTGCGTCGGCGCCTGCGGGGCGATGTCGGGGAAGGCGATCGCATAATCGTCTTCGTAGAGCCGCGTCGCGGGAATCTCGCCGCGCAGGATCTTGGCGAAGATGTTCTGGTCGTCATAGGCTTGCGTCGCGTCGATCGGCATAGTTCCCCTCCCGCTTGCGGGAGGGGTTAGGGGAGGGGCTGTCCTCCCATGCCTCCCGCCAGTGCGTGCGACATGCCCTCCCCCAGCCCCTCCCGCAAGCGGGAGGGGAGCAAGAAAGAGCGCGTCAGTCCTTCGTCCGGGCGGCCTTCTCGTCGATTCCCGACACGCCTTCGCGCTGGCGGATCTCGGCGCGGATGTCGTCGAGCGACACGTCGCACTCGGCGAGCAGCACGAGCAGGTGGAACATCAGGTCGGTCGCCTCGCCGACGAGCGCGGCCTTGTCCTCGGTCAGCGCGGCGATGACGGTCTCGACGGCTTCCTCGCCGACCTTCTGCGCGATCTTGCCGCGGCCGCGCGCAAACAGCTTGGCGGTGTAGGAGGTCGCCGGGTCGGCGCCGCGGCGTGCGCGGATTGTCGTTTCGAGAGCGTCGAGCGTATCTTCGGCCATGCGCCGGGGCTGGCCCAAGCGCGGGCTTGCGTCAATCCTTGGGCGTGTCGCGCTTGGCAAAACGGGCGCGCATCGCCCGCCTGATGAGCCAGATGCCGAGCGCCGCGACGACGAAGAGGACGATGTCGGAGAGCTCGGGGCCGGTGCGAACCTTGACGACACCGCTATGCGGCGCGGCGAGCGCCGGGCTGGCGAGCAGGAGGGCGAATAGGAAGCGCATGATGGAAGGATACCTTCGGGCTCTTAACGTTCCGTCATGCCGAACTTGATCCGGCATCCAGGCGAGACGTCGATACCTCGCCGATCACTAAGTGCGAGCTACCCGCATGGAACCCGGATCAAGTCCGGGGTGACGGGGATCATGCCACGGGCCGTCGCACCGGGATCCCCGCCGCCGCGAGCGCGGCATGCGCCTCGGCGATGCTGACCTCGCCGAAGTGGAAGATCGACGCCGCCAGCACTGCGCTCGCATGTCCCTCGCTGATCCCCGCGACGAGATCGGCCAGCCCGCCCACGCCGCCCGACGCGACCACCGGCACGCGCACCTGGTCGGCGATCGTCCGCGTCAGCGCCAGGTCGAACCCGCTCTTGGTCCCGTCGCGGTCCATCGAGGTGACGAGCAGTTCGCCCGCGCCGAGCTCGGCCAGCCGCAGCGCATGCGCGACCGCGTCGATTCCCGTCGCGCGACGGCCGCCATGCGTGAACACTTCCCAGCCGCCATCGACCTGCCGCGCATCGACCGAGGCGACGACGCACTGGCTGCCGAACTTGTCGGCGAGCTCGGCGACGAGCTCGGGCCGCGCGACCGCGGCGGAATTGACCGCGACCTTGTCGGCGCCCGCGAGCAGCAGCGCGCGCGCATCCTCGACGGAGCGCACTCCGCCGCCGACGGTTAGCGGCATGAAGCACACTTCGGCGGTGCGCCGCACGACGTCGAGGATCGTGCCGCGCGCCTCATGGCTTGCGCCGATATCGAGGAAGCAGAGTTCGTCGGCCCCGGCGGCGTCATAGGCACGCGCTTGCTCGACCGGATCGCCGGCGTCCTTGAGGTCGACGAAATTGACGCCCTTGACGACGCGACCGTTGGCGACGTCGAGGCACGGGATGACGCGGGCGCGGACGGTCATGGGCGAGCGGCTTTGAAGAAAAAGAAGATGGGTTCGCGCGGAGGCGCGGAGACGCGGAGGAAAGAAGACGGGTCGCCAAGTCTCTGGCATCCGCGTCGGGCGAAGCGCATTCTGCATTCGCGGATCACTCGGGACGGTCGCGACGCGCGCACCATCTCCGCGCCTCCGCGTCTCCGCGCGAACATGCTTTTCACGCCGCCGCCGCCACGGCGAGCGCCGCCGCCAGATCGAGCCGGCCGTCATACAGCGCGCGCCCGGTAATCACGCCCTCGATCCCGTCACGCGCATGCAGCGCGAGCACATGGATCTCGGCGATCCCCTTCACGCCACCGCTGGCGATCACCGGAATCTTCACCGCGCGCGCGAGGTCGACGGTCGCCTGGACGTTGGCGCCCTTCAGCATCCCGTCGCGGCCAACGTCAGTGAACAACAGCGCCGCGACACCGGCATCCTCGAACTGCCGCGCCATATCGGCGACCTCGACCGTCGAGACATCGGCCCAACCCTTGGTCGCGACGAAACCGTCCTTGGCATCGACCGCAACGACGATCCCGCCGGGGAAATCGCGCGCCGCTTCGCGCACCAACTCCGGGTTCTCAAGCGCCGCCGTGCCGATCACCACACGCGACACGCCCATGTCGAACCAGCGCTCGATCCCGGCGCGGTCACGGATCCCGCCGCCGAGCTGCACATGGCCGGGGAAGCGCTTGACGATCTCGGACACCGCTTCGCCATTGACCGATTTGCCGGCGAACGCGCCATCGAGATCGACGACGTGGAGATATTCGGCACCCTGCTCTGCGAACAGCATCGCCTGCGCGGCGGGGTCGTCGCCATAGACGGTCGCGCGGTCCATATCGCCCTCGGCGAGGCGGACGACCTGGCCGCCCTTGAGGTCGATCGCGGGGAAGATGATCAAGGACGCCACGTCAGGAACCTCTCCAACAGCGCAAGACCGTAGCGCTGGCTCTTTTCGGGATGGAATTGCACGCCGAGCAGATTGTCGCGGCCGATCGCCGCGGTGACCGGGCCGGCATGCTCGGTCGTTGCCAGCGTGTCGGCCCCGTCAAAGGCGTAGCTGTGCAGGAAATACGCTTCGCCCGGCACGATCAGCGCGTGCGGGGTGGTGGGGACGACGTCGTTCCAACCCATGTGCGGGACCTTGGCGGTTGCATCGGTCGGCGTGAGGTGCCGGACGCTGCCGCGGATCCAGCCGAGCCCGGCATGGACGCCATGCTCCTCGCCGGTGTCGGCCATCAATTGCATCCCGACGCAGATGCCGAGGAACGGCACGCCGTCGCGCCGAACGCGCTGCTCGAGCGCCTCGACCATGCCGGGGACGCCGCGCAACGCCGCGGCGCAGGCACCAAACGCACCGACGCCGGGAAGGACGATGCGGTCGGCCTTGAGCACTGCATCCGCATCGGCGGTGACGAGCACGTCGGTGCCGCCCGCCGCTTTCAGCGCATTGGCGACCGAATGCAGATTTCCTGCGCCGTAATCGATGAGGGCAAGCGTCAAATCCCCCTCCCGCTTGCGGGAGGTGTTAGGGGAGGGGCGTGCCGCAAGCGCAGCGCGGGGATCCAGGTCGTTCCCTCCCCCGGCCCCTCCCGCAAGCGGGAGGGGAGCATCACAACGTCCCCTTGGTGCTGGGGATCACGCCCGCTTTCCGCGGGTCGAGCTCGACCGCTTCGCGCAACGCCCGCGCGACGCCCTTGAACGCCGCCTCGGCGATGTGGTGGTTGTTCGATCCGTACAGCGTCTCGATGTGCAAAGTGATGCCGGCGGTCTGCGCGAACGAGTGGAAGAAATGCTCGAACATCTCGGTGTCCATCTCGCCCAGTTTCTTCTGCGAGAATTCGGTCTTCCACACGAGATACGGCCGCCCCGAAATGTCGATCGCGACGCGGGTGAGCGTCTCGTCCATCGGCGAATGCGCGTCGGCGTAGCGCCGGATTCCGCGCTTTTCGCCGAGCGCCTCGAGGATCGCCGCGCCGATCGCGAGGCCGGTGTCCTCGACGGTGTGGTGCTGGTCGATATGCAGATCGCCGACGGTCCTTACGTCCAAGTCGATCAGCGAGTGGCGGCTCAGTTGTTCGAGCATGTGATCGAAGAAGCCGATCCCGGTCGAAATCTGGAACGCCCCCGTTCCATCGAGGTTGACCGAGACGTCGATGGAGGTCTCGCTGGTCCGGCGGCTGATCGTGGCGGTGCGCATTTGCTTCCCATAGCGCCGTTAGGGACGCATGCAATCTTGACCCGCCATCAAACCGCGCTACCCAAGGACGCATGAGCGATGGCATGCCCGATAGCCTGATTCCCTACGATGATATCGTACAGGAAGCCCTGCGTGCCGTGGTCGGCCGCGTCCTTGGGTCGGTGGCGACCAATGGTGGCCTGCCCGGCGAGCACCATTTCTACATCACCTTCAAGACGCAGGCGCCCGGCGTCGACATCCCGCAGCGGCTGCTCGAGCGCTTTCCCGACGAGATGACGATCGTGATGCAGAACCGCTATTGGGATCTGGTCGTCGATGACGAGCGCTTCTCGGTCGGCCTGAGCTTCAATCAAGTCGCCTCGAAGCTGGTCATTCCCTATTCGGCGATCACCGGTTTCCATGATCCTGCGGTTAATTTCGAACTGCGCTTCCAGGCGCAGGATATTCCCGACGGCCCCGAGCCGCACGACACCGCGGAAAACGACGAGCCGGTGCACAAGCCGGTCGAGGATGGTTCGAACGTCGTCGCAGTGGATTTCAAGCGGAAGAAGTAGGGAGCGAGCCGCGCGAACTGCCCGGCGGTCGCGCAAGCGACGCGAACCGCCGGCCGGCGCAGCCCGCCGCCTCCGACGTCACGGGATTTACTCCCGTGACGGCTGTATCGCCAAAATTGCGAGCCATTTCCGTCACCACGGGCTTGTCCCGGGGTCTACCGTGCCGCACATGCCACCCGTCCGGTCTTGCGGCCCGGTGGATGCCGGGACGGGCCCGGCATGACGGAGTCTGGCATGGCTGAAAACACCCGCACCGAAACCGATTCGCTCGGGGCCGTCGAAGTCCCTGCCGCCGCCTATTGGGGGGCGCAGACGCAGCGCTCGATCGAGAATTTTCCCTTCCCCGCGACCGAGCGGATGCCGATCGCGATCATCCACGCGCTCGCGATCGTCAAGCAGGCCGCTGCCCGCGTAAACCGCGCGCACGGCTTAGCGCCCGAAATCGCCGACGCGATCGAATCGGCCGCCGCCGAAGTCGCTGCGGGCACGCTCGACGACCAGTTCCCGCTCGTCATCTGGCAGACCGGCAGCGGCACGCAGTCGAACATGAACGTCAACGAAGTCATCGCCGGCCGCGCGAACGAAATGCTGACGGGGAAGCGCGGCGGCAAGACCCCGGTCCACCCCAACGACCACGTCAATATGAGCCAGTCGTCGAACGACAGCTTCCCGACAGCGCTCCACATCGCGGCCGCGATCGGCGCGACCCAGCGGCTGCTCCCCGCGCTCGACCGGCTCAACCGCGCGGTGAAAGCGAAGTCGGACGCGTGGCACGATATCGTCAAGATCGGCCGCACGCATTTGCAGGACGCGACGCCGATCACGCTCGGCCAGGAATTCTCAGGGTACGCGGGGCAACTCTATCGCTGCTACCACCGCATCGAACCCGCGATCACGCACAACATGCTGCTGCTCGCGCAAGGGGGCACCGCGGTCGGCACCGGACTCAACGCGCCCGCCGGTTTCGACGTCGCGATCGCCGCCGAGATCGCGCGGCTCACCGGCCTCGCCTTCGAGACGATGCCCAACAAGTTCGAGGCGCTCGCGTCGAACGACCCGATCGTCCACGTCTCGGGGACGCTCAACACGCTCGCCGTCGCGCTGACCAAGATCGCCAACGATATCCGTTTGCTCGGCTCGGGCCCGCGCTCGGGGCTCGGCGAGCTGCATTTGCCCGAGAACGAGCCGGGCAGCTCGATCATGCCGGGCAAGGTCAACCCGACGCAGTGCGAGATGCTGACGATGGTCGCCGCCCAAGTGATCGGCAACCACCAGGCGATCACGATCGGGGGCTTGCAGGGGCACCTCGAGCTCAACGTGTTCAAGCCTGTGCTCGGCGCGGCGCTGCTGCGCTCGATCGACCTGCTCGCCGTCGGCATGGCGAGCTTCGCCGAGCGCTGCGTCGCGGGGATCGAGCCGGATCGCGCGCGAATCGCCGAGCTGGTCGATCGCTCGCTGATGCTCGTCACCGCGCTCGCGCCCGAGATCGGCTATGACAATGCCGCCAGGATCGCCAAGCACGCACACCATGAAGGCCTGACGCTCAAGGAGGCGGGGCTCGCGCTCGGCCTCGTCGATGCAGCGACCTTCGATCGCTTGGTCCGTCCCGAGACGATGGTCTGACCCGACCGGAACCATCGTCCGTTTCGTGCGCTAAGCGTAACGAATTGGAGAAAGACGATGAGTTTCACGACGATGATCGGCGCTGCAATCGGTGCTGCGATCGATGGTTCCGACGGTGACGACAGCACGATCGACGGCGCGATCGAGGGTATGATCGTCGCCAATGTCGTCAAGGCGGTGATCCCGCTCGCGCTGACCTTCGCGACTGGGTGGCTTGTCCTGCGCGGGCTTGGCCAGATCAAGACGCGCGTGTTCGGCGAGGATGCGCCGCGCAGCTGAGTCACGCCAAACCTTGACGGGAGGGGCAGGTGCGCGCCACTAGCGCGCATGGTCGATCATCGCTCCTCCCAGCCCAAGAACTTCAAGCGTCGCGGGCTGATGTTCGTGCTGTCCTCGCCATCGGGCGCGGGCAAGTCCACGATTGCCAACCGCCTGCTCAAGGAAGAGCGCAACCGCATCAAGATGTCGGTGTCGTATACGACGCGCGCACCGCGCAAGGGCGAGGTCGACGGCAAGGACTATCACTTCGTCGACAAGGAAACCTTCCGCGCGATGGCGGAGGACGACCAGTTCCTCGAATGGGCGCGCGTGTTCGACGAGCGCTACGGCACGCCGCGCGACACCGTGTTCAAGGATCTCGAGCACGGCCAGGACATCTTGTTCGATATCGACTGGCAGGGTGCGCAGCAGCTGTTCCAGCTGGCTGGCGGCGACGTCGTCCGCGTGTTCATCCTGCCGCCAGGCCTCAAGACGCTGCGCCAGCGACTCGAGGATCGCGCGACCGATACGCAGGAAGTGATCGACCGCCGCATGGACCGCGCGCAGGCCGAGGTGAGCCATTGGGATGGCTATGACTATGTGCTGGTCAACGACGATCTCGACGATTGCTACGAGTGCGTCCAGACGATCCTGACGGCGGAGCGGCTCAAGCGCTCGCGCCAGCGCGGGATGATTGGCTTCATCCGGCGGCTGCCTGAGAAGTAAGCGAACCCTGAGACGTCACCCCGGCCTTGTGCCGGGGTCCACCGTTCCACGCGGTATTCGCGGGCAGGACGCGTATCCCGGTGGACCCCGGCACAGGGCCGGGGTGACGAAGAGGGCGGTGTCTGTGCCGAGCGCCTACCGCAGCAATTCCAGCATCCGCACGCCGGCGCCGAAATCGCGGCGGCGCGTCGCAATCCCCGCCTCGGCGAGCGGATCGCGGCCCCAGCGTTCGGCCTGATAGTCCTCGTCGAGCGTCACCGCGTCCCACACCTGTTCGGGCGTCGCGGCCTGTTCGGCGAGCGCCAGCGCTGCGATCAGCGAGCCGCCGATCGTCACGATCGGCGACAGCGCCGCCAGCTCGTAGGGCCCGCGAACGGCGATCGCATCGCCGAGTCGTTGCAGCGTTGCCGCTGGCTGCGCGCGGTGGAGGATGCCGGTCACGGTTTCGACATGCACATCGTAGCGCAGCCGCGCCCAATCGATCAGCGGATCCCACGCCTCGGCCTGCCGCGCGACCAGATCCTCGGGCGAATCGGCGCGGTAACAGAGCAAGTCACTCTCGGCGTAAGCGGCTAGCCCGCGCGCGAACAGCGTCGGGTCGGGCGAGATCCGGTCGATCGCGGCGTTGGCGAGCCCCGTCAAAGGCATCGCGCGCGGGTCGATCTCGCCCTCGACCGCGCGCCATTCATCGGCGACGGCCTTGGCTAGCGCATCGCTCGGCAAGGCGAGCGGCACGCGGCCGGGGGTGCGCACGGGCTTGCCGTCGAGAAAGACGGCGCGGGTGTCGTCGAGGGTGACGTGGGTCCAGAAACGCTTCATGCCCGCAGCCCTAGAGCAGGAACGCGCCGCTTCAAACCGCTTCGAGACGTCACGCGCGCGCGATGACCCCCGCCGCGACGACGATGAGCAGCGGTGCCGCCGCGAGTGCGAGCTGCCAGCGCGGCAGTCGCCACGTCGCGCGCTGCGAGAGCACCAGCGCGGCGGCGATCCCGACCGCGGTCATCGTCCAGAAGTGGTAGCGCACCTCGGACGCGACGCTCAGCGGCAGATAGCTGAAGCCGTAGAGCACCGCCGACCACGCCAGCGCGACCGCCGGATCGCCATCGCCGAGCCGTGGGCGCAGCACGAGCAAGCCGAGGCCGAGCGCCAGCCAGCAGACCGGCCAGCCCGGCGGCGTCGTCAGCACCGCGTCGGCGGCGTGCTGGAGCGCGCTGCGCCAGCCGTTCGGCGCGACGGTGAAGCCCCAGCGGTTGGGATCGGACTGCGGTGACAGGCCCGGCAGATCGGCATCGTGGACCAGAAAGCGGGTATTGCGGTCGAAATGCGCGAGGCGGTGCCCCGCATAGGCGAGCGGATGCGCGGCGACGGCGGCGGCCCACCAGCCATAGGGGCCGTGCCCGGTCTTGAGCGGCGCGGCGAGCGTGGTGAAGCCGATCGCGCACGGTGCCGCCCCCCACCAGGCGTAGCGATCCCACGAGATCGGCGAATAGCAGTCGGCATTGACCGCGATCGGCTTCGAGACCCCCGTACGCGGGAAGACATCGGTCCGGGCGAACGCGCCGATCCCGCCGAGATCGTAGATCACCAGCGACAGTTCGACGCCGCTGCGCTTGGCGTGAAGCGCTGTGTTGGCGAGCGGCAAAGCGAGCACCAGCGGGATCGCCGCAAGCACCGCAGTCGCGCCGAGCCGCGGCCACGTTCGCCGCCATGCGGTCGGCAGGGCAAGCAACAGCAGCGGCAGGCACGCCGGAACCGCATTGAAGCGCAGCGTCGCCGCCGCGACGAGCAGCAGCGCGGCGACGATCCGCGCGGCGCGGTCGCCCGGTCGCGCGGCGAGCAGGCCGCTCGCGAGCAGCAACGTGCCTGCGAACAGGCTGTCCTTAAGGATCGTGCCCACCAGCACCAGCACGATCGGCGACAGCGCGAGCAAGCCGATCGCCCCCGCCGCCGCCCGCTGTCCGCGCGCCCATGCCGCCTGCATCCACAAAGCGGTGCCACCCCAATAGAGCGCAAGCTGCAGCACCAGCATCGGCGCCGGCCCCGCGCCGAACAGCCCGAGCTGCCGCCACAGCCAGTTCATCGCCGGTGGGTGCCAATCGTCATACTGACCGCTCAGCGCCTGGCCAAATTGCCGGATCGCGTCCCACGTCATGATCCCCGGCCAGAACAGCGCGCCATGCAGCAGCGCCAGCAGCATGATCGCGCTGCCGCCCATCAGGATCGCGCGTCTGTCGGTCGAATTTTCCACGAAGCCGCGCTAGCATGCTGATCCTGCAAAACCATCCGCGATTGCGCCCCAGCCGCGCAAACGCGTGTGGCTTGTGATCGTCCGGCTTTTGCGCTTCATTGCCGGGGATAACGACGAAACGGGGCTCCTTCATGACATTTCAACGCCTTGCGCTGGCGGCTACGGGCCTGCTCGCCTCGACCACTCTGGCCGCACCGCGCACGCAGGCGCAGGAGGCCAGGCCCGCCTTCGCCGAGCCGACGCTCTCCCCCGACGGCGCGCTGATCGCCTTCGCCTCGGGCGGCGACATCTGGGAGGTCGCGGCGAACGGCGGCGTCGCGCGCCCGCTCGTCACCGATGCGGCGACCGAGGCGCGCCCGCTCTATTCGCCCGACGGGACCAAGCTCGCCTTCACCTCGACGCGCGGCGGCAACGCCAACATCTATGTGCTCGATCTGGCGAGCGGCGCGGTGACTCGGCTGACCTATGCCGAGGCGGGCGAGGAGCTCGACGCCTGGTCGCCCGACGGCAAATATCTGTACTTCGCCTCGGGCGTCGCCGATGTCGGCCGCCAGGCCGATATCTTCCGCATCGCGGTCGATGGCGGCACGCCGATGCAGGTCAGCCGCGAGACCTATCTCGCCGAGTTCCAGGCCGCGCCCTCGCCCGATGGCAGCACGCTGGCGATCAATACGCGTGGGATCAGCGCGGGACAGTGGTGGCGCAACGGCACCTCGCACATCGACCAGACCGAGCTGTGGCTCAAGCCCGTCGCCGAGGGCGGGGCTTATCGCCGTCTCCTCGCCGATGGCGAGAAGCACGCCTGGCCGATGTGGAGCCGCGACGGTGCCAGCCTCGTCTATATGAGCGCGAAGGGCGGGCCCGAGAATCTCTGGCGCGTCGGCGTCGGCGCAGAGGCGGCGCCCGAGCAGCTGACGCACTTCACGAGCGGCCGCGTTCTGTACCCGTCGATGGCGGCAAACGGGTCGGCGGTCGTGTTCGAGCGCGATTTCGGTGTGTGGCGCTACGATCCCGCGACGGGGCAGGCCGCTGCGGTGCCGATTACGCTCCGCGGGGCTGCGAGCACGACGCCGCGCCGCCACGAACAGCTGCAGAGCTTCTCGCGCCTGGCACTTTCGAGCGACGGGCAGAAGATCGCGGTGATCGGGCACGGCGAAGTGTTCGCGACGTCGGCCAAGGACGGCGGGACGGCGCAGCGCGTGACCAATACGCCGGGTGCCGAGCGCGAAGTGATCTGGTCGCCCGACAGCCGCCGCGCGCTCGTCATTTCGGAGCGCGGGCTCGCGCATTGCCTCGTCGAATATGACGTCGCAAGCGGGCGCGAGACCGTGCTGACGCGCCAGGGGATCGCGTCCGCGCCCACTTACGCGCCCGACGGCAAGTCGGCCGCGTATGTGCTCGACGATCGCGAGCTCCACGTCGTGACACTCGCAGGCGGCGCCGATCGTACGCTGTTCACCGGCGCGATCGCGACCGACGAGCGCGATGGCCCGCGCCCGACCTGGTCGCCCGATGGCCAGTATATCGCCTTCCCGTTGCTCGATTCGCGCTCGTTCGTGAACGTCCATGTCGCCGCCGCCGCAGGTGGCGCGGCGCGGCCGATCAGTTTCCTCGCCAACGGCCAGATGGGCGGGATCGCCTGGTCGCCCGACGGCACCTACATCCTCTTCGACACCGCGCAGCGCAGCGAGGATTCGCGGATCGTGCGGATCGATCTGCTGCCGCACGTGCCGAAGTTCAAGGAAGACAAGTTCAGCGACCTGTTCAAGCCCGGCAAACAGCCCGGCACGCCCGACACGCCGTCTGACACGCCCACGCCGCCGACGCCCAAGCCGCTGCCCGTCGCAGCGAAGAAGGGGGCCGCGCCGCCGACCCCCGCGCCGAAGGTGAAGCCGGTGTCGATCGTGTGGGAGGGCCTGCGCGCGCGCGCGACGATCCTGCCGCTCGGGCTCAATGCCGACACGCCGGTGATCAGCCCCGACGGCAAGACGCTCGTCTTCCGCGCACGCGAGAAGGGCCGTGCCAACCTCTACAGCTACAACCTCGACGAACTTGCCGACGAGCCTCCGGTCGCGCAGCAACTCACGCAGAGCGATCGGCCGAAGGGCGATTTCGCGCTCGCGGGCGACGGCAAGACGCTCTTCTATCTCGACGGCGGCCGCGTCATTTCGACGCCGCTCGACAGCCCCAAACCCAAGCCGATCCCGGTCGGCGCCGAAATGGACGTCGACTTCGCGACCGAGAAACAGATCGTGTTCGACGAGGCGTGGAGCATCCTCGACCGCAAATTCTTCGATGCGAAATTCAACGGCCAGGACTGGAAGGCGCTGCGCGCGCGCTTCCAGCCCTATATCGCCGGGGCCCGCACGCCCGACGAGGAGCGGCGGATCATCAATCTGATGATCGGCGAGCTCAACGCCTCGCATTCGGGCATTTCGCTTAGCCCCGGCGCACCGGGTAGCGCGCGGCCCAATCGCGTCGGCGATCTCGGGCTGCGCTTCGATCGCGCCGCCTATGATGCGGGACGCGGTCTGATCGTGCGCGACGTGGTGCGGCTCGGGCCCGCGGCGATCGAGAAGATCGCTCCCGGTGACCGGATCGTCAGCGTCGGCGGCGTCGCGATCGGCGCGCATGGCAATATCGATGCGCTGCTCGAGAACAGCGTCGGCCGCCGCGTCGCGCTCGGCGTCGTTGGCGCGACTGGTCAGCGCAGCGTCGTCGTCCGGCCGATCTCGGTCGGCGCGGCAGCGGGGCTCGCCTACCGCCAATGGGTCGATGACCGCCGCGCGCTGGTCGATCGGCTGTCGGGCGGCAAGCTCGGCTATGTCCACATCGCCGACATGTCGTCCGAATCGCTCGACCAGCTCTATCTCGATCTCGATGCCGAGAATCAGCGGCGGCAAGGCGTCGTCGTCGACATCCGCAACAACAATGGCGGCTTCATCAACGGCTATGCGATCGACGTCTTCGCGCGCGCCAATTATCTGACGATGACGCCGCGCGACCTGTTCCCGCTGCCCGGCCGCCAGGCGCTAGGCCAGCGTGCGCTCGGCAAGCCGACCGTGCTCGTCACCAACGAATCGTCGCTGTCGGACGCCGAGGATTTCACCGAAGGCTATCGCGCGCTCGGGCTCGGCAAGGTGGTCGGGCAGCCGACCGCAGGGTGGATCATCTTCACCGGCGGCGAGCCGCTGATCGACGGGTCGTCGGTGCGCACGCCTGGCACGCGAATCCAGGACGGCCGCGGCCAGGACATGGAAATGCACCCGCGCCCGGTCGACGTCACGGTGACGCGGCCGCTCGGCGAAGGCACCGGCACCGATGCGCAGTTGAGCGCGGCGGTCGACGTGCTGCTCGCGCAGGTCGGGAAGCCGTAATCGATCGGCGCAGCGACGCGATTGCTCCGCCGCCGCACTGTGCTATCCCGCTCCATCACTCGACGGAGCTTCCCTGCCATGCGCCTCAGCCTGTTCGCTTTTCTGCTCGCCGCCTCCGCCAGCCCGGCGCTCGCCGCACCCACGGTGCATTCCTATGGCGGGCTCGCGCTCTCGGCGCAGGGCGACCGGATCGCGACGATTGACGGCGAGGGCAGCAAGACTAGCATCACGATTCGCGCGACGAGCGGCAAGGTGCTGCGCAGCTTCGATCCGTGCGGCGCCCTGTGTTCGGTGTCGGGTCTGACCTTCGCGCCCGACGGCAGCCTCGCCTATCTCACGCGCGACAAGAAGGCCGGGCTCGTCACGCTGTTCGTCGACCATGACGGCAAGCCGCATACGGTCGCGACGATCAGCGGCATCGCACAGACGCCGCGTTTCTCGCCCGACGGGTCGCGCATCGCCTTGCTCGTCACGATCGGCGCGGCGAAGGAAGCGGGCGCGGCGCAGGCCGGGGTGCGCCAGATCGGCGAGATCGGCGAGAAGAGCGACGAACAGCGGCTTGCCGTGTTCGACGTGAGCGGCAGCGTGACGGCGGACAAGGTCCAGCCGCTTTCACCCGCCGATCGCTACATTTACGAATATGACTGGACGCCCGATGGCAGCGGCTTCGTCGTCACCTCGGCGCTCGGCAATGGCGACAACAATTGGTGGGTCGCGACGCTCGACGCGGTCGACGCCAAGACCGGCGCGGTGCGCACGATCGCCCGCCCCAAGACGCAGCTCAACTTCCCGCGCGTATCGCCCGACGGCAAGACCGTCGCCTATATCGGCGGGTTGATGAGCGATTTCGGCTCGGTCGGCGGCGATGTCTGGACCGTGCCCTTCGCCGGCGGCGAACCACGCAACACGCAGCCCAACAGCAAGCTGACGGTGACGTCGCTTGTGTGGCGCGACGCCGCCATCCGCGGCACCGCGCTGCGCGGCGACCGGATGGGGCTCTATGCCGAGCGCGCAAGCACCGACGGCCTCGGTTGGAGCCGCCCGTCGAACCTCGCCGCGGGCGATGCCAAGGCCGCGTGGAGCGCCGATGGCAAGACCGTCGCCACGGTGGTGCAGGACTTCACGCATGCCCCAGCGATCTTCGCCGGCCCGGTCGATGCGCCCGTCCAGATCACGCACGACAATGACGCGATCCCGGCCAAGATGACCGCGCGCAGCATCAGCTGGAAGAATGACGGCTTCGACGTCCAGGGCTGGCTGCTCGCCCCGCTGGGCGCCGATCCCAAGGCGAAGGCGCCCATGATCACGATCGTCCATGGCGGTCCGTCGGCGGCGAACGTGCCGTATTTCGGCGGTGGCTACGGCGCGATGCTCGATGCCGGCTATTACATCTTCCTGCCCAATCCGCGTGGCAGCTACGGCCAGGGTGAGGCCTTCACCGCCGCCAACAAGCGCGATTTCGGCGGCGGCGATCTGCGCGACATCCTCACCGGGATCGACGCGGTCGAAAAGGTCGCCCCGGTCGACGACGCGCGGCTCGGCCTGACCGGCGGCAGCTATGGCGGCTTCATGGCGATGTGGGCAAACACGCAGACCAACCGATTCAAGGCGATCGTCGCGGGGGCGGGGCTGTCGAACTGGGTGAGCTATTACGGCACCAACGGCATCGACCAGTGGATGCTGCCGTTCTTCGGCAAGACGCTGTACGAGGATCGCAAGGCCTATGAGGATGTCTCGGCGGTCAATTTCATCAAGAACGCCAAGACGCCGACCTTCATCTATGTCGGCGAGCGCGACATCGAAGTGCCGCCGACGCAGTCGATCGAATATTGGCATGGGCTGAAGGACATGGGCGTACCGACCAGCCTGGTGATCTATCCGGAAGAAGGCCACGGCATCCGCGCGCCGGCCAATTCGGCCGACGTCGTTGCGCGCACGCGGGCGTGGTTCGACACGTATCTGGCGGTGAAAAAGTAAGGGAGGTTCGTCGCGAACGGTAGATACCGCACTCCGTTCGGGCTGAGCCTGTCGAAGCCCAACGCTCCGCTCGCGCGCCGTGCGCAAGCGGAGAGCGGACCTTCGACGAGCTCAGGGCGAGCTTGGGGAGGTCGCGGCGCTACCGAAAGACGAGTTCAGCGCAGCGGCTTGCCCGAGTCTTTCCAGCGATCGAGGATCTGTGAGTCACCCGGCAGCGTATCCGCAGCCGGGGTTGCAGGGGCGATCGGGGTGCCGCTTTGCGTATAGGTCGGCTGAATCGTGACCGGCTTGGCGGCGGGCAGCGCAGGCGTCACGACGGCTGCCGTCATAAGAGCCGGCGGATCGAGCCGCGGGTGCGGGCCCGGGATCGGCTCGCCGCCCAGATACGGCTGGCGGAACGCCGCCGGCGTGCCCCAGCCACCCTGCCAACGGTGGAAGAAATGCGCGCCGATCGCGGCCGTCATCACGAGGCTGCGGTTCCACGCCGGGGTGACGGCATAGGTATGGTAATGCGTCGCGAGCCCGACTTGCGGCATCACATGCCCGTTGAGCGCCGCGGCGGCGACCTTCAACGCGCGTAGCCAATAGGCCTGCGACGGGCTCCCACGCTGGAGCGCGCCATCGCACGCGAAGCTGAACTGACAGCCGGTATGTTCCGAACCCTGGAACACCACGCCGCATACCGTGGCCGGGAAGGCCGGGTGCCGCACGCGGTTGAGGATCACCTGCGCGACGGCTTGCTGCCCGGCATCGGGCTCGCTCGCGGCTTCGTAATAGATCGCGGTGGTCAGGCATTGGAGCGCGCGGCCACGGTCGATCGCGCTCGCGCGCGCCATCGAAAAGGGGAGGGCGGGACGGACCGAGGTGTCCCCCGCGAGCGCCGCCGCGCCGACCGGGAGCGGCAGGTCGGGGAGTGCGATCGTCCCGGTCGCGCCGCGCGCCGGGGCGCTGTCGCTCTGCACCGCATCGTCGGCCGCGTTGAAATACGCGGCGCCGGGGAAATGATCCTCGATCTCATAACCGCTCGGCGCAGGGGCGTGCTGCGCCGCCTTGGCGTGCTGGAGGATGATCGCACGCAGCGCCGCATGCGCCGATACGCCCGCCAGCACGAGCGCGCACAGGCCGACGGCACCGAGCTTGCTCAGCCGCCGCATCTTCACCCAGCCAAGGACCGCCTGCAAATACACGCGCGCGCTTTAGCCGATTTTGGCGCGCTGCGATGCTGCTGATTTAGGGGTGTCTCGCGACGATACGATTGGTGGTTAATGCAGGGGTTCGGTCACCCCGGCGCGGCCGGGGTGACGGTTGCAGGGATCGATCAGCGCAGCGCCGCGCTGTCGAGCTTGAGCACGTCCGCGCCGATCACCTCGACGTTCGGATAGGCCTTGCGCAGTTCGGGCAGGAAGAGCTTCGCATCGCCGACCACGACGACGCTCGCCGCCGCTGGATCGAGCAGCTTTGCCGCTGCCGCCTGCACCGCCGCCGGATCGACCGCCGACACGCGCTGCGTGTACTGCCCGAGCTCGCTGAGCGGCAGGCCCTGGACGACATAGCCGCCGACCGTCCCGGCGATCCCGCCCGTCGTCTCGGTCGCACGGCCGAAATTGCCGACCAACACCGCTTTGCGCGTATCGAGCTCGGCCGCGCTGACGGGTTCGGCACCAAGCCGCTTCATTTCGGCGAGGATGATCGACACCGTCTCGGGCGCGCTCGGATTTTTGGTCGAGGTGCGCGCGGCGACGACGCCCGGCAGGCGACCGGCTTGCACGCTGCTTCCGGCGCCATAAGCAAGCCCGCGCTTGATGCGGATCTCCTGGTTGAGCCGCGAGGAGAAACCGCCGCCGAGCACCGTGTTGGCGACCGCCGCGGGATAATAGGCCGGATCGCTGCGTGCGATTCCGGGGCGCGCCACGACGACGCCGGCCTGGCCCGCGCCCGGCATGTCGACCACGACGACGCGCGGCGCGGGGTAGATCTGCCGCGGGCCATCGGGACCGACCGGCACGCTCGCCTTCCAGCTGGCGAAATTGGCTTCGGCAAGCGCCTTGGCGTGTGCCGGAGTCACGTCGCCGACGATCACCAGCGTCGCCTGTGCGGGCGCCCAGGCCTTGGCATAGGCGGCGCGGATGTCGCTCGCCGTGATCGCCTTGAGCGACATCGGCGTGCCCGAGCGCGGATGCCCGTACGGCGAAGCACCGAGCGCCGCGCGCGCGGCGACGAGCCCGGCGAGTTGGCTCGGATCCTTGATCGCGACCTGGACGCCGTCGATCGTCTGCGCGCGCGCGCGCTCGATCTCGGCGGGCGCGAAGACCGGATTGCGCGCGACATCGGCGAGGATCGCCAGCGCGGGCGTCGCCTGGTCGGACTTGACCGTCACCTCGATCGAACTGCCGTCCCAGCTCGCATCGCTTGAGATCGATCCGCCAAGCGCCTCGATCTGCCGCGCGATCTGGGTTGCCGAGCGGGTCGTGGTGCCCTTGGTCAGCAAGTCCGCAGCGAGGCTGTTGACCCCGGCACGATCGGGCCGGTCGTCGGCCGCCCCACCCTGCGCGACGAGCAAGGCGGTGAGCAGCGGCAGATCGTGCTTCTCGACCACGACGACGCGCATCCCGTTGGCGAGCGCGAATTCGTGGGTCACCGGTGCGGCTGCGGCGATCGCGGCGGCGGGTGGTGGCGGGGCGATGCGGTCGGCAGCGCTGGCGGGCGTCACCACCTCGATCTTGCCGGGCGCGACCAATGGCGAGACCACCACGGTATCGGCGACTTCGATCCGGTCGTTCTGCGGTGCCTTGGCGGTCGCATCCTCGGGGAGATACTGGATCGTCGCCGAACGCTGGTCGCGCAGATACTTCGCTGCGACGCGCTGGACGTCGGCGGCGGTAACGCGGCCGATCGCGGCGAGCTGCCGGTCGGCGGCGCGCGCGTCGCCGTCGATGATCACCGACGAGGCGATCGTGCGGCCCTTGCCTTCGGGGGTCTCGCGCGCCTGCAGTGCGCCCGTCAGGATCTCGTTCTTCGCCTCGGCGAGTTCGGTGGCGCTCACCGGCGTATCGCGCAGCCGCGCGACTTCGCGGCGCAGCGCCGTCTCGCCGGCTGCTGCGGTCTTGCCGCCCGCGAGGATCGCGAACACCGCGAGGTTGCCCGGGCCCTGCTTCGAATCGAGCACGCTCTCGGCGCTCTGCGCGAGCTGATCGCGATAGACGAGCGATTCGTACAACCGCGAGCTCTCGCCTTGCGACAGTACCGCATTGAGCACGCTCAGTGCGGGGCCGTCGGGATGGTTGTCGGCGGGGATCGGATAGCTGATCATCACCGCAGGCAGCGGCGTGTTGGCTTCGTGGACGACGTAATGCGTTGCCTTGGTGCGCGCGGGTTCGGGCACGGTGACGCGCGGGATCGGCGATGTCGGGCGTTTGATCTTCGCGAAATACTGGTCGACCCAGCCATCGAGCTGCGCCGCATCGAAATTGCCCGAGACGACGAGCACGGCATTGTCGGGCCGATAATAGGTCGCGTGGAACGCGCGGACATCGTCGATCTGTGCGCTCTCGAGATTGTCGAGGCTGCCGATCGTCCCGCGTGCGTACGGATGGCGCGTGTAGGACACGGCGGGGAAATAGAGCGAGAACAGCTTGCCGTAGGGCCGCGCGTTGGTGTTCTGGCGCAACTCCTCCTTCACCACGTCGCGTTCGGAGGCGAAGCTCTTGGGCTCGACGACGAGCGCGGCCATCCGGTCGGCCTCGGCGAACAGCAGCCGCTGGAGGTGGTTCGCCGGGATCGTCTCGTGATATTCGGTGTAGTCGTCGTTGGTCGAGGCATTGTTGTTGCCGCCGACATCCTCGGTCAGCCGATCGAACTGTTCGGAGACGAGGTTGCGCGTCGCCTTGAACATCAAATGCTCGAACATGTGCGCGAAGCCCGAGCGCCCGGCGGGATCGTCCTTCGATCCGACATCGTACCAGACCTGGACCGAGACGTTGGGCGTGCTCGTGTCGCGGATCGCGTAGACGCGCAGGCCATTGGCGAGCGTGCGCTCGGTGAAGGCGATCGGCTTGATCGCGGGGGCGGGTGTGGTCGGAGCGGGTTGCGCGGTGGCGGCGGTGAGCGGGAGCAGGGCGGCGCCCAGCAGGAGGGCGGCACGGGACAGCATAAAGGGAGGCTCCGGATGGGGGCGGCGTTGCGCCACTGTGTCGCGCGGCAGCAGGGGCTGTGTCAATCAGATGGCACACCACCCGATACATCGTCACCCCGGCCGTGTGCCGGGGGCCACTCCGATGCTTGCGCAGCGTTCGATGATCGCACGGTGACCACGCGGCACGGTGCACCCCGGCACAAGGCCGGGGTGACAGGGCTTACGGCTTCTTCGAGCGGTTCACGTAGAGCAGCGCCGCCGCCAGTGCGGCCGATCCGACACCCACCCCGATCGCGATCGGCGCGACCGGCCAGTTGCCGTGCTTCTCACCCTTCGCTTCGGCGGCATCACGGACGCGCTTGTGTTCGAGCGCGGCGGCTTCGATTTCGTTGATCTTGGACATTACACCCTCTCTGCGTGGCTCTCATACGCCTGTCGGAACGCATCGGCGAAGGCTTTGAGCCGCCCCGCCGCGATTGCTGCCCTCAGGTCGGCCATCATCGCCTGATAGAACCACAGATTGTGCTCGGTCATCAACATCGCGCCGAGGATTTCCCCGGATCGGACCAAATGGTGCAGATAGGCGCGGCTCCCACCGTGCTCGGGATGCTGGCAGGTCGGGCAGCCGCACGCGGGATCGAGCGGCCCCTGGTCCTCGGCGAATTTCGCGTTGCGGATGTTGATCGGGCCGTGCCGCGTGAACGCCTGGCCCGTCCGCCCCGACCGCGTCGGCAGCACGCAATCGAACATGTCGATCCCGCGCTCGACCGCGCCGACGATGTCGGTCGGCTTGCCGACGCCCATCAGGTAGCGCGGCTTGTCGACGGGGAGCTGGCCCGGCGCGAAGTCGAGACACGCGAACATCGCCTCCTGCCCTTCGCCGACCGCGAGCCCGCCGACCGCATAGCCGTCGAACCCGATGTCGATCAGTGCCGCCGCGCTGTCGCCGCGCAGCGTCTGGTCGAGCGCACCTTGCTGGATGCCGAAGATCGCCGCGCCCTCGGCATGCGCGCCGCCGCCGTCGAACGCATCGCGCGAGCGCTTGGCCCAGCGCATCGAGCGCGCCATTGCGGCTGCCTGCACTTCGGGCGTCGAGGTCGTCGGCACCAACTCGTCGAACGCCATCACGATGTCCGAGCCGAGCAGCCGCTGGATTTCGATCGAGCGCTCCGGGCTGAGCGTGTGGCGCGAGCCGTCGAGATGCGACTTGAAGGTCACGCCATTCTCGTCGCGCTTGGTCAGGTCGGACAGGCTCATCACCTGATAGCCGCCGCTATCGGTGAGGATCGGGCGGTCCCAGCCCATGAAATCGTGCAAGCCCCCCAATCGCGCGACGCGTTCGGCGCCGGGGCGGAGCATCAAGTGATAGGTGTTGCCGAGCAGGATGTCGGCGCCGGTTGCGCGGACGTCGGCGGGCTTGACGCCCTTGACCGTCGCGGCGGTGCCGACGGGCATGAACGCCGGCGTGCGGATCGTGCCGCGGCGCATCGCGATTTCGCCGGTCCGCGCCTTGCCGTCGGTGGCGTGGATGGTGAAATCGAAGCGAGGAGGCTGGGTCATCTTACTTCCCGGACCCCTTCTGCCGCCATTCCCGCAAAAGCGGGAATCCCGCTTCTTCTCCGGGCCGGCGGTAGAAGCGGGACCCCCGCTTTCGCGGGGGTGACAGATTACATCAGCGCTTGAACAGCGTCTCGGCGGTCGGCTCGGCGCGCGGGGCGACGACTTCGCCATTCTCGGCGGCTTCGGCGTCGCGCGCGAGCTGGTCGCGCTGCGCGCGCAGCTCGGTGATCAGCGCTTCGCGGTCACCCTCGAGCCGCGTGTCGACCGGAGCTTCGAGGCCAGCCGCCTTGGCGGCCTTGGCGACCGCCGCATCGAGCTCGCGTTGCGTCGTCAGGCCGAGCGTCACCGGATCCTTCGGGGTGATGTTGGCGATATTCCAGTGGCTGCGGTCGCGGATCGCCGCGATCGTCGTGCGCGTCGTGCCGATCAGCAGGCCGATCGCGCCGTCGCTGATCTCGGGATGGTTGCGGATGATCCACGAAATGCCGTCGGGCTTGTCCGACCGCTTCGACACCGGCGTGTAGCGCGGCCCCTTGGTGCGGCGGACCTGCTCGGGCCCCTTGAGGATCTTGAGCGTGTACTCCGGATCGGCCTGCCCTTTGTCGATCTCGTCCTGCGTCAGCTCGTGCGCGCGGATCGGGTCGCGGCCGGTCAGCTTGGTCGCGGCGGTGTCATCGGCGATCGCCTGGACCTCGAGGATGTGCAGGCCGCAAAATTCGGCGATCTGCTCGAAGCTGAGCGCGGTATTGTCGACGAGCCAGGCGGCGGTCGCGTGCGGCATGAGCGGCTGGGCCACGGGATACTCCTCAAAAACGGAAAGGGCCGCCCCTTTCGGAGCGGCCACTTATGCTGACATGCAATGTAGAGCGAATGGCAGGGGAGGGCAAGCGCGGTTGCGGTCGGTTAGAGATCGGCTTCGAGCTCGGCGAGATATGCGACGGCATCCCGACGCGCGTCTCGCACGTTGATGACTTCCAGCGCGTCCTCGGTGTAGCGAAAATAGATGATGTAGCGACTATGCGGCGTACTGCGCAGGTCTGTGCCCAACTCCGGCCGCGCAGTCCCGAGCGAACCGGGAAGCGCGGCGATGCGGTCGCAATGCTCGCGCACCCCGTCTATCAAGCCGCGCGCGATGTCGCTGCCGCTCTAATCTGCGATGTAGCGCGCGATGGCCTTAAGGTCGCGCTGCGCCGCCTGACTCATTTTGAGGCGGCGCATCAGCCGCGCTCGCGCTCCCAAGCATCGAGATCTTCATGGAGCCTGCGAAATACGTCGTCGGCAGAGTGCCAGACATTCTCGGCGATCGACGCCTGCAGCGTCTCGCGCAGCGCCTTGATCTTCGCATCGCGCTCTTCGACCAACCGCAGACCTTCGTTCACGACATCGACCGCGGACGCATAGCGGCCCTCGGCGACACTTGTCTCGACGAAGCTTTCCCAATGCGGCCCAACAGGTACGTCCATCGTGCGACCTCCAACAGCAGCGCCACAATTTACCGCATCGTCGCTAGTCGCTCAAGCCGCGATCGCCTCGGGATGCTCCACGGGAACGAGCGCGCCGAGGAACTGGCGTGCGCTCGCTTCCCAGGTAAAGGTCTGGCCATAAGCGGCACACGCCCCGCGGTCGCGGGTGAGCGCGGTGGCGATCGCGGTGTCGAGATCCTCGTCCATCGCGCCGACATGCGGGGTGAGCACATCGACCGGCCCGGTCACTGGGTAGGCCGCGACGGGCGTGCCGCTGGCGAGCGCTTCGATCATCACCAGGCCGAACGTGTCGGTGCGGCTTGGGAAAACGAAGACGTCGGCGGCGGCATAGGCGCCGGCGAGATCGGCGCCGAACAATGGCCCGAGGAAATGCGCGTCGGGGTAGCGCGCGACGAGCGTGGCGCGTGCCGGGCCGTCGCCGACGATCACCTTAGTGCCGGGATGCTTGGCGGTGAGGAACGCCTCGATATTCTTCTCGACCGCGACGCGCCCGACATAGAGCTGGATCGGCCCGCCGCTCGTCGCCTTGAGCGCTTCGATCGCTGCAAGCGGGGCGACTTGCGGACCAAACGTCCCGAGATCGACGCCGCGGCCCCAATGGCGGATCTTGGTGAGGTCATGCGACTTGAGCGTCGCCGCGATCGACGGCGTCGAGGCGAGGATCGACTGGGCGGGCCAGTGGAACCAGCGAATGTAGCGCCACACCCATTCGGGATCCACGCCGGTCCGCGCCGAGACGTAATCGGGGAACTGCGTGTGATACGCGGTGGTGAAGGGAAACCCGCGCGTCAGGCACCAGCGCCGCGCGGCAAGGCAGACCGGTCCCTCGGTCGCGAGATGGATCGCGTTGGGTGCGAAATCGGCGAGCATCTTGCCGACGCTCGCGGTGCTGGCAAAGGCCAGGCGGATCTCGGGATAGGTCGGGCAGGGCATCGAATAGAACAGATCGGGCGAGACGATCAGCACCTCATGGCCCTGGCGCTCGAGTTCGGCACGCACCGCTTGCAAGGTGCGCACGACCCCGTTGACCTGGGGGCTCCATGCATCGGTGGCGATGGCGATCCGCACGCGGGTCAGGCCGCCAACATCTCGATCTGCGCCGTCGGCCGGGACGTTTCCCGCGCGGCAATCTCGTCGGCCCAGTGCAGCAATTCCATTCTCCCGTCGAAATGCTCGACCAAGGCCGTGCAGCCTTCCACCCAGTCGCCGTCGTTATAATAGGCAATGCCGTTGATATCACGGAACTCGGCGGTGTGGATATGGCCGCAAACGACCCCGTCGACACCACGCGCGCCAGCCGCCTGCGCGACGATTTCTTCGTAATTCGAAATGAACTGCACCGCGTTCTTGACCTTGGCCTTGGCATGCTTCGACAGCGACCAATAGGGCAGGCTGAAGGCGCGGCGATAGGCGTTCACCCAGCGATTGAGCGCCATCATGAATTCGTACGCCACATCGCCGACATGCGCCAGCCAGCGGTGCGCGAGGGTGATTGCATCGAATTCGTCGCCATGCAGCACCAACAACCGACGCCCGTCGGCGGTTTCATGCACCGCGTTGCGGCGGATCGCGATGCCGCCGAAATCGAGCCCGCAGAACTGGCGGACGACTTCGTCGTGATTGCCGGGAATGTACACGACATGCGCGCCCCGCTTGGCGCGCTTGAGCAGGCGCCACACGACGTCGTTATGTGCGGCGGGCCAGTAGAATTTCTTCTTGAGCCGCCAGCCGTCGATGATGTCGCCGACGAGATAGAGCGTCTCACTGTCGACATGGTCGAGAAAGTCGATCAGCAGATCGGCATTGCAGCCGCGCGTGCCGAGATGGATGTCGGAGATCCAGATCGTGCGATAGCGCCGACGCTCGCTGATCGTCCGCTCGGGGATCGACGGTTGCGAGTGCGCGAAGTCTGCCAGATCGGCGATCGTGCCGCCCGACAGACCATTCATTGCGATCTTGGTCACAGCGTCCATCGTCGACAACCCCGAAGCCATACTGGTCTTGGGTCTATGCAGACAGATTGTTACAATCGGAATCGTTGACCTTCACGCAACTGTCATACGGTGCGCAGCCACTCCGCTATTCCCAAGAAAGCCAGACACCCGGTTTCTTGGGAATGACGGGCGGGGAAGCGGTCATACGGCCGGCGCCTCCGCCATCACTTCTGCGATCAGATCCTTGCGACTGAGCTTGCCGATCATCGTCTTGGGCATCGTCAGGCGGATCACCACGTCGTCGACGCGCTCGTGCCGCCCGAGCTGCGGGTTGAGCCAGTCGCGCAACTCCGCGCCGGTCGCCGCGACCTCCTCGTTGACCGTGACATAGGCACGCGGTTGCTCGCCGCGATACGGATCGGGGAGGCCGATCACCATCGCCTCCTTGACCGCGGGATGATGGTGCAGGATCGCCTCGATCTGGCTCGGGAAGACCTTGAAGCCCGATACCGACAGCATGTCCTTCAACCGGTCGACGATCCGCACGAAGCCGTCTTCGTCGATCGTGCCGACATCGCCGGTGCGCAGCCAGCGCCCTGCGGCATTGGTGACGAACACTTCGCCATCGGCGTCGGGCCGGTTCCAATAGCCCTTCATGATCTGCGGCCCCATCGCGACGATCTCGCCCGGCTCGCCGGGGGGCGGGGGCTGGGTCGGATCGGCCTTGTCGACGAGCCGCAGATGCGTCGACGGGATCGGCTGGCCGATGCTGCCGGTCTTGCCGGGCCGCTCGTACGGATTGGCCGAAAGCACGCCCGAGCTTTCCGACAGGCCATAGCCCTCGACCACGGTCGCCCCGGTCGCCGCCTCGAACTTCGCCTTCAACTCGGCGGCGAGCGGTGCGCCGCCCGAGATGCAGACGCGCAACGACGAGAAATCGGTCTTGGTGATGTCGGGATGGTCGAGCAGCGCCTGGTACATCGTCGGCACGCCCGGAAGCGCGGTCGCCTTGGTCCGCGTGATCGCGCCGAGCACCGCGCCAGCCTCGAAGCGCGGCAGCATCACGATGCATCCGCGGTTGAGCACGGTACGGTTGAGCACGCAGGTATTGGCGAAGACGTGGAACAGCGGCAGCACGCCGAGAATACGGTCGGGTTCGTTCGGGTGCGGGTCGATCCCCATTACCTGCCGCGCATTGGCCGACAGATTTTGGTGCGTCAGCATCGCGCCCTTGGGGGTGCCGGTGGTACCACCGGTATATTGGATCAACGCGACGTCGGTCATCGGATCGATCGTCGCGGGTGCGTGCTTGCCGTCATTGGCGATCAGCCCCGAAAAGCTCAGGATGCGCGGATCGTTCGGGCGCGGCGTGACTTCCTTGCGCTTGAACAGCCGGTAGAGGATCGATTTCGAGGCGGGCAGCGCACCCGCGATCGACCCGACGATCAGCCGCTCGAGCTGGCTGGTCTCGAGCACTTTCAGCGCGGTCGGGAGCAGCGCGCTGGCCGACAGCGTGAACAGCACGCGCGTCCCCGAATCCTCGACTTGATGTGCGAGCTCGGCAACGGTGTAGAGCGGCGAGAAATTGACCACCGTCGCGCCGAGCTTGAGGATGCCGTAATAGGCCGCGAGGTAATGCGGCGCATTGGGCAGGAACAGCCCGATCCGGTCGCCCGGACCATAGCCCAGCGCCTGCAACCCCGCCGCGACGCGATTGGCGCCGTCGAGCGTCTCGGCATAGCTGTAATGCCGCCCGAGAAAATCGATCAGCGGCGCCTTGCCCGCGCTGGCGGCCGATTGATCGAACATATCCACCACCGAAAGCGGCGGATAGACGCTGTCCCAGGCAGTGGGGTGACGATAGGATTCGTGCCAAACGGCTTCAGGATCGCTCATTGACACGTGTGTAAGCAAGCCTTCCGTTCCCGGCAACCCACCGGCGCCGTCCTCGGATAGTCAGCGGATTACAAATGGTTTCCCGTCCAGGTCACCAGCACCGAGATGCCGACGAGACCGAGATCGATCGCGGCCTTCATCCGATGCGGCGCGGGGTCGGTTGAATCATGGGTGAGGATCTGGATATCGGCGCTCGGATGGCGCGCCACCGCGATCAGCGCGACGACTGCGACGAACCCGACCATGATGCGACGGTTGCGCACAGCATATCCCCTTGGGCTGCGCTTGTACGCTCAGTGCCGATTCGCGGCAAGGCGTCTCACGCGGCGATGCGGTCGGGCAGCGCGCGGATCCGCGCGCGATCGCGCCCGGCGCTCTTGGCGTCGTACAAGGCCCGGTCGGCGGCGCCGTAGAGCGCCTTCCAATCGACTTCACGCTGCAATGGGCCAATGCATTTGCCGATGCTCGCGGTCACCGCGACGTCGTACGGCATCCGCGTCGCGCGCAATCGGTCGAGAATGTCGCGGGGTTCGATCGGGGTGTCGGCGGGAAGCACGATCGCAAATTCCTCGCCGCCGATCCGCGCGACGAGCGCCGCCTCGGGAACCGACAGTTGCAGCGTGCGCGCGACCGCGCGGAGCACGTCGTCGCCGCCGTCATGGCCGATCGTTTCGTTGATCAGCTTGAAATGGTCGAGATCGAGGATGAGCAGCATTTGCTCGCCCGTGCGCCCGATCGCGGCCGCCAGAAAGGCACGGCGGTTGAGCAGGCCGGTCAGCGGATCGATCTCGGCGAGCAACAGCGCGGCGAGCTCGCCCTCGCGCGCGGCATCGCGCTCGAGACTGAGCACGCGCACGCGATAGGCAATCGCAAAGCTCGACAGCAAGGCTTCGAGCGTCATCATCACGATCGTCGAATTGTCGATCCAGAAGTTCCACTGGATCAGGCTGAGCCCGCTCGCCACGCGGAAGCAGGCGACGAATACGGGCGCGCCCCAGGCGAGTGCGAACAGCCACAGATAGTTGCTCCGTGTCCGCCACGCGCGCCACAGCATCGGCCCGACGACAAGCAATTGGCCGGCAAACGCCAAGGTGAAGCAGCGGTCGAGCAGCCAGACATTGCTCGGCCCGAACAGCGCATAGCCGAGCGTCGCCGCGAGCATCGTCGCGGCGGCAACGGTGAACAGTCGCCCCAGCCCGCCTGCAAAGACGCGCGGCTCGAAAAAGGTCCGCGCAAACAGCAGGGCCGCCACCGCCGATACGCCGAGCGTAAGGTAGTTGATGCGCATCCGGTCGTTATTGGCAAGCTCGGGCCAAGCCCAGGCGAGCGCGCCCGACGAGGAAATGGCGTAGCACAACAAGCCTAGCACCATCGCGCAATACGCAAGCTGGAATCGATGTCGCAGCGTCGCCCACAGCGCCAGATTATAGGTGAACAGCGCGATGCACAGGCCGGCGAACCCGCCATACAGCGCGGCCAGCAGCAGGTTCGATCGCACGGCTTGTTCAGGCGTCGCGATCCGCGCATCGCGCAGGATGCCGCGCAGATTGGCAGCACCTTCGACATGCCAGAGCAATCGAACCAGCGGTGCACCGCGCGCGGGCAGCGGCTGGCCGACGATCGCGCCGAGCTGGATATGCCGCATCGTGCCTTGTTGATCGAGCCGTTGCGATACGATCGTGCCATCGGCGTAGAGCGCGTAGAGCGTCACGGCGCGCTGCCACAGGCTGGCGACGCGGATTTCGACCGGACCCGATCGCTGCACCGGAACCGAGCGGACCCAATAATCGCCGCCGCCAAGCGTCGTCTGTTGCGGATTGCAGTCGAAGCGTGTCGTGCCGACGAACAGCGACTGCGGCGTCATCCCAGGGTGGGCGCGGACGACACAGACAGAGACCGGCTGGCCGGATCGGTCGGTCTGCGCAGTGACGGGGCACGACCAGCCAAGTGCCAGCAGAAAAGCGGCGACAAGGCTCAAAAGACGGTAGTGCGGCGCACTTTGCATAGCGGCGCCATAGAGCGCCTTTGACGAAAAGACCGTTAATGCGACGGGAGGGATTGCGGCGGAAGGGATTGCGGCTGGAGGGATTGCGGTTGGGCGCAATCTCGATTGCCGGGCCAGCGGTCTCTACGGCAAACAGGACCGCCGGGCGCGAACGCGGTGTTCGCACCCAGCGGTCATATCGGTCACTTTACCGTGGTCGTGTCCTTGTCGGTGCGGCTCACTGGCTTCTTCTTGGGCTTCTTGGGTGGGGCCGAAGTGATCTCGAACGCAAGCGCGTTGTCCTTCAGCTTGACCGTCACCTCGCCGCCATGGACCAGCTTGCCGAACAGCAATTCCTCGGCGAGCGGCTGCTTGATCTTTTCCTGGATCAAACGGCCCATCGGGCGGGCACCGTAGAGCTTGTCATAGCCCTTGGTGGTGAGCCACGTCTTCGATTCGTCGTCGAGCTTGATGTGCACGTTGCGGTCGGCCAGCTGCAGCTCGAGCTGCAGGATGAACTTGTCGACCACGCGCGCGACCACTTCGGTCGGCAGATAGCCGAACGGCACGATCGCATCGAGGCGGTTGCGGAACTCGGGCGTGAACATCTTCTGCACCGCCTGCTCGTCCTCGCCCTCACGGGTGAGGTTGCCGAAGCCGAGCGTTTCGCGCGCCATGTCGCTGGCACCCGCATTGGTCGTCATAATCAGGATGACGTTGCGGAAGTCGACCGTCTTGCCGTGCTGGTCGGTCAGGCGACCGTTGTCCATCACCTGCAACAGGATGTTGAACAAATCGGGATGCGCCTTCTCGATCTCGTCGAGCAACAGCACCGAATGCGGCTGCTGGTCGATCGCATCGGTGAGCAAACCGCCCTGGTCGAACCCGACATAGCCCGGCGGCGCACCGATCAGCCGCGAGACCGAGTGGCGTTCCATATATTCGGACATGTCGAACCGCTGGAGCGGAATCCCCATGATCGTCGCGAGCTGCTTGGCGACTTCGGTCTTGCCGACGCCGGTGGGGCCGGTGAACAGATAGTTGCCGATCGGCTTCTCGGGATCGCGCAAGCCAGCGCGCGACAGTTTGATCGCCGACGCTAGCTTCTCGATCGCCGCATTCTGCCCGAACACCACGCGCTTGAGATCGGTCTCGAGCGATTCGAGCGCCTTGGTGTCGTCGGTCGAGACCGACTTTGGCGGGATGCGCGCCATCGTCGCGATGACCTGTTCGATCTCGCGCGACGTGATCGTCTTCTTGCGCTTGGCGAGCGGCACCAGCATCTGCATCGCGCCGACTTCGTCGATCACGTCGATCGCCTTGTCGGGCAGCTTGCGGTCGTTGATGTAGCGCGCGCTGAGCTCCACCGCCGACTTGATCGCGTCGGGGGTGTACTTGACCTTGTGATGGTCCTCGAACGCCGAGCGCAGGCCCGCGAGGATCTTGATCGTGTCCTCGATCGTCGGCTCGTTGACGTCGATCTTCTGGAAGCGCCGCAGCAGCGCGCGGTCCTTCTCGAAGTGGTTGCGGAACTCCTTGTACGTCGTCGAGCCGATGCAGCGGATCGTCCCGCCCGACAGCGCCGGCTTCAACAGGTTCGACGCGTCCATCGCCCCGCCGCTGGTCGCGCCGGCACCGATCACGGTGTGGATCTCGTCGATGAACAGGATCGCATCGGGCATCTTCTCGAGCTCGGTGACGACCGCCTTGAGGCGTTCCTCGAAGTCACCGCGATAGCGCGTGCCGGCCAGCAGCGCGCCCATGTCGAGCGAGTAAATCACCGCCGGCAGCAGCACCTCGGGAACATTCCCCTCGACGATTTTCCGCGCGAGGCCTTCCGCGATCGCGGTTTTCCCGACACCGGGATCGCCGACATAAAGCGGGTTGTTCTTCGAACGACGGCACAGGATCTGCACGGTGCGATCGACCTCGGGGCCGCGACCGATCAGCGGATCGACCTTGCCCTTCTTGGCCTTCTCGTTGAGATCGACGCAGAACTGCTTGAGCGCAGACTCGCTCTTGCCCTTCTCGCCGGGCTTTTGCGGCTTCTCTTCCTCGACGCCCTTGGGAGTTGACGCTTCGGGTGCCGCGCCGCCCTTGCCGACGCCGTGGCTGATGAAGCTCACCGCATCGAGCCGGCTCATGTCCTGCTGCTGCAGGAAATAGACGGCATAGCTCTCGCGCTCGCTGAACAGAGCGACGAGCACGTTCGCGCCGGTCACTTCGTCGCGGCCCGACGACTGGACGTGCAGGATCGCGCGCTGGACGACGCGCTGGAAGCCGCTGGTCGGCGAGGGATCGGTCGCCGCATCGACCTTCAAGGCTTCGAGCTCGGTATCGAGATAATGTTTGACGGTCGCGGTCAGCTCGGCGGTATCGACGTTGCACGACTGCATCACCTTCGAGGCATGCTCGTCATCGATCAGCGCCAGCAGCAAGTGTTCGAGCGTCGCATATTCGTGGCGACGTGACGACGCGGCTTCCAACGCCTTGTGAAGCGTGGTTTCAAGCGCGGAGGCAAAGGATGGCATCAGGTCTTCACTCCTTGCGGGCTGCGGCGAAAGCGCAGCCCTTTGCGCCTATGTTGGAAGGCGTATCCGCCACTGCAAGCACTTGAAAATCGTTCGCCGCCCTTACTGCCATCTTATAGCGGATGGGAGGGCAGTCTGGCATCAAGACTTGAACAGATTATCGGCTTCAACGCGATGGCTGGCGGCGTGTTCCATCTTCGCGGTTGTGCGCGCGATCTCGGTTTGCAGCGCGGCAACCCGCGCCTCAAGTTCCGCGACCGACAACGGGTCGAGGTCCTGCGCGAGCAGCGCCGCGAGCGGATCGCCCGCGCGTTTCGGGAGAATCTCGTCCAAGTCCATTGCGGGATCGTTGACCCGGCGAGCGGCCATGTCAATAAGGCGCGCAGGCAAAACGGGGCATAAGATCGATGGACGGAATTCCGGATACCATGCGCGCAATCGACCCCGATGGTCCGGGCGGACCCGAAGTCCTGCGCGTGGTCGAACGGCCCGTTCCGACGCTGCGTCCCGATGAGGTGCTGATCCGTGTGGCCGCGGCCGGGGTCAACCGGCCCGACGTGCTCCAGCGCAAGGGCGGCTACGCGCCGCCGCCGGGCGCGCCGTCGATCCCGGGGCTCGAGGTGTCGGGAATCGTCGTCGCGCAAGGCGCTGACGTCGATTTCGAGCTGATGGGGCAGCCCGTCTGCGCCTTGCTCGCGGGTGGCGGCTATGCCGAATATGTCGCGGTTGCGGCGGGGCAAGTGCTGCCCGTGCCGCATGCCTTGTCGATGATCGAGGCAGCGGCTTTGCCCGAAACGCTCTTCACCGTGTGGACCAATTTGTTCGAGCGTGGCTATGCGACCGAAGGCGACACCGTGCTGGTGCATGGCGGGACGAGCGGGATCGGGACGATGGCGATCAGCCTCGGCGCGATCTTCGGGCTGAGCGTGATCATCACCGCGGGCTCCGACGACAAATGCGCCTCGGCGCTGAAACTCGGCGCGGCGCATGCGATCAATTACAAGACCGAGGATTTCGTCGAACGGGTCGCCAAAATCACCGACGGCCAGGGCTGCGCGGTCGTGCTCGACATGGTCGGCGGCGACTATTTGCCGCGCAACCTCCAATGCCTGGCCGAAGACGGTCGGCACGTGTCGATCGCGGTGCAGGGCGGGGCGACCGCCACCATCCCGATCTTCGACATCATGCGCCGCCGCCTGACGCTGACCGGATCGACGCTGCGTCCGCGCGATTCGGCGTTCAAGAGCCTCGTCGCCGACGAACTCCACCGCACGGTGTGGCCGCATGTCGAAGCGGGCCGGCTAAAGCCGATCCTCGACCGCAGCTTCCCGCTCGCCGAAGCCCCCGCTGCGCATGCGCGGATGGAGGCGGGGGATCATATCGGGAAGATCGTGCTGACGATGGACTGAATGCAAGCCTTCAAAGCCCTCTCCCGCTTTTGCGGGAGAGGGTTGGGTGAGGGTCTTTTTCTTCTGATTCTCGACGCTCGTAAAAAAGGAAGACCCTCACCGACGACGACCAGGGCCGCGCTGAAGAAGCGCGACCCAAGTCTCCGTAGCCTCTCCCGCTCGCGGGAGAGGGCGGGAGGCACCTTACCCCAGCACGGTCTTCAGGTTCATGAACTCGTGCAGCCCGTATGGCCCCAACTCGCGCCCGTGTCCCGAGCGCTTCACCCCGCCGAACGGCGCCTCGGGCGCGCTTGCCAGCATCTTGTTGACCGCGATCATCCCCGCCTCGATATCGCGCTCGAAACGCGCGCGCTCGTCGGCATCCTGCGTCCACACCGACGAGCCCAGTCCGAACGGCACGGCATTGGCGATATCGATTGCCTCGTCGATATCCGCCGCCTTGAACAGCATCGCGATCGGCCCGAACAGTTCCTCGTTCGCCACTTCGTGATCAGTCGGCACGTCGACCAGAATGCCGGCCGACATATACGCGCCCTTGCCGGGAAGCGCCTCGCCGCCGAACAGCAGCTTCGCGCCCGCCTGCTCGAACAACCTAAGCTGGCCGAGTACCGTCGCGCGCTGCTCCTCGCTCGATAGCGGGCCTATGTCGCTCGCCGCATCCATCGGGTCGCCGGCGACGACCCCCTGCATCCCCGCCGAAAATTTCTCGAGGAAGGCGTCGTAGATGTCAGCATGGACGATCATCCGCTTGGCGCAGATGCACGACTGGCCCGTATTCTGCACGCGCGCGGTCACCGCGGCCTTGGCCGCCGCATCGAGATCCGCCGAGGGCATCACGATGAAGGGATCCGAACCGCCAAGTTCGAGCACGACCTTCTTCAGCGCACGGCCCGCCGCTTCGGCAACCTTCATCCCGGCGCCTTCGCTGCCCGTCAGCGTTACCGCGACGATCCGATCATCGGCAATCAGCGCATCGACCTTGTCCGACTTGATCGCCAGATTCTGGAACAACCCCGCTGGACCGCCCGCGGCGATCACCATCTCCTCGAGCGCCGCTCCACAACCCTGCACGCTCGACGCGTGCTTCAGCAGCCCGACATTGCCCGCCAGAATCGTCGGCGCCATGAAGCGCACGACCTGCCAATACGGGAAATTCCACGGCATCACCGCGAGCACCGGACCCATCGGATGCCACGTCGCGGTCGCGCCGGGGAAGCTGCGCGGTTCGAGCATGGCCGCGCCTTCCTGCGCATAATGGCGGAACGCCTGCGCACATTTCTGCACCTCGGCGATGGCGGACTTGAGCGTCTTGCCCATTTCGCGCGTCGCGGTTTCGGCGAGGCGCTGGGTATTGGCGTCGAATTGCTCGGCGATTCGCTCGAGTAGGGCGGTGCGGGTCGCGAGATCGGTCAGCCGCCATTCGCGGAAGGTGTCGTGCGCGCGCTGGAGCTTGATCTCGATTTCTGCGCCGGTCAGCTCGGCATAGGATTGGCCCGGCGCGCCAGTGGCGGGGTCGATGCTGGTAAACATGGGGTATTCCTCATTGGGGACGAACAACAAACGCAACCGAGGCCTCGCGTATCCTTGACCCCAAACGCTCGCGTGCCGCATAGCTGCCAAATGGATACACCGATCGAAGAGTTGACGTTCGAAGCGGCGCTCAAGGAACTGGAGGGGATCGTGTCGAGGCTCGAGAGCGGCGATGCGCCGCTCGACCAGGCGATCGCGCTCTATGAGCGCGGCGATAAATTGCGGCGTCGTTGCGACGACCGTCTGACGGCGGCACAGGCGCGGATCGAAGCGATCCGTACCGACAGCGAGGGGCGTGCCGTCGGCACGCAGCCCTTTGCCGCAGGTTGATGGCATGACCGCAGCGTCCCTGTCGCTCAAGGCGGCCTTGTCCCAGGTCGGCGCCGACGTCGATCGCCGGCTCGACACCTTCCTCACCATCCCCAATGACCCGCGCGCCGATCTGTATCGCGCGATGCGCCATGCCGCGATCGGCGGGGGCAAGCGGTTGCGACCGCTGCTCGTCTTCGCGACGGCGCGGCTGTTCGCGGTCGATCGCGATTGCGCCGGGCGCGTTGCCACCGCGATCGAATGCATCCACGTCTATTCGCTGATCCATGACGATCTCCCCGCGATGGACGATGACGACATGCGGCGCGGCAAGCCGACGGTGCACAAGGCGTTCGACGAAGCGACCGCGATTCTCGCGGGGGATTGCCTCCATGCGCTGGCGTTCGAGATTCTCGCCGATCCCGCGACGCATCCCGATCCGTTCGTGCGCAGCGAGCTGGTGCTCGATCTCGCGCGCTCGGCCGGCCCGTCGGGCATGGCGGGCGGGCAGGCGATGGATCTGGAGGCCGAGAAGTCGACGTTCGACCTGCCGACCGTCACGCGCCTCCAGGCGATGAAGACCGGCGCGCTGATCGCCTGCTCGGTCGAGGCGGGCGCGATCCTCGGCAAGGTGCCGCCCGAGGGGCGCGTGGGCCTGCGCGGCTATGCGCGCGACATGGGGCTCGCCTTCCAGATCGCCGACGATATTCTCGACGTCGAGGGGGATGAGGCCGCAGTCGGCAAGAAGCTCGGCAAGGACGAAGGCGCGGGGAAGGAAACCTTCCTCTCGCTGCTCGGTCTCGACCGCGCGCGCGCGCAGGCGCGGATGCTGGTCGATCAGGCGATCCAGCATCTCCAGCATTTCGGCCCCGAAGCCGATCTGCTCCGCGATATCGCCCGCTTCACGCTGGAGCGCGATCGTTGACCGATCGCATCGGCGTCTATCCGGGGACGTTCGACCCGGTGACGCTGGGGCATATGGACATCATTCGGCGCGGCGCGACCTTGGTCGACCGGCTCGTCATCGGCGTCACGACCAATGCGTCCAAGTCGCCGATGTTCAGCCTTGCCGAGCGGCTCGCGATGATCGAGCGCGAAACCGCTGAGATCGAGGGCGTCAGCGTCGTAGCATTCGATTCGCTGCTGATGGATTTCGCCGAGGCCCAGGGGGCAAACATCATCTTGCGCGGCGTGCGCGGCGTCACCGATTTCGAATATGAGTATCAGTTGACGGGCATGAACCGCGCGCTCAACGACCGCGTCGAGACGGTGTTCCTGATGGCCGACGTCGCGCTCCAGCCGATCGCGAGCCGCCTGGTCAAGGAAATCGCTTTCTATGGCGGGCCGGTTACGCGGTTCGTGACGCCGAGCGTGGCACAAGACGTCGTCGACCGCGTCGAGCAGATCGGCCGAAAGGGCATGCGGCCCTAATTCGGTCGCCTTTGCCCGGCAACGTTCAGTTTGGCGCAAAGCGGCACATGGTCTAAGCGCGACTCCATTCCGAGATATTTCGCGGGGAAATAATGCGTTTCGTTGCCAGCCTGTTTGTCCTTCTCCTGGCGTTTCTCGCCGGACCCGCTCTTGCCAACAAGAAGAAGGACGACGCCAAGTCCGCGGTCGTGACGACTGCCGGCCGCCCGCCGATCCCGTCGGCGACCGACCCCGAGAATTTGCTGTACCTCGACCTGTCGACCGGCGGCCGCGTGATCATCTGGCTGCGCCCCGACGCCGCGCCGAAAATGGTCGAGCGTGTCAAGACGCTGACGCGCCAGCATTTCTATGACGGCCTGCTGTTCCACCGCGTGATCGAAGGCTTCATGGCGCAGACCGGCGACCCCAAGGGCGACGGCACGGGCGGTTCGACGCTCCCGGACGTTCCCGCCGAGTTCAACTGGCTGCCGCACGTCCGCGGCGCAGTGTCGGCGGCGCGCGAAGGTTCCGCCGAGGGCGCGACCGTCGAGCAGGTGACCAAGGCGGAGAACAGCGCGAACAGCCAGTTCTTCATCGTGTTCAACCCGAACATGAAGCTCGACAAGAAGTACACGATCTTCGGTCGCGTGATTTCGGGCATGGAATATGTCGACACGATCGCACGCGGCGAGCCGCCGACGCGTCCGTCGCGCATCCTTCACGCCTATATCGCCGCCGACAGCCCGCCGGCCTATGTGCCTGCGCCGCCGGCGCCCGAGCCGACGATCGCACCTGCTACGCTTGCCCCGAGCAAGCCGGCGGTGAAGCCGATGCTCAAGGGCAAGCCGGCCGCTGCACCGAAGAAGAAGGCCGCGTAAGCCAGGTCTTCGCGGCGGGGAGCATGCGGTCAATGAACGTCGACCTGTTCGACTTTGTCCTGCCGCCCGAGCGGATCGCGCTGCGCCCGGCGTCGCCGCGCGATTCGGCGCGGCTGCTCGTGGTCGCGGGTACTGCGCTGCACGACCGCAGCGTCGGCGATCTGCCGGGGGCGTTACGCGCGGGCGATCTGCTCGTGTTCAACGACACGCGCGTCATCCCGGCGCAGCTCGAGGGAACGCGCGGCGATTCGCGGATCGGCGCGACGCTGCACAAGCGCGAGGGGCCGCGTCGCTGGCGCGCGTTCATCCGCAACGCGCGGCGGCTGCGCGACGGCGACGCGATCGATTTCGGCAGCGGCGTCATCGCGACCGCGCACGATCGCGGCGAAGACGGCAGCTTCGCGCTCGAATTCCAGGGTGAGGAGCCGGTCGAACTGCTGCTCGAGCGCGCCGGGCGGATGCCGCTCCCGCCCTATATCGCCGCGCGCCGCGCCGCCGATGCGCAGGACGCCGACGATTACCAGACGATGTTCGCCGCCGAAAAGGGCGCGGTCGCAGCGCCCACCGCAGCGCTGCACTTCACGCCCGAGCTGATGGCGCGCTTCGCTGCCGCCGGGATCGCGCATGCCACGCTGACGCTGCATGTCGGCGCGGGCACCTTCCTGCCGGTCAAGGCGACCGACACTGCCGACCACAAGATGCACGCCGAATGGGGCCGGATCGACGCCGCGACCGCCGACCGCCTCAACGCGGTCCGCGCGGCCGGGGGCAGGGTGATCGCGGTCGGCACGACGAGCCTGCGGCTGATCGAGAGCGCGACGGGCGAGGACGGGGTGATCCGGCCGTTCGAGGGCGATACCGCGATCTTCATCACGCCGGGCTATCGTTTCCGCGGGATCGACGGGCTGGTGACCAACTTCCATCTGCCACGCTCGACCCTGTTCATGCTGGTCAGTGCGTTGATGGGCACCGATACGATGCAGGCCGCCTATGCGCATGCCATTGCAGACGGATACCGATTCTACAGCTACGGTGACGCCAGTCTGCTGCTGCCAGACAGGGGGGTGCGTGCATGAGTCTCATTCTGCTGCTCGCGCTCGCTGCGCAGGTGCCGCCGCCGGCCGCGCCGGTTCCGCCGCGTCAGCCGGGCGCGACGATCGTCGCCGAACCCGCCGCGCTGTTCATCGCCGCCTGCGACGCCAATGGTGATGCGCGCACGACGCGCGCCGAGTTGACCGCCTGCGTCGCGCGCAGTTTCGTCGATGCCGGGCCGAACCCCGCCGGATCGGTTGGCTATATCGGCTATAGCGATTGGGCGCAGAAATGGCTCGGCGACCGCAACGCGCTGCCAAGCCCCTATCAAGTCGATGCCGACACCGACAACCGCATCACGCTCGCCGAACTCCAGGCGCAATTCGGCGTGCTGTTCGACCGGTTCGATCTCGACAAGGATGGCGTCGTCACCCGCGCTGAACTGGTGACGATCCGCAGCGCCGCCGTCCCGCAGGACGGCGATGGCGGCAAACGTCGCGGCCGGCGCTGAGATCGCCTGATGTCGCCGCGCTATCGTCTCGTGATCTTCGATTTCGACGGGACGCTGGCCGATAGCGCGGACTGGTTCCTGTCGATCGCCGACCACCTCGCCGATCGCTTCAAGTTTCGTAAGGTCGCCGCGGACGAGGTCGAATTGCTGCGCGGCAAGACGTCGAGCGAAGTGATCCGCCATCTCGGCATCCCGCGCTGGAAGCTGCCTGCGATCGGCCGCTATACACACGACCTGCTCGCCCAACAGACCGATCGTATCGCGCTGTTCGACGGGATCCCGGCGTTGCTCCAGCAATTGGCGGCGAGCGGCGTGCGGATTGCACTCGTCACGTCGAATGCCGAGGACAATGCCCGCGCCATTCTGGGCCCTGCCAATGCCGCGTTGATCGAGCGGTTCGAATGTGGCGCGTCGCTCTTCGGCAAAGCGCGGCGCTATCGTCGCGTATTGCGCAAATGCGACATCGCGCAGAGCGAGGCGATTTCGATCGGCGACGAGACGCGCGATGTCGTTGCGGCGAAGAAGGTCGGGATCTGCTCGGGCGCCGTGCTGTGGGGCTATGCCAATCGCGACGTACTGACGCGGCTTGAGCCCGATGTGCTGTTCGAAACACCCGACCACGTGCTGCGCCATGTGCTGGGCGAGGACGCGGCGCTCGCCGCATAGCGGAAACGCGTGACTTCGGCGGCGCCATCGCGCTACCCCGTGCCATGTCCACCGCACCCATCACCCCCGCGTTCGCCCCGACCAGCCACAAGGGGCTGACCTATCCGTTCGGCGGCGCCGAGCCTGACGCGCACGACGTGATGCCAGTGGCACCCGGCATTGGCTGGGTCCGACTGCACGTTCCCGGGCCGCTCAAGCACGTCAATTGCTGGCTGCTCGATGACGATGGCGGCGTTGCGCTGGTCGATACGGGGATGAACACGACCGAGGCGCGCGATGCCTGGAAGGCGCTGTCGAAAGGGCCACTCGCCGGCGTGCGCGTGACGCAAATGATCGGCACGCATTTCCACCCCGACCATATCGGGCTCGCCGGCTGGATGTGCGACAAACATGGCTGCCCGCTCGTGATGACGCGCGGCGAGTGGCTCACCGCGCGGATGCTGGTGGCCGACGCGCGCGACGCGGTGCCGGACGAGATGCTCGCCTTCTGGCGCGGCGCTGGATGGGACGATGCGCAGATCGCGCATGCGTGCGAACGCGGCTGGGCAGGGTTTCGCCGGATCGTCACGCCGCTGCCGCTCGGCTACACGCGGATCCAGCATGGCGACACGCTGCGGATCGGGCAAACCGAGTGGCAGATCGTCGTCGGATCGGGACACAGCCCCGAACATGCCTGCCTCTACGATCCTGCAGCCAAGGTGCTGATCGCGGGCGACCAGGTGTTGCCGCGGATCAGCCCGAACATCTCGCTCGGCGTGACCGAGCCCGCTGCCGATCCGCTCGGCGAATGGTTCGAATCGATCGCGCGGCTCAAGCAATTGCCCGACGATCTGCTTGTCCTGCCGGGGCATGGCGACCCGTTCACCGGGCTGCACGCGCGGCTCGATGCGATGGACCGCGAACATCGCGAACGGCTCGACGAGCTCGAGGTGTTCCTCGCCGAGCCGAAGCGCGCGATCGATTGTTTCGGGCGACTGTTCCGGCGTGCGATCGGACCCGACATGCTCGGCATGGCAACGGGCGAGGCGCTCGCGCACGTGCGGCGGCTCGAGGTCGAGGGGCGGGCGGTGCGCGCGGTCGAGGACGGCGTGTGGTGGTGGCGTACCGTTTAGCGTCCCCGGGATCGTCGAGGATCGGCAGGATATCCGTCGCGAAAAATTTCCCTATGGTGCGGCAAACGCCTCAATGGCGATTCGCGAGGAGAGAGACCGATGTGTGACGATTTCACCGTGGCCGAGAATGACGCGCATCTCGCCGATCCGTCGCTCACCCGCCGCGGCTTTGCCACGATCGCCGGTGCGGCCGGGCTCGCGATGCTGCTTCCGGCGCCGGCCAACGCCGCCAAGATCCTCGGCCGCGACGTCGTGATCGATACGCCCGACGGCAAGGCCGACGCCTATTTCGTCGCACCCGCCACGGGCAAGGCGCCCGGCGTGCTCGTTTGGCCCGACATCATGGGATTGCGCCCGGCGTTCCGGCAGATGGCCGATCGGCTCGCGCAATCGGGCTATGCAGTTCTGGTCGTCAATCAATTCTACCGTTCGGTGAAATCGCCGATCATCGCGCCGGGCGAGGATTTCGGGCAGCCCGAAGTGCGCGCGAAAATCATGCCCTATGTCCAGGCGCTCAGCACCGACGGCACGACGCGCGACGCGCTCGCCTTCACCGCCTGGCTCGACGCGCAGAAGCAGGTCGACCGCGCCAAGGGTCTCGCGACCACGGGCTATTGCATGGGCGGCCCGATGGTGATGCGCACCGCGGCCGCCAACCCGACACGAGTCCGCGCGGGCGCGAGTTTTCACGGCGGTGGGCTCGCCACCGACAAGCCCGACAGCCCGCATCTGCTGATCCCCAAGATGAAGGCGAGCTACCTTATCGCGATCGCTGCGAATGATGACGCACGTGATCCCGCTGCCAAGGAAACGCTGCGCACCGCGTTTGCCGCATCCAAGCTGCCCGCCGAGATCGAGGTCTATACCGGCACGATGCACGGTTGGACCTCGCCCGACAGCAAGGTCTACAATGCAGCGCAGGCCGACAAGGCGTGGGCGCGGATGCTGGCGCTCTTCGCCAAGTCCCTATGAGGATTGACGCTTCGGCTCGGTAATGTTCTTCTATTGTTCTTGCTGACCGATTCGGAGACCGATCATGGCGCTGACCTTCTATACCAACCCGATGTCGCGCGGGCGGATCGCGCGCTGGATGCTCGAGGAGGTCGGCGCGCCGTATGAAACGGTCGTGCTCGATTATGCGACGACGATGAAGGGCGAGGCGTATCGGTCGATCAATCCGATGGGGAAGGTGCCCGCGATCGTCCACGACGGACATGTGTTGACCGAGGGGGCGGCGATCTGCGCCTATCTCGCCGACGCCTTTCCCGAAGCCGGGCTCGCGCCGCCGCTCAGCGAGCGCGCCGATTATTATCGCTGGCTGTTTTTTGCGGCGGGGCCGGTCGAGCATGCCGTGACCAACAAATCGCTCGGCGTGACGCCGACCGATGATCAGCAACGGATGGCGGGCTATGGTCATTTCGATCTGACGGTCGATGTGCTGGAGAAAGCGGTGTCGGCCAATCCGTACATTGCTGGGGAAAGCTTCAGCGCGGCCGATGTCTATGCCGGATCGCAAGTCGCGTGGGGCGTGATGTTCGGTTCACTGCCGAAGCGCGCGGCGTTCGAGGACTATCTCGGCCGGATCCTCAGCCGCCCGGCGTACAAGCGCGCTGGCGAGATCGACGATGCGCTGATCGCGCAGGCGGGGGCGGCAGGGTAACTTTAATCCTCCCTTGCGAGGCGGGGGAGGGGGACCACCAGCCTTCAGGCTGGTGGTGGAGGCGGCGTAGCCACAAGCGCCACGCTCGCGAAGAGCTCCGCCTTTCGCTGAGTGCGCCCCCCGCCGGTTCGCGGGGGAGGGTTGAACCGGGCGGCAGTGTAGACTGATTTCCACGCCGTCGCGTGGAGCAGCCCAGATAGCCAGCCAGGAGCGGCAGCTGCCGCCGCTTACCCAGCGATCCGCAGGCTCACTCGGTCAGTGTCAGCTTGGCGAGCAGGAATGCCGGCATAGGGCCGTTCCAACCGCCGTCGTCGACGGCATCGATCGGCGCGATCTGGTTGGGAACCTCGGCGCGCGCGTCGCTCTCGCGGATCGGGCGCGTATCGCGCTGCTGTCGCGTGTCGCGGGCCGAACGGTCGTCGCGCGGGGCGCGCTCCTCACGCGCAGGGCGTTCGTCACGAGCCGGACGCTCGTCACGAGCCGGGCGTTCCGCGCGAGCAGGCCGTTCTTCACGAGCCGGACGCTCTTCACGGGCAGGTCGCTCCTCGCGTGCAGGCCGTTCCTCGCGAGCAGGCCGCTCCTCACGCGCAGGACGTTCCGCCCGCGGCGTGCGTTCTTCGCGCGGAGCGCGGGCAGGGCGCTCGGACTCGACCGCCGTCTCGACCTCGGCGGGTGCGGCCTCGGGCTTCGCAGCCGCCTTGGGGCGACGCCGCGCCTTGGTCGCCGCGCGCGGCGCTTCGGCGTCGTCGGACGCGACGACCGGTGCTTCGCCCGCTTCATAGCGCTCGATCTTCAAGCCGGTCAGCTTCTCGATATTCTGGATGTTCTCGACGTCATCGGGCGTCGCGAAGGTAAACGCGATCCCCGTCGCGCCGGCGCGGCCGGTGCGGCCGATGCGGTGGACATAATCGTCGGGATGCCATGGCGCGTCGAAGTTGAAGACGTGGCTCACGCCCTTCACGTCGATCCCGCGCGCCGCCACGTCGGAGGCGACGAGGATGCTGACCTCGCCCTTCTTGAAGCGGTCGAGCTCGGCGATCCGCTGCGATTGCTCCATGTCGCCATGGATTTCGCTCGACGCGAAGCCGGCGCGCTGGAGCGCCTTGTTGAGCTCGCGCACTGTCGTCTTGCGGTTCGAGAAGATGATCCCGGTCTTGACGTCTTCCTGGCGCAGCAGCTCGATCAATTTGTCGCGCTTCTTGGCGGCGGTGACGTGCACCAGCCACTGCTTGATGTTGACGTTGGCGGTCGCGGGGCGCGCGACTTCGATCGTCTTGGGATTGTCGAGAAACTTGTCGGCGAGCTTCTTGATCGGCGGCGGCATCGTCGCCGAGAAGAGCAGCGTCTGCCGCGTCTTTGGCAGCTTGGTGCAGATTTCCTCGATGTCGGGGATGAACCCCATGTCGAGCATCCGGTCGGCCTCGTCGATCACCAGCATCGAACAGCCGGTCAGCAGAATCTTGCCGCGCCCGAACAGGTCCATCAGCCGGCCCGGCGTCGCGATCAGGACATCGACGCCCTTTTCGAGCGCGGCGGTCTGGTCGCCCATCGACACGCCGCCGATCAGCAGCGCCATCGAGAGCTTGTGATACTTGCCGTATTTCTCGAAATTCTCGGCGACTTGCGCGGCGAGTTCGCGTGTCGGCTCGAGGATCAGCGTGCGCGGCATGCGGGCGCGGCTGCGGCCTTCGCCGAGGATGTCGATCATCGGCAGCACGAAGGCGGCGGTCTTGCCAGTACCCGTCTGCGCGACGGCAACGAGGTCCTTGCCCATCAGGATCGAGGGGATCGCGCTCGCCTGGATCGGAGTCGGCTCGGTATAGCCCGACTCGTTGACGGCGCGCTGGAGTTCGTCGGAAAGGCCGAGATCGGCAAAAGTCATGCGGTGTCCGGAAAAAGCGCCGGGGCGAAAGCGCCCACGAACAGGGCAAAGCGCTTGCGGATTAAGCCGCGAATGTCAAGAAAAAGGGCATCGCAAGCCTCATCGCTTGGCAACGAGCCGCCGGAAACGCTCGATTTTGCACGCGCTGCCCGAGCGCGAGCGAATCGAGTCGCGGTCGGCGCAGACCATCCCATCCGACGTGCCTTTGACGTACAATCCCGAATAGAAATCGAGCGCCGGGCAATCGTCGTCGAACTCCGCGCGCAACCGCGTACCATCGGCGACGAGCAGATCGACACTGTCGCTGCCAGTGATGACCGCGCCTTCGATCGCTCCCATCGGCACGCATTTCGGGCCCTTCTTGGTGACCCAGCGCTGCTCGGCAAACTCCGAACGCTCCTCGGCGCGCCGCCCGAAAACGCGCGGGATGCGGATCACGATGCGCTGGTGGATCGACAATTGCGCCAGTTCGACACGGTCGAACGGCCCCATCTCGGCCGAAGCAGCCGGGGCGAGCGCAAGCAATACAATGAGGGGAAGGACGAGGTTCGGCATCGGGGACGCGGGGTTACCCTATAGGCTTGAACAGCGGATGAATTGGCGGCGTGCGAAGGGCGGTGATAGAGGCAGCGATATGACCATGATACAGCCCAGCCCGCGCCAGACCAGCCTCATCGACGCCGTGCGTGCCGCGCTTGGCGATGCTGCGGTGACGACCAATCCGGGCGACATCGCGCCGTGGCTCGACGACTGGCGCGGACGCTATCACGGCCGCAGCCCGGCGATCCTTTCGCCCGATGGCACCGCGGCGGTCGCGACGGTGATGCGGCTCGCCGCCGAACACGGCGTCCCGCTCGTCCCGCAAGGCGGGAACACCTCGATGGTCGGTGGCGCGACGCCGCCCGCCGACGGTTCGGCGGTGATCGTCTCGCTGCGGCGGATGAACCGGATTCGCTCGATCGACCCTGCCGCCGGGCTCGCGGTTGCCGAGGCGGGCGTGATCCTCGCCAATCTCCATGCCGCGGCCGAGGCGGAGGGGATGCGCTTCCCGCTGACGCTCGGCGCACGCGGGAGCGCGACGATCGGCGGGCTTGCCTCGACCAATGCCGGCGGCACGCAAGTGCTGCGCTTCGGGACGATGCGCGGGCTCGTCGCAGGCGTCGAGGCGGTGTTGCCGAATGGCGAGATCCATGACGGTCTTGCCGCGCTGAAAAAGGACAATCGCGGCTATGATCTCGATCATCTGCTGATCGGCGCCGAGGGCACGCTCGGCATCCTCACCGCGGTCACGCTCCGCCTGTATCCGGCGATCGCGCAGCGTGCCGTCGCCTGGGTCGGGCTCGCCGACCCCGAAACCGCGCTTGCCTTGCTGCGCCGGCTTGAGCGGCAGACCGATACGATCGAGAGCTTCGAAATCGTCTCGGGCGATTCGCTCGCGCAAGTGCTCGCGCATATCCCGGGTACGCGCGCGCCGCTCGCGAGCACGCATCGCTGGCACGTGCTGATCGAATCGGTCGCGACCGATCCTGCCGCCGAGTCGCCCGCGGCGCTGCTCGAGCGCTTGCTCGCCCCGGCGCTCGCCGACGGGCAAGCCGCCGATGCGACGATCGCCGCATCGGAGGCGCAGGCCGAGGCGTTCTGGCGGATTCGCGATTCGCTGTCCGAGGCCGAGCGCGCCAGTGGACCTGCGATGCAGCACGATATCTCGGTCCCCGTCGCAAGCATGCCGCGCTTCATGGTCGAGGCCGCCGCCGCCGCCGAGGCGCGCTTTCCCGGGAGCCACGCCACCGCCTTCGGCCATCTCGGCGACGGCAACGTCCATTTCCACGTCCGCGCGCCCGCCGGGGTCGACCCGGCGCGCTGGTATGCCGAGGAGGCGCCGGGGGTCACGCGCTTCGTCCACGATCTTGTCGTCGCGGCGGGCGGATCGATCTCGGCCGAACACGGCATCGGCCAGATGAAGCGCGCCGAACTCGCGCGCCTGTCCTCGCCCGCGCGGATGGCCGCGCTTCGTGCGATCAAGGCGGGACTCGATCCTTATGGGTTGATGAACCCCGATAAACTGCTCGGCCTTGCGGAAAGCCCTCCTGCACCATAGAGCCAGCGGCCATCCGGCGTAGCAAACCGCAGCGCTTTGACGTTCGATGGAGAATCCCGATGGCCAGCGCGCCGCAATCGCTTCCGCTCTTCTACAACGCGCTCGAGCCGCTTTCGAGCGAGACGCATGCCGCCTTCAAGATGCGCATGCTCGACCGCGCGACCTTCCTCGTCGGCCAGCACGCCATTCCGATTACTGTCGACGAATTCGTGATGGCGCAGCGCACGTTGCCGATCGTCTTCACCAGCGGCGACGATGCGATCCCGATCGCGCTGATGGGCCTCAACGAAGGCGTCAACGTCTTCATCGGCGACGATGGCAAGCTGACCGAAGACACGGTCTATGTCCCGGCCTATGTCCGCCGCTATCCCTTCATGCTCGCGCGGCTGCGCCCCGACGCCGAGGAACTGTCGCTCTGCTTCGATCCGACCGGCGAGGCGATCGGCGCATTCGACGATGGCGAGGCGCTGTTCGCCGACGGCAAGCCGACCGAAGTCGTCCAGAACATCCTGGGCTTCAACGAGCAGTTCGAGCAGGCCGGCGCGCGCACCGCCAACTTCATGTCCGAACTGCGCGAGATGGGCTTGCTGATGGAAGGCGAAGTCACGCTGCAGGTCGAGGGCAACGAGCAGCCGTTCATCTATCGCGGCTTCCAGATGGTCAATGAAGAGAAGCTCAACGAGCTGCGCGGCGATCAGCTGCGCAAGATCCAGAAGTCGGGCCTGCTCCCGCTGATCTACGCTCACCTCTTCTCGCTCTCGACGTTGCCGCAGATCTTCGATCGCCAGGTCAAGCTCGGCAAGGCACCGGTGCCGCAGCTCGTCAACTGATGGCACGCAGCGCGATCGTTCGGATCGATCGCTATTCGCGCGGCGCGATCTGGTTTCACTGGATCATCGCCGCGCTGATCGGGGTCAATCTGGCGATCGGGCTGCTGCACGAATCGCTGCTCGACGGGGTCGCGGGCGCGATCCCGCTGCACAAGTCGATCGGGCTCACCGTGCTGGCGCTGACGCTGGCACGGATCGCCTGGCGCCTGACGCACCGTCCGCCGCGGCTGCCCGCGACCTTGTCGACATGGGAACGCGCGGCGGCGCGGGCGAGCCACGTCGCCTTCTACGCGCTGCTCCTCGTGCTCCCGCTGTCGGGCTGGGCGATGGGCTCGGCGGGGCGCGAAGCGCGCTATCCGCTGCGCTGGTTCGCGCTGTTCGACGTGCCTCGTCTGCCCGTCTCGGCGCAGACCGCTGCGGTCGGCGACGCGGCGCATTCGGTCTTTGGATATGCGATGGCCGCGCTCGTTATCGTGCATGTCGCTGCCGCGCTGCGGCATCATTTCCTGCTGCGTAACGGCGTGCTCGCGCGGATGCTGCCGGGCGTGCGAAAGCGCGATCGCGCCGAATTCTGACGAACTGTTGCCGGCAAAACTTTTGCCCTTGAAGGCCGAAAAGCGTCAACCTATATCCCTCGTACGCGGACCCGTGTTCCCCCCTTTCGCGGGACCGCGCGGCGCCCTTTCAGGGCGCCTCCTCCCTGAACCTTGGCCACCGCGTGCTGCATTGCACGCGGTGGTTTTTTTATTCCGCAGCGAGCGCCAGCCCGGCGGTCGCTTCGTCCGCCAGCGCGTCGATGATCGCGCGGAGCAGCCGTGCGATCGCGGGAATGCCGTCGCCGGGCTGATCTCCTGCCGCATCGAGATACAGCGTCCGGTCGAATTCGATCTGCAAAGCATGCACCCCCGCGCCGGGGCGGGCCTGCGTGTCGAGGATATGCCCGCCGGCATACGGCGCATTGCGCGCGACGGCATGGCCCGACGCTTTCGCCGTCTCCTCTGCCACCGCGACGAAGCGCGACGCAGCACTGCGCCCGAAGCGGTCGCCCAGCACGATTCGCGGCGCACCAGCGCCCAGCGTCGGCATCGAATGGATGTCGAGCAGCATGGCGACCCCGAAGCGGGCGCGTGCCGCCGCCAGTGCCGCTGCGAGTGCTGCGTGATACGGGCGATGATCGTCGCGGATTCGCGCCGCCACGTCATAGCCATCGAGCCGCCGCCGCCACAGTTCGCCCGCCCCTGCGACGCGCCGCGGGATCAGCCCGAGCCCGCCGCGCAGCTTGGCGGTGGCGAGCGGCTGCGACGTCCAGGTCGCGCCCTCGTCGATCATCGGATCGCGTTCCTGCTCGGAGCGGTTGAGGTCGATCCAGGCGCGTGCGCGGCGCTGGATGAACATCGTCTCGCGCGCATGCGCGGCGAGCGCGACGGCATCGATGTAGCGGTCCTCGAGCACCGTCACCGCATTTAGCGGCACGCGCAGCGCGGCCTGCAGCGCCACCGGATAGTCGCGGCCGGCATGCGGCACCGACAGCACGACCGGACTGGCGGGCGGATCGTCGCCATAGCGCTCGAACGAGGGCGGGAGGGAAGCCATGGGACAATACCTACCATAAGCCCGCGCCGATCCGGCTGGAAAATGTTAAGGCCTGTGCGCATAGGATCGCGCGGTACGGAAGCGGCGCGGCCGCGAAGCGGGATTTTGGACATGATACGCATTTTGCTCGCCGAGGATGATCGCGTGATGCGCGAGTATCTGACGCGTGCGCTCGAACGCTCGGGCTATGCCGTCGCTGCGGTCGACCGCGGGACCGCAGCGATCCCGCTGCTCGAAAGCCAGCATTTCGACCTGTTGCTCACCGACATCGTGATGCCCGAGATGGACGGCATCGAACTCGCGCAGAAGGCCGCCGATCTCGCGCCCGACTTGCGCGTGATGTTCATTACCGGATTCGCCGCAGTGACGCTCAAGGCCGGCAAGACGATGCCGCAGGCGCGCGTGCTGTCGAAGCCGTTCCACCTGCGCGATCTGGTGCTCGAGGTCGACCGGATGTTCGAGCTCGAACGAATGAGCGACAATATCTGATTTTTCCGCACTGCAAGTGCTTGCGCCCGGGCAAAGGCTTCGCTACAGCCCGCCCCTCGCTAGGCACTGCCGCAGCGAAGTGGGCGTGTAGCTCAGTGGTAGAGCACTGTGTTGACATCGCAGGGGTCGCAAGTTCAATCCTTGCCACGCCCACCATTAAAAGCCCGCCAAACTCAATGAGTTGGCGGGCTTTTTTGTTGCTGGTCGCTTGAGAAGCGGGGCCGCTTGCGGTGCAGCAAACGCATCTCGACTGCAAACGTCGTCGCCCCAACCGAGCTTTAGCGGAGCGCAGCACGGCGCGCCGGTTGCGACGTTGCCGGCTCCGGCGGTCGCTCAGCGGTGCCTGGGTCGGACCGGGATCGAGCCGCGCAGACAGGCGGCTGTCCGACGATGCATCGTTCGTTCCAGATGCGCTGTGGCGGGCACCGCATGAGGGCGACATCGACGCCACGACGCTTCCGGCGCTCGGCGCCTTGGCGCGCGCGCTGGAGGCAAACGCCAGGCTCGGCCGGTGTCCGTAGTCGTCGTTATGCGCTGCGTCGCCGTGTAGGGGCGCGGAAATCGGCGGGTTTTCCAGCGATCCAGCGAAGATAGTGCCGTATATCATCACGTTCGCGCAACAGCTCCATCGAACCATAGGCCGAAGCCAGTTCACGGTTCGTCACGAAGGCATGGATGGTACGGTGGCAGATCGGATGCACTGGCACAGTCGTCGTGCCTCCCTCGCTCTTGGGAACACCGTGATGTCGCTCCACCTGGTGTCCGAGAGGCCGGCCGCATAACGCGCAGCGCGCATCTTCGGGCTGTGTCGCCGTTCTTGCGGCAACCTCCGCGAGCCCAGCTATCCGTTTCAAGCGACCGCCCATGCCCGGCATATGGTGGTTCGGCGCGCACTTTCGAGGGTGCGTCCAGGGATCTCTTTGATGAGACGCTCGCATAGCCGCTCAATCGATCGTTATAGTCGCTGGCCGATGCGCGAGGGTCCAAGATGTCCGATCGATTTGCTGTCCTGCTTCAATACGCCCTGCCGAAACAGCGCCTGACCCTTCTGGCGGGTCGCATCGCCAGCGCGCGCGGTGGTGCGATGACCACTCGACTGATCCGATGGTTCGTCGCCCGATACGGGGTCGACATGAGCGAAGCCGAAAATTCGGATGTCGCCAGCTATGCCAGCTTCAACGACTTTTTCTCGCGGCCCTTGCGGGCGGGCATTCGCCCCTTGGCGCAGGCTGATTTCATCTGCCCAGTCGATGGCGCGATCAGCCAAGTCGGGGCGATCGACGACCATCACATCGTGCAAGCCAAGGGACACCGGTTCACCACCACCGAACTGGTCGGCGGCGACGGCACACTGGCTGCTGAGTTCCGTCATGGCAGTTTTGCAAATCTGTATCTGTCGCCACGCGACTATCACCGGCTGCATATGCCGTGTGCCGGCAGCTTGATCCGGATGCGCCACATTCCGGGCACGCTGTTTTCCGTGAACCCCGTCACGGTACGCGGCGTGCCCAATCTGTTTGCGCGAAATGAACGTCTCGTGTGCGTGTTCGAGAGCTCGGAGCACGGCACGTTCGTGATGGTGCTCGTCGGAGCCACGATCGTCGGGAGCATCGCGACGGCATGGCACGGCACCGTCAATGCGAAGCGGACTGGCAAGCCGACGGAATGGCGCTATGCCGATCAAGAGATTGCGCTCGAGCAGGGCGAGGAAATGGGGCGCTTCCTGCTTGGCTCTACGATTGTGATGCTATTTCGGCAGGGAACGATTGCGTTTGATCAAAGCTGGATGCCAGCGCGGCCGGTGCGGCTTGGTGAGCACATGGGCGATCGCCCGATGTGACACCAGAGGCTCAACCAGCAGATTTGTCCTGTAATTCCGCTACACCCCAGATGCCCACATGGAATGGCTTGGGGCTCACCCGGCCCTGGACGTTCGCAAAGGGGGCGCGCCGCCGTCGCGCGGGTTGCGACTTTGATCCTAGCGCCGCCGCGACTTTTTTGTCGGCGCGCTGATATCGTCCGCCCAGCGCATTTTTGCGGTGCGATCGCCCTGCCTTGGGTGTCGTCTGCACGGCTGTCTACCGTTCCCGACCTCGGTGCCGACTCGGCCGTGCGATGTGTCGGAATCGCGTTGCTCTGGTTACCTGAGTCTCGATCTGGTGGAAGGCACGACGTCCCCAACCCGGAGCGCGAACTACGCCACTGGAGGCATTTTCCGGGTTTCGTTCATCCTGTGGAAAGAAACCGTTGCAGAAATGTGACAAAATCTCGGGCTGGCAAGATTATTACGCTGCGGTGCAACATTGGCTGCAAAAGCTTGTTAAGGGCGCACCGGGCTTCCGGACACATACCCGGCACACCCCCTAAAAACGTCCGTAAATTAAGGTCATTCCACATGCGTACTCTTAAAATCGCCGCTGCCGCGTTGGCCGTGGTCGTCGCTGCGCCCGCTTTCGCCCAGGACGCGCCCGCCGCTGCGCCAGTCGAAACCGCTCCGACCGCACCCGACGGCAGCCGCGCATTCGGCATCGAGCCCTATGTCGGCGTGATGGGCGGCTGGGAACAGTTCGACAACCAGCCCAACCACGGCATCCCGCGCGCGCTCAACGCCAATGGCTCGCTGCGCAACAACTATCGCCTCGCCGGTGCGCTGGTGCAGGGCGTCGTCGGCGTCAACGTTCCGCTCGGTCCGGTGTTCGTCGGTGTTGAAGGCAACGTCATCAAGGGCGTGTCGGGCAACATCAACTGGGAATATGGCGCAGCAGGCCGCTTCGGCGTCCGCGCTGGCGACAGCGGCATGTTCTACGGCAAGGTCGGCTACCAGTGGGTCGAGTTCGACAAGTTCCCCGCCTATACGACGGGCAACCGCAACGACAAGAAGTATGACTCGATCACCTACGGCATCGGCACCGAGTTCGGCCCCAAGGACATCGGTCTCAAGGGCATCACGGGCAATGCGGGCTTCCGCATCCGTGCCGAGGTCAACACCTACAGCAACTTCAAGAGCCTGCGGCCGATGCTGGGCGTGATCACGCACTTCTAAGCCAAACTTTTTTCGGACAGCGCGAGGGGGCGGGGAGTGGCGACACTCCCCGCCCTTTTCGTGTCCGGCGCAGACCTAGGCCTAGAACTCGCTGTGGAGCCGCACGCCGACCGTCTGCGGGACGATCGGGATGATGTAGGGCCGCTGCCCGCAGCTGCCGCATTCCTGGAAACGCGCGATCTGCCCGCGCGTGTCGAATGCGTTCTGGAGGAACAGCTCGATGCTGAAACGGTTGAACTCCGCGCCGAGCGCAAAATCGGCGCTGGTAAAGGCGGCGAGCCGGCCAAGCACTGCGGCGGGGTTGTAGACGTTCCCGGTCGGGTATTTCGTCGCGGTGCGGATGTCCGACGCGGCCGAGCTTTGGTGCGAGACGACGCCCTGGCCGTATAGCTTGAAGCTGCCGACCGGCACCGAATAGCGCGCCGACGCGCTCCCCTTGAAGCGCGGCGTGATCGGCAGCCGCGTGCCTGCCGGCGCCGAGACGATGTTGCCATTGCCGGTGTCGGTGCAGCGATACGTCGGATCGTCGATCAGGCACAGATTCTGCCGCGTCTTGGCGTCGTTATACGCCCCCGACGCGCTGAGCGTCAGCCCGCCGAGGTTGAGGTTGCCGTTGAGCTCGATCCCGCGGACGCGCGCATTCGGGCCGTTGTGGATCTCGGTGAAGCTGTTTGCGCCGAGATAGGAGAATTGGAACTTGGCCCAATCCTCCTGATAGATTGCGCCGTTGATATGCGCTCTTCCACCGAGCAGCGTGGTCTTCGCGCCGAATTCGTAATTGGTCAGATAATCGGCGGCATAGGGCGCGACGTCGGCGCGCCGGTTGATCCCACCTGGCCGGAAGCCGCGCGAGACGGTCCCGTAGAGCAGCACGCCGCGCACCGGCTTCCAGCTGAGATTGGCGCGATAGGTGACGCCCTGGCCCGAGGCCTTGACCGGTTGGACCCCAAGCCCTGCGACAAAATTGCCGAGATTGGTACACGGGCTCCCGGCGACTGCGGCGGGGGCGAGCGTGGTCGATGCGCCCGCGGCGACGGCTTCGCGCAACCGCGTGCCGTTGGTGGTGAAGCACCCTGCGACACCCGTGCGCGAGCTGCCCGCGCCATTATACGGCGTGTCCGAATAATTGCCCGACGGATTGCGACCGAAGCCGAAGAACCCGATCAGCGAATTGTCGTAGATGAAGGCGCGCGCGCCCGCTGTCGCGGTGAGCGTCGGGGTGATGTCGAAGCTCGCCTCGCCGAACATCGCATAATCCTTGTCGACGCGGTGCTGCTGCGTCAGCCACAAAGTGCCCGGCGATCCGTTGACCGACAGCGCGGTGGCGAGCCCGGCGACGCGGTAGTCCTGGTTGATGTCGTTGCTCTGGCGCTGGTAGAATGCGCCCGCGACGATCCGGAAGCGGTCGCTTGCGGGGCTCGCGACGCGCAGTTCCTGGCTCAGTTTCTTGAAATGGTCGGTCGCCACCACATTCTGCAGCGGGGCGATCTGCCGGCCGGCATTGTCCTTGTAATAGAAATAGCCAGCGAGGCCGCCGACCGACGAATAGAGATTGTCATACGCCTCGGCATAATCGGTATAGTCGCTCGACTGCGCCGCCTTGCGGTCGAGATACGCGCCGGCATAGGTCAGGTCCCAATTGCCGACCTTGCCCTCGATCGTCAGTGCCGCCTGGACGTAGCGGTCGCGGCGATATTCGGGCAGGAAATGCTGGAGCTTGAGGTCGCCGACCTTGGGGTCATAACCATAGGCACCGTGGCTGCGGGTATCCTGGTACATGACGGTCGGCGTCACGGTCCAATTGCTGTCGAGATCGATCTTCAGCGCGGCGCGCCCGCCGGCGATCTCGGTGTCGTTATAGTCTTTCTTGACGAAGCTGGCATTATTGACGGTGATGCCGTCCTTCACGCAATTGCCTGCGGCGTCGAAGTTGGTGCCACCGCAGAAGCGGCGTGTCCCCGCGACATTGTCGATATAGCCGGCGTCGCGCTGGTAGAAGCCGACGACGCGGAGCGCGACACTGTCCGCAAGCGGGATGTTGAGCATCCCCTCGGCCTTGCCGCCGAAGCCGCCCTTGCTGACGTGATTACCCTCGACATCGGCACGGCCGTAGAAATGCGAGAGGTCGGGCTTGTTGGTGATGATGCGGACGGTGCCCGCCTCCGACGACGCGCCGAACAGCGTGCCCTGCGGCCCCGACAGGCTCTCGATCCGCGCGACGTCATAGATATGGACGTCGAGATTGCCGCCGACCGTCGTGACCGGCTGCTCGTCGAGATAGACGCCGACCGCGGGGAGCGAGCCCGAATGGTTGCCTTCGCCGCCCGCCGCGATGCCGCGCTGGTAGATCACGATCTGGCCGGGATTGCCGCCGGCATTGGCGGCGGGCTGGAACGACACCGACGGTAATTGCTTCGCATATTGCGCGAAGTTGGTGATGTTGAGCTGGTCGAGCGCCTTGGTCGGCAGCGCCTGGACCGCGATCGGCACGCTCTGCAACGTTTCCGAGCGCTTTGTCGCTGTGACGACGATGTCGCCGCCATCGACGACAGGCTCGGAGGGCGGCGTGCGCTCGGCTGGTGCGGTCTGCGCCAGCGCTGGGCTGACGCAGGCGACCGATGACAGTAATGCAGCGACGACGGCGCGGTGCCCGAACAGCGACATCAAATTCCCCCTTACGATGTTGCGGGGAAGCTGTTCGCGACTGCGGTATTCGTCAAGCGTGCAGCAACACGACAGCAACAATGCTGCGCAAGCGTGGCGGAATTACAACGCGTTCGGTGCTGCGGGATAGGCGTCGAGCGTCGTGCCGAGTGCTGCCTTGAGAGGATCGAGCCACGGCTCGAACGGCTTCCACGCGTCGGTGCCCTCGCGGAAGATCGGGCGGCGCACTTGCTCCGAACTCGCCGTCCGCACCGCGCGCTCAGTTTCATGAAAGGCGAGGCACGCGGGTTCGAACGCGAGCCCACACGCGGCGAGCAGTGCGCGCACGGTGGCCTCGGTATCGTCGACCATCTGCTCGTACAGTACCCGGTGGACGCGACCGGGGAGCACGGCATCGACATGCGCCATCAGCCGTACGTAATCGCGATAGTAACGCCCCATATCGTCGAGCCCGTAGCTGAAGCCCTGACCGCGCGCGAAATGCTGTTTGAAGTTGGAAAAGCAGCAGCCGAGCGGATGCCGCCGCGCATCGATGATCCGCGCATTCGGCAGGATCAGCTGGATGAAGGGAACGTGCGCCCAATTGTTGGGGAGCTTGTCGATGAAGAACGGGCGGTCGGTGCGGCGCTGGATGCGGGTGCGCGCAAGATACGCCTCGCCGGCCTCGCGCAGCCGCCCGGGCGACCAGTCGGCAAGGCCCTCGGGATACGCGGGTTCGCCGCGGGCGAGCGCGGGGATGTCGGGGAGCTCGCTCGTGCCCTCGACCTGGCTGTGGCTCGACAGGATCTGTTCGATCAGCGTCGATCCGGCGCGCGGCATGCCGAGGATGAAGATCGGGTCGGGGGCAGGACAGCCGGCATCGGCGCGCTCGGCGAAGAAGGCGGCATTGAAGGTCGCGATGCTGCGATCGACGAAGCGCGTCGTCTCGTCGGCGTCATACGCCAGCTGCGCGCGCCGCCGCGCATTGCCAGCGGCGTAATGCGCGAACGCCGCCTCGGCCTGGCGGCGATCCTCGAACGCCTTGCCGAGCGCGAAATCGAGGTGGAAGCGGTCTTCGTCCGAAATCCCCGAAGCAGCGAGCGCCGCCTCCATCCGCGCGATGTCGGCCTCGTCGAAGCGCACCGTCTTGAGATTGGCGAGGCTCCACCACGCTTCGCCAAGACTCGGCAACAGATCGATCGCGCGGCGGTATGCGGCGATGCCGTCGGCCTGGCGCCCGACGGTCTTGAGCATATGGCCAAAGCTCATCCACACGCGCGGCTGTGCCGGCGCATCGGCGAGCACGCGCCCGTACAGCGCGATCGCCGCGTCGAAATCGCCGATCCGGCCGAACGCGGCGGCCTGGAGATTGGCGTGGCCGGGATTGTCGGGGTCTTCGACCACCACGGTGGCGAGCTCGGCGATCGCCTCGGACGGGCGGTTGAGGCGGTAGAGCACCAGCGCGAGATTGGCGCGCGCCGCGGTGAAGGCGGGCGACAGCTCGATCGCGCGGCGCAGCAACACCTCGGCATCGCGGTAGCGCCCGATCCGCCCGGCAAGCTCGGCGAGCATTCGCATCGCGGCGACGTCGAACGGATCGTGCTTGAGCTGCTGCTTGAGCAAAGGTTCGGCATCGGACAGCCGATTGTCGTGGAGCGCGAGCGCGGCCTCGACCAAGGCCGGCGCGTAACGCGATTGCGGGAGGGGAGGGGATGCCATGCGATCCCCTGTGTAGCGCCGCGATGCGCCCCCCGGCTAGCGGGGGACGCATTTCATCCAGCCGCGATCAGAAGGCGGCGGACAGCGAGACGACGAGCTTGCCCGACGAGATCGACGACCCGTTCTTGGTCGAGGAGAAATTGGGCAGCAGATAGGCGGCGCGGCGGCGCGAAATGTCGGTGCCGACATAAGCGAGCCCCAGCGTGACGGGCTTGAAGGTCACGTCGAGCCCGACGAGATAGTCGAGATACTTGCCCGTCGGTGCTACGCTGGTGCCGTTCGGCCCGAGCCCCGGATTGCCCCACGAATAGCCGAGATGCGCTTTGGCGGTGACCGGCGTGGTCGGGATCCCGGCGCTGACATCGCCCCACAGATAGGTATTGTCCTGGCTCTGCCCGCGGCTCTGCGGCGTGTTCGAGAAGTTGCCGAGCGCGCGCTGCTTGGGCGCATAAGCGACGCCGGCGAGCGCGCTGACCGGCCCGAGCGTCGTCGACAGCTTGGCATAGCCTTCGCCGAAATCGGTGAGATCGGCGCCGCCCGGATACATATACCACGTCAGCCCGACATCGACCGCGGTACCGCCGCCAAGGCTACGCTTGTAGCCGCCGTACAAATCGAGCTCCATATTGGCGCCGCCAAAGGTGCCCCAACCGGCCAGGTTGGACGCCCAAGTGCCGACATACAGGCCGCTCGCGTGCGTGGCGGAAATGCCGCCCTGGATCGCGGCTTCCTTGTCGCTCTGCGAGACGCCGCGGAAACGATAGTCCGACACGATCGCGACCGAACCCGACAGCACGATCGGCGGTGGCGGATCGGTCTCGTCGGCGAACGCTGGCGTGGCGATAGCGGTCAGCATGGCTGCCGCGATGGTGGAATAGATCTTCACTGGAACCCCCTGAAAACGGTCGATCGGGTCCCGCCTGCTGCCCCGACCGCCGCCGCATCTCACCGCTAGCGCTTCTCCAAACGGGAAGCGATGGGGCGGCGATCGGCCGGGACCTCATTTTTTTATGCGCGCTGTGCTGCTGCTTCCTTGCCGGATCGTAACGAACTGTTGCTCGATGCGGCAGCGCACAAAAAACCCCTCCCGGTGAGGGGAGGGGTTGGGGTGAGGCGTACCTGGGGGGTCGGTCTCGGGGGAGAGATGCCCCACCCCTATGTCCCTCCCCGAAGGGAGGATCCGCTGGCGTTACGCGGTCTGTTTGGTCAGCCGTTCGGAAGCGCCATAGACTTCGACATGGCCACCCGCCGCACGGCGGCGTGCGAGCCATTCCTTGAGCAACTCTGCCGTCGTGTGGTCCGCCGACGAGAGCTGGCTCATGTCGAGCCGCATCGGGGCACCCTCGGGCACGGCATCGAGCGCACCCGACAGCTTGGGCAGCGTCAGGAAGGTCGCGGCACCCGCGAGATGGACGGTCTCGTGTCCGTCATTCTCGACACGCACCACCTTGAGGCGGAGGTTGCGCAGCACCGGGATCAGTTCGAGCAACGACAGCCCGATCCCGACCAGCACGCCGGTCAGCAGATCCTGCGTCACGACGAGCAGCAGCGTCACTGCCCAGATCACCACCGGCAGCAGCCCGTGATCCTTGAACAGATGCTTGGCATGGCTGAAATTGACGAGCCGCCAGCCGGTCAGCACGAGCACCGCACCGAGCGCCGCCATCGGAATCTCGCGCAGCAGCCACGGCAGCAGCGCGACGAAGCCGAGGATCCACGCGCCGTGGAGGATCGTCGACAGCCGCGACGTCGCGCCCGCCTGGACGTTGGCCGAGCTGCGCACGATCACGCCCGTCATCGGCAGCGACCCGGCGAAACCGCACAGGAGGTTGCCGATGCCCTGCGCGCGCAGTTCCTTGTTATAGTCGGTGCGCACGCCGTCATGCATGCGGTCGACCGCTGCTGCCGAAAGCAGCGTCTCGGCACTCGCGATGAAGGCGATGGCAAGCGCCGCGCCGATCACCGCAGGGTCAAGGAAACGCGTGAGGAAGTCGGCGCCTGGCAGGCTGATCGCGCCGGCGATGTTCTGCGGCACCGCGACGCGCGCGACATCGATACCCGAGAGCCAAGCGACGAGCGTTGCCGCGACGACGCCGAGCAACGCGCCCGGCACGAGCCGCAGCGCCTTTGGCCGGAACTTCTCCCAGCCGAGCATCACGAGCAGGGTGAAGATCGCGAGCGCGATCGCGACTTCGGTCGTGCCGATATCGCTCGACAGGCCGAACAGGCGGCCGGGGACCGCCGCGAGGTTCTTGAGGCCACTCGGCAGCGGCTTTTCATCGAACATCACGTGGAACTGACCGACCACGATCAGCACACCGATGCCCGCGAGCATGCCGTGCACCACCGCCGGCGAGATCGCGCGGAACCAGCCGCCAAGCCGGAAGATGCCGGCCACGACCTGGATCGCTCCGGCCAGGATCAGGATCGGCCCGAGCGCGGACAGGCCCTGATCGCGGACGAGTTCGAACACGATCACCGCGAGGCCGGCGGCGGGGCCGCTGACCTGGAGTGGCGAACCCGCGAACATGCCGACGACGAGACCACCGATGATGCCGGTGATCAGGCCCTTTTCAGGCGGCACGCCCGACGCGATCGCGATGCCCATACACAGGGGCATCGCGACCAGGAACACGACGATCGAGGCGGTGAAATCGCGCCCCATCATGCTCAGCGACGGGAGTTTCACTCTGCGGCTTCCAGATACTCGACGTCCGAAGCGCGGTGGCGCTGCGCGGCGTGGGCGACCGGGAGCGGCTCGTCCGCCTGGATCTGCGCGAAGCGACCCGTTGCGCCGTCGAGCGCGTACATCGCGCCGGCGCCGATGTCGAAGAACCAGCCGTGCAGCGAAATCTCGCCGCGCGCGATACCCGCGGCGACCGAGGGATGCGTGCGCAGATGCTGGAGCTGGACGACGACGTTCTCGAGCGCTGCGGCGCGGACGCCTTCCTCGTTGGTCAGCTCGGGATAGCCCTGGCGCACGACGCATTCGGCGGCGTGGCTGTGGCGAAGCCAGGCGGCGACATTGGGCATGCCGTTCAGCATCTCGGGGTTCATCAGCGCCTTCATCGCGCCGCAGTCCGAATGGCCGCAAATGATGATGTCGCGCACGCCGAGCGCCGACACGGCATATTCGACGGTCGACGACACGCCGCCCATTTGCGACGACGACGGCGGGACGATGTTGCCGGCGTTGCGGCAGACGAACAGATCGCCCGGCTCGGCCTGCATGATATGTTCGGGGACGACGCGCGAGTCGGCGCACGAGATCATCAGGGCCTTGGGGCTCTGGCCGTGCTGCGCGAGCTTTGCATAAAGAGCGCTCTGGTCGGGAAAGACGGCTTTCTCGAAACTGAGGACGCGTCCGATGAGGTCGTTCATGACTCTGCTCCTTGAGGTACCCGTGGGGGAACGGGGTCAGGACAGCATTTAGCCGGCGTGTTTTGCTGCGACGCGGCGGGTCCGTTACGAATGATTGCTCTGGCGCAGGCGACCCATTCTCCGTCACCCCGGCCTTGTGCCGGGGTCCACCGGGACACGCGCGCTGTCAGCCGCAAGGTGCGCGGCACGGTGGGCCCCGGCACAAGGCCGGGGTGACGGTTGGGTCTAAGAAACCGCCGGCAGCGCGATCTCCGCGCGCAACCCGCCCTCGGGCCGGTTCGACAAGGCCAACGTCCCGCCATGCTCGGCCACCGCGCGCGCGACGATCGACAGGCCGAGCCCGAGCCCGATCGTGTCGCGCGCGCGCGCCGTGTCGAGCCGCACGAAAGGCTCGAGCACGCGCGCCAGCGATGCCGCCGGAATGCCGGGTCCGTCATCCTCGATCCGGATCACCACGCTGCTGCCGTCGCGCAGCAGCGTCAGGAAGACGCGCTCGCCGTAATGCAGCGCATTCTCGACGAGATTGACGATCGCGCGCTTGAGCGTGACGGGGCGCACCGACAGTTCGAGATGGTCGGGGCCGGTGTACACCGCCTCGCGCCCGCGATCGCTGACGTCGTCGCACACCGTTTCGCACAGCACCGCGAGGTCGATCGCGACGCGCGGCTCGCTCTCGCCCTCGCCACCGAGATAGGCGAGCAGCGAGGCGACCATCGCGTCCATTTCGAGCACGTCGGCCTCGACCGCGTCGCGCAACGCCTCGTCCGAGATCGCATCGGCACGCATCCGCAGCCGCGCGAGCGGGGTGCGCAGATCGTGCCCGACCGCGGCGAGCGCCTGCGTCCGGTCGGCGATCAATTGATAGATTCGCGCGTGCATCCGGTTGAACGCGCCGATCACGCGGCGCACTTCGCTCGGGCCGGCCTCGGGCACCGCTTCGTCGCGGTCGCTCCCGCTGCCGACCGCGTCGGCGGCGAGCGCGAGACGGCGCAAGGGGAGCAGCGTGCGGCGGATGAACAGACCGCCCATCAGCAGCAAGGCGCCCGCCGGGATCATCGCGAGGATGATGCGTTCGCTCGACAGATTGGCCTGGTGGATCGGCTGGCGCGTGTGGAAGCGCATCCAGCTGCGGTCGGCGAGCGTCACGCCGCCCGCGGTCACCGCATTGCGGCCGGGCGAGGCGAGGTTGAGCCGCAGATCGGCATGCGCGAGATCGGGCTCCCAGCCGATCACCTGACGGTACATCCGGTCGAGCGACGGCGCGAGCGGCGGTGGCGGGGCGAGCGCTGGCGCCCACTCGATTTCGTAGCGGCTGGTGGTCAGCTCGCGCGCGAGCAGCGGGCGTGCGGCGGGTACCTGCTCGTCGAGCAATTTGCGCGCGATGACGAGATGCTCGGCGAGCCGCCGCGCCTCGTCGTCACGCACCGAGAATTGGCTCGCGCGTTCGTAGAGCACCGTCGACACGCCGAATTCGAGGATCATCGCGAGCAGGAGGATCGCGAAGATCTGGCCGATCAGGCCGGCCGGGGTGTGGAGGTGCCGGCGCAGCGCCGCGCTCAATCGCGCGTCACGGGGGCGCTGAACATATAGCCGATGCCACGCACCGTCGCGATCGGCGCATCGACCCCGGTGCTCGACAGCTTGCGCCGCAGCCGGCTGACGAGCACGTCGATGCTGCGATCCGAACTGTCGCCGAGCCGGGTGCGCGACAGCTCGATCAGCCGCTCGCGCGCGATCACGCGGCCGCTATGGTCGCACAGCGTGACGAGCAGGTCGAACTCGGCGCCGGTCAGATCGACCAGCGCACCCGTCGGCGACAGCAATTCGCGGCGCGGTAAATTGACCGACCAACCGTCGAACCGCAGCATCCCATTGTCGCGCGGCGTCGCTTGTCGCTCGACACCACCGCGGCGGAGCACCGCGCGGACGCGCGCGAGCAATTCGCGCGTGCCGAACGGCTTGGCGATGTAATCGTCGGCGCCGAGCTCGAGCCCGATGACGCGGTCAGTTTCCGATCCCTTGGCCGAGACAAAGATGATCGGCACGTCGCTCTTCTGGCGGATCGCGCGGCACAGATCGATCCCGCTGGTCCCCGGCAGCATGATGTCGAGCAGCACCAGATCGACCGGCCCCTGGTCGATCGCCAGCCACATTTCGGGCGCGGTCGAGGCAGGGCGGACGGTGTAGCCGTTTTCCTGCAGCGCGCGCGTCGTCAGCATGCGCAGATGCGGGTCGTCCTCGACCAGGACGATGGTCGGCATGAGCGGGGTGGGGTCGGTTACAGACATTGCTGCAGTGAGGTAGGCGAGGGCTGGAGGGGGGTCAAATCCGGCGTGTCAGCCGATTGTGCCAGAAACACTTTGTCATCGCGGCGAACGGCGCGAGCAAGGTTGCGCGCGTATCTGGGTGTCATTGTCCCTTCGAGGAGATCTCCCATGTTCCGCACCATTCTCGCCGCCGCGCTCATCACCCCCGCTCTCATTGCAACGCCCGCGCTCGCCGATCGCCTGGCGCACAGCCCGCAGCAAGTCAGCGACGCGCTTAAGCAGGGTTGCACCGTCCATCACGTCCATACCCCGGCTGGCAAGACCGTCCAGTCGCCCGCGCTGGTCCGTTGCGACGATCGCAGCGCGGTTGCTGCCGCCAAGGCGGCACCGGCCGCCAAGACCGTGCTCGCCGCGGCCAATTGATGCGACTGGGCCCGCCGCCAGGAGGGCCGGTCATGCAAGCCACCAAGGCCTCGCGCAGACGAGTGCCACTGGCAGAGGATGCAAACCGCTCGGGCGCGTTCAGCGCCCGAGCCGCGTGATCGTTTCGTCGAGGCGCGCTACGGCCACGCCCATTTTGCGGACGATCATCACGTTTTGCGCGACCGTTCCACCCGGCTGAAGCGCGAGAAACTGCTCCGCCTGCAACCCGCCTTTCATCGCGAAGCGCAAGTGCAGCACAGAGCCGTCGACACGCCCGTCGACCGGGCCGACCGCGTCGCTGAGCGTCCCCGTATAGCGATCAGTGCCGATCGGATGCAGCACCCATTGGCGCTGCGTCGCGGGCTTGCCTTGCCGCCGCACCGTCTGATCGAGCACGATGCTGCCATCGTCGGTGACGCGGCCATTGCCCTCGACCAGCGTGGTGGCAGGCCGGTGCAGCGCGATCTTGAGCACGCCGTTGCCTTCGCTGCGCCCCGCAAAGAACGCCACCGCATCGAAGCGCGGCGCCGGTGCGCTTGCGACATGCGTCGTCGACACGCAGCCGGCGAGGGCGAGGCCGGCGATCAGCGCACCAAGCGGTGCGATGCCATTTCGCCGGGCTCGATCGAAAATGGTCATGCGTGTCGCCCTTTCAACGCGGCACAGGACAAGGCGTCCATGGCGCTACGCCGGCGACAACGGACGAAACGCGCATTGGCTCTCTAAATTCTAGTTCAGTCGCGCGGTTGGGCGGCAAACGAGCGACACCGCGCTCTCCTGGTCGGCGAATTGCAGCGTGAAGCCGTGCAAATCGACGATCGCCTTGACGAGGCTGAGGCCGAGTCCAGCCCCCTCGCACTCATGCCGCCCGCGATAGAAACGCTGCGTGACGAGCGCGCGCTCGGCCGGCGCGACGCCCGCGCCGTCATCGGCGACGGTAATCACCGCGGCCTCGCCCTCACGACGGAGCGTGACGCGGACGGTGCCGCCGGCAGGGCCGAACTTCATCGCATTGTCGATCAGATTGGACACCGCTTCGATCAGCAAGCTTGCATCGCCCTCGACTGCGGGCGCGGGCTCGATCGCGCACTCGAGCGTGATACCGCGATCCTCGGCGGTCGGCGTGTGGAGTTCGCACGCGTCGCCGACGAGGTGCGCGAGGTCGATCGTCGCGAAGCGGCTGCGCCGTGCGGTGTTCTCGAGCTCGCGGACGCGCAGCAGCGCCGCGACGATGCCGAGCAGCGTGTCGATCTCGGCGAGCGCGGCTTCGGCGACCTGTTCGAACGCCGCGCGGTCGCCCGCCTCGCGCAAACCGCGCTCGATCCGCGCGCGCAGTCGCGTGAGCGGCGTGCGAAGCTGGTGCGCGATGTCGTCGCCGATGACGCGCACATCGGAGACGAGCACCTGCAATCGGTCGAGCATCGTGTTGATGTGCGCGCACAGCAGCTCGAAACTGTCGGGCCGCGCGCCGACCGCAAGCCGCACGTCGAGATCGCCTGCAACGATCGCCTCGGTCAATTCCCGTACGCTGTCCACTTGACGCGCGGCGCGGCGGCCCGCGATCAATCCGACGCCGACTGCGAGCACCAGCCCGAGTGCGAGCCCGATGATCAGCGATCGCTCGACGACGCGGAGCGCCTCTTCGGCTTCGTCGAGGTCGATCCCGGTGAGCAGCAGATCACCATCGGGCATTGCGCACAGCGCGAGCCGCGCGACGTCGCTGGTCTTGCCGGGCAGTTGCGTCGGCACCACCGTCGCGATCGTCGAGCCGCGACCGACGATGACCCCCGGCGGGATCGCGGCGACATTGCCGTCGAGCAGCCGCCGGTCCGCGTCGAACAGAGCGAGGAAGCGATCGCGGTGGATGTCCTCGGCGATCATCCGGCGCAAGGCGGCATGGCGTTCGGGATCGTGCAGCGCGCCGACCGTCCGGCAATCGGCCTGGAACGCGGCCTCGGCCGAATGGCGGTGGCTGTTCGAGGCGAGCAGCCAGAACAGACCCGACAGCACTACCGACTGGACGATCAGCAACACCGCGATCGCACCGCCCCAGCGCCACGTCGCACGCACGCGCGGGTCAGCCAGGAACATCGAAGATATATCCTTGTCCGCGAACGTTGCGGATGAGCTGCGGCTCGCCCTCGGCATCGACCTTGCGCCGCAGCCGGCCGATATGGACATCGACCACGTTGCTGTTGGGCTCGAACGTATAGCCCCATACATCCTGCAACAACATCGAGCGCGTCACGATGCGGCCCGGGCGCCGCACCAGATAGTCGAGCAGCTTCAATTCGCGCGGCAGCAGCTCTAGCGCGCGACCGGCGCGCGTGGCGACGCCGGCGAGCAAGTCGAGGTCGAGCGGCCCGGCAATCAGCCGCGTATCGCGCGTCTCGTTGGGGCGGCGCAGCAGCGCCTCGACGCGGGCGATCAGCTCGACCAGCGCGAAGGGCTTGGGCAGATAGTCGTCGCCGCCCGCGCGTAACCCGCGCACGCGATCATCGAGGCTGCCGAGTGCGCTGAGCACGAGTGCCGGCGTCCGGCGACCGCTCCGGCGAAGCGCGGCAATGAGTTCGAGCCCGTCGCCATCGGGCAACTGGCGGTCGACGATCAGCAAGTCGATCGCCTCTTCGTGCGCCGCAGCCAACCCTTCGGATACGAGGAGCCGGTGCGTCACCGCATAGCCGTTCGCCACGAGCTCGAGCGTTATCTCGGTCGCGGTGCCGATATCGTCTTCGAGGAGGAGGATGCGAGTCACGCACGCGTGTTCGGCGCGGGGGGTGGCGGGCGTCAACTGAATTGCGGTTCAGACTCCGCGCTGTGATGCCGGACGCGCTGCCGGCGGGGCGTCCCCTGCGGATTGTGGAACGTACCGACGTGCAAAGGGGCTTACGGGTACGCGATCGGCGCGGTACGGCCGGATCGGGCGATTCGGACGGGGATCGGCTATTGGAAAGGCGTTCGATGAGTTTGCTCGAAGCAACCGCACAGGAGCGCGCCGATAAGGCGCATGGCGAATCGCATTATGTCACGCGGATCGGCTGGCTGCGCGCGGCGGTGCTCGGCGCCAATGACGGGCTGTTGTCGACGTCGAGCCTGATGGTCGGCGTTGCCGCCGCCGCTGCGGGAACGTCGCAGATCATCCTGACGGGCGTCGCGGGGATCGTCGCGGGGGCGATGTCGATGGCGGCGGGCGAATATGTCTCGGTCAGCTCGCAGGCGGATTCGGAAAAGGCCGATATCGAGCGCGAACGGCTCGAGCTCGAGGCCAATCCCGAGCACGAACAGCGTGAACTCGCGGCGATCTACATGAAGCGCGGCCTGCCCAAGGCGCTCGCGGTCGAGGTGGTCGCGGCGCTGAGCGAGCATGACGCGCTCGAGGCCCATACCCGCGACGAGCTCGGTATTACCGACACCTCGACCGCCAATCCGCTCCAGGCGGCGGTCGCCTCGGCCGCATGCTTCCTCGCCGGTGGCTTGCCGCCGGTGCTGACCGCGTTGCTCGTGCCCGCGAGCATGATCCTGTGGGCGATCGCGATCGTCGCGGTGTTGACGCTCGGGGTGCTCGGCGCAGCGGGGGCGCGGACCGGCGGGGCGCCGATCCTGCCCGGCGTGGTCCGCGTGATGGTATGGGGATCGATCGCGATGGCGGTTACCGCGGGCGTCGGGCACGTGTTCCACACGACGGTCGGCTGAGCGTATAGGCTGCGGGCAGTCGCGCTGCCTGCTTCGCTCAGGCCCCGGCGACGTGCGCCGCGAGCAGTTCGGCGTGCGCGGCCTCGAACTTGGCGCGGAAGGCGGGATTGGCCAACAGCGCGCTCGCGACGAGCGTGCCGAGCGCGTGGCTCGCATCGAGGTCGCTTGCGAAATGGACGCCGCACAATTCGCGGCTCATCGCATAATCGGCGGCGCGATCGAAGATCTCTGACGAGCGGCCCTTGATCAGCCGCGCGAGCACGAAGCCCGTCGAATAGCCGAGGATGGCGTGGCCGCTCGGATAGGAAGTGGCGGGCTTGCCGATCGTCTTCTTGGCGCAATTGGGCAGCGTCGGGTCGATCCCATAAGGCCGCGTGCGATGGAAATAGGCCTTGCTCAAGCTGACCGCCGCCTCGGCTTCCGCCTGCACGTCGCGCAGCAGCGCCCAAGTCAGCGGGTATTTTTCGAGCTCGACGCCGAGCGTGCGATCGAACAGCGCCGGGGTCTCGTTGCCGTCGTCGAACCGCGCGCGCGCGAGCCGTTCGGCCGGTGCCGCCGCGATCAGCGTGCGCAGCTGCGCGAGTTCGCTCTGCTCCTGCACCGATCCTGGCGCGGGCGGGGCGGGGAGTACCGCACTCGGCGCGAAATCGGGCGCGGCGAGATAGTGGAAGGCGTGCGGGGCAGCCATCCCGGCCGACCCGATCATCCCCAGCGCCAGCACCGCCAGCGCCGAACCCAGAAGCTTCTGCATCGTCTTGTCCTTGCTCGAAGCGATCAGAACTTGATCCGGGCCGAAGCCAGGAACGAGCGCGGCGGCAAATAGCTGAACTGGTCGAGCTGACCGTAACCGCTCTGGAAGCCGCCCGTGATCGGCGCGCCGCTCGCGCTGGTCGAGATCGCGGTCACCGCGCGGCTGTTGAACACGTTGTTGACCGTGACGCCGAGCCGCAGCCCGCCCTTGAATTCCTGGCTGATCGCGAATTCGCCGATGCTGTACGGGCGGATGCGATACAGGCGGTAGCCGGGGCTGCCGTTATATTCGCTGGCATATTGGGGACCGGTGAACTTCTGGTCGAACGACAGGCGGAAGCCCGCATTGCGATAGATGAAGCCGCCCGCCGCGGTCGAGAAGGGCGCCTTGGCGATCTGTGCGCCGCTCGTCACGCTGAGCGCCTTGTTGTACGAGCCGTTGCCGAACAGCGTCAGACCACGGACCGGCATGTAGCTGAGCGAGCCCTCGACGCCCTTGTAGCGGACCTTGCCGATATTGACGAGCAGCGTCTGGTCGCAGCCGGTCGTGGTGCAGGTGCCGATCTTGTTGTCGATGTTGATGATGTATCCGTCGACGTCGACCGAGACCTTGTTGCCGTGCCACACGGTGCCGAGCTGATAGTTGGTCGAGGTCTGCGGCTTGAGCGCATCGAGGGCGGTCGAGAGCGTGCCCGAGGCCGAGTAGAAGCTCGACAGGTCGGGGACGTACATCCCTTGCGCATATTGGCCGTAGAACGACCAGTTGCTCGTCGGCATATAGTTGATCGTCGCGAACGGCAGCGTCTTGGTCCAGATCTGGCTGGTGTAGAGCGGCAGGCGCGTCTTCTGGTTGACCGGGGCGGCGATGCCGCGCTCGAAATGGACGTATTTCACGCCGGGCGTGATCGACAGGCCTTCGACCGGGTGGAATTCGAACTCGCCGAACAGCTGATACTGGTTCCAGTTCGAATGCTGGACGTAAGCGAGATTGGCCTGCGCGATTGGCGGCAGCGCGAGCTGCGCTGCGGTGCCGTTGCCGTTGTTGAACTTCTCGTTGAAGCTGAAGCCGCCGGTGGTGCGGTCGAGGTCGATCAGGTGGCGATCGGTGACGGCGTGTTCGTACCAGCCGCCGACACGGATCTTGCCGAGCGCGAAGTCGTAATTGATCTGGCCGATATAGCCGAAGACACGATATTTGTTGAGCTTGTCATAGCCGAGGATGTCGGTCGGCTGGCCCGCCACCGTCTTGTAGGGCGAGGCCGCGGTGCCTGCGCCGCTGAAGCCGCTGATGACCGAGCCGGTGTTCCCCGACAGCGTGTTGTTGGTGTAGCCGTACATGTACCCGCGATTGTCGAGCGAGAAGCCCGACCCGAGATCGCTCTGCAGGCGAACGTACGAGAAATCGGTGGTCTTGTCGGTGCGGTTGTATTTCCAATAATCCGGCTTGGTCGGATCGTTGCCCAGCCCGTAATTCCGACCGTAGAATCCAACGTTCGAACCTATCGCACAATTATTGCCGGTCAGCTGCGTCAACGGCTGGCCGTCGTTGCCGAGCGCGGTCGTGCCGTCCTTGCCGACATTCGCGCTGCCGCAGGTCGCGCCCTTGAGGACGTCCGACTGGTAATAATGGTTGCGGTTCCACGTGCTCATGATCGTCAGCGTGTTGTGGCTGCCGATCGGCGCGACGATCTTGCCGTAGAGGTTCTTCGAGCCGACCGGCGAATAGGTCAGCGCGCCGTCCGACTGCAGATACTGCCCCGTCAGCACGATCCGCGCCCCGCCGAGCTTGGCGATGCTCCCCGACTGCAATTCGGCGCGGCCGATAAAGGTGTTCCAGTTGCCGACAATGCCCTCGACCTGCGCGCTCTGCTGCTCGCTCGCGGCGCGCGAATACATGTTGATGTTGCCGCCATAGGTCGCCTGGCCGAGCTGGCTGGCGTTGCCGGGGCCGCGATCGACGACGATCGTCTCGATCGTGTTCGACGGGAAGAACGCGGTCGAATGGTGCGTCGGGTTGTTGGTGTCGGCAAAGGGGATCGAATCGTAGGTGACGTTATATTCGCCGTCCTGGAAACCGCGGATCGTCGCCTTGGTCTCGCCGAGGCCATAGCCGTTGCCCGCGCCCGAGATCGACACGCTCGGGGTCAGCGCGATCAGCTCGTTGAAATCGGCTGTGGCGGTGGTGTTGGCGATGTAATCGCGGCTGACTGCGGCTTGCGGCTGCGTGGTCGTCAGCGAGACGGTGATCGGCGCGCTCTGCGCGGTCTTCGACCCGGTGACGATGATGTCGGCCGAGGTCAGCGACTGCTTGTCGTTCGCTTGCCCCGCGCTGTTCGCGCTTGTCGAGGTCTGCTCGCTACCCGGCGTCGCTTGCGCGGCAGGCGCAGGCGCGACGACGGGTGCGGTCGTATCGTTCGCCATCGCGGTGCCAGGCAAGGTTACGGACAAGGCCACCCCGGCGAGCAGGGTCTGTCGGAAAGTCGCGCGCATCGAAAATTCCCCAATAAGATCGGCCAGACGCTGCAGGCGATTGTTGCGCTTCTGCCGGGCCGCCATCGCGTGGCGAACCCCGGTTGCTTCCCCGCTGGCTGACCCCGCCTCTAGGCCGACGCGGTTACGGTCGTGTGGCGGTTCGATGGCCCGCCCAAGTCGCTATGCTAAATTCGAGTTAATGCAGCGCCGCTCACGCCGCGGCGAGCGTGGCGACGCAGCCGGGCGCGCCATCGCCGATCCGCAGTTCGAGCCGATGGACCTGCGCGATCGCCGAAACCAGCGCGAGGCCGAGGCCGTTCCCCGGCTGGCTGCGGCTCGCCTCGACGCGGTGGAAGCGCGCGCAGACCTTGTCGCGCTCGCCCGGCGGGATGCCGGGGCCGTTGTCGGCGACGGTCAGCACCGGCCCCGCCGCAAGCCCGATGACGATCTCGCCGCCCGCCGGCGTATACTTTATCGCATTGTCGACCAGATTGCCGACCGCCTCGAACAGCAGATCGGCATCGCCCTCGAACGCCACCGTGGCGGGCATCTCACGCCGGATGCGGACTCCGCGCTCGATCGCGGCGACTTCGTGGAAGTCGGTCGCATCGGTCACCACTTGCGCGAGATCGAGCATGCGGAAGCCCTCGCGGCGCGCGCCCTCGTTCATTTCCGAGATGCGCAGCAACGCGTTGAACATCGCGATCATCCCGGTGACTTCCTCGACCGCGTCGCCGATCGCCGCGGCCATGACCACGGGGCTGGCGTTGTCGGCATCGGCCTGGCGCAACCGCGCGAGCAGCCGCGTCAGCGGGGTGCGCATGTCGTGCGCGATATTGTCGCCCGCCGCCTTCACTTCGAGCATCAGCCGCTGGACCTCGTCGAGCATGCGATTGACCTCGCACGCGAGCGCGTCGAGCTCGTCGCGGCGTTTCGAGGGCGCGAGGCGCGCGTCGAGTCGCCCCGCCATGATCGCGTGCAGCGACTGCGTCAGCTGGCGGATCCGCCGTTCCTGCGAGACGGCGAGCAGCACCGAGCCCGACAGCCCGAGCACGAGCAATGTGAGGCCGCCCCACACGATCGCCGACACCATTTCTGCGGCGAAGGCGCGCGATTCCTGCAGGTCCTGCGCGACGAGGAAGCGATCGCCGGTGGCCAGCCGGAGCGTCATCGCGCGAAGATCGACTTCGCCGCGCGGCGTCACGCTGGTCAGGTCGAACGGCAGCTCGTCGGGATGCCCGACGGGGAGCGCGCGTGGCGCGCCGGCGAGCCAGCGTCCGCTCGGATCGAACAGGCCGAAGGGGCGCAGATGATGAACGTCCGAGCGGTTGTGCCGCGCGACGCGTTCGATCGCCCCGGCGCGATCGGTCTGCGTCTTCATCCGCACGATTTCGCGCGCGAGCCATTCGTCGGTCTGCGCATTGAAATGCGCGATCGCGCGATCATGCACGAAGCCGAGCAGGCTGGTCGCCGCCGCACCGAACAGCAGCAGGAAGAGGATCGCGACGCGGACGCTCGAACTGCGGCGCCAGCGTTCAAGCGCTGCGAAAGACATAGCCGGTCCCCCTCACGGTCTCGATCAGCGGCGGCAGGTCGCCGCGCTCGATCTTGCGCCGCAGCCGCGTGACATGGACGTCGATGACGTTGGTGCGCTGATCGTAGCGATAGCCCCACACGTCCTCGAAGATCATCGCGCGGCTGACGGGCCGATCGTGATGCCGCACGAGATATTCGAGCAATTGCAGCTCGCGCGCCTGCAGTTCGATCTTCTGGCCGTCGACCCACGCCTCGCGCGCGATCAAGTCGATCCGCACGCGCCCCTGCTCGAGGCTGATCGACGAGGTCTCCGCCACGCGCCGGCGGATCAGCGCCATCACGCGCGCGGCGAGCTCGAGCGGCTCGAACGGCTTGGCGAGATAATCGTCGCCCCCGGCGCGCAAGCCCCGCACGCGCTCCTCCAAGGCCGAAAGTGCGCTGAGGATCAGCACCGGGGTGCGAATGCCGGCCTTGCGCAACATGTCGAGCACGCCGACTCCGTCGATCCCGCCGGGCAGCATCCGGTCGAGCACGATCGCATCAAAATCCTTGTCCTTCGCCTGAAGGAACGCCGCGGCGCCATCTTGCACCGTCGTCACGCGCAAGCCCTCGTCGGCGAGGATCGCGCAGATCGCGTCCGCCGATTTGGGATCGTCCTCGACCACCAGGACCGTCGCCACCGTTGTTACCTTGGACAGAGGAAAGCACCGCCATCCGCCGCAAGTGTGAAACCTTCGTGACGGTCGGTCCGCCCGACCCGCAGGTGACGCGCAGGGATCGCTTCGCCGCGTCAGGCGTCTTGACCAGACCGAGCGCGGAGCGCGTGACACGCGCGCGCAGATCCCGCCGACCCCGACCAAGGAATTGCGCATGGCCTCCGATACCCCCGTCTGGTTCGTCACCGGCTGCTCGACCGGCTTCGGTCGCGAGCTTGCGCAGCAAGTGCTCGCGCGCGGCTGGCGGCTCGTCGCGACCGCGCGCGACGCCGCGCGCGTGGCCGATCTGGCGGACGGCGTCGAAGACCGCGTGCTCGCGCTGGCGCTCGACATGGCCGATGCCGGGCAGATCGCGGCGGCGGTCACGGCCGCGACCGAGCGCTTCGGTGCGATCGACGTGCTCGTGAACAATGCCGGCTATGGCTATCAGGCGTCGATCGAGGAAGGCGAGGATGCCGAAATCCGCGCGCAGTTCGAGGCCAACGTCTTCGGCCTGTTCGCGCTGACCCGCGCCGTCCTTCCTGGAATGCGCGAGCGGAAGTCTGGCCATGTCATCAATCTGAGCTCGGTCGCCGGGTTCGCCGGCTTCCCGGGCTCGGGCTATTACGCCGCGAGCAAGCACGCGGTCGAAGGCTTCTCCGACGCTTTGCGCGCCGAGGGCGCGCCGATCGGCATCAAGGTGACGTGCGTCGAGCCCGGGCCGTTCCGCACCGACTGGGCCGGGCGCTCGCTCAAGCAGACGCCGGTGGCGATCGCGGCCTATGCCGAAACCGCAGGCAAGCGCCTGGCCGGGACGTCCGAGGGCAGCGGCAGCCAGGCCGGCGATCCCGCACGCGCGGCGACCGCGATGATCGCGCTCACCGAACAGGCCGATCCGCCGCGCCATCTCGTGCTCGGCAAATGGGGCTATGACGCGGTGACCAAGAAGCTGCGCGAAACGCTCGCCGAAATCGAGGCGGGGGAAGCGACCAGCATCGGGACCGATTTTCCGAGCTGATCGCCCCGACTTTGGGCGCTCCGTAAAAAAACGCTTGCGGTTGACGCAGCGTCAAGCGGCATAGCGTCGTCATGCCCGATCTACCGCCCTCGCTCGACATCAGCGATGTCGCCCGCCGCACCGGCCTGACGACGCGCGCGCTGCGTTTCTACGAAGCGCGCGGACTGGTGCGGCCGCTGCGCTCGGCGTCGGGGCGGCGCTTCTACGGCGCGGCCGAGCTCGAGCGCGTCCATCAGATCGTGACGCTCAAGCGCGCTGGACTGACGCTCGCGCAGATCGAGCGATTCACTCGCGATGGGCCGGTGTCGCTCGCGCGGATCGTCGCGGCGCAACTCGCCGCGCTCTCGGCGCAAGCCGACGACATTGCCGCGGCGCGCGCGCTGCTGCTCACCGTCCAGTCCCGCATCGAGCGTAGCGAGCCCATCGATGTCGCGACCTTCTGCTCGCTGATCCAGCACGGAGACCGAGTGATGACGCACGATCAATGGGATTTGGTGACCGACCGCTTCTTCACGCCCGAGGAGAAAGCCGCGTTTGCCGAGACGGCGCGCGCAATGCCGCGCGAATACGATCCGACCGCCTATGCCGCGCAATGGGCCGATCTCGGCGGGCGGATCAAGGCGGCGCTGCCGCTCGCGCCCGAGAGCGATGCGGCGCAGCGCTTTCTCGACGAGTGGCAGGCGTTGCTCGCGCCGTTCGAAGCGGTCGCGACGCCCGCGATGCGGTCGGGGGTAAATGCGATGTACCAGCGGATGGACGAATGGCAGCACGAGGCCGATCCCGGCTTCGACGCCGTCGTGTTCGGTTTCATCCAGCAAGCGATGCTGGCGCGCAAGGCGCAAGCCGTCTGAGTCCCAAACGCCACTCCTAACCGTCACCCCGGCCTCGTGCCGGGGTCCACCGTGCCGCGCGTCCTGCACGTGCAGGATCCGCGTCCCGGTGGACCCCGGGACAAGCCCGGGGTGACGAGTGGGGGGGCGGCGCGGCGCGCGAGCCGCTTAGCGTCCCGCGAGCTTCGCGCTGAACGCCGCCAGCGTGCACAGGCCGACCACCCCCCGCGCGGTGCAGCCTGCAATCGGCAACACCGCGCGGTACGGCGCCCGCGCGGTGCCGGCGCGCAGTTCGGCGAGCGACTGTGCGCGATACACCGCGCGGACGTAATGCTGTCCGCTCGCGTCGCTCAGCCGCTCGAGCACGATCGCGCCGCCCGGCACCGGATCGTCGACGGCGATGCCCGGCACGCGCCAATGCAAATCGAGCAGCCCGGCGAGGTTGGCGACTTGCGTGTCGTGCCCCGCGATCATCGCGATCGTCGGCGCGGTTGGCGCATCGTCCGACAGCCAGCCGACGATCCGCGGGCTCAGCCCCGCCATGTTGCGCGCCGCGATATAGGGCGGACGCGCGAGTAAAAGGAATTCGAGCGCATGGAACGCACCGAGCGCGGTAACGTCCTCAGCTGTCGCGCGGCCCCAGCCGATCTCTGCCACGGGCTTCCCCTCGGCATATTCGAGCAGCAGGATCTGCGCCGCGGTCGAGGCGCGGTCGAGCGCGCCGCCGAGCTTGGGGCGCGTCGTCGCGGTGGCGGGGGTCAGCGTCGAGGGCTCGCGCGCCACTCCGCACTCCGTCTTCGCCGCCCCGCACAGGATGCGATCGAGCCGCGCGAGCAAAGGCGCCACGCTCCGCTCGACTGCGGGGATCCCGCCGGGCCCGACCGCTGCATCGACCGCAGCGGCGGCGCGTGTCGGATCGAGCGGTGCGTGGCCGTCGGCAATCTGGTTGAACAGCGGATCGGCTTCGTCCTGCGCGCGATGCTCGATCGCGATCGCGCAGCCGGGCGCGAGCCCGGTGGCATAGCTCTGCGCAGTCGCGATCGTGCGTTGGTCGCTGTCGGCGAGCAATGCGACGCGCGTCGGGCACGCCGTCGCGGGCATCAGTCCGCTCGCGGCAAAGCTTGCCCTGTCCGCGCCCGCGACCGCCACCACCGCGGCGGCACCGTGCGGGGTCAACCAGCCGGGCGCGACCGGCCAGCTCGGCCACGCCTCGGCGGCGACACCGTGCGGCATCGGCTGCGCCTTGGTCGGCGGGCGGATGCCGTGGCGCATCAGCAGCACGACGCGATCGACCTTGAGGCCGGCCGGGGCGTTCGGCGCGGGCGCAGCGCCACCGAGCGCCGCCACGGCAAGCGCGAGCGCGGCAAGGCGCAGCGGGGTCTTCATGGTCTGTCTCCTTCGCCCCGCCTTGCCCGCTTTGTGTGACAGCCGTGCGGCGTCAGGCGGCGCGTTGCTCGCGCGCGATCCAGGCGTCGATCTGCGTGTCGAGCAAGTCGAGCGGCACCGCGCCATGTTCGAGCACGGCGTCGTGGAAGCGGCGCACGTCGAACTTCGCGCCGAGCTTGGTCTCGGCGCGCTTGCGCAGCGCGAGGATCTTCAATTCACCGAGCTTGTACGCCAGCGCCTGGCCCGGATTGGTAATGTAGCGATTGACCTCGGCCTCGATATTGGCGTCGGTCAGCGCGGTGTTGGCCTTCATGAAGGCGAGGGCCTGGTCCTTGGTCCACCCTTGCGCGTGCAGCCCGGTATCGACCACCAGCCGGCACGCGCGCCACATTTCGTACGACAGCCGCCCCATGTCCTTTTCGGGCGTGTCGTAAATACCGAGCTCGATCCCGAGATGCTCCGAATAGAGCCCCCAGCCTTCGACGAAGGCGGTGAAATTGGTGTCGTATTTGCGGAAGTCGGGCAGGCTCATTTCCTGCTGCAGCGCGATCTGGTTGTGATGCCCCGGCACCGCCTCATGGCTCACCAGTGCGGGCAGCTCATAGAGTGGGCGCTGGTCGAGCTTCGATGTGTTGACGTAGAACGTTCCCGAAATCCCGACCTTGGGCGACCCCGGCATGTAGTAGGCGGTCGGGCTGCTCGGCGCGGTTTCGGCCGGGATCGCGCGCACGCCGTAGGGCAGGCGCGGCAGCGTGCCGAACAGCTTGGGCATGTTGCCGTCGTTCGCCTTGGCCTGCAGCGCGGCGGCGCTCATCAGCTCGGTCTCGCTCTTGGCGTAATATTTCGGGTTGGTGCGCAGTTCCTGGATGAACGCCTCGCGGCTGGCAAAACCGGCCTTCTTGGCGAGCGCTTCCATCGCGGTCTTGATCCGCTTGACCTCCGACAGCCCGATATCGTGGATCTGCGCCGGCGTCAGATCGGTGGTGGTCTGCTGGCGTACCTGGAAAGCGTAGTATTTCGCGCCCTCGGGGAGCGCCGCGGCGCCGACGCTGACGCGGCATTTGGGGAGATAGGCGGTGCGATAATAGTCGGCGATCTTGCGATATTCGGGATTGATCGTGTCGGTGATCAGCACGCGCGCGCGGCTCTGCCAGTCGGCCCATTCGGTGTCGCTCATCCCCGCCGGGCGGTTGCCCTTGAACGGCGCGTAGAAGCGCGAGTCCTCGGGCTTGGCGGTGATCACGCCGGAGATCGTCGTCTCGAACCCGACGAGCGCGGCGCACGGTTGGACATAGCCGCCGGCGACGGCTTGCCGCGTGATCTCGAGTTGCTGCGCATTGGCACCGGGGAATTGCGCAAGCCGGATGAGGTAGCTCTTGAAATCGGCGCGCGTGCGAACCGGCACCGTGTCGGCGAGCCCGGCAAAGCTCTGATACCAGCTGCCGAGCGTGGTGAAGGTGATCATCCGCTCGCCGAAACCGTTCGCCTCGATCTGCTCGGACAGGATGCGGCGCAGGATCGCCTTGTTGGTGCGGTCCTCGTCGGTCAGCTTGGCCGCCGGGATCGCATCGAGCCGCTTGATGAACAGCGCCGCCTGCGCCGCCTGGCGGTCGAGCTCGGCCAGGCTGAAATCGCCGAGCCGATCGTCATAGGCGTGGACGCCGAGCGAGGTCGCATAGACCGGGTTCGATTTGAGGAACCACGCCCAGTGATCGGCGATGACGCGGTGGAGATCGTCGGCGGGTGCGGCAACCGCGGGCGCGGCGACGGTGGCGAGCAAGGCTGCGAGAACGAAACGACGCATGGAATCCCCCTTATGATGGGGCAAGCCTAGGCGAAGTTTCGGCAACCGATAAGAGCCGGTTTCTACGCAGTTCGAGCGCGCACGAAAAAGGGGCCCGGATCGCTCCGAGCCCCTCTCTCACCCTAGCCTTGCGGCCAGGGGGTTAGTCGCGATCGCCGGTCAGGAACGCCGGGGCGAACTCGGGCGCAGGGCCGTCCTCGTTGCCGCCAGCGGCGCGCTCGGGGCGTGCACCGCCGCCATCGCGGCGCGGACCACGGCCACCGTCGCCGTCACGACGCGGGCCACGGCCTTCGCCGCCGCCACCGCCGCCGCGCGGACCACGATCGCCGCCGCCCGGGCCACGGCCACCGTCGCCATCACGACGCGGCGGACGCGGACCGCGGTCGCCGCCTTCGCGCGGCTCGCGCGCTGGGCGCGTGTCTTCGAGCTCGGCACCGGTCTCCTGGTCGACGACGCGCATCGACAGGCGAACCTTGCCGCGCGGGTCGATCTCGAGGACCTTGACCTTCACTTCTTGACCCTCGGAAAGAACATCCGAGACCTTCTCGACGCGCTCGTTCTTGATTTCTGAGACATGGACGAGACCGTCCTTGCCACCCATGAAGTTCACGAACGCACCGAAGTCCACCAGGTTGACGACCTTGCCGTCATAGACCTTGCCGACTTCCGCTTCCTCGACGATGCCCTTGATCCACTTGATCGCGGCGTCGATCTGCGCGGTGTCGGACGACGACACCTTGATCACGCCCTCGTCGTCGATGTCGACCTTGGCGCCGGTCGTCGCGACGATCTCGCGAATGACCTTGCCGCCCGTGCCGATGACGTCACGGATCTTGGTCTTGTCGATCGTGAAGGTCTCGATGCGCGGTGCGTGCGCCGAGAGTTCCTCACGGGTGTGGTCGAGCGCCTTGGCCATTTCGCCGAGGATGTGCGCGCGGCCTTCCTTTGCCTGGGCCAAAGCGACACGCATGATCTCTTCGGTGATGCCCGCGATCTTGATGTCCATCTGCATCGTGGTGATGCCGGCCTCGGTCCCTGCGACCTTGAAGTCCATGTCGCCGAGGTGATCCTCGTCGCCGAGGATGTCCGAGAGAACCGCAAAGTCCTTGCCCTCGAGGATCAGGCCCATCGCGATGCCCGAGACCGGGCGCTTGAGCGGCACGCCGGCGTCCATCATCGACAGCGAACCGCCGCAGACCGTCGCCATCGAAGACGAGCCGTTCGACTCGGTGATGTCCGACAGGACGCGGATCGTGTACGGGAACTCTTCCTTCGACGGCAGCACCGGGTGCAGCGCGCGCCAGGCGAGCTTGCCGTGGCCGACTTCACGACGGCCCGGCGCACCGAAGCGACCGACTTCACCGACCGAGTAGGGCGGGAAGTTGTAGTGCAGCATGAAGTTCTCGTACGACAGGCCGGTCAGGCCGTCGATCATCTGCTCGGCGTCCTTGGTGCCGAGCGTGGTGGTGCAGATCGACTGCGTCTCGCCACGCGTGAACAGGGCAGACCCATGCGCGCGCGGCAGGAAGTGCACCATCGCCTCGATCGGACGGATCTGCGTGGTGGTACGACCGTCGATGCGCGTGCCGTCCTTGAGGATCGCCCCGCGGACGATCTCGCCCTCGAGCTTCTTGACGAGCTTGCCGGCAGCCATCTGGTCCTGCGGCGCGGCGTCGGCAAAGGCTTCGCGAGCCTTGGCGCGGACTTCGTACAGCAGGTGCGAACGCTGGCCCTTGTCGGTCACCTTGTAGGCAGCGGCAATGTCCTTGCCGACGAGCTTGCGCAGCTTGTCCTTGGCGGCGGTGAGATCGGCCTGGGCGGCCATTTCCCACGGATCCTTGGCAGCCTGCTCGGCAAGATCGATGATCAGGTTCGCCGCTTCGCGGCACGCCTTGTGCGCGAACTGGACGGCGCCGAGCATGACCTCTTCCGAAAGCTCCTTGGCTTCGGATTCGACCATCATCACGGCGGCGCCGGTTGCGGCGACGACGAGGTCGAGCTCGCCCGACTTGGTCTGCTCGACGGTCGGGTTGAGGATGTATTCGCCATCGATATAGCCGACGCGCGCTGCGCCGATCGGACCCATGAAGGGCACGCCCGAGATGGTGAGGGCAGCCGATGCGGCGACCATCGCAAGCACGTCGGGCTCGTTCTCGCCGTCATACGACAGGACCTGGCAGATCACGTTGATCTCGTTGTAGAACCCTTCGGGGAACAACGGGCGGATCGGGCGGTCGATCAGGCGGCTGGTCAGCGTTTCCTTTTCGGTCGCGCCGCGCTCACGCTTGAAGAAGCCACCGGGGATGCGGCCGGCAGCCGAATACTTTTCCTGATAGTGGACGGTCAGCGGAAAGAAGTCCTGGCCTTCCTTCACCGACTTGGCGGCGGTCACGGCGCAAAGCACCACGGTCTCGCCGAGCGTCGCCATCACGGCGCCGTCTGCCTGGCGCGCGACGCGGCCGGTTTCGAGCGTCAGCGTCTTGCCACCCCATTGGGTGGTCACGGTCTTGGTATCGAACATATCGTTTCCTTCAACACCACTGGCCGGATGCCAGTGGGGCCTATGTGCGGACTAGCCGGTCCGCGCGGTTCGGAGCCTTTCGTGGCTCCCGGCCAAACCGCCGAATTGCGGAATGGCGAAAGGGGTTGGATGTAGAAACGGCGCCCGAGGGCGCCGTTCCGTGAGGTCCTGAGTTACTTGCGCAACCCGAGCTTCGCGATGAGGGCGGTATACCGCGCCCCGTCCTTGTGGCGGAGATAGTCGAGCAGCGTGCGCCGCTTGTTGACCATCATCAGCAGCCCGCGGCGCGAATGGTTGTCCTTCTTGTGGCCCTTGAAGTGTTCGGTCAGGTTGCGGATGCGCTCGGTGAGGATCGCGACCTGTACTTCGGGGCTGCCGGTGTCGCCTTCGACGCGGCCATGTTCCTTGACGAGCGCGTCCTTGCGCTCTGCAGTGATCGTCATGCTTCTTCCTTCGACATCATTCAGAGATTGAAACCGCGAACGACGCGAACCTCGCGGTTCTCGACTTCCACCAGAGCGACGGGAATTTCTTCCGATGTCGCGAAGTAGGAGCCGTCGTCGGCGGCGATCCCGATCAACACCCGCCCCTGACGGAGCAGCCCTGCCTGATCGGGGGAGAGGGAGAGAGCCGGGATGTCGTCCAGCCCCGCCCTCAATGGCAGGAGTTTGTCTTCAAGGGCGCGCGCCTGCCCGAGTTCGGCCAGTTTGTCCAGCGATATCGCGTTTTCGAGGGTGAAGGGGCCGGCCTTGGTGCGGCGCAGCATGGTGACGTGGCCGACGGTTCCGAGCGCGATCGCGATGTCGCGCGCGAGGCTGCGGATATAGGTGCCCTTCGAGACGTGGGCAGTGAGGGTGATGTGGTCAAGAAGAAGGCCCTCATCCCGACCTTCTCCCGCGAAGGCGGGAGAAGGAGAGGGAGCGGAAAGCGATCTCCCGCCTTCGCGGGAGAGGGTTGGGTGAGGGCCTTCTTCTCGAACGCAGACGAGCGAATGGATCGTCACAGACCGGCTCGCCAGCACCACCGCCTCGCCAGCGCGCGCAAGATCATAGGCGCGCTCGCCATCCACCTTCAGCGCGGAATAGATCGGCGGCACCTGTTCGATCGGCCCGGTGAAGCGCGGCAAAACAGCCTCGACCTTCGCCAGCGTCGGCCGCACCGCGCTCTCGGCGATCACCTTGCCCTCGAGATCGAGCGTGTCGGTCTCCGCTCCGAAAGTCACGGTAAAGTCGTACACCTTGTCGCTGTCGAGCATCCGCCCGGCGAGCTTGGTCGCCTCGCCGAGCGCGATCGGCAGCACGCCGGTGGCAAGCGGATCGAGCGTCCCGCCATGCCCGACCTTGATGCCGCGCTTGCTCACATCATGGCCCGAGGCGCGCAGAGCGCGCTTTACCGCCGCGACGGCCTGCGTGGAACCAAGCCCGATCGGCTTGTCGAGGATCAGCCAGCCGTGCATGCCGCTCACAACCCGTCGAGCTGTGCGATACCGGCGAAGAAGTCGAAGACGGCGTTGGCGATCGGCCCGATGACACGGCGGATGATGTCGAACTGCGGGCTGATCATCGGCAGCACGAACAGCAGGATCAGCAGTAGTGGCAGACCGAACCGTGCGAGCTTGGCATATTGGATCGCGGCGGGGCGGGGCAGAAGGCCCTGCACGACGTGCCCGCCATCGAACGGCGGCAGCGGGATCAAATTGAACACACCCAGGAAAACGTTGATTTGCAGGAAGCTGTAGAGCGAATCGAAAACGAAGCCGATCGCCGTATGCGGCGCGCCCTCGGGGGGAACGCGCGCGAAACCAACGAACGCCGCCAGCCCCAGCGCGGTCAGCGTCGCCAGCACGAAGTTGGTCGCAGGGCCTGCCAGCGCGACCAGCACCATGTCGCGTCGCGGGTTGCGCATCTGCGACGCAACCACCGGCACGGGTTTGGCCCAGCCGAAGATCGGCGCATGCGCGATCGCCAGGATCATCGGCAGCACGACCGTCCCGATCGGATCGACATGTTTGATCGGGTTGAGCGTCAGGCGCCCCATCCGCTCGGCGGTATGATCGCCGAAGATCCGCGCGACATAGCCGTGCGCCACCTCGTGGAACACGATCGCGATCACAAGCGGGATGAGCCACACCGCGATGGTGTAGGGCAGGTCGGGGTTGGTCATCGGGGTCCGTTCGGGTCAGGCGGCGGAAAGCGCTTCGCTGAAATGGCGACGACACAGCGCAATGTACAGATCGTTGCCGCCAATCTCAGTCTGCGCCCCCGCCGCGACCGCGCGGCCGGTGGGATCGACGCGCAGGTTCATCGTTGCCTTACGCCCGCACGCGCAGACCGATTTGATCTCGATCAGCGAGTCGGCGATCGCCAGCAGTCGTGCCGAACCCTCGAACAAGGCGCCGAGGAAGTCGGTGCGCAGCCCGTAGGCGAGCACGGGAATGCCGTGGAAGTCCGCAAGGGTAGCAAGGTGATCGACCTGGGTGGCGGTGAGGAATTGCGCTTCGTCGACCAGCACGCAGGCGGGCGGAGCCTCGCCCTCGCGCGTCACGACCGCGATGAGATCGGTGTCGCGATCGAACGCGATCGCATCGGCGGCCAAGCCGATCCGCGAGGTGATCGTCCCCGCGGCAAAACGATCGTCGACGCCTGCGGTGAGCAGCACCGTGCGCATCCCGCGCTCGCGATAGTTGAAATCGGCCTGCAGCAGGTTGGTCGATTTGCCCGCGTTCATCGACGCATAGTAGAAATAGAGCTTGGCCATCAGGACAAGAAGCGGGAAGATCGACGGATGTCCAGTGTCATTCCTGCCAGTTTTTACCCTGTCGGGGTCGTTGGAGACCGGTACCAGGGTGTCTATAGTTGCGGCGCTTGGTTCGCTGTCGCGTGCGCCGATCGGTTAGTTGACGGCGTGATGCGCGCGGCTTGGGTCATAGAGAAGGGCCCGGGGCGCGATGACGTGACCGCCAGTTTGTTTTGGACGCATCCGCCAGCTTGGATCGCATCGGGTGCGACACCGGATCTGGCTGTTACAAAGCTGCTCGGTCAAGCGGCGGATATCGACAAACCGTGGAGCCCGCCGCCATTTGAAGGCGATCCCTACAATAGGAACCACCTATGCGGCGGCTGAGCGCGCCATCGCTATTAGCTTTCTGTAGGGTTCTCTAAATCCCGAGCCACCTTGGGATCGCGGAGCAATGTGTCGATGTGGCTGCCTTCGTCGAAGCTGTCGTCCGCGAGGAACTTGAGCTTGGCGGCATATTTCATGTGGACGCGCGCCGCGACCTCGCGCTGGAGGTAGGCGGTGTTGGTGCGCAACGCCTTCAACACGGCTTCCTCGTCGCGGCCGAGCAGCGGCTTCATGAACACGGTCGCATGGCGCAGGTCGGGCGACATGCGGACTTCGGTGATCGTCACGGAATGCTTGGCGAGCGTCTCGTCATGCACGTCGCCGCGCGCGAGGATGTCGCTCAACGTGTGGCGCATCTGCTCGCCGACGCGGAGCAGGCGGACGTTGCGGGATTCGGCGGTTTCGTTGGGGCGCATGGCTAAAGCCTAAAGCCCTCGCCCGCCTTGGCGGGAGAGGGTTGGGTGAGGGTCTTCTTCGTCGAGGCGTGACGAGCAGGAGGAAGAAGAAAACCCTCACCCTCCCGCTGCGCAGGCCCCTACCTCTCCCGCGAAAGCGGGAGAGGGGAACACGATTACAGTGTGCGTTCGCGCAGTTCGACTTCGAACGTTTCGAGGAAGTCGCCCGGCTTGATGTCGACGAAGTTCGACGTGAAGGTCACGCCGCACTCCAGACCCGCCCGCACTTCGGCCACATCGTCCTTGAAGCGGCGCAGCGAGGCGATCTCGCCCTGGTAGATGATGACATCCGCCCGGGTGATACGCGCCTTGAGCGCCTTGCGGATGTTGCCCTCGGTAACGAGCAGACCCGCTGCCTTGCCGTGCTTGCCCGCCGAGAAGACCTCGCGGATTTCGGCGCGGCCGACGACCGTTTCGAACGCTTCCGGCCCGAGCTCGCCCGCCATGCCGGCGCGGATCTCGTCGGTGAGGTCGTAGATCACGTCGTAGTACTTGAACGCAACCTTGTGACGCTCGGCGATCTCACGCGCCTTGGCGTTCGGACGAACGTTGAAGCCGATGATCGGCGCGCCCGATGCACCCGCCAGCGTAACGTCGCTCTCGGTGATACCACCGACGCCCGAATGCAGCACGCGCGCCTTGATGAGATCGGTCGAGATCTTGTTGATCGCCCCGACGATCGCCTCGACCGACCCTTGCGTGTCGGCCTTGACCACCAGCGGATATTCGATCGCCTGCTTTTCCTTGAGAGCCGAGAACATCGACTCGAGGCTCGCCGGACCACCGCCAGTGCGCTTCGAAGTAATGACGCTCTGACGGTACTCTGCAACCTCCCTCGCACGCGCTTCGTTCTCGACCACCGACAGCGGATCGCCCGCACGCGGGACACCCGAGAGACCGAGGACCTCGACCGGCATCGACGGGCCGGCTTCCTTGATGTGCTGGCCCTTGTCGTTGGTCATCGCGCGGACCTTGCCGCTCTCGGCGCCGACGACGAAGATGTCGCCGACCTTGAGCGTGCCGCGGTTGACGAGCACCGTCGCGACGGGACCACGGCCCTTGTCGAGCTTGGCTTCGATCACGGTGCCTTCGGCCGCGCGGTTCGGGTTGGCCTTCAGTTCGAGCAGTTCGGCCTGGAGCTGGATCTTCTCGATCAGCTCGTCGAGCCCGGTCTTCTTGAGCGCCGAGACTTCGACGTCCTGGACGTCGCCCGACATTTCCTCGACCACGACTTCATACTGCAGCAGCGCCTCGCGGACCTTCTGCGGATTGGCGTCGTGCTTGTCGACCTTGTTGATCGCGACGATCATCGGGACGCCAGCGGCCTTGGTGTGGTTGATCGCCTCGACCGTCTGCGGCTTGATCGCGTCGTCGGCTGCGACAACGAGCACGACGATGTCGGTCACGTTGGCGCCGCGCTGGCGCATTTCGGTGAAGGCTTCGTGGCCCGGCGTGTCGAGGAAGGTGACCTTCGACTTGTCCTTCAGCGTGACCTGATAGGCGCCGATATGCTGGGTGATGCCACCGGCCTCACCGCGCACGACGTCGGTGCCGCGCAAAGCGTCGAGCAGCGAGGTCTTGCCGTGATCGACATGGCCCATGATCGTGACCACCGGCGGACGCGGCAGCAGCGTGTCCTCGGGATCGGCATCGGTCTCGATCGCGATGTCGATGTCCGAATCGCTGACGCGGACGATGTTGTGGCCGAATTCGGTCACCAGCAGCTCGGCCGTATCCTGGTCGATCGTCTGCGTCATCGTGACGGGCGAGCCCATCTTGAACAGCATCTTGACGAGGTCGGCGCCCTTCTCGGCCATGCGGTTGGCGAGTTCCTGGACGGTGATCGCTTCGGGCACGACGACGTCGCGGACTTGCTTGGCCTGCACTTCGCGCGGGCCACCCATGCGGCGATGTTCCTTTTCGCGCGCACGCTTGAGCGCGGCGAGCGAACGGGCGCGGGCGCCGTCGCCGCCGTCGAGCGCACGGTTGACGGTCAGCTTGCCGCCGCGACGCTCGTCGCCCTTGCGGTCACGCTGGCCGGGACGCGCGGGTTCGTTCGGCGCAACCGGCGCGGCAACGCCGATGGCGGGACGCTTGGCGGCACCGGCAGCACCTGCAGCCGGCGTGGCGGCAGCAGGCGCTGGCTCGGGCGCCGGGGCAGGCGGTGCCGGACGCGGACGCTCGGGACGCGGCACTGGCGTGAACAGGCGCGGTGCCGGCATCGACGGATCGCGCTCGAGGCTCAGCGGACGCAGCGCCGGGGCGGGCGGTGCGGCTGGCGCGGGAGCAGGGGCCGGCGCAGCAGCGACGGGCGCAGGCGCAGCCGGAGCAGCGACCGGGGCAGCCGCCGCAGGGGCGGGCGCGGGTGCGGCTTCGACGGCCGGGGCTGATGCGGCGACGGGCTCAGCAGCTTCGGCAACCGGGGCCGCGACAGGCTCGGGCGCCGGCTGCGGCACGGGGTCGGGCGCGGCGGCGCTGTCGGGGGCATCACCGGCACGGCGATTTTCCTCGGCGCGGCGGCGCTCTTCGGCTTGCGCCTCGATCCGCAGACGTTCCTCGCGGCGACGCGTTTCCTCGAGCGCGTTCATCCGCGCTTCGTCGGCTTCGCGCAGCAGCTTGGCCTGGAGCTCCTGGCGCGAGAGCAGCGAATTGCCGGGCGAGACGGGCGGCGGCGGCGGCGGGGTCGGCGCGACCGGACGCGGCGCGGCGACGGGCGCCGGTGCCGGAGCGGCCTGCTCGACGGGTGCCGCGACCGGCGCGCCGCCGGGCCCGAGCACGCGACGGCGCTTCACTTCGACCTGGACGGTGTTCTGCCGTCCATGGCTGAAGCTCTGCTTGACCTGGCCGGTCTCGATCGTGCGCTTCAGCCCGAGCGGCTGACGCATTCCGAGTTTCGGCTTTTCGTTGTCGGTATCGCTCACTCAAATTCCTCGCATGTGTCGTCGTCAGCCGCAGCAGGGATGCCACTTCCCGCCGGGTTGGATATGTGCGCCGATGCGCCTTGCGACGGTGTTTCGCAAGCCACGAGGGCGGATTCGGGGCCGATGAAATGCAGCCAGCGGTTGAGCGTTTCGCCCACCCGCTTTGCAGCATCGCGTTCTGTCAGGCCGATATGTACCACATTCTGCCGACCTAGCGCCACGGCCAATATGGTGCGTGACACCGGCAGTGCCAACCCCCGCAAAGCGCTGCCTTCTTCATCGTTGCCGATTCGCCACGCCTGGTCGAGCTTGCGGTTGCCGTCGGTGCCTGCGTCGGACGCGTGGAGCAGCATGGTGAGCTTGCCCGAGCGTGCCGCGGTCTCGATCTTGTCCGAGCCGGTGAGCAGATGGCCAGTGCGGGCCTCGAGGCCGAGTCGGTCGAGCACGGCGCGTTCGAGCGCGGTCGCGATCATCTGCGGCAGGTCGTCGGGGATCATCACCGGGCCGGTCTTGAACGCGCGGGCAAACGCGCCCTTGAGCTTGCCCTTGGCGATCGCGGTTTCGAGCTCTGCGCGCGTCACGCCGATCCAGGCACCGCGGCCGGGGGCCTTGGCGCGCACGTCGGGGAGGACGTGGCCGTCCGGCGACAGCGCGAGTCGCACCAGCGCTTCGCGCGGCGCGCGTTCGCCGAGCAGGATGCAACGTCGCACCGCTTCCTCCCCCTCCCGCTTGCGAGTTTCAGGTGAACGATGCCCCGCATCGTTCAGGTCAGGCTGGAAGCCTGACCGACCTGAAACTGGGTTAGGGGAGGGGCTGTCAGCAGGGGACGCGCCCTCGTCAGGCCCTCCCCCAGCCCCTCCCGCAAGCGGGAGGGGAGTTTCGGTAGCGCCTAGCGTGTCATTGCGAGGATTCCGCATGAGCGTCCTCCTGCGGCTTGGGGGTGGGCGCATCACGGTCAGCAAGCAGAATCCCGCCCGCGCCGTAATTCTCGAGGCGCACTTCTTCGATCACGATCTGCACCGCAGCCGGGTCCTTGCCCAGCCGCTCGACGAGCGACCGGGTGACATCGGCGACGATTGCGGACTTCTGGTCCTTGGTCGCGCTGCCCGAAATGCGGATGCTGACGAACGGCATCAGGCTTCGCTCTCCTCCGAGGCAGTCGCTGCCGCTGCCGGCTCTTCGTCGAACCAGTGCGCACGCGCGGCCATGATGATCTCGTTGCCCTGCGCTTCGCTCAGGCCATACTCACCGAGCACACCGCCCTTGTCCTCGGGGCGCTTGTTGGCGTCGGCGCCCTCGGCGCGGCGGCGCTGTTCCTGGCGCTTCTTCTGGATCAGCTCGTCGGTCGCGAGATCTGCGAGGTCGTCGAGCGTCTTGATCCCGGCCTTGCCGAGCGTGACGAGCATCGCCTCGTTGAGATGCGGCAGCTCGGCAAGCGCGTCCTCGACGCCCATCGCGCGGCGTTCCTCGCGGTTCGCACCTTCGCGACGCTCGAGCGCCTCGGCCGCGCGGCTCTGCAGCTCGGCGGCGAGATCGTCGTCGAAGCCTTCGATCGAGGCGATTTCCTCGACCTCGACATAGGCGACTTCCTCGAGCGCGCCGAAGCCCTCGGCGACGAGCAGCTGCGCGAGCGTCTCGTCGACGTCCAATTCGGTCTGGAACATCTCGGTGCGCTCGGCGAATTCCTTCTGGCGCTTCTCGGACGCATCCTGCTCGGTCAGGATGTCGATCGCCTTGCCGGTGAGCTGCGACGCCAAACGCACGTTCTGGCCACGACGGCCGATCGCGAGCGACAGCTGGTCGTCCGGAACGACGACTTCGATGCGATCCTCTTCCTCGTCGATCACGACGCGGCTGACCGAGGCCGGCTGCAGCGCGTTGACGACGAAGGTCGCGGTGTCGGGCGACCACGGAATGATGTCGATCTTCTCGCCCTGCATTTCCTGGACGACCGCCTGAACGCGGCTGCCCTTCATACCGACGCACGCGCCGACCGGATCGATCGACGAATCATGGCTGATCACGCCGATCTTCGCGCGCGAACCCGGGTCGCGGGCAGCGGCCTTGATCTCGATGATGCCGTCGTAGATTTCGGGCACTTCCTGCGCGAACAGCTTCTTCATGAAGTCGGGGTGCGCGCGGCTGAGGAAGATCTGGGGCCCGCGGTTTTCGCGGCGGACGTTGAGGATCAGCGAGCGGATGCGGTCGTTGACGCGGACGACTTCGCGCGGGATCTGCTGGTCGCGACGGATCACGCCCTCGGCGCGGCCGAGATCGACGACGACATGGCCGAACTCGACGCGCTTGACGACGCCGGTGATGATCTCACCCATCCGGTCCTTGAACTCTTCATGCTGGCGCTCGCGCTCGGCGTCGCGGACCTTCTGGAAGATGACCTGCTTGGCGGCCTGCGCGGCGATGCGGCCGAATTCGATCGGGGGCAGCGGATCGACGATGTAATCGCCGACGACCGAGTCCTTCTGGAGCTTCTGCGCTTCCTTGAGGTTCACCTGCTTGAAGTAATCGTCGACCGCCTCGACCACTTCGACGACGCGCCACAAGCGGAGGTCACCGGTGTTGGGATCGAGCTTGGCGCGAATGTCGTTCTCGGCGCCGTAGCGCGCCTTGGCGGCGCGCTGGATCGCGTCTTCCATTGCCTCGATGACGATGCCCTTGTCGATCATCTTCTCAGTGGCGACGGCGTTCGCAATGGCGATCAGCTCGGCGCGGTTGGCGGTAACGCCTGAAGTTCCTGCGGTGGCCATCACTTGTGTCCTTCGTCTTCAATGCCCTCGGGCAGCGCTTCGTCTTCGATTTCTTCTTCTTCGACGCCCTCGATCGAAAGCGGCCGGGTGGCCGCGATCAGCGCGTCGGTCAGCACCAGCTTGGCGGTGCCGACCTGGTCGTACCCGATTTCCATCTCGCCATGCTTGGGGAGATAGATGGTGATGCGATCATCCTCGACGCCCTTGAGCAACCCGGTGAGCACCTTGCGGCCCTCGATCGGCGCCGCAAGCACGATGCGCGCCTCATGCCCCGTCCAATCGGCGAAGTCCTTGAGGCGCGTCAGCGGCCGGTCGATCCCGGGTGACGACACTTCGAGGCGATATTCGTCGGTGATCGGGTCGCGGCCCTCGGCCTCGAGCGTGTCGAGCACGTCGGAGATGCGGCGCGACAGTTCGGCGCAATCCTCGATCGTCAGCTGGCGCGTATCGGGGCGCTCGGCCATCACCTGCAGCGTGAGGTCGCCCTTGCCGCCGAACAGCTTCACGCGCACCAGATCGAAACCCAAAGCCGCAGCTTCGGGAGCAATCAGGGCGGTCAGATCGGGCGTTTCGGCCAATGGAAATCCTCGAGTCGGTTAGGCAAAGGGGCTCGGCGCCGGAACCGGGGGGCTCCAGCCTCTTCACCTGACGATGTAGAGAGTGATCGCGATATAGGCGCAAGCGCGGGGGCTGGCAAGCCGTTCTCGCGAGCGCGTCACCCCGGACCTGTTCCGGGGTCCACGGTGCAGCGTACGCCCACGCCCGCTGTCTGTGTCGCACGGTGGACCCCGGAACAAGTCCGGGGTGATGGCGGTTTTCGAAACACTTACAGGAGAACTCCATGTTGTCGTCGTCCCGCACGCCTTTCGTTGCTCTGGTGCTGGCCGCGACGGCCTGCTCCGCGCAGCCGCAGCAATCGAACGCCGCCGCGGCCGCTGCGGCACCGACCCCGACGGCTCGGCCGAACCGCGCGCCTGTCACCAGCTTGCCCGACGACGCGCCCGCCGCGACGATCCGAAACGTCCCCGCGACGACGGGCCGCGCAAACCGCGCCGCGACCAAGCCGCCGTTTGCGCAAGCGACGCTCGCGACCTTCAGCGAGCCGTTCGCGATCGCGGTGCTGCCCGACGGCAGCGCGCTCGTCACCGAGAAGGCGGGCAAGATCAAGCTGCGCCGCGCCGACGGGTCGATCGCCGATATCACCGGCGCGCCCAAGGTGCTCAACGACAATCAGGGCGGCCTGCTCGACATCGCGCCAGCGCCCGATTTCGCCAAGAGCAAGCTCGTCTATATCAGCTATTCCGAACCGCGCCCGGGCGGCAGCAGTCTGGCGCTGGCGCGCGGGCAGTTCACCGGAACGGCTCTGGTCAATCTGCAAGTGCTGTGGCGCGCGGGGTCGGATGGTGTCGGTGGGCAGTTCGGTGCGAACATCGCCTTCGCGCCCGACGGCAAGTCGCTCTTCCTCTCCTCGGGCGAGCGGCAGCGTTTCACGCCGGCGCAGGACCCAGAGCAGGCGCTTGGCAAGATCCTGCACCTGACGCTCGACGGCGAGGCGGCGCCGGGCAATCCGATGGCGGCAGCGGGCGGGGTGCGCGCGGAGACGTGGAGCAGCGGGCATCGCAACCCATACGGCCTGGTGTTCACGCCCGATGGCCGGCTGTGGGAAGAGGAGATGGGGCCCAAGGGTGGCGACGAGCTCAACCTGATCCTGCCGGGCAAGAATTACGGGTGGCCGATCGTTTCCAACGGCGACAATTATTCGGGCAAGCCGATCCCCGATCATCCCAGCCGCCCCGATCTCGAAGCGCCCAAACTGTGGTGGAACCCGTCGATCTCGCCGGGCGGGATGGCCTATTATTCGGGCGAGATGTTCCCGGCGTATCGCGGTTCTCTGCTGATCGGCGCGCTGTCGGGCGAGTCGCTGATCCGCGTTGCGCTCAACGGGGACAGTGCGACGGTCGCCGACCAGTGGGACATGGGCGCGCGAATCCGCGACGTCGCGCAGGCGCCCGATGGGGCGATCTGGTTGCTGCAGGATGACGGGAAATTGGTTCGGTTGTCGCCAAAACCATAACCCCTTTCCGTCACCCCGGCCTTGTGCCGGGGCCCACCGTGCCGCACCCGCCCCGGCCGATGCTCTCGCGTCCCGGTGGCCCCCGGCACAAGGCCGGGGTGACGGGTAGCGGGTGATTACCCCCGCACGATCAGATAGTTCATCCGCGCGGCGGCAATGGGCTTGGCCGGATCATCCTGCCACGCCGTCGCCTCGACATTGGCGACGCGCCCGCCGAGCCGCGTCACGACCCCGCGCGCGAAGGTCGGTTTCTCGCGCCCGCCGCGCATGTAATCGACCGTGACGTTGATCGGCTTGATCTGCCCGCCGCCATCCTCGGCGAGGGCATATCGTAGCGCGACGATCGCGGCCATTTCGAGCATCCCGCCGATCGCGCCGCCGTGCAGATAGCCCGGCCGCCCGAGCAAGCTGGTCGCGCTCGGCATCGTCAACAGCGTCGGATCGTCGCCCCCGGCAACGGCGATCCCCAGCAAGTCGGCATAAGGCGGCAACATCAGGCGGCATCCGTGAACATGAAGGTGCCCGCGACATGCGCGAGCGGATCGGCCGGGTCGCCGTCATGCGCCTGACCGCGCACGAACGAGATCGAGCGCGTGATACGGTAGCATTCGCCGCGCCCGTACACCGTCTTGCCCGGCGTCGCTGGGCGGAGGTAGTCGATCCGCAGATCGAGCGTCGCGTGCGGTCGGAAGGTGCCGAGCTTGGTCCACACCGCAAGGCTCGTCGCCATGTCCATCATCGTCAGGATCGGCCCCGAGGCGAGCACGCCGCTCGACGGGTCGCCGATCAGGTCGGTCTGATAGGGCAGTTGCAGCTCGACCCAGTCGGGCCCATGGCTGTGATAGCTCAGCTTGAGCAGGCCGCCATGCCCGCCGACGCCAAGCCGGCTGAAGCGTTGCGGGTCGAAGGCGGAGGGGGTGTCGGCGGCCATGATGCCGGGCGCTGTATCGCAAAGCCGCGTGCGTGCAAGGGGCGAGCGCCGTGGCATTGGCGAGCCGCTTGCGGCGTTCGGCAGGCCGGTATAGCATCGCGTTGCAAAAGAAAACGAAACGGCCCGCAAGCGGCCGTTCAGGAGGGTCTGAAATGTCGCATCCGAGCGTGCACGCGCGCACCGATCCCGGCAAACCCGCGCTGATCGTCGCCGAAACCGGCGAGCGCGTCAGCTTCGCGGAGCTCGACGCACGTTCGAACCGGGCGGCGCATCTGTTCCGCGCGAAGGGGCTGAAGGCCGGCGACACGATCGCGCTGTGCCTCGAGAACAGCCCGGCCTTCTACGACATCGCTTGGGGCGCGCAGCGTGCGGGGCTGTTCTTCGTCTGCATATCGACCAAGCTGACCGCCCCCGAAGTCGATTACATCTTCAAGGATTCGGGCGCGCGACTCGTCATCGTCTCGGCCAGCCTCGCCGGAGTGACCGCCGCGCTGGGCACCGAGCTCGCGCGCTTTTCGGTCGGCGGACCGGTGGCGGGATGGGCCGCGTGGGAAGACGCGGTCGCCGCGATGCCGGATACGCCCATCGCCGACGAACGTGCGGGCGTCGACATGCTCTATTCGTCGGGAACGACAGGACGCCCCAAGGGCGTGCGCGTCGCGCTGCCAGAGGATCCCGATATCGCTGCTGGCACCGTGCTCGAGATGCTCGCGCGCGGGCTGTACGGGCTCGGGCCCGACAGTATCTATCTCAGCCCGGCGCCGCTCTATCACGCCGCGCCGCTGCGCTGGTCGATGACGGTGCAAAGGCTCGGCGGCACCGTCGTGATGATGGAGCATTTCGACCCCGAAGCCGCGCTCGCCGCGATCGAACGCTATCACGTTAATGCGAGCCAATGGGTGCCGACGCATTTCGTGCGGATGCTCAAGCTCGACGAAGCGACGCGTGCGCGCCACGATCTGTCGAGCCTCAAGGTCGCGATCCACGCCGCCGCGCCGTGTCCCATCCCTGTAAAAGAGGCGATGATCGACTGGTGGGGGCCGGTGCTCTACGAATATTATGCCGGGTCGGAGGGCAACGGCCTAACGACGATCGCCTCACCCGAATGGCTGGCGCACAAGGGCTCGGTCGGCAAGGCGGCGTACGGCGTGCTCCACATTTGCGGCGAGGATGGCGCCGAACTGCCGCCGGGCGAGCAGGGGCTGGTCTATTTCGAGGGCGGTACGCCGTTCGAATATCACAACGACCCGGCCAAGACCGCGGAGGCGCGCAACGCGCATGGCTGGACGACGCTCGGCGATATCGGGCGGATCGACGAGGACGGCTACCTCTACCTCACCGATCGCAAGAGCTTCATGATCATCTCGGGCGGGGTGAACATCTATCCGCAGGAAATCGAGAACCGCCTGATCACCCACCCGCGCGTCGCCGATGTCGCGGTGATCGGCGCGCCGTGCCCCGAAATGGGCGAGCGGGTCGTCGCGGTGGTCCAGCCGGTCGATATGGCGGAAGCGGGGCCGGCGTTCGCCTCCGAGCTCACCGCGTGGTGCCGCGCCGAGCTGTCGGGGGTGAAGACACCGCGCCAGATCGATTTTGCGGCGGAACTGCCGCGCCACGCGACGGGCAAATTGTACAAGCGCTTGCTGCGCGACCAATATTGGGCAGAGACCGGCGCGCAGAGCGTGTGACGCCGATGGAGAGACAGATGAACGACCGCGTATCGACCACGATCACCGATCATATCGCCGACGTCCGCCTCGCGCGCGCCGACAAGATGAACGCGATCGACCCGGCGATGTTCGAAGGTATCGGCGCGGCGATCGATGCGCTGCATCCGCGCAAGGACGTGCGCTGCGTCGTGCTGTCGGGCGAGGGGCGCGCGTTCTGCGCCGGGCTCGACATGACGAGCATGGCGGGCGGCGGCTCGGGGCTGTCGCGCAACGAGCGTAACGACCAGGGCGCGATCCTGCCGCAGCACGTCACCTGGGGCTGGCGCAATCTGCCGATGCCGGTGATCGCCGCGGTCCACGGCGTGGCGTTCGGCGGCGGCTTCCAGATCATGTCGGGCGCCGACATTCGCATCGCCGCGCCCGACACGCGCTTTGCGATCCGCGAAAGCTATTGGGGGCTGGTGCCCGACATGGCGGGCTTCCCGATCTGGCGCGGGCTGGTGCGCGACGACGTGCTGCGCGAGCTCGTCTATACCTCGCGCGAATTCGGTGCCGAAGAAGCGCTCCACCACGGCTTCATCACGCGCATCGCCGAGGATCCGCATGCCGCGGCGCTGGCGCTGGCGCACGACATCGCCGCCAAGAGCCCCAACGCGATCCGCGGTGCCAAGCGGCTGTGCTCCATGGCGTTCGACGCCGACCCGCGCGCTATGCTCGAGGCCGAGACCTACGAGCAGGTCAAGGTGATCGGCCAGCCGCCGATGATGGAGCAAGTCGCGGCCAACATCCAGAAGCGCCCGGCGCGGTTCGGGGACGCGGATTAAGCGGGCACTCCCGCTGGACGTCTAGCCTCCGCCTTGCACCGTCTGCACCGCTGGCTGCCGCGACCCCGCCTCTCTTCGTCACCCCGGCCTTGTGCCGGGGTCCACCGTGCCGCGTATCCTGCGGCATGCATTTCGTTGTCACGGTGGGCCCCGGCACAAGGCCGGGGCGACGGGAAGTGGCCTTTAAGCGCCGCCCGCTTTGCGCCATAGCCACCGCGATGCAGCGCCGGCTCACCCAGTTCTTCCAATCCCGCGTCGGCCGCGCCCTCTCGACCTTCTTCACGCCCGGCCCGCGGATGATCGACGAGCTCGAATGCGTGGCCTCGGTCGCGCTGGCGATCCTGCTCGCGCACACGATCGGCGCGAAGAGCGTCGCCTGGGCGGCGTTCACCGGTTTCGTGCTGATGCGCGGCCATGTCGCGCAGACGTTGTTGCGCGGGTTGCTGCGGATCGTCGGCACCGCGGTCGGGGCGGGGGCGGCATTGCTGATCGTGCCCTATGCGGTGCGCTCGCTCCCGATGGCATCGCTCGCGGCGGCGGTGATGGGGGCGATCGGCCTGTACGGGATGCTCACCGCCAAGCGTGCCTATGCGTGGCTGCTGCTCGGCCTGACCTTCGAGCTGATCCTGCTCGACACGCTCGAGCATCCTGCGCTCGACACGCTGGCGTTTGCGCAGACGCGTTTGCTCGAAGTGCTTGCGGGCACGGCGGCGTGCGTCGCGGTCAGCCTGATCTCGACGCTGACCGTTCGGCGGCGCTGGCCTGCGCCGCCTGCGGTGCCGGCGCAGCGGATCGGCTGGCATCGCGACGCCGCGCGCCACGCCGCGCAAGCGGGCGTGACGCTCGCGCTGCTGCCGCCGCTCCATGCGCTGTTCGGGATCCCGCAATTGGCGCAGGCAAGCGTGACCGTGATGACGGTGATGATCGTACCGGTGGCGCGGCTCGGGCGCAGCGGTCTGGCACCGGTGAGCAAGCGGCTGTGGCACCGCGCGCTCGGCTGCATCGGCGGTGGCGCGCTGGCCGCCGCCGTGCTGGTCGTCGCGCACGGATCGGCGCCGGTGCTGATCGCGGGGACATGCCTCGGCGTCGCGATCGGGCGGCATATCGAAAATGCCGGCGGGCGCGTGCCCTATCTCGGGCTGCAATTCACGCTGGCGATCCTGGTGACCTTAGTGCCCGACAGCTATGCCGAGGTGGCGATCCGCCCGGCGCTCGAGCGGCTGACGAGCATCTTCATCGGCATGGCGCTGATCGAACCGGTACTGCTCGTCTGGCACTTCGGGTCGCGGCGGATGCCCGCCACCGCATCATAGCCGCAGGCGGTTGGCCTCCAGTCCTGCACGGAATTCGTCAGGGAGTGCGGTGAGCCCGCCACTCGCGCTCATCACCAGCACGACATCGCACGTCGCGATGCAAGCGCCGTTCTGGAAGGCGGCCGAGAGGATGTTCCAGCTGCGGGTGCCGATCTCGCCGATCCCGCTCGCGATCTCGACATCGGCGGGGAAGAAGCCCTCGCCAAGATAATTGATCTCGACCCGCGCGACGAGCCAGCGATGCCCCGCCCAGCCGTGCAGCTTGATCGCCTGGTTGAAGCGCACCCGCCCGCTTTCGAACAGCGCCGCCATCGCGACATTGTTGATATGGCCGAGCACGTCGAGATCCTGGAAACGCGTCTGGATCGTGACGGTATGGGGGTAGGTCGCGGGGTCGAGGCGCGCGGGATCGGGACGGGGCATGAAATTCTCCAAAAGCCCCTCCCCTTCAGGGGAGGGGTTGGGGTGGGGCCGTGCCGCGAATTCGACGACCCGGTCTCGGTGAGACCCCGCCCCACCCCCGACCCCTCCCCTGAAGGGGAGGGGAGTTTACGTCAGCGCGGCGCCATGCGGATCGCGCCGTCGAGGCGGACGTCCTCGCCGTTGAAATAGCTGTTCTCGAGCATCGTCAGCGCGAGATGCGCATATTCCGTGGGAATGCCCAGCCGCTTGGGGAAGGGGACGCTCGCCGCGAGATTGTCCTTCACCGCCTGCGGCGCGCCCTGCATCAGCGGGGTCTCGAAGATGCCGGGCAGGATCGTGTTGATGCGGATGCCTTCGCCCATCAGGTCGCGCGCGATCGGCAGCGTCATGCCGACGACGCCGCCCTTCGACGCGGAATAGGCCGCCTGGCCGATCTGCCCGTCCTCAGCGGCGACGCTCGCGGTCATCACGATCGCGCCGCGCTCGCCGTCTTCGCCGGGCGTCAGCGTCAGCATCCCCGCCGCCGATTTGGCGACGCAGCGGAAGGTACCGATCAGGTTGATCTGAATGAGCCAGTCGAACGCGGCGAGCGGGAAATGCTTGATGCTGCCGTCTTCCTTCGAGCGGCTCGCGGTCTTGACCGCATTGCCGGTCCCCGCGCAGCAGACGAGCACGGCTTCCTGGCCGTTGGCCGCGCGCGCCTTGGCGAAGCCGGCGTCGACCGACTCGTCCGACGTCACGTTCACTTCGCAGAACACGCCACCGATCTCGGCAGCGAGCGCCTCGCCTTTTTCGGCCTGCAGATCGAAGATTGCGACCTTGACGCCCTTGGCGGCGAGCGCGCGGGCGGTGGCGGCGCCGAGGCCCGATGCGCCGCCGGTAACGACTGCAGCGGTGGTGGAGTCGAGATTCATGTGAGGTCCCCCTAAATTCGTCGCCCCGGCGGAGGCCGGGGCCGGTCTGTTGGGTGCGGTGCCACCGTTGCGCGTCGCAACGGGACGGCCCCGGCCTCCGCCGGGGCGACGGGGATCAGACCCGTTCGATGATGGTCACGTTAGCGACGCCGCCGCCTTCGCACATCGTCTGCAGGCCATACCGCCCGCCCGATTTCTGCAGCGCGTGCACCAACGTCGCCATCAGCTTGGTGCCCGAAGCGCCAAGCGGATGCCCGAGCGCGATCGCGCCGCCATTGACGTTAAGCTTCGCCGGATCGCCACCGGTATGCTTCAACCACGCGAGCGGGACGGGCGCGAACGCCTCGTTGACCTCATACAGGTCGATCTCCTCGATCTTCATGCCAGAGCGTTGCAGTGCGCGGTCGGTCGCGAACAGCGGCTCCTCGAGCATGATGACGGGGTCGCCGCCCGTCACGGTCAGGTTGACGATCCGCGCGATCGGCGTGAGGTTGTGCGCCTTGAGCGCCGCCTCGCTGACGATCATCACCGCGGAGGCGCCGTCGCAGATCTGGCTGGCATTGGCCGCGCTAATGCTGCCGCCTTCCTGGAGCAATTTGACCGAACCGATGCTCTCGAGCGTCGCGCCGTAGCGGATGCCCTCGTCGGTGCTGTGCTGGACAACCCCCTCGGGCGTCTCGATCTCCAGCGCAATGATCTCGTCGGCAAAGTCGCCGCGCTCGGTCGCCGCCTGCGCGCGGCGGTGGCTCTCGAGCGCGAAGGCGTCGAGCATCGCGCGGTCGAAGCCGTGCTTCTTGACGATCATCTCGGCGCCCATGAACTGGCTGAACATGATGCCGGGGTATTTTTCCTCGAGCCGCGGCGACTTGTAGTTGCCCAGGCCCTCTTTCATGAACAGCGTCGCGGTGGTGCCCATCGGCACGCGCGTCATGCTCTCGACGCCCGCGGCGATGACGATGTCCTGCGTTCCCGACATCACCGCCTGCGCGGCGAACTGCAGCGCCTGCTGCGACGATCCGCACTGCCGGTCGATCGACACGGCGGGCACGCTGTCGGGAAGGTTCTTGGCGGCGAGCACGGCGTTGCGGCCGACTTGTCCGGCCTGCTGCCCGCCCTGCATGACGCAGCCCATGATCACGTCGTCGACCGCGGCGCCGTCGATCCCGGTGCGCTCGACGATCGCGTCGAGCACCGACGCCGCCATGTCGACGGGGTGCCAGCCAGCGAGTTTCCCGCCGCGCTTGCCGCCCGCGGTGCGCACTGCATCAACGATATAGGCTTCGGCCATGCTCGACTCTCCATAATCGGTTTCTGTTTGCAACCTCTATTGCCGTACTCCAGGCGCTTGGGCAAGGTGGAACGACGTACCCGATGATCGAAAGGCCAAGCATATGGATGTGAGCGAAGCGATTGCAGCGCGCCGATCGGTACGCGGTTTCCTGAGCGATCCGGTCGACCCGGCGGTGCTCCACGGCATCGTCACCAAGGCGGCACGCGCAGCAACCGGCGGCAACCTCCAGCCGTGGCATGTCGACGTGCTGACCGGCGCGCCGCTGGAACGGCTGAAGGCAGCGGTGCTGCACAAGATCCAATGGGGCCAGCCCGAGACGGCGGCGTATGATATCTATCCGAGCGAACTCGTCGCGCCGTATCGCGACCGGCGCTTTGCGGTGGGCGAGGCGATGTATCGCGAGATCGGCATCCCGCGCGAGGACAAGGCGGCGCGGCGGCTATGGTTCGCGCGCAACTTCCAATTTTTCGGGGCGCCCGCGGCTTTGTTCTGTAGCGTCGACCGGCGGATGGGGCCGCCGCAATGGGCCGATCTCGGCATGTATCTGCAGAACGTGATGCTGCTCGCGGTCGAGGCGGGGCTGGGAAGTTGCGCGCAGGAATGCTGGGCGATGTATCCCGAGACGGTGGGCGAGGCGATCGCGCTGCCGGCCGAACGGATGCTGTTCTGCGGCATGGCGATCGGGGTGGAAGATACGACAGAGCCCGCGAACCGCTTACGCAGTGCACGGGCTCCGGAAGACGAGTGGCTGACGCTGCACGCCTAAACGCCCTCCCCCAAGGGGAGAGGGACAGGAGGATCAGCCGGCCGCAGGCGAACGACGGCCGCCGCCGCCGCCACCGGCACCCGAGCGCCCACCGGCGCCACCGGGACGACCGCCACCGGGACGGCCCTGGCCGCCGGGGCGACCCTGGCCACCGGGACGGCCACCGCCGGCCGGACGCCCGGCACCAGCCGGACGACCAGCACCCTCGGGACGCGCGCCCATCGGGCGACCGGCACCCGCTGCGCGATCCCCGGTCGGACGCGCCGAATGCGTCGCCTTGGGCGGCGCACGGTGACGACCCGAGTCATCACGACGCTCGAACGTGTCGGAACCGGCCGGACGCGCCGCCTTGATCCGTGCCGCCTCGGCGGTGAAGCCTTCGGGAAGCTGCATCATCTCGGGCTTGACCTTGGTCAGCTTCTCGATGTCGCGCAGGTACGTCCGCTCATCATCCGCCACGAAGCTGATCGCGGTGCCCGATGCGCCGGCGCGCGCGGTGCGGCCGATGCGGTGGACATACTGTTCGGGAACGTTGGGCAGTTCGAAGTTGAAGACGTGGGAAACGCCCGAAACGTCGATCCCGCGCGCCGCGATGTCGGTCGCGACCAGAACCTTGGCCTTGCCCGACTTGAACTCGGCGAGCGCGCGCTCGCGCTGCGGCTGGCTCTTGTTGCCGTGGATCGCATTCGAATCCACGCCATTGGCGGCGAGCAGCTTCACGACGCGGTCGGCGCCATGCTTGGTGCGCGTGAAGACGAGCGCGCGCTCGACCTTCTCGTCGCGCAGCAGGATCGTCAGCAGTGCCTGCTTTTCGCCCTGGTTGAGGAAGGTGACGAACTGGTCGACGCGCTCGGCCGTGCTCGACGTCGGCGCGACCTTGACGGTCTGCGGATCGTTGAGGAACTGGTTGGCGAGCTCGCGGATCGCGTTCGGCATCGTCGCCGAGAAGAACAGCGTCTGGCGCTGCTTCGGCAGCATGCGGACGATCTTGCGCAGCGCATGGATGAAGCCGAGGTCGAGCATCTGGTCGGCTTCGTCGAGCACGAGGATCTCGAGCATCGCGAGGCTGACGAAACGCTGCTCGATCAGGTCGAGCAGACGGCCCGGCGTGGCGACGAGAATGTCGACGCCGCGCGCCATGTCCTGGCGGTTCTTGTTGATGCTGGTGCCGCCGAACACGGTCGCGACCGACATCTTCGAGAACTTGCCGTAGTCACGCGCGCTCTCGGCGATCTGGCTGGCGAGTTCGCGCGTCGGCGCGAGCACGAGCATGCGGCAATGCGTCGGCAGCACGCGCTTTTCGTTGTTCACCAGATGCTGGATCGACGGCAGCACGAAGGCTGCGGTCTTGCCGGTGCCGGTCTGCGCGATGCCGAGCAGATCGCCGCCCTGGAGCAGGATCGGGATCGACTGCTTCTGGATCGGGGTGGGGGTGGTATAGCCTTTGGCCTCGAGCGCGCGGACGAGCGGCTCGGCAAGGCCGAGTTGAGCGAAAGTCATGGGTATTTTAGTCCATTGCATAGGCCATGGACGCGCATCATCGACGCGCGAATGGCGGGGGGAGATGTGACACCCCGCGTGAAAAGGGAGGTCCGTTGTGGTAACGACCGAGGCGGAGCCGGACCTATCAAGGACCCATCACGCTGCATGACGCTTCGATGGGGCGCATATAGCGAGCAACCCGCGATCCGTCAAGATCAGGGTCGGAATGCCTGCCGAGTCAGCTCTTCTCCTTGCTCTTCTCGCCGCGCTTGGCGAGCGCATCGAGCATGTCGGGGACGAGCGTCTCGGCAAACCCCGCGATGAACGCCCAGATGAACAGCTTGAACAGATCGGATTGCTCGGCGAGGCCGAGGCCATTTTTCAGCGCGCTCAGGATCGGTTGCTGGCCGGCATCACCAGTGCTGCCCGTACGGGGCGGCATTGCGCTGGCGGTGAGGTAGGCATTTTCGGAACTGCGCGCGTCGATGGTTGAAAGATCGGCCAAACGCTTCTGGCGCGCGCAGTCCGCGGCTGGGTCGGGCGTAGCCGACACAGCAGACGTCGGCGTGGGGGATGCCGCCGCGTTATCTGGTGCGGCGCTGTCACCATCGGCGGTGGTGGCGTTGCTTTCTGCGGCATTTTCGACGGGCGGTTCGACGCTGCTGGTAGTCGCTGCAGCGGCCGTCTGTGCAGCCTTCTCTTCTGGGGCAGGCGGGTTGCCAAGCGTCGCATCACACGCGCGTGCCCGCTGTTGCTGATCGTCTGCGGCAGCTTGATCGACGTGCATCTTGGTGCGCAGCGCCTCGAGCGTTAGCCGGAAGGTTGGAGCGATCCCACCCGTAAGGCCGACTGCCGAGGGCAGTCCCGACGCGAACAGCGCATACATGACGAGGCCGAACGCATTCGACGACATCAATGCGATCGCGAGTCCGTTGATCCCCGATCCGAGCGTCGCCAGCGCATAGATCGCATCGGCGCCGACGCTTTGCCCGATATCCTCGTCCTTGATGCGGCGCCCGATGCTGATCAGAGCGCCGACGCGCGCCATCAGCAACAGCAAGACGATCCCGCACAGGAACCCCCGATTTGCCGCGATCGCGGTCCACAGCGCGCTCGCGGCGCAGATGGTCGTGATCGCGATCGCCGTGCTGACCAAGCTCCACCAAAAGCGCCCGAGCAGCCATGCCTGAATCTGGCTCACCGCGGTTTCGCGCGCCATGCTGACGATCCGCGCGCCCTGGATGAAGCTGAGCATCGCCTGCATGTCGCGACGTTTGAGCGCGATCTCGCTGGGGCTGGGATCGGGCATCAGGGCTTCTCCTGCTGGGCGACGTCGGATGCTGGTGCCTGCGCCGTGTCGTCGGACGTCGCGGCATCGGCCGCGCCGCCCTGTGCTTCGTGCGCTGCGATCTCGGCCGATTGGTCGCGCCGGAGCGCCGCCTCGCGGTCGGCGGCATCGCTGGCAAGCGTATCGGGGTCGACGGTGGCAGGGTCGTCGCTGATAGCGGGTGATAGCGTATCCCGGGATGGAATGGTTTCAGCGACCGGCGCCTTGGCAGGCTCGGCCAGCGCTGCCGGCGACCAAGCGAGATGCTGCGCGATCGCCGCTGGACCGACGACGCGATTGAAGCGTTCGCGCACGATCCAATAGGTGCGGTCGATCAGATCGTCGCTAATCGCTTCGACCAGCTTGGTCTCGACACCCATCAGCTCTGGAAAGGGCGCGGTCACGCAAGGGGAGTCGGCGTCGCTCGACGTGGTCAGCTTCTCCAGCAGAACGTCGGCATTGGTCGGTGCGAAGCCGACGATCTGCGCGTGGAGATAATCGGCATAGGCCTGACGCGCCACGGCCTGATCGCACGCGCGCACCGGAGGAACGTCGCCGCGTACCCACCGCCAGAAGCGTTCCATGTCCATCCCGATCTCCCCCGTTCAACTGTGCTGCGCCGCGCGCCGCGGTGCGGATCGACGAGCGCTAGACGCCCAGCGCGTGGACCAGATCGGGTGTGACCTGCGGGGAGGGGGCAAGCCCCTTGGCAGCGCGATAGGCAAGGATCGCGAGGCGAGTCGCCGGCCCGACCACGCCGTCGGGCAGGCCAAGATGATAGCCCGCTGCGACCAGCGCGCTCTGCACCTTCCATTCGGTGCTGTGTTCGAGCGGCGCCGCGCCGATGATGAACGGCCAGATCCGTGCGAACCACGCGCGCCGCTGCGCCATGCCGATCAGCCCGCCATTGATGCCGAGCGTGATTGTCTCGATGTCATTATTGTCCGCCGCGGCATTGAGGTGCTTCGCGTTCCATTCGAGCAAGGCGGGCTTGAGTGCATGCGCTGCGTCGACGACCAGATCGGGGTGGCCCTCGAAATCGACGTGGCAGCGCGCGCCGAAGCGAGCATAGGCCTCGCGGCCGGTGGTCTGAAGCACACCCCGTCCGCGATAGCGCCAGCCGTCCTGCGTTTCGCGCGGGCCATTCCCCATGCGGTTCCCGTACACCAGGCTGAACAGCGCGATGCCGCCATCGATCGCGCATTGATCGGCCATCGCGACGCAGGCGGCGCGATCGGGGAAATAGCGGTGCCAATTGCCCGAATCCCACATCGCGCCAAGGTTCTTGGCCGAATAGCGGCCGCTTTCGACGAGGATCGTCAACCCCCCGGTCTCATGCAGCGCTTGCGCCATGAAATGCGCGAGCCGCAGCGGGGTGGTGATCCCCGCCGCCGCCAGCAGACCGGCGGGGTCTGCAAAAGCGGCGACATAGCCAGGCTTCGCGTTCGGGGCGAACTTCGCCACGACTTGGTTGGCCAGAACCCCCATCGCTTTTCCCCTCACGCCCCGTTGTGAAATTGGGCCGATTCGGATGAAAAATCAACGGATCAGGATAGAAAACCTCTTATTATCAGTAATATACCTACGTTCGAAGCGTGGCTTGTTTAAATAGAGCGTTGAGCTCTGTTAGCGCTCATACGCCTTGGGCAGCGTACCTTCTTGTGGCACCCTGTAGCGCTCGCGCAACGCATCCTGTCGCGTCCGCAGCGGTTGCTTGACGCCGTCGATATAGACCGCCGCCACCGCACTGCCGAGCTCGAGTGGATCGCCGTCCCAGATCACCACGTCGCCGCGTCGTCCGGCGCGTAGCGAGCCGATCTCGTCGCCCATGCCAATCGCCTCGGCCGGCACCGAGCTGATCGCGGCGAACGCGGCGTTCCAGTCGAGGCCGGTCGCGCCCGGCACCTTGGTCAGCGCGACGAGGTTGCCGGCATATTGCTTTTCGAGCCGCGCCTGCCGCGCCTCGTCGTCATTGATCGTGCCGATCCCGACGAGCACGCCCGCCGCCTTCAACCGCCCGACATTCGACTGCGTCGCGCCGAGCTGATCGAACGACGCGGGCAAATCGGTCAGTGCCGAGGCGATGACGGGGATGCGCGCAGCGGCGATCTGGTTGGCGACGAGCCAGCCTTCCGCTGCGCCGACGAAGACGAGTTTGAGCGCAGGATAGTCGCGTTTCAAATCGATCAGCGCGAGCATGTCGGAGGCGCGCTCGACATGGACGAGCAACGGCATCGCCCCCGACGCGACGGGGACCAGCGCGGCCGCATCGGCACGCGTCAGCAACGCATCCTTGCCCTGATCGGAATAGGCGGCAGGCGCGCGGACATAGTCCTTCACTTGCGCCAGCGCGTTGCGGAACATCGCGACCATCGCCGGGCGGCTGTTGCCGCGACGCGACCCGCCGCCGCCATATTCCATGAACTGGAAGGCGCGCGGCTTGGTGATCGGCGATCGGTCCGTGCCGAGATCGATCACTGCGCCCAGGCCGGCGAAGATCGACCCGTCAGTGTCGGGCGCGACGATCGCGCGGGTGATGCCTTCGGCGCGGTTGAGCGGGATCGAGGAGGTCGCCGGGTTGACCGCAGGGGCGACATCGATCGCCGCGTGGAACGGGCTGCCGCGCGCGGCGGTGTCATTGGTTTCCTCGACTCCGTCGGATTCGACGATCCCCATCCGCGTGAAGCCTGCAACGATCCCCGGCGTGACCCAGCGTCCGCCGGCATCGACCGTGGCAGTCCCCGCGGGCACCGCGACCGAGCGGCCCGCAGCGACGACCCGGCCGTCGCGGACGATCACGGTGCCGCCCTCGATCGGTGCGGAGCCATCGCCGATGACGAGCTTGGCGTTGGTGATCGCGACGCTTTGCGCCGCGGCGGGCGCGGCGAGGAAGGCCGCGCTGAGGAGCAGGAGGCGCTTCACTTGGTATCTCCCGCACCGGGCTGGCCGAGTTCGAAATCGGAAACGGGGCGGCGTTTCGGATCGTTGGCGTCGTAGAGCAGCGCGCCGTCGATCCACACCTTTTCGGGGCGGGTGTAGACGCTGAACGGATTGCCGTTCCACAGCACGACATCGGCCATCTTGCCGGGCTTGAGGCTGCCGGTCTTGTCGGCGATGCCGAGCGCCTTGGCGGGGTTATAGGTCAGCCACTCCCACGCGACTGCATCGGAGATGTCGATCCCGGCATGGCGACCGGCGGCGAGCGCCTTGGCGACTTCCTGGTTCAAGCGTTGGATGCCGTTGGGATCGTCCGAGTGGATCATCGCGCACGCGCCGTTTGCCTGCAGCAGCGCGAGATTCTCGCTGATCGCGTCGTACGACTCCATCTTGAAGCCCCACCAGTCGGACCACACGGCCGCGCAGGTGCCGTTTTCCTTCAGCAGATCGGCGATCTTGTACGCCTCGACCGCATGGTGGAACGCGCTGACATGGTAGCCAAACTCCTTGGCCATATCCATGACGATGGCCATTTCGTCGGCGCGGTAGCAATGGTTCTGGACGAGGATCTCGCCGCCGAGCACGCCCGCGAGCGTATCCATCGCGATGTCGCGGGCGGGGGGATCGCCGCCGTCCTTTTCGTATTTGTCCCATTTGCGCTTGTACTCGACCGCCTTGGCCCAGGTCTGGCGGTCGACCGCGATATTGCCCATTCGCGTCGAGGGTTCGCGCCCCTTGCTGCCATAGACGCGCTTGGGGTTCTCGCCGCACGCCATCTTGAGGCCGTAGGGCGCGCCGGGGAATTTCATCCCCTGCTCGGTGCGCGCATAGACGTTCTTGAGGACGACCGACCGGCCGCCCATCAGATTGGCCGAGCCGGGCAGGATCTGCAGCGTGGTGACGCCGCCATTGACGAGCGCGCGGCTGAAGCCGGGATCCTGCGGCCAGACGCTATGCTCGGCCCATACGTCGGCGGTGACCGGACCGGTCGCTTCGTTGCCGTCCGAATTGGCCTCGACCGCGGGCGAAGGGTAATCGCCGAGGTGGCTGTGGATATCGATGATGCCGGGGGTGAGCGTCTTGCCGGTACCGTCGATCACCGTGGCACCGGCAGGAGCGGCGATGCTCTGGCCGATGCGCTCGATCTTGCCGTCGGCGAACAGCACCGAGCCATCATCGATCCGCGCGCCTTCGCCGTCGAAGATCGTCACATGCGTGACCAGCGTCGGCGTGCCGGGATAGGCCTTGTAGGTCGAGGGGAAGGGATCATGCGCATAGCCCTTACCAGCGCCGGGGCCGCTCTTGCTCCGCTTGGTCGATGCGCTCGCCGGGCGCTCGCCATCGCTTGCACAGCTTGCGAGCAACGTGGCAAGCGCCACCATGGTCCAACCGATACGCTTCATGCGACCCCCTTTGACGCGCTGTGCGCTGTATTGGTCGAGTAATCCGGGAGGAGTGGGACGCTGTCAATCATGCGGCGCGCAGGCAGAGCGGATTTCATGCCAGGCTTTGCGTGCGCGTCGCGCTGGCGTAGGGCGCGCGCAGTGCGGTGTGCCGGGTGCGTTGGGGCCGCCAATCGAGGGCCCATGTTTCACGTAGACTATGATCGAAACGCCAACTGTCTTACCTTGCGCGTCGCCGGGTTCTGGAAGCCCGAGGACGTTACCGACTTTGCGCGCGACGTCGGACTCAAGGTGCTGGCCGCCAAGGCGGTCCGCAGCGATTTCAACGTCTGTGTCGAATCACTCGATTTTCCCGTCCAGGCGATGGATGTCGCCGACCTGCTGACGCAGATCATGCGGGGCGGGATGGCGATGACCACCGGCCGCGCTGCCGTCGTGGTGGGAAGCCAGCTCAACAAGGCGCAGGCGGAGCGCACGCTGGTCCACCCGCGGTTGCGCGTGTTCCTGGCGGTCGCCCCGGCGCGAGCGTGGTTGGCTTTGCCGGAGTGAGCGGATCCCGGTGCCGGGGCCCGAATGCGGCCGCGTCGGAGCGGCGCCGAAGCGTCGGCTAGGTCCGCGCGTCAGACCTCGTCGCGATATTTGATCTCGAGGAAGCGCCCGCGCGTTTCGAGCGAGTCGAGATCGCCTTGCGCAATCTGCGCCGACATTTGGCCGATCTCTTCATCGATCAGCCTGAGCGCATCGGAGAGCTGGGCGTCGGGGCTCTTGCCGTTGCGCGCGACGCCGCGCAGCGGAGCCGGGACCTTGGCATAGCCCTTGAGCAATTCGGGCAATTGCTCGCCGATCAGCTTGCGCACTTCGATCGCGACGGGCTCGCCTTCGTCGAGGCTCGCGAGTTGCGGCGACAGCGTCTCGAGCCGCACGCCGATGCCATCGACCAGCGTCTGTGCAGGCGCGGGGAGCAGCTTGCGCTGCGTGTCGAGCCACTGTTCGGTCTTGGCCGGCAGCGCCTTGAGCGGGACTTGCGTCAGTTGCTCGACGCGGACCGCCGGGGTCAGCGTTGCGAACAACAGGAACGCCGTCACCACCGCGAGCAGCGCAGCGACGAGCAGCGCGCCACCCATGCCGATCGGCACGAACCAGCCGACCGCGATCGCCGCGACGATGATCGCGAGATCGGCCGTGCCCGCCAGCGCGAGGCGGCGTGTAACGCTCACCCCCTGGCGGCGGCGAGCGGTGAGCGCCTGGCGCTCGGCGCGGGTGCGGTCGAGCAAGTCTCCGGCGCGTGCGATCTGGCGGTCGACGTCGGTCATGGCCTTACAGCGCCTCCAGCTTGAACGCGTCGCCCCCGGCGCCCTTATTCTCGATCGCGCCCTGCGCTCGCGCGATATAGCCCTTCGATTTCTCGACTTCGTTCGACAGCGTTCCGACCGTGCTCTTCATCGAATCGAGCGCCTTCAGCTTGAACGTGTCGATCGCATCCATCGTATCATAGATGTTCTGGAAGGCGCGCTGCAGCGTCTCGACCGGGATCGTCGCGGCGGCGGCCTGTTCGTGGATCGTCGCGGTCTGCGACTTGAGCAGCTTGCCGGTCGCATCGATGATATTGGCGGTGGTCGAGTTGAGAGCGGTGATCTGGTCGAGCACGAGCTTTTGGTTCGCCAGCGCCTGCGCCACCGTGACTGCGGTGCGTAGAGCCGAGACCGTGGTGGTCGACGCGCGATCGACGCCCTTCACCAGCTCGACATTGTTCTTCTTGACCAGATCGAGCGCGAGATAGCCCTGCACCGTCACCGCCATTTGCGTCAGCAGATCCTGCGTGCGCTGGCGGACGTAGAACAGCGCGCTTTCCCGCAACGCCTTGGCCTTGGCCGGATCGCTATGGTCGAGGTCGTTGGCCTTGTCTTCGAGCCGGGCGTCCATTTCCTTCGACAGCACGATCATCTGTTCGAGCCGGCCCATCGCCGCCCATAGATTGGCGCGCTCGGTGTCGATCGCGGCATTGTCCATCAGCAACTCGTCCTTGCCGCGCGCGAGCGTCTTGAGGATCGCCGAGATGTGCGATTGCGAGGAGCGGTATTTGTCGAAATAGGTATTGATCCCGCCGCCGAACACCTTGCTCAACATGCCGCGGCCCGAGAGCAATTTGCTGTTCACCGACGGATCGAGCTTCTCGATCGTGCGGCGCAGTTCGGTGAGGTCGGCGCCAACGCCGCTCTCGCCGTCCATCGCCTTGACCGGGCGATCGAGAAAGCGGTTCGACTGGTCGGCCGCGGCGCGAATTTCCTTCTGGCCCATCGCCGCGATCGCATCGACGCGCTTGCCGAATTCGGGGCTGTTGACGTCCTGCGCGACCAGATCGTCGACGAAACCTGCGACCTTGGTCTGCAATTGGGTACGGACGGCGTCGTCGACCGGCACCAGGCCGATCGCCTTTTCGGGCGCGACCACGGGAACGGGGTCGGGCGGCGTCAGGACCAGCGCGGTCGCGTCGGTGTCGGCAGCGGTCGCCATGTCTTCCCTCCAGGTAATATCGCTCTCTAGATGAAGGGGATCGCGTTGCGGTTCAAGTGTGTCATTGTGGTAATACGCACATCGTAACACAACCGTAACGAAATTGACGCGAATCCGACGCAGCTTGCCCGTACCGCGCTGCAGCAAGATAAAAAAACAGGGGTTCTGTGATGCGTCGTTCCGTCTCTTTTGGGTTTGCCGGCATTTTGCTCGGCTGCACTTCCACCGCCGCGCTTGCGCAATCTACGCTCCAGCCGAGCGCGCCCGAAGAAGGCGGCGACATCGTCGTCACCGCGCAGAAGCGCGAGCAGAAGATTCAGGACGTGCCGATCACCGTCACCGCGGTGACCGGCGCGAAGATGCAGGAGCTCGGCGTCAATTCGCTCGCCGAAGTCGCGATGTACATCCCCGGCCTGCGCATCCAGGAGCAGAGCGACAACAATCCCGGCTTCGTGATCCGCGGGATCACCTCGGACAGCGGCTCGGCGCAGCAGGGCGCGCGCGTATCGATCTATTATAACGGCATCGACATCTCGCGGACGCGCGGCGCCTATCAGGATCTGTACGATCTCGAGCGCATCGAAGTCGTCAAGGGACCGCAGGCGACGCTGTTCGGCACTGCCTCGGCGGTCGGCGCGGTCAATTTGATCTCGGCACAGCCGCATGCTGGGACCTCGGCGGGGCTCCAGGGATCGTACGGCAATTACCATCGCGGCCAGGTGTCGGGCTTCGTCAACCTCGGCAACGACACGCTCTCGGGGCGGCTCGCCTTCGCGTACAAATATCATGACGGCTTCGTCCGCAACATCGCGGGCGACCCCAAGGTGGCCAACCAGAATCAGGGCAAGATCGATCAGGACGATCTCAACGGCCAGGACCAGCGCGGCATTCGCGGTTCGCTGCGCTGGACGCCGACCGATGCGATCACCGCAAGCCTGGTGCTGACCTATGACGGCCAGCGCAACCCGGGCACCGCGTTCCGCTCGCGCGCCCTGGCGCCGACCGGCGGCAACGGCGGCGATTACAGCTATGCCGAACTGTCGGGTTCGCCGTACAGCGCATCGGTGCTCGGCGCCGCCAAGCTCGGCCTCAAGCGCGACGTGTATGACGCCAACTTCACGCTCGCCTGGGAACTGGCGCCGGGTGTCACCTTCACCACCGTCAACGGCTATCGCAAGTTCAACAGCAACGAAGTGTTCGATGCCGATGGCGGTCCGGCCTGGTATCTCGAATTCGCCGAGGATGCGCGCGGCGACCAGTGGAGCCATGAGGGCCGCTTCAACTTCTCGGGCGACAAATATCGCGCCTCGTTCGGCTGGAACGGCTTCTTCGAGAACAACCTCCAGCGCGTGCCCTTCTCGACCGAAGAGGGGACCTATCTCGGCTGCTCGGTCTCGGCGGCCTATGCCGGCGTTCGCGCGTCGCTCGCGGCAAGCGGCGTTTCGGGCTGTGTCGCGCCGAACGGCACCGTGACCGCCGCGCGCGCGACCGCGGTGCTGACGCGCGGCGCGGCGACGCAGATTCCGTATCAATCGGTGTTCACCAATTACGGCACCAACGACACCTATTCGGTGTTCGCCGACGGCACCTATATCCCGACGCCACGGCTCGAGCTGACCGCTGGCGCGCGGTTGCTGATCGAGCAGCGCAAGTCGGGCTACAGTTCGGTCCAGCCCAATTCGACGCTCCTGGCCTCGCTCGGGGTACGCAGCAGCTTGCTCGGCACCGCGAACACCAACGGCACGATCTTCAACGCGCAGCGCAGCTTCACCGCGGTGCTGCCGCGCTTCAACGCGCTCTACCGCGTCAGCGATTCGATCAACCTGTACGCAACGATCAGCAAGGGTCGTCGCTCGCCGGTGGTACAGCTCGCCGCGACGACGGTTGGCGGGGTGGTCGTGCCGAACCTGCAAGTCGTGCCCGACGAAGTCGTGTGGAACTACGAAGGCGGCATCAAGGGCAAGGTCGGGCCGTTCACCGGATCGCTCGGCGTGTTCTATCAAGCGTATAACGGCTTCCAGGTGTCGGTGACGAACAACGGCGTCACCACCACGCAGAGTGCCGGCAAGGCGAAAAACCCGGGCGTCGAGTTCGAGGGCAATCTCAAGCTCGGCCGCTTCCTTCAGGTGTTCGGCGCGTTCGCCTATGTCGACGGCAAGATCGCCAACAATGCGTCGTACGGCGTCTATGCCGGCGACCAGTTCCGCTTGCAGCCGAAATACAGCGCCTCGGGCGGCGCGACGCTGCGCGTTCCGGCGGGCGACCTGACCTTTTATGCGACGCCGTCGGCGACGTATCAGAGCAAGCAGTATTTCGAACTGCCGAACTCGGAAGCGATCAGCCAGGGCGGCTACACGCTCGTCAACGTCCGCGCGGGCGTCGAGATTGCGCAGGGGAAATACCGGATCGGCGGCTTTGCCCGCAACGCGTTCGACAAGAAGTATCTGATCGACGCGGGCAACACCGGTGGCGGCTTCGGCATCCCGACCTACATCCGCGGCGAACCGCGCGTTTACGGCGTCGAAGTCGCCGGCAAGTTCTGATCCAAGACTAGCCCACCGCCCGTCATCCCCGCGCACGCGGGGATCCCGCTTCTTCTGCCAAAGCCAGCAGCAGAAGCGGCGCCCTCGCATTCGCGAGGGTGACGGGGCGTGGGGGCATGCGCTTTAAACCGGCAAGCGCCCCGCGTGCTACGCCCGGCCTCATTCCACCCGAGCTCCCCGAAAAACCACCCCCCCTTTCCGCGACGCACCATTTGCGCTAGGGGCCCAACGCAATCATTCCTCACTTCATCGAGCTATATTCATGAGCCTCCGCAATGTGGCCATCATCGCACACGTCGATCATGGTAAGACAACCCTCGTCGACCAGCTGTTCCGCCAGTCCGGCACCTTCCGCGACAACCAGCGCGTCGAAGAGCGTGCGATGGATTCGAACGACCTCGAAAAAGAGCGTGGCATCACGATTCTCGCCAAGCCGACCTCGGTCGACTGGACCCCTCCGGGCGAATCCGAGAGCATCCGCATCAACATCGTCGACACCCCCGGTCACGCCGATTTCGGCGGCGAGGTCGAGCGGATCCTGAGCATGGTCGACGGCGTCGTCCTGCTGGTCGATTCGTCGGAAGGCGCGATGCCGCAGACCAAGTTCGTCACCGGCAAGGCGCTGGCGCTCGGCCTCAAGCCGATCGTCGTCGTCAACAAGGTCGATCGTAACGACGCGCGCATCCAGGAAGTGCTCGACGAAGTGTTCGACCTCTTCGTGTCGCTCGACGCCAACGACGAGCAGCTCGATTTCCCCGTGCTCTATGCCTCGGGCCGCAACGGCTATGCCTCGACCGACATGGACGCGCGCGAAGGCACGCTGATCCCGATGTTCGAGACGATCGTGAAGCACGTCCCCGCACCGAAGGTCGAAGTCGCCGGCGTGCCCTTCACCTTCCTCGTCACGCTGCTCGATCGCGATCCGTTCCTCGGCCGCATCCTCACCGGCCGCGTCAACTCGGGCGTCGTCAAGCTCAACCAGCCGATCCACGCGCTCGATAACGACGGCAAGATCGTCGAGACCGGCCGCGCGTCGAAGATCATGTCGTTCCGCGGGCTCGACCGCGTTCCCGTCGACGAAGCCAAGGCTGGCGACATCATCAGCCTCGCCGGCCTGTCGATCGCGACCGTCGCCGATACGATCGCCGACGTCAGCGTCAGCGAGCCGCTCCACGCGCAGCCGATCGATCCGCCCACGCTGTCGATGCGCTTTGCCGTCAACGATTCGCCGATGGCGGGCCGCGAGGGCACCAAGGTGACGAGCCGCATGATCCGCGAGCGGCTGTTCCGCGAAGCCGAGTCGAACGTCGCCGTCAAGGTGACCGAAGCCTCGGACAAGGACAGCTTCGAAGTCGCCGGCCGCGGCGAGCTTCAGCTCGGCGTCCTGATCGAGACGATGCGCCGCGAAGGCTTCGAGCTCGGCATCAGCCGCCCGCGCGTGCTGTTCAGCGAAGACGAGCAGGGCAACAAGACCGAGCCGTACGAGACCGTCATCATCGACGTCGACGAGGAATATTCGGGCACGGTCGTCGAGAAGATGAACCTGCGCAAGGCCGAGATGACCGACATGCGGCCCTCGACCGGCGGCAAGACGCGCATCACCTTCTCCGCGCCGTCGCGCGGCATGATCGGCTACCATGGTGAATTTTTGTCGGACACGCGCGGCACCGGCATCATGAACCGGCTGTTCGAGAAGTACGGCCCGCACAAGGGCAACATCGAAGGCCGCAAGAACGGCGTGCTGATCTCGAACGGGTCGGGCGAAGCCAATAACTACGCGCTCGGTCCGCTCGAAGAGCGCGGCATCCTGTTCGTCGGCCACGGCGAGGCGCTGTACGAGGGCATGATCGTCGGCGAGAACGCCAAGCCCGACGATCTCGAAGTCAACCCGATGAAGACCAAGGCGCTGACCAACTTCCGCGCCAGCGGCGGCAAGGACGACCAGGTTCGCCTGTCGCCCCCGAAGCGCGCGACGCTCGAGCAGGCGATCGCCTACATCGACGATGACGAGATGGTCGAGGTTACGCCGAAGTCGATCCGGCTGCGCAAGCGCTTCCTCGATGCGAACGAGCGCAAGCGGGCTAGCCGGGCGAAGCTTAGCTGAGGCTGGTTTTGTAGGTTGAGTTTAAGGGGCCGGGCGCGAAAGCGTCCGGCCTTTTTCGTGATATGGCTAGATCTAATGCGATTTTCAGGGGCCAATTTCGCTGGTGACTGAGTAGCCAGATTTATGGCTTGGGGTTCGTACGTCACACAGCGCTTTGGGAACTTGATCTAAAACCCAGTCATTCCAAGCTGACCTGGCGTGGCCTACCGTGCCGCGGGCGTTGCGCATGTGGGGCGGTGGACCCGGGGTGACGGTTGGAGCGCGGGGTGTGGAGCGCGCCGCGGCAAAGCCGCGTCGTCGGACGGCGCTGCTGGCGCCGCCGGCCGGAGTTCGGCTGATCCTCGCCTAACGACCCCATTGCTGCGCAATCGGGTCGTTAGGCTTGGGCCTCACTCTTCCCCCATCCTCAGCGCGGCAATAAACGCCTCCTGCGGGATGCTCACGCTCCCGTATTCGCGCATCTTCAACTTGCCCTTCTTCTGCTTGTCGAGCAGCTTGCGCTTGCGCGAAGCATCGCCGCCATAGCATTTCGCGGTGACGTCCTTGCGCATCGCGCTGATCGTCTCGCGCGCGATCACCTTGCCGCCGATCGCCGCCTGGATCGGGATCTTGAACAGATGCCGCGGGATGAGGTCCTTGAGCCGCTCGACCATGCCGCGCCCGCGCGTCTCGGCGGTGCCGCGGTGGACGATCATCGACAGCGCGTCGACCGGCTCCTCGTTGACGAGGATGCTCATCTTGACGAGGTCGCCCTCGCGCTTGCCGATCTGGGTGTAGTCGAAGCTGGCATAGCCCTTCGACAGCGACTTCAGCCGGTCGTAGAAATCAAACACGACTTCGTTGAGCGGCAGCTCGTAGGTCGCCTGCGCGCGGCCGCCGACATAGGTGAGGTCCTTCTGGATCCCGCGGCGGTCCTGGCAAAGCTTCAGCACGCTGCCGAGATATTCGTCGGGGACGTAGATCACCGCCTGGATCCACGGCTCGGAAATGCTCAGGATCTTGTTGGGATCGGGCATGTCGGCGGGGTTGTGGAGCTCGATCGTCCCGCCATTGTGCGTCAGCTCGATGTCATAGACCACCGACGGTGCGGTGGTGATGAGGTCGAGATCGTATTCGCGCGTCAGGCGCTCCTGGATGATTTCCAAGTGGAGCAGGCCGAGGAAGCCGCAGCGGAAGCCGAAGCCGAGCGCCGCGCTGGTTTCCATCTCGAACGAGAAGCTCGCGTCGTTGAGGCGCAGCTTGCTGATGCTCTCGCGCAATTTCTCGAAATCGGCGGCGTCGACCGGGAACAGGCCGCAGAAGACCACCGGCTGGACTTCCTTGAAGCCCGGCAGTGCTTCCTGCGCAGGGCGCTTGGCGTCGGTGATCGTGTCGCCGACGCGGGTCTGCGCGACTTCCTTGATCTGGGCTGTAATGAAGCCGATTTCGCCCGGACCGAGATCGGTCAATTGCTCGATCTTGGGGCGGAAGCAGCCCACGCGGTCGACCAGATGCAGCGTGCCCGCCTGCATGAACTTGATCTGCTGGCCCTTCTTGAGGACGCCCGCGACCACGCGCACGAGGATGACGACGCCGAGATACGGGTCGTACCAGCTGTCGACGAGCATCGCCTTGAGCGGCGCATCGGCATCGCCCTTGGGCGGCGGGATGCGCGTGACGATCGCCTCGAGCACTTCGGCGATGCCGATCCCGGCCTTGGCGCTGGTGAGCACGGCCTGGCTCGCGTCGAGGCCGATCACTTCCTCGATCTCGGCCTTGACCTTGTCGACGTCGGCGGCGGGGAGATCGATCTTGTTGATGACCGGGATGATCTCGTGATCATGCTCGATCGACTGATAGACGTTGGCGAGCGTCTGCGCTTCGACACCCTGCGCGGCATCGACGACAAGAAGCGCGCCTTCGCATGCGGCGAGCGAGCGGCTGACTTCATAGGCGAAGTCGACATGCCCCGGCGTGTCCATCAGGTTGAGCGTATAGTCGACGCCGTCCTTCGCGGTGTAGCGAAGCCGCACCGTCTGCGCCTTGATGGTGATCCCGCGTTCTTTCTCGATGTCCATGTTATCAAGGACTTGCTCGGACATTTCGCGGTCGGTGAGGCCGCCGGTCGCCTGGATCAGGCGGTCGGCGAGCGTCGATTTGCCATGATCGATATGCGCGATGATCGAGAAATTGCGGATGGTGTGGAGAGGGGTCACGAATTCGCCCGGATGAGTGCTGCGGAAAGGGAAAGGCGGCCCATAGCATCGCATGCGGCCGGGCACAAAGCCCGTCGCGCGAGGGCGCAATACGCCTATGCCGTCGGGTCTCTTTTCGATATTGGAGGCGTAACGATTCTCAGCGGGGGTGGCATGGCGAAACTGACGGCCGGAATGGCGATCGTGGCGGTGTTGAGCGGCGTACCGATGCAGGCGGGGACGCAGCGGATGGCCAAGCCGTCGGGCACGCAGAAGCTGCAGGAGGCGACGATGAACGACGTGCCGCGCTGCGCGCGCAAGCACGGCACGATCTCGATCGTCGATGGCGACGATCCGCGCGGCTGGACGCAGTACAGCCTTGCCCCTCCGCAGAAGCTGCTCAAGGTGCTCGTGCAGCGTTCGGGCTGCTTCAACATCGTCGATCGCGGCAGCGGGCTGCAAGCGGCGCAGCGCGAGCGCGACATCGGTGGCGATCTCGGGCTCCAGCGCGGCGCCAATGTCGGGCAGGGGCAGATCAAGGCGGCCGATTACGTGCTCCAGGCCGAAGTGCAGGGCGCCAACAGCAACGCAAGCGGCAGCGGCGTCGCGGCGGGCGTCGGCGGGCTGATCGGCGGGCCGTTCGGTGGGCTCGTCGGAGGCTTACGCAGCCGCAAGATGGAAGCCAATGTCGTGCTGTCGATCACCAACGTCCGCACGACCGAGACGCTCGCGACCGAGGATGGCTATGCCGCCAAGAACAGCCTGAGCTTCGGCGGCGGCGGCGGCGTGTTCGGCGGCTTTGCCGGCGGCGGCGTGGTCGGCGGGGGGTATGACAATACCGATATCGGGCGGATCGTGACGCTTGCCTTCATCCAGGCGTATGCGAAGCTCGTCACGGGGCTTGGCTATACCAACCCCGGCGACACCGGGACGGCCGAGGCCGCGCCCGCCAAGACCTTCACGACGCAAGGCCCGGTCGCGCTGCGCAGCGCGGCGAATGCGGCGGGCAAAGTGGTGCGCACGCTGCCGCCGGGCGCGATCGTTTACCCGACCGGCAACAAGGACGGCATGTGGTGGGAGGTCGCCGACGAGAACGACAACGTGGGGTGGGTGCTCAACTCCAAGCTCGCGCCGTCGCGGTAGGGCGCCGCTACTCTCCCTGGTCGCCCTGAGCGTGTCGAAGGGCTGCCCTGCAAACGCGAACGGCGCGTTGGGCGAGGGGAGGCTTCGACAGGCTCAGCCCGAACGGTTTGGGGGCGAGCTTTTCTTCGTCGCCCCGGCCTGGTGCCGGGGGCCACCGTGCCGCGCGTTCTGCGCTGGCACGTTGGGCATCCCGGTAGACCCCGGCACAAGGCCGGGGTGACGGTTGGAGGGGGGCGCAGATGTGCCGATCGTGCTGGCGGACCGCCAGCCGGCGCGGTAGGATGCGGCACTATCCAGGAGACGATGCCATGAAGTTCGCTGTTCCGCTTATCGCCGCTGCCACTGCCGCCCTCCTCGCCGCCGCGCCCGCCTGCGCTGCGCTCAAGGTTGGCGATGCCGCGCCTAACTTCTCGACCGAGGCGGCGCTTGCCGGCAAGACGCATCCCTTCTCGCTGGCGGCAGCGCTCAAGAAGGGGCCGGTCGTGCTCTACTTCTTCCCCGCCGCCTTCACCTCGGGCTGCACCGCCGAGGCGCATGCCTTTGCCGAGGCCGCCGACGACTTCACCAAGCAGGGCGCGACGCTGATCGGCCTGACCGCGGGCAATGCCGAGCGGATCAAGGAATTCTCGTCGGTCGAATGCCGCGACAAGTTCCCGGTCGGTCTCGCGACCCCGGCGACGATCTCGGGCTATGACGTCGCGCTGCCGCAAAAGGTCGGCTGGACCAACCGCACCTCGTACGTGATCGGCAAGAACGGCAAGATCGCCTATGTCCTGTCCGACATGGCGCCGGCCGGGCACATCACCGGCACGCTCGCCGCGGTGAAGGCGCTGAAAGCCAAGAAGGGCTGATCCGGCTACCCTCACAGCATTGAAATGGGCTCCCCGGCGAAGGCCGGGGCCCACGGGAAGGCCACGACGATCTCGCGAGGCCGCGCGCCTCGGTCGTTCCGCTCCTGGGCCTCGGCCTTCGCTGGGGAGCGCCCAAGCGGATCGCCGTCCCGGCGTCAGCCCAGTCCCGCCGCCGCGATCGCCGCCAGCGCGGCGGCGAGGCGCGCGGGGCCCTGGCCGCCGACGATCGTATAGCGCAGGCCGCGCCGGTCGAGCTCGGCGCGCGACAGATCGAAGAAGAGCTGGCGCTCGGCCACGCTGCCGAACATCCGCGTACCGTCGTCGATCCACGGCAAATCGATATCGAGCAGCAGATACAGGTCGGCACTGCCGTGCCACGCGTCGAACCACGGATCGCGACGACCGAACAGCATGTCGGCCCACACCGCAGTCATCAACGGATCGGTATCGAGCAGCAGTGGGTCGACCCCCGTCGCCAGCGCCGCGCGAGTCTGTGCGTCGTGCGTTCGCGCGATCTCGACCAGATCGGCCATCGTGAACTCGGTTCCGTGCGTCTCGGCGAAGGTGCGGCCGTATTCGGGCACGAAGATCGTTCCGAAGTGCGCCGCCAGTTGCGGAATCAGCGTCGATTTGCCCGTGCTCTCAGGGCCGTGCAGGCAGATCGTGCTCATGCGACGACCGCCGTCCGTCGCGCGACGCGGCGCCAATCGATCAGCCCCCAGATCGCGAGCGCGAGGAAGATCGCATAAAGCAGCATCGTCAGCTTCAATCCCTTGGCCGCGTAAAGCGCGACCGAGCCGATATCGACCGCGATCCACAGCCACCAGCTTTCGAGCTTGCGCCGCGACTGCAGGATCTGTGCGACGACGCTGACGATCGCGAGCGTCGCATCGAGCCAGGGGAAGGACGCATCGGTGAAGCGGAACATCGCATAGCCCCAGCCCGCGCTGCCCACCGCCGCCGCCGCCAGCCACAGGAGGCGCTCGCGGTCCGGCAGGGTGCCGACCGCGATCTCGCCGGTTTCGGCTTTGACGCGCGCCCAGTTCCACCAGCCGTAGATTTGCACGACGAAGAAGAACACTTGCAGCAGCGCGTCGCTATAAAGCTTGGTATGGACGAACATGACTGCATACAGCGCGACCATCGCCAGCCCGAAGACGTAGTTCCAGATGCTGCGCAGCACGACGAGCGCGACATTGGCGAGCCCGAGCCCGAACGCCAGGATTTCGAGCGTGGTCATGTCGCCCGCGTAGCAGCGCGATCGCGCCAGCGTCGAGCCCAGCGTCAAGCATTGCGCGCACGCGCGGCGATTTTCCGCTTGATAGTCACGATGCGGCGGTCTACGCGCTGCGCCCTGCAATGTGTCGGGGCGTGGCGCAGTCTGGTAGCGCACTGGTCTCGGGGTCCAGGGGTCGTAGGTTCGAATCCTATCGCCCCGACCATTGCAGCATTAGCCCCGAATAGCCGTGAGCGCGTCTCCGGCAGACACCTGCGCAGACACCTCCAATGTCGAACGTCAGCGCGCCCGAATGGGGCGCCGTGGCAAACCGTGTTCGGCCAGATGAAGCGTTTGTCACCTTGGCGTCGCGATTGCGCCATGCCAAAGCACCGATGCGAGCCTAATCTTTTCACCCTGAGGACACCGATCGCATGAGCCGCTCGCCCGTTTTCTACGATGCTTCGGGACGGCGGCGCCGGCGGTTCGCCATGGCGGTCGCGGCGTTCGTGCTGCTGGTGGTGATGGCGGTGGCAGCGCTCGCGATTTCGATCGGTGCGGTGCCGCGCGCGCCCTTGCTCCCGGTCGAGGCCGAGCACGCGGCGATCACCAAATTGCCGCCGCCGCACGAGCCGCTGCTGCGCCGCGCGCGCCACGGGCTTAGCGGCTATGCGCGGCTGCTCGGTGCACCCGCGCGCGGCGTCGGGGTCGATCAGCCGCTTGCGATCGCCTTCCATGTGCCGTGGGATCCGTCCTCGACCGCGTCGCTGCGCCGCCATATCGGCGAGCTCGACTGGCTCGTGCCGGGCTGGGTGTCGGTGTCGGGCCCCAACCATCACATCACCGTGTTCCGCGACACCGCGGGCCGCGAGATCATCAACCGCGCGAGCCCACGCCCGCTGATCCTGCCGATGATCCAGAATGCGATCGACGGGAAATGGGATGCGGCCGGCATGGAAGCGCTGCTGCGCGACCCCAAGCTGCGCAAGAAGTTCCTCGATACGCTCGAGCCGTGGCTCGCCGCGAACGGGGCAGGCGGCGCGTTCTTCGATTTCGAGGAGCTTTCGCCCAAGGGACAGCAGGATTTCCTCGCCTTCCTGCGCGAGACCAAGGCGCGCTTCGCCAAGCGCAATTGGGTGATCGGGATCGCGGTGCCGGTCGGCGCGGCGGAGGACGAAGCGGGCGGCGAGCCCGGCTGGAACATCGGCGCGTTCGCCAAGGTCGTCGATCGCGTCGTACTGATGGCCTACGACCAGCACGAGATCAGCGGCGAGGCCGGGCCGATCGCATCGCAAAGCTGGTTCGAGCAATCGGTGTCGCGCGCGGTGCGCGACGTGCCGCGCGACAAGATCGTCGTCGCGATCGGCAATTACGCCTATAACTGGCACGACGGCACGGGCGAACCGCTCGCGATCGACGAAGCCTGGGAAGCCGCGCGCGAATCGAGCGCCATGCCGACCTTCGACCGGCAGAGCGGCAATAGCGGCTTTGCCTATGAGGAAGCGGGCAGCCGCCACGTCGTGTGGATGCTCGATGCGCCATCGGCGTACAACCAGATGCGCTGGCTGCAGAAAGTCGGCCTGAGCGGGATCGGGCTGTGGCGGCTCGGGTCGGAAGATCCAGGGCTGTGGTCGATCTTCGGGCGGGCGCATCGCACCTTGCCTGCAGCCTCGGCGATCGAGAACATTCCGGCGGGTACCGATGTCGATATCGACGGCAGCGGAGAGATCCTCAAGATCGCGGGCGTTCCCGTCAAAGGCGTGCGGCGCGCGCAAGTGACCAAGGACGGCGCGATCGGCAACGTCACCTTCCAGACGTTGCCATCGCCCTATGTCGTCGCGCGGACCGGCTACAAGCCGGGGCTCGTCGCGCTGACCTTCGACGATGGGCCCGATCCGACCTGGACGCCCAAGATCCTCGACATCCTCAAGCAAAAGAAGGTGCCCGGCACCTTCTTCGTGATCGGCGAGAACGTGCTGACGCAGCGCAGCCTGATCAACCGCATGGTCGCCGAGGGGCATGAGATCGGCAGCCATACCTATACCCATCCCAATCTGGCGGGCGCCTCGCAGTCCGAGACGACCTTCCAGCTCAACACGACGCAGCGACTGTTCCAGGCGTTCACCGGGCACACGCTGCGGCTGTTCCGCGCGCCCTATTTCGGCGATGCCGAGCCAAGCACCGCAGACGAAATCGACCCGGCGCTGATGGCGCAGGACCGGGGGTACATCTCGGTCGGCCTGCACGTCGATCCGGGCGACTGGAAACGGCCGGGCGTCCAGTCGATCATCGACGCGACGGTCGACGAAGTGACCGATCCCAACGGCAAATGCGATGCGGCCAATCCCGACCCGCAGTGCAGCCGCAACATCGTGCTGCTCCACGATGCCGGTGGCGACCGCTCGGAAACCGTCGCCGCGCTGCCGCAGATCATCGACCAGCTGCGCGCCAAGGGGTACACCTTCGTGGCGGTGTCGGCGCTTGCGGGGATTCCCAAGTCGGTCGCGATGCCGACGCTCTCGCCGTCCGACCGCGCGGCGGCGGAGACCGATCTGTTCATCTTCTCGGTGCTCGGCGGCGGCGTCGTAGCGCTCGGCTGGATCTTCTTCTTCGCGATCAGCATCGGCATCGCGCGCGCGGTGATCCTGTCGCTGCTCGCGCTGATCCAGGCGCGGCGCGAGAGCAAGACGGTGTTCCCGGCGATCGACCCGAACTGCTTCGTCACGGTGATGATCCCGGCGTTCAACGAGGAACTGGTGATCGAACGCGCGGTGCGCGGCGTGCTCGCTTCGACCGACGTGCGGATCGAGGTGATCGTGATCGATGATGGATCGAGCGATGATACGAGCGAAGTCGTGACCTCGGCGTTCGCGGGAGATCCGCGCGTACGGTTGCTGACGCTGGAGAATGGCGGCAAGGCGCGCGCGCTCAACCAGGCGCTGGCGCTTGCGACGGGCGAGATCGTCATTGCGCTCGACGCCGATACGCAGTTCGAGCCGACGACGATCGCACGGCTTGCGCGCTGGTTCGACGATCCCAAGATCGGCGCGGTCGCGGGCAACGCCAAGGTCGGCAATCGCGTCAATCTGCTCACCAAGTTCCAGGCGGTCGAATATATCACCGCGCAGAATCTCGAGCGGCGCGCGCTTGCGCGGATGAACGCGATGACGGTGGTGCCGGGCGCGGTCGGCGCGTGGCGGCTGGCGGCGATCCAGCAGGTCGGCGGCTATCCGGACGATACACTCGCCGAGGATCAGGATCTGACGATCGCGATCCAGCGCGCGGGCTGGGCGGTGACCTACGACCAATACGCCATCGCCTGGACCGAATCGCCCGAGACGATCAAGGGCCTCGCCAAGCAGCGCTTCCGCTGGGCATTCGGCACGCTGCAATGCCTGTGGAAGCATGGCAGCATCATGGCGACCGGCCGCCCGGCGGGCCTCGCGCGCGTCGGCTTGCCGCAGGCGATCCTGTTCCAGATCGTCTTTGCGGCGATCTCGCCGATCATCGATCTGGCGCTGATCGTCAGCTTCGTGATGACCTATATCGCGGTGCAGGCGCATGGCTGGGCGCAGACGCAGCACGACGTAGACAAGATGCTGCTCTACTGGCTGGTGTTCACCGCGATCGATCTGCTCGCGGCGACGGTCGCCTTCGCGCTCGAGCGGCGCGAGCAGTGGCGCTTGCTGTGGCTGCTGATCCCGCAGCGGATCGGCTATCGCCAGATCATGTATTATGTCGTGCTGAAGGCGATCACGCAGGCGTTGCGCGGGCGCAGCGTCGGCTGGGGCAAGCTGGTGCGGACCGGGCGGGTGCAGGCGCGGTAAACGCGCCCATCCGCCTGTGACATAAGCGCGACATTCTAAACCGAAATCAAACAACTGGCGCAGCTTAAGGCGATGGCCGCTATCCTTCGCGCGCCGCAGGTTGCATCGCACGCCGAGTGACGGGTTCGGTGTAAGGCAAAGCGATGATCGTGCGGACATTCCAAGCAAGTGCGGCGGCGGGTGTGCTCGCCGCGCTGCTGCTGCCGGCGGGCGCGATGGCGCAACAGGTCGATATCGGCGCACCCGCACCGCCGCCGACTGCCCCCGAGGCGCCCGCGGCGAACGATACCAAGAAACCCGCGACCGAAGCGCCTGCGGCAGCACCGACGCCCGCGCGCTACCGGCCGAACCATCTTGCGCACCCGCGCGATACCTCGCCCGGTTCGCAGATCGGCGATACGCAGAGCGCGGCACCGCCCGGCCTGTTCGGCGACTGGCGCAACAGCCGCACCTGGCTCGGTGCGCGCGGTGTCGACGTATCGGCGCGCTACGCGTCGGAGACGGCGTACAACCCGACCGGCGGGCGGCGTCAGGCGATCACCGAGACCGGCCAGTTCGACATGGGTGCCAAGGTCGACATGGGCAAGCTCGTCGGGCTCGAGGGCGGGACGCTGCAGGCGACGCTGACGTGGCGGCGCGGCGACAATCTGTCCGATGTCGCCGCGCTGGGCACGCTCCAGCAAGTGCAGGAGGTCTATGGCCGCGGGCAGACCGTCCGCGTCACCGAATTGTGGTACGAACAGAAGCTCGGCGATGCGGTCGAAGTGAAGCTTGGCCGCACCAATCCGGGGTCGGATTTCGCGGTCTTCTCGTGCCACTTCCAAAACCTGACCTTTTGCGGCGCGCAGCCGGGCAATCTGGTCGGCGATTACTGGCAGAACTGGCCGGTCGGGCAGTGGGGCGCGCGCCTCCACGTCGATGTGCGGCGCGGCGTGTATGTCCAGGCGGGCGTCTATGAGGTCAATCCGCTCAACCTGAAGAACAACTTCTTCGTCGCGCGCTGGCATGGCGCGACGGGGGTGCTGATCCCGTTCGAGGCGGGGTGGACGCATGGCGGCGATGGCGGCCATGTCGGATCGTACAAGGTCGGCGGCTGGTACACGACCGCAAACGGCACCGACGTATATCGCGACATCAACCGGCGGCCGATCGCGATCACCGGGCTGGCCCCGCTCGAACATTCGGGGCGCTATGGCGGCTATGTCAGCGTGCAGCAGCAGATCACCGGCACGTCGAAGGACGGCAAGTCGCTCGACGGGCTCGGCGTGTTCGCCAATTTCACGCAGACCGACCGCGCGACCGCGGTGACCGACGATCAGGCGGTGGTCGGAATGTTCTACAAGGGGCTGGCGACGTGGCTGCCCGGCGACGTGCTCGGCGTCGCGTTCGGCCGGACCAACGTCAATGGGCGCGCGGCCGATGCCGACCGGCTGACCCCGGGAAGCCGGTGCGCGACGCCGAATATGCCGCCGAGCTCTATTACAGCGTGACGCCGCTGCCGTGGCTCGAACTGCAGCCCAACGTCCAGTGGATCCACCACCCCGGTGGCGTGCGCAGCGCCGACGAGGTCGTGGTGCTGGGGTTGAAGGGCGCGATTACGTTGTAAGAGAGGGGGAGGCGCCTTGGTCGCGCCTCCCCCGTGTCGCTTACTTTGCGAGCGCGTCGAGCAGCTTGTGCGCTGCAGCCGCCGACGAGGCCGGGTTCTGGCCGGTGATCAGCAAGCCGTCCTGCACGACGTGGACGCCCCAGTCGCTCGTCTTCTCATACTTGCCGCCGAGCGCGATGAGTTCGTCCTCGACGAGGAACGGCACGATCTTGGTTAGACCGACGGCTTCCTCCTCGCCATTGGTGAAGCCGGTCACGCGCTTGCCCTGGACGAGCGGCGTGCCATCGGCGGCCTTTACCCGGCGCAGTGCGCCCGGTGCGTGGCAGACCAGGGCGACGGGCTTGTCGGCCGCGACGAACGCTTCGATCAAGCCGATCGACGTCGCATCCTCGGCCAGATCCCAGAGCGGCCCGTGGCCGCCGGGATAGAAGACGGTGTCGTAATCGGCCTGGTCGACCGAATCGAGCCGGACGGTGTCCGCGAGTTGCGCGGTTGCGGCGGCATCAGCCTCGAAACGACGCGTCGCGTCGGTCTGGCTGTCGGGCTCGTTGCTCTTGGGGTCGAGCGGCGGCTTCCCGCCGGCGGGCGAGGCGAGCGTGATCTCCGCACCCGCATCCTTGAACACGTAATACGGCGCGGCGAGCTCTTCGAGCCAGAAGCCCGTCTTCTTGCCGGTGTCGCCCAATTGGTCGTGCGACGTCAGTACCATCAAAATCTTCATGTCGGCTGCTTTCTGATCGCGGATCCAGTGCACGGACGCGGCGAACGTGCCGGGCGGACGTGTTCGCCCATATCCCGCACCGCCGTGGTCGTTTCCGTGCCCTCAGGAAATGGGCGTGGCGCAGCGGTGGCGCAAGGGGCGGGGGGCTTTTTGGGAGCCTTTGGGGCAAGCGCGAGACCACGCCGTCCTGCCCACCCGTGCAGCGCGGCGGCGGCGTCGCCCTGTGCGGGTGACACCGCCGCTCCGACAGGTGCTCAATAGGCGGCCGACACCGTCAGGAACCACTGTCGCGGCGCGATCGGATAGGCCGAGTAGCTGTTGGTCGCCGATCCGATCGACAGCGTCGAGACGCCCGTCTTGTCGAACAGGTTGGTGACGTTGAGCGAGACCTCGAGCTTGCGCAGCGGGGTGGCGCCGTCCGGCACCTTCGCCGCGAGCCGCAGCGAGGTCAGGAAGTAGGACGACACGCTCGCGTCGTTGGTGAAGGTGGCGAAGCGCCGACCGACGTAATCGCCGATCATCTGCACTTCGATCGGCCCCAGATCGAGCGTGGCGACGGTCTTGTTCATCCATTTCGGCGTGCCCGGCAGCTGTTTGCCGCAGGTCGGCACGACGCCCGCCGTGACGAGATAGCCGCCGATGCACGTGCCCGTCGCAGCGCCGATTCCAGTCGCGGTCGAGGTATAGTCGCTCTGGTATTTCGACAGATTGTACGACGCCGCATTGTACAGCGAGAAAACGCGGCCGAAGTGCAGCGTAAAAGCCGCGTCGACACCGTCGGTATGCACCGCGCCGACATTGACCAGGATCGAGGTCCCGCCGGTGATGCCGCCGCCGGCGATGCCGCCCGGATTGGTCGAGATCGCAAGCAGGCGATTGTTGAACACGACGTGGTAGTAATTGACCTGCGCTTCCAACCCGCTGAGCACGCCATCGAAGCTGCGATGGCTGCGCACGCCGCCTTCATACGTCCAGCTGCTCTCGGGCTTGCCTTCGCGTGCGAACGCATCGAACGCCGCCTGGCTGCCGGTGAACCACGGCCCGCCACCGCCCGCGAGATACGCCTGATACTGGCGCAAATTCTTCTGGACGTTGAAATAGAGCTGCTCGTTGCGCGTCAGATCATAGGTCGCGCCCGCCGAGGGGAGGAACCAGCGCAGCGTGTTGATCCGGCCTTGCGGAAGGCCGCCGGTGAGGCCCGAGAGCGACCCGAGGACGGGCTGCACGGGGAAGCGGCCATCGGCCCATTGCGCGCTGGTCTTGAACCCGGCCTGGAGCAGCAGGCGATCGGTCGCCTGCCAGGTGTCCTGCAGATGCAACTGCAGCTGGTTGATCCGCGCCTCGCCCTGATATTGCGTGAAGAGCGGCTGCGCCACGTCGAGCGGACGGATATAGGGCGTGCTCGAATCGGGGTTGGTGACGCTGACGCCGTACCAGCGGCGCCACTGCGTCGTGCTGTTGCGTTCGAACCAGCCGCCGAACTCGATCGTATGCGCGCCGAGCTTGGCGGTGATCGCCGAGATCACGCCGCCGCGATCAATGCGATATTCGGTGGTGCGCGTGACCAGGCCGGACCCGCCGGTCGCCGCGACCAAGGCGGCGCCGGCGGCACTCTGCTGTGCGGTCGTGCGTGCGGTGCAGGCTGCGGGTGCGACGCCGTTGCTGTTCGCGCCGAAGCGGCAGTTGGTCGGCAAGCTGGCATAGCCCGGGTCGAGATAGGGCTGGATCGTCGTGATCGACTGCCCGAGCGGCCCCGCGACGACGCCCGCGCCGTCATTGTGATGGTAATAGCCCGTCGTCGACCAAGTCACGTTCGACGAGAGATGCGCGTCGTAGCGTAGATAGCCGAGGAAATCGGTGCGCTGCGCATCCGAATAATAATTGCGGTAATTGCTGCCGACCGCCGCCGGCGAATTGCCCTGCGCACTGAGATACGACGTCCGATAGGTGGTGAAGTCGGGGTAGAAGAACGGCTTGGTGTACGGCGTGTAGAGCTGCACCGCGGTGGCGGTGCCGCCGGCCGACGGCTTGAAGAAGACGGTCGAATCCTCGTTCGGCTGCGTCATGTCGTTATAGTCGAAATAGGCGGTCAGCTTGCCGATGCCGTCGTCGTGGACGAACTTGGCGTTGACCTGATAGCCGCCCTGCTTGCCGTTGAAGTCCCACGCGCGTGCGTCCTGGCGCGCCGCCGAGACATAGGCCGCGTTGCCGTTGCCGAACGTGCCGCTGTCGATCCGCACGAAGCTGCGCGAGGTCGAATAGCTGCCGACGGTCTGCGCGGCCTGAATGCCGAATGTCTTGAGCGGATCCGACGAATAGGTCTCGACCGTGCCGCCGAGGTTGCTGTTCGAGGCGGTCGCGAGATCGCCTGCGCCCGTCGAGACGATGACGCGGCCGACATTCTCCGAAATCACTGCGCGCTGCGGCGACAGGCCGTTGTAATTGCCATAGCTCTGGTCGCCGAGCGGCAGGCCGTCCATCGTATAGCCGAGCTGCTGCCCGCTGAAACCGTGGATGAAGATCTGCGCGTTCTGCTCGTTATAGCCCCACGGATCGGCGGTGATGTAGAGCACGCCCGGCAGCGTCTGGATCGCTTTCAGTGGCGAGATGCCAGGCAGGATCTTCTGCATTTCGCTGCCCGGCAGCGCGGTGGCCGAGCGGGTCGCCTTGGCGGTGACGACGATTGCCTCCGCCGCATCATCTCCAGCGGGGGCGGGCGCGGGGTCGGCGATCGGAGCCGCCGGCGCCGGCGGCGCGGTCTCGGCGTGCGCGGCGGTGAGTGGCAGGCCAGCGGCCAGGCTCGCGGCAAGCGCGAAGGTCGAGACGTAGGATTTGATCATGGAAGGCCCCCTGATGTGCCGCTGCACTTGAGGGCGCCCTACGGGATGGCTGTGACGGTTGGACGGCAGTTTTCCAGCAGTTTCATTGCCGTCGTGCGTCAGACTCGTGACACGGCCTGCCGAAGCCGGGTGACGCGATGCTCCAAACGAAAACCGCCGCCCGGGTTTCCCCGGACGGCGGCTCTCAATGCATCAGGTGGTAACCCGAACCCGGAGGATCACTCCTTGTTCAGATACTCGCCGGCGTCGGCATCGGTGCCGGTGCCGCTCGTCACGACCGCGCCGAGCGCATCGTCACCCGTGCCGCCAGCATCGCGCGTCGAGCGCGCGAGCTCGGCGTCATGCTCTTCCTTCGCCGAGTTCGGGGCGACGATCGAGACTTCGGCCATGCGACGCTGCGAGACGCGCATCGCCGCATCGCGCGACGAGGCGGTGACGCGCAGGCGACCCATGCCCGCACCCGTGCCGGCCGGGATCAGACGACCCACGATCACGTTCTCCTTGAGACCCGTGAGCGTGTCCTTCTTGCCCTGCACCGAAGCCTCGGTGAGCACGCGCGTCGTTTCCTGGAACGATGCCGCCGAGATGAAGCTGCGGGTCTGCAGCGACGCCTTGGTGATGCCGAGCAGGACGGGCTTGCCCTGAGCCGGACGCTCCTTCTTGCCGATCTTGGCGTTCATCTCGTCCATCTCGTCGCGATCGACCTGCTCGCCGGCGAGCAGCGTGGTGTCGCCACCGTCGGTGATCTCGACCTTCTGCAGCATCTGGCGAACGATCGTCTCGATGTGCTTGTCGTTGATCTTCACGCCCTGAAGTCGGTAAACTTCCTGGATTTCCGACACGAGATATTCAGCCAAGGGCTCGATGCCGAGCACTTCGAGAATGTCGTGCGGATCGGGCGAACCGCCGATCAAATTGTCGCCGCGCTTGACGTAATCGCCTTCCTGCACGTCGATGACCTTCGACTTGGGCACCAGATACTCGACGACCTCGCTGCCGTCCTCGGGCTGAATGCCGATCTTGCGCTTAGCCTTATAGTCCTTGCCGAACACGACACGGCCCGAGACCTTTGCGATGATCGCATTTTCCTTCGGCTTGCGCGCTTCGAACAGCTCGGCAACACGCGGCAGACCGCCGGTGATGTCGCGCGTCTTGGCGCTTTCGCGGCTGACACGCGCCAGGACGTCGCCGCCCTGAACCATCGCACCATCCTCGACCGAGAGCGTTGCGCCCGCGACCAGCATGTACCGGCCGGATTCCTCGGCGCTTTCACCCGTGAGGGTCAGGCGCGGACGAAGATCCTCCTTCTTGCTGGCGATGCCGCGGTTTTCGGTCACGACCCGCTGCGAGATGCCGGTCGCTTCGTCGGCCTGCTCGGTTAGCGTCTTGCCCTCGATCAGATCGACATACTTCACGATGCCGCCATTCTCGGTGATCACCGGCATGGTGAACGGATCCCACTCGGCCAGACGATCGCCCTTCGACACGATGTGACCGTCGTCGAACAGCACGTATGCGCCGTACGGGAGACGATGCACCGCGCGCTCGCGGCCATCCATGTCCATGATCGCGACTTCGCCCGAGCGCGACAGCACGACGCGACGGCCGCGCTGGTCGGTGATGGTGCGCAGGTCGCGATATTCCATTGTGCCGTCCGAGAGCGCCTCGAGGTTCGACTGCTCGTTGAGCTGTGCCGCACCACCGATGTGGAAGGTACGCATCGTCAGCTGCGTGCCCGGCTCACCGATAGACTGGGCGGCGATGACGCCGACCGCTTCACCGATGTTGACCGGGGTACCGCGGGCGAGATCGCGCCCGTAGCACTTGCCGCACACGCCGATCTTGGTCTCGCAGACGAGCGGCGAGCGGATCTTGCACGATTGCGTGCCGATCGCCTCGATCTGCAGGATCATCGGCTCGTCGAGCAGCGTGCCCGAGGGGATGACGACCTCGCCGGTCTTGCTGTCGATGATGTCCTCCGCGGTCGTACGACCGAGGATGCGCTCGCCGAGCGACGCGATCGTCGAGCCGCCCTGGACGATCGCGCGCATTTCCAGCGCGCGGGTCGTGCCGCAGTCGAGCTCCATGATCACGCAATCCTGCGACACGTCGACCAGACGACGCGTGAGGTAGCCCGAGTTCGCCGTCTTCAACGCCGTATCCGCGAGGCCCTTACGAGCACCGTGGGTCGAGTTGAAGTATTCGAGGACGGTCAGACCTTCCTTGAAGTTCGAGATGATCGGCGTCTCGATGATCTCGCCCGACGGCTTGGCCATCAGGCCGCGCATGCCGGCAAGCTGCTTGATCTGCGCCTGCGAACCACGCGCACCCGAGTGGGCCATCATGTAAATCGAGTTGATCGGCTTCTCGCGACCCTTGTTGGGGCCGTCCTCGTAGTGCTTAACCGCCTTGATCTCGTCCATCATGGCGTTCGCCACCTGGTCGCCGCAACGGCTCCATGCGTCGATCACCTTGTTGTACTTCTCCTGCTGCGTGATCAGGCCGTCCTGATATTGCTGCTCGAAGTCCTTCACCAGGCCTTTGGTCTCGTCGACCAATGCGATCTTGGCATCCGGAATGATCATGTCGTCCATGCCGAACGAGATGCCGGCCTTGAACGCGTGCTTGAAGCCGAGGCTCATGATCGCGTCGGCGAACAGCACCGTGTCCTTCTGGCCGGTGTGACGATAGACCTCGTCGATCACGTCGCCCACGTCCTTCTTGGTGAGGAGGCGGTTGACGGTATCGAACGGCACCTTCGACGACTGCGGCAGGCACTCGCCGAGCAGCATGCGACCAGGGGTGGTCTCATAGCGCTTGAGGTACTGGTTGCCCTTCTCATCGGTCTGCGGAACGCGGCTGATGATCTTGGTGTGCAAGGTCACTGCGCCGGCTTCGAGCGCCTGATGGACTTCCGACATGTCGGAAATCATCATGCCCTGGCCCGGCTCATTCTCCTTGAGCATCGAGAGGTAATACAGCCCGAGCACCATGTCCTGCGACGGCACGATGATCGGCTTGCCGTTGGCGGGCGAGAGGATGTTGTTGGTCGACATCATCAGCACGCGCGCTTCGAGCTGTGCTTCCAGCGACAGCGGCACGTGGACCGCCATCTGATCGCCGTCGAAATCGGCGTTGAAGGCCGAGCAGACGAGCGGGTGCAGCTGGATCGCCTTGCCCTCGATCAGCACGGGCTCGAACGCCTGGATGCCGAGACGGTGAAGCGTCGGCGCACGGTTGAGCATGACCGGATGCTCGCGGATCACCTCGTCGAGGATGTCCCAGACTTCCTTGCGCTCCTTCTCGACCCACTTCTTCGCCTGCTTGAGGGTCATCGAAAGACCCTTGGCATCGAGACGGGCGTAGATGAACGGCTTGAACAGCTCGAGCGCCATCTTCTTAGGCAGGCCGCACTGGTGCAGCTTGAGTTCCGGACCGGTCACGATGACCGAACGACCCGAATAATCGACGCGCTTGCCGAGCAGGTTCTGGCGGAAGCGGCCTTGCTTGCCCTTGAGCATGTCGGACAGCGACTTGAGCGGACGCTTGTTGGCGCCCGTGATCGTGCGACCGCGGCGACCATTGTCGAACAATGCGTCGACGGCCTCCTGCAGCATGCGCTTCTCGTTGCGGACGATGATGTCCGGCGCGCGGAGCTCCATCAAACGCTTCAGACGATTATTGCGGTTGATCACGCGGCGATACAGATCGTTCAGATCCGACGTCGCGAAGCGGCCGCCGTCGAGCGGCACCAGCGGGCGCAGCTCGGGCGGGATGACCGGAACGACTTCGAGGATCATCCACTCTGGGCGGTTGCCCGAATCGATGAAGCTCTCGACGACCTTGAGGCGCTTGATGATCTTCTTGGGCTTGAGCTCGGACTTGGTGACCGCGAGCTCCTCAAGGAGCTCCTTGCGCTCGCCCTCGAGATCCAAGTCCTGCAGCATGATGCGTACGGCTTCCGCGCCGATGCCGGCCGAGAAGGCGTCTTCGCCATACTCGTCCTGCGCGTCGAGGAGCTCGTCCTCGGTCATCAGCTGATACTTTTCGAGCGGGGTAATGCCCGGCTCGATCACGATATACGCTTCGAAGTACAGCACGCGCTCGAGCTGCTTGAGCTGCATGTCGAGCAGCAGGCCGATGCGCGACGGCAGTGACTTGAGGAACCAGATGTGCGCGACCGGGGCAGCGAGCTCGATATGGCCCATGCGCTCACGGCGGACCTTCGAGACGGTGACCTCGACGCCGCACTTCTCGCAGACGATGCCCTTATACTTCATGCGCTTGTACTTGCCGCACAGGCACTCGTAATCCTTGATCGGACCGAAGATGCGCGCGCAGAACAGGCCGTCACGCTCGGGCTTGAACGTGCGATAGTTGATGGTCTCGGGCTTCTTGATCTCGCCGAACGACCAGCTGCGGATCTTGTCCGGGCTGGCGATGCCGATCTGGATCTGGTCGAAGGTCTCGGCCTTGACGACCGGGTTCGCGAAATTGGTCAGTTCGTTCATGGATGAACAGCCTTCCTAGAAATTCTTTGCCCTCGCCCGCTTTCGCGGGAGAGGCTGCGCAGACTTGGGTCGCGGTCTTCCCGCGGCCCTAGTCGAAGCCTCACCCAACCCTCTCCCGCGAAGGCGGAAGAGGGCTAGGCCGGCATATTACTCCGCCGCGATCGCGACGCCGTCGGTGTCGAACTGCTCGGTGGTGGTGAGCTCGATGTTCAGACCCAGCGAGCGCATTTCCTTGACGAGCACGTTGAAGCTCTCAGGGATGCCGGCCTCGAACGTGTCGTCACCCTTGACGATCGCCTCGTAGACCTTGGTGCGCCCGACCACGTCGTCCGACTTCACCGTGAGCATTTCCTGCAAGGTGTACGCCGCGCCGTAGGCCTGGAGGGCCCAGACCTCCATCTCGCCGAAGCGCTGACCACCGAACTGCGCCTTACCACCCAGCGGCTGCTGCGTGACGAGCGAGTACGGCCCGATCGACCGGGCGTGGATCTTGTCGTCGACCAGATGGTGGAGCTTGAGCATGTAGATGATGCCCACCGTCACGCGCCGATCGAACATGTCGCCGGTGCGACCGTCGAACAGTTCCGACTGACCCGACGAGTGCAGACCCGCCAGCTCGAGCATGTCGGACACATCGGCTTCGCGCGCGCCGTCGAACACGGGGGTGCCCATCGGCACGCCGGTCCGCAGGTTCTGCGCGAGTTCGATGATCTGGCTCGCATCGCGTGCCTCGATGTCCGCGGCGTAATGCTCGCCGTACACTTCGAGCAGCCGTGCCTTGACCGCGTCGGGCATGTCGCCCGCTGCGGGTTCGGGGTTGGCCTCACGCCACTCTTCGAGCTGCGTGTAGATCTGCTGACCGAGGTTACGGGCAGCCCAGCCGAGATGCGTCTCGAAGATCTGACCGACGTTCATGCGCGACGGCACGCCCAGCGGGTTGAGCACGATGTCGACCGGGGTACCGTCGGCGAGGAACGGCATGTCCTCCGCCGGCAGGATCCGCGAGATCACGCCCTTGTTGCCGTGACGGCCGGCCATCTTGTCGCCCGGCTGCAGCTTGCGCTTCACCGCGACGAAGACCTTGACCATCTTGAGTACGCCTGGCGGCAGCTCGTCGCCACGCTCGAGCTTGTCGCGACGATCCTGGAACTTGTCCACGATCACCTTGACGGCGTCGTCATACTGCACCTTGACCGCTTCCAGATCGCTCTGGGTCTTGTCGTCGGCGACAGCGAACTTCCACCACTCATGACGGTCGACCGAGTCGAGCACGTCCTGGTCGATGACCACGCCCTTCTTCGGGCCGTTCTTGGGAACGGCGGTCGCGGTCTGGCCGAGCAGCATTTCCTTGAGGCGCGACCAGGTCGCACGGTTGAGGATCGTGCGCTCGTCGTCCGAGTCCTTCTTCAGGCGCTCGATTTCCTCGCGCTCGATCGCCATCGCGCGCTCGTCCTTGTCGATGCCGTGGCGGTTGAACACCCGGACTTCGACGACGGTACCGGCAACGCCCGGCGGCAGGCGGAGCGAGGTATCGCGCACGTCCGACGCCTTTTCACCGAAGATGGCGCGCAGGAGCTTTTCCTCCGGCGTCATCGGGCTTTCGCCCTTCGGCGTGATCTTGCCCGCGAGAATATCGCCCGGCTCGACCTCGGCACCAATGTACACGATGCCCGCTTCGTCGAGGTTGCGAAGCGCTTCCTCGCCGACGTTGGGAATGTCGCGCGTGATGTCTTCCGGCCCGAGCTTGGTGTCGCGCGCCATCACTTCGAACTCTTCGATGTGGATCGACGTGAACACGTCGTCCTTCACGATGCGCTCGGAGATGAGGATCGAATCCTCATAGTTGTAGCCGTTCCACGGCATGAACGCGACGAGCGTGTTCCGGCCGAGCGCGAGCTCGCCGAACTCGGTCGACGGACCGTCGGCGAGCACGTCGCCAGCGGTGACCACATCGCCCACCTTCACCAGCGGACGCTGGTTGATGCAGGTGTTCTGGTTCGAGCGCTGGAACTTCATCAGCGTGTAGATGTCGACGCCCGACTGGCCGGCATCGATCTCGCCGGTTGCGCGAATGACGATACGCGCCGCGTCGACCTGGTCGACCACGCCCGCACGCCGTGCGGAGATGGCAGCACCAGAGTCACGCGCGACGGTCTCTTCCATGCCGGTGCCGACGAACGGCGCCTCGGCCTGGACGAGCGGCACGGCCTGACGCTGCATGTTCGAGCCCATCAGCGCGCGGTTGGCGTCATCGTTTTCCAGGAACGGAATGAGCGATGCGGCGACCGAGACGAGCTGCTTGGGGCTGACGTCCATCAACGTGATGTTGTTGGGGATCGCCATCAGGAATTCGCCCGCCTGACGCGACGAGACCAGTTCCTCGACGAAGCCGTTCGACGAATCGAGCTCGGCATTGGCCTGCGCGATCGTGTGCTTGGCCTCTTCCATCGCCGACAGATAGACGACGTCGTCGGTGACCTTGTGATCGACGACTTTCCGATACGGCGTTTCGATGAAGCCGTACTTGTTCACACGGCTGAAGCTCGCGAGCGAGTTGATCAGGCCGATGTTCGGGCCTTCCGGCGTCTCGATCGGGCAGATGCGGCCATAGTGCGTCGGGTGAACGTCGCGGACTTCGAAGCCGGCGCGCTCACGCGTCAGACCACCCGGTCCAAGGGCCGACACGCGACGCTTGTGGGTGACTTCCGACAGCGGGTTGGTCTGATCCATGAACTGCGACAGCTGCGACGAGCCGAAGAATTCGCGGACCGCGGCAACCGCCGGCTTGGCGTTGATCAGGTCGTTCGGCATCACCGTCGACACGTCGACCGACGACATACGCTCCTTAACGGCGCGCTCCATGCGAAGCAGGCCGACGCGATACTGGTTCTCGAGCAGCTCGCCGACCGAACGGACACGACGGTTACCGAGGTTATCGATATCGTCGATGTCGCCCTTGCCGTCCTTCAGATCGACCAGCGTCTTGATGACCGCGAGGATGTCCTCGGTCCGCAGCGTGGTGACCGTGTCCTCGGCGTCGAGGTCGAGGCGCATGTTCAACTTCACACGGCCGACGGCCGACAGGTCGTAGCGGTCGGGATCGAAGAACAGGCCGCTGAACAGCGACTCTGCGGTCTCGAGCGTCGGCGGCTCGCCGGGGCGCATCACGCGGTAGATGTCGGACAGCGCCTGCTCGCGCTCTTCGGCCTTGTCGACCTTGAGCGTGTTGCGGATCCACGCGCCGGTCGCGATGTGATCGATGTCGAGCAGTTCGATCCGGTCGATGCCGGCCTGGTCGAGCAGTTCGAGATTCTCGGCCGAGACTTCGTCGCCGGCTTCGATGTAGATCTGGCCAGTGGTCTCGTTGATGAGATCATAGGCGCTGTAGCGGCCGAAGATTTCCTCGGTCGGGATCAGCAGGTCGGTGAGACCGTCCTTGGCCGACTTGTTGGCAGCGCGCGGCGAAATCTTCTGGCCGTTGGGGAACACCACTTCGCCGGTCTTGGCGTCGATGATGTCGTACATCGGCTTTTGGCCACGCCAGTTCTCGGCCTGGAACGGGATGATCCAGCCACCCTGGCCGCGAACGAAGGTCACGCGGTTGTAGAACTGGTTGAGGATTTCCTCGCCGGTCATGCCGAGCGCGTAGAGCAGCGCCGTCACCGGCAGCTTGCGCTTGCGATCGATGCGGACGTTGACGATGTCCTTAGCGTCGAACTCGAAATCGAGCCACGAACCGCGATACGGGATCACGCGCGCGGCGAAGAGGTACTTGCCCGATGCGTGCGTCTTGCCGCGGTCATGGTCGAACAGCACGCCCGGCGACCGGTGCATCTGCGAGACGATGACACGCTCGGTGCCGTTGATGATGAAGGTGCCGTTGCCCGTCATCAGGGGCATGTCGCCCATGTAGACGTCCTGCTCCTTGATATCGAGGACCGAGCGCGAATCGGTATCGGCATCGACCTCGAACACGATCAAGCGCAGCGTGACGCGCATCGGGGCTGCATAGGTAATGCCGCGCTGACGGCACTCGTCGGTGTCGAACTTGGGGGGCTCGAGTTCGTAATTGACGAAGTCGAGTTCGGCGGTGCCGGCGAAATCGCGGATCGGGAAAACGCTGCGCAGCGTCTTCTCGAGACCCGAGACATAGCCGATCGACGGATCGGAGCGGAGGAACTGTTCGTAGGATTCGCGCTGAACCTCGATCAGGTTCGGCATCTGCACCACTTCGTGGATGTTGCCGAACACCTTGCGGATCCGGCGCTTTGCCGTGCCGCTCTCGGCGCGCCGCGTGGGCGTGCTACCGTCGATTGCCTTGGTTGCCATGGAGTTTTCTGCCCTCAAGCCTGAAATTCGGCCCGGAATCCACCGGGCGGGCGTGCAAATCGGAAACGACAAAAAGCCGCGTGTTGTCCGCGCAAGCGGAAAACAGCAGCTTTCATGCGTCTCGAGAAACCCTAACCATCAATACGATCGATGCACTGCGCGACGGCACATCATTTCCCGAAGGTTTGGATTGAGAGTGCGATATAGGTCGACGGCGCGAGCGTGTCAACGCAGTCACACGGCGGCGGTCGCGCTGCGGCGAACCGCTCGGCGCAGCAATCCTTGGCAGGCGGGGTTTTATCGCTATGCCCGGCGCTGTGAAACCCTTTGTCTTTGTATCCCTCCTCGTCGCCACCAGCCTGACGGCGTTTGGCAGCCCCGCGCTCGCGCAAAACAGCGTGCCTGCGCAACCCTTGCAGGGGCTCGATTCGTTCAGCCTGCCGTCGAACCGGCCGGCGCCGCGGATCTCGCCGACGCCCGAGCCGACGACCAACCCGCGTCCGGTCGAGACCCAGACCGTCGCGCCGCCCGCCGTGGCGCCGACGGTCCGCGCGACCACGACGCCGCGCGCGACCGCGACGCCGGCGCGCGCCACGCCCACGGTGCGCGCGACGCCAGCGCCCGAGCGAACGCCAGCACCGCGTGCCAGCGCGACGCCAACGCCAATTATTCCGGCGGCTCCGGTCGCCGTGCCGACCGTCGTGCCGTCGCCTGTCGCCGCGATACCGCCGACCCCAGCCCCGACCCCAGCGACGACGCCGCAGTCGAGCGCGGCAGCGGCGGCAGCGATCGCGCCAGCGGACGGCGCAAGCGCGTGGCTATGGCCTGCTGTCGGGGGCGGGCTCGCGCTGATCGTCGCGATTGGTCTGGGACTGTGGTGGCGCCGGCGTGGCCCGCAGGACGCCGTGGCCTATGAGGACGAGCTCGTGGCCGAAGTCGTTCCGCCAGCGGGTGTCGAATTCGCAGCCGTCGCGCCCCAAGCGGTTCCTCCGGCGGTGCCAGCAGCAAGCACGGTTGCGGAGGATCCTCCCGCAGTCGCGGTCGTGCCCGATGCCGCCCCGGCCGATCGCGCGTCGATTGTGTTCGAGCTGACCCCGAAGCGCGCCGGCACGAATTTGCTGAGCGCCGCGGTCGAATATCTGATCGTGCTGCGCAACACCGGCGATGTCGCCGCGACGGGGGTTCGTCTCGACATTCGCTTGCTCAGCGCGGGACAGCGGCAGGATGCGGTGATCGAGGCGCTGTTCGCTGCGCCGATCGCGCAGCCGATCACGACCCCGTTCGATCTGCCGGCTGGCGTCTCTGTCGAACTCGGCGGCATGGCGATGCATCCCAAGGCGACGCTCGAGGTGATGGACGTCGGCGGCAAGGCGCTGTTCGTCCCCGTGCTGACGATCAACGCGCACTATGCTTGGGCGGGCGGCGGCAGCGGCCAGACCGCGCGCTCCTATGTCATCGGCATCGATCGCGGGGCAGGGGGCAAGCTCGCGCCGTTCCGCATCGATAGCGCTGCGCGGATGTACGATACGGTGAGCGCGATCGAATACACCGTGTCAGCTTAGGATTTCCGCTCCCGCGTCTGGGGGGTGCGGTACGGGTCGGAACGAAAAAAGGGGCGACACCGCATGGTGTCGCCCCTTTTTCTTGGGCAAGCCGTCATGGGCAAAGCCCATGACGTCGGACGCGGCAAGCCGCGCCGGCCGGCTTCGCGGGAGTGCGATTTAGCCGAGGCTAAATCGTCTCTCCCGCTTCAGCTTACTTGACCTCGACGGTCGCGCCGGCTGCTTCCAGCTGCGCCTTGATCTTGGCGGCTTCGTCCTTCGACACGCCTTCCTTGATCGCCTTCGGAGCCGACTCGACCAGCGTCTTGGCTTCGGTCAGGCCAAGCGCGGTGATCGCACGGACTTCCTTGATGACGTTGATCTTCTTGCCGCCGTCGCCGGTGAGGATGACGTCGAATTCGGTCTGCTCTTCAGCAGCCGGTGCTGCAGCGCCGCCGCCAGCAGCAGGAGCCGCTGCAACAGCAGCAGCGGCCGAGACGCCCCACTTCTCTTCGAGCAGCTTCGAGAGATCAGCTGCTTCGATGACGGTCAGGGCGGAAAGCTGGTCAACCAGCGCGTTCAGGTCTGCCATGTGTATTCTCCAGTAAAATCAGTTCGGGTTTGAAATCTCGAAGGCCTGAAATCAGGCGTCCGCCGTGTCCTTTTCCGCATAGGCGGCAAGCACGCGCGCGAGCTGGGCAGCTGGCGCCTGCGTGATCGTCGCGAGCTTGGTTGCAGGAGCAACCAGGAGGCCCACGATCTTCGCACGCAGTTCATCCAGCGACGGCATCGTCGCGAGGGACTTGACACCTTCTACGTCGAGGACGGTCGCACCCATCGCACCACCAACGATTTCGAACTTGTCGTTCGTCTTCGCGAAGTCGACGGCCACCTTGGCGGCCGCGACGGGGTCGATGGAGGTGGCCAGACCGACCGGCCCGGTGAGCATTTCGCTCAACGAAGCATAGTCGGTGTCGGCCAGTGCGATCTTGGCAAGCTTGTTCTTCGAGACCTTATAGCTCGCCCCTGCGTCACGCATTGCGTTACGCAGCTTGGTCGACTGAGCCACCGTCATGCCGAGGTTGCGGGTGACGACCACCACGCCGACTTCGGCAAAATTGTGGTTCAGCTCGGCGACGAGCTCGGTCTTTTGAGCGCGATCCATGCCATTCTCCACGTTTGGCCGTGTCGCTTGCGCGGCACGACCGGTTACAAACCGGGCGCTGTTGCACCCGGAATTGTCCAGCGATGGGGAATGGGAGCGTCGCCCCGTTTGATGGAGGGCGGCAGACCGGTCGCGGCTGGGCCGAGAGCGGTTGTAATCCTGGTCCCCGTCTCGGCAGGAAATTAAGACCGGGCAAATCCCGATCACCTACTGTCTTGGACGGTCCCGCCGCGCCGAGGCGTGACGGGAGAGCGCGGCCTTTAGCTGACATCGTGGGAAAGTCAACGCCCGGTTGATCGTCACACCCGCTTTCGCCGGGGTGGCGGACTGCGGTTTTTCTTCGACTGCCTGTAGCTTTTGCATCGAAACTGCGGAACACTCGGCGTCAAGGACCGCACGAGTCCATGCAGGACGGAATCGAAAACCGCTTTAAGCAGGGGGCCGATTCAATGACCGAAGCTACCATCACCACCACCGCAACGCTCGGCGCCGAGGCGCAGGACGATCTGCTCACCCGCGGCTTTGCGCGGCGCGATCTGGCGCGGATTGCCGCGGTGTTCGGCGTCGGCGCGCTGGCCGCGTCGGTCGGGCGACCGGCGTTCGCCTCGGGCGGCGTGCCCGATCCGGCGCCAACCGCCAAGGTCCGCATCGGGGCGAACGAATGCTGGACCGGCCCGCTTGCCCCCGGCCAAAAGGCTGCCGCTGCAATGATCGCGATGGGCAACCGCTATTCCCCGCATGACGAGCGCAGCGATTTCATCAAGGCTGTCATGTCGGTCGAGGGTGTACCGTTCGACCATGTCGCGCCCTGGCCAGGCTCGAGCGATCCGCTCTGCCGCGCGGTCGTGACCTATTGTTCGCCGACCAAGGGCCTCGTCACCGCCGACCCGACCTTCGAACTCGCCGGGCGCACCGCCGCGTGGCTCGGCGCGCCGGTCAAGGCGGTGCCGCTGACTGCCGAGTATACGCACGACGTCAAGGCGATGCTCGCCGCCAACCCCGATGCCGGGCTCTATTACATCTGTACGCCCAACAACCCGACCGGCACGATCACCCCGCTCGCCGATATCGAGTGGTTGATCGCCAACAAGCCGGCGGGATCGATGGTGCTGATCGACGAGGCGTATACGCACTTCGCCGGCGTGCCCGTCGCCTCGTCGCTCGCGGTAAAGCATCCCGACGTGATCGTGATGCGCACCTTCTCCAAGCTGTTCGGCATGGCCGGGCTGCGGATGGGCTATGTCATCACCAACCCCGCCAATCTCACCAAGATGATGCGCTATGACGGCGGGATGCAGTCGGGCGCGCTGCCCGTCACCAGCCTGGCGTGCGCGACCGCCAGCCTCACCGCCGCCCCGCTGATCGCCGCACGCCGCGCCGAGATGCAGGGCGCGCGCGTGCTGACGCTCGATCATCTCAAGGCGCGCGGCGTGAGCGTGTTTCCGACCAACGCCAACATGTTCATGATCGACTGGAAGACGCGGGCTGCCAAGGACATGCAGGCGGCGTTCCGCAAGCAGAGCGTCGAGATCGGGCGGTCGTGGCCGATCTGGCCGACGGTCAGCCGCGTCACCGTCGGTTCGAGCGCCGAGATGAAGGCATTCTGCACTGCGCTCGACAAGGTCATCGCGTAATCTGACCGCCTAACCGTCACCCCCGGGCTTGTCCCGCGGTCTACCGTGACGCGCGCGCTGGGGTCGGGGTGCGTGCATCCCGGTGGGCCCCGGCACGGGGCCGGGGTGACGGTTGGGGGGCGTCTACGATTCCTCCGGCACGTCGGACACGATCCGCGTGTACCAGCGCGGATGGCCCGCCGCGTCGCGTTCGATATCGGGGACGCCGTGCGGGTCGTCTCCCGTCTCGACCCAGCCCGCGCCCTGGCAGTGGTTGCAGATCGCGCGCTTGCTGCGGAAGCTGACCAGGTCGATCTCGAGGTTCCACTGGCCGTGCCCCTTGCACACCGGGCACGCCGCATCGAGCGCGCCGTTGCGGGGCTGGAGCGGGATGATGTCGAAGGCGTGCGGGGATTCGGGGCCGGTACATTCGACGATCTGGCTGGCATGCGGCATCGCGGTGGTTTCTCCTTTCCGCAGCCAACGTGCTGCGGCGGTGTCGGCTCCGCCGCTAGCGTGATTTTGCGGCCGCGGGGAGGGTGGTCTGCGCGGCGATTGCGCGCGCCGCAGGCCGGCCCCACGAAATCATGTCGGGCGTGCAACAATCCGGCGGCGTCTGGGTTTCAGACGCGTGACGACACCTTCAGACCCCCTGCCGCCATCCATCCAACCCGCCAAAGGCTGGCACCGCCCGGCGCTCGCGATCGGCGCCGCCCTGGCTGCTGCGATCGGCGTGCTCGTGCTCGCGCTCGGCGCGTTCCCAGTCGGGCTCTTGCGCGGCGTGGTCGAGAACCGCGTGTCTGCCGCGCTCCACACCAAGGTCGCGGTCGGCTCGGTCACGCGCGACGGTGTCTTCTCCTACACGCCGGTCGTCGCGCTGCGCGATGTGCGGATCGCGCAGCCGGCCTGGGCCGGGCAGGGCGATTTCGTCCGCGTGTCGGCGCTGCGCGTGCGCGTGCCGGTGCTGGCGCTTCTCACCGGGCGGTTCCGGCCCGATCGCATCGCGATCGACGGCGCGCGGATCGCGCTGGTCCGCGACGCGAGCGGGCGCGCAAACTGGGAGCCCGACGGCAGCAAGCCAAAGCAAGGCGGAACGAGCCGCCCGAGCCTTTCCGACCTCAGCGTCACCAACACGCAGATCGTGCTGCGCGATGCCAAGCGCCAGCTCGTCGTTGCAGGCCCGCTGTCGGTCGATGCGGCGCACGGATTGCGGCTTTCGGCGAAGGGCAGCTTCCGCGAGACCCCCGCGACGCTCGCGCTGAGCGGCGGTCGGATCGCCGGGATCGACCCGACCGCGCCATACCCGTTTGCGGTGAAGCTTTCCTCGTCGGCGCTCGATTTCGCGGCGCAGGGGACGATGCGGGGCGTGCTCGACACGCGCCACTTCAGCGCGACGCTGCGTGCGCAGGCACCGACGCTCAAGAACCTCGATTATCTGATCGAGGCGGGGCTGTTCGGGACGCAGCCGATCGACCTCGCCGGCACGATCCGCCACGACGCGCGCGACTGGTATATCGACCGGCTCGCCGGCACGATCGGCCGCTCGCGCCTCACTGCGCGTGCGACCGTCCACAAATACGGCATCCGCACCGCGATCGACGCGCGGATCCACGCGTTGCAATTCGATTTCGACGATCTTGCCGACACCCAGGGGCGCGCCGAAGCCGCAGCCCGGCTCGCGCGGATCGGCCCGCGCGTGATCCCGCCCACGCGGATCGACCTGTCGAAGCTGTGGAAGACCGACGGGACGATCCGCTTCGCGGCCGATCATGTGCTGTCGAAGGGCGGCACGGTGTTCGAAAGCCTGTCGGGCACGCTCAACCTCGACAATCGGATGCTGACCGTCAGCGAAGTCGTCGCGACCCTCGCGAACGGGCGGATGACGGGCACGGTGCGCGTCGATCATCGCAGCGGCTTGCCCAAGCTCGCGATCGACCTGCGGCTCGCCGGGCTGACGCTCGAGCGCCTCGTCGGCAAGCCCGACATGATCGGCGGACAGGTCCGCGGGCATATCGTGCTCAGCGGGCAGGGCGAGACGGTGCGCGAGGCGCTTGCGCACGGCAGCGGCAAGGCGGCGATCGTCGCGACGCAGGGGCATGTCCAGCGGATGATCGCCGATGTGCTCGGGCAAAGCCTGAGCGGCGCCGTCGCGCACGCGATCAGCGGGCCGAGCGAGACCGTCCCGCTGCAATGCCTGATCGCCGACTTCCGCGGTTCGAACGGTGTGCTCGTGCCGCGCCCGCTCGAGATCGACACGGGCAGTTCGGTCGGGCGCGGGACGGGGCGGATCGTGCTCGACGGCGAACGGATCGCGCTCACGCTTGCGGGTACGACCAAGAGCCGCGCGTTGTTGCGGATCGCCGACCCGATCCAAGTCGGTGGCACGCTGAGCGCGCCGAGCATCTCGGTCGCCGGTGTCGGAGCGAGCGACAAGCCGAGCGCCGGGGGCGTGTTCAAGGTGCTCGGGCGCTCGCTTGGCCAGGCGCTCGGCATCACCAAGATCGATCCGAGCGCGGGCGGGTCGACGCCGCAGCGCTTCGATTGCCAGGCGGCGGTTACGGCGGCGCTGCGCTAGGCACAAAAAAGGGCGGCCCGGAGAACCGGACCGCCCTTTCTTTTAGCAGACGCTATTAGGCGTGCTGCAGGTTCACAGCCGACATCTTGCCGCGCTTGTCCTGCTCGAGCTCGTACTGGACGCGCTGGTCCTTATCGAGCGTCGCCATGCCGGCGCGCTCGACGGCCGTGATGTGCACGAACGCGTCTTCACCGCCGCCTTCAGGCGCGATGAAGCCATAGCCCTTGTCTGCGTTGAAAAACTTTACGGTTCCGATGGTCATAACATGATCCTTCTTGTGGGGCCGACGCGAAGAGCCGCGTCAGCGGTTGCCGAAATCAGCAGAGAAAGAAGGAAGATGGTGCCGCAAAGCGCCCTAGACCGTCGATTTGCGAACTGTAGCAACGCCTATGTAGGGCAGGTGGCGGGGAATTGCAAATCGCGCTCGAAATCATGCGCGTCCCTCCTCCTGCACGGGGGGCTTAGATAAAAAAAGGGCCGGGGTTTCCCCCGGCCCTCAATTCTTTACCGAAAGTCGGAAGGCTTACGCCGCCGAAACCTCGGCGATGTCGACCTTGATGCCGGCGCCCATCGTCGAGCTGACGGCGACCTTCTTGACATACTTGCCCTTGGCGCCGGTCGGCTTGGCCTTGACGATCGCGTCGACCAGTGCGTCGAAGTTCGCGCGCAGGTCTTCCGCCGGGAACGACGCCTTGCCGATGCCCGAGTGGATGATGCCGGCCTTCTCGACGCGGTATTCGATCTGGCCGCCCTTGGCAGCTTCGACCGCAGCGGCGACGTTCATCGTGACCGTGCCGAGCTTCGGGTTCGGCATCAGGCCCTTGGGACCCAGGATCTTACCGAGACGACCGACGATGCCCATCATGTCCGGGGTCGCGATGCAGCGATCGAAATCGATCGTGCCGCCCTGGACGAGCTCCATCAGGTCTTCCGCACCGACGACGTCGGCGCCAGCGGCACGGGCTTCGTCGGCCTTCGCGCCCTTGGCGAACACGCCAACGCGGACGGTCTTGCCGGTGCCCTTGGGCAGCGTGACGACACCGCGGACCATCTGGTCGGCGTGACGCGGATCGACGCCGAGGTTGAGCGCGACTTCGATCGTCTCGTCGAACTTCGAGGTCGCACCCGACTTGGCGAGGGCGATCGCTTCGTCGATGCCGTGGAGCTTCTCACGATCGAGCGTGATGGCCTTCTGCTTCTTGCTTACGAATGCCATGAGCTCAGCCCTCCACCACTTCGAGGCCCATCGCGCGGGCGCTGCCTTCGATGATCCGCGTCGCGGCTTCGAGATCGTTGGCGTTGAGATCCTTCATCTTCGCGGTCGCGATGTCGGCGAGCTGGGCGCGCGAGATCTTGCCACCCGAAACCTTGCCCGGCTCCTTCGAGCCCGACTTGATGTTGGCGGCCTTCTTGATGAGGTACGATGCCGGCGGCGTCTTGGTCTCGAACGAGAACGAACGGTCGGCATAGACGGTGATCACGGTCGGCAGCGGCGTGCCGACTTCCTGGTCGCCGGTCGATGCGTTGAACGCCTTGCAGAATTCCATGATGTTGACGCCGCGCTGACCCAGCGCAGGGCCGATCGGCGGGGAGGGGTTGGCCTTGCCTGCAGGAACCTGCAGCTTGATATAGCCGGTAATCTTTTTTGCCATGTGGCGGTCTCACTCTCTTTCAAGTTTAGCGGTCCTGACGGCGGGGCCATAGCTCCGCCTCCCGCGATTCTCTGGCATGCTGCCGGGGAAGGCGGCGCGCATAGCCGAAAGCGGTGCCCGAGGCAAATCGGAAGCGCGCGCTCGGGACGTGGCGGCACGACAATTGTACGCCGCCGATGCCGCAATCTGTGTTATGACGCGCGATCATCGAGCTTCTTGGCGTCCGATGACTGAGAGTTTTGCGCTCCCGCCGTGACCGGGAACGATCCATGACAGACACCCTCCAGCGATTGCTGGTCAAGCTGAAGCGACGCAGTCGGTTCGACGCTGCTGACGAGGCGGCGTTGCTGGGGCTGCCCTTCACCGTCAAGACGCTCGAGCCGGGCCACTATCTCGTCCGTCAGGGTGAGCGCGCAGACTTCACCTGCGTGCTGCTCGAGGGCTTCGCCTATCGCCAGAAGATCGTCGGCGACGGCGGGCGGCAGATCATCGCGCTGCAAGTGCCGGGCGACGCGGTCGATCTGCAGAACTCGCTGCTCAAGATCGCCGATCACAGCGTCCAGGCGCTGACCGCGATCACGATGGCGCGGATCCCGCGCGTCGACTTGCTTGATATCGCGGCAAGATACCCCGCCATCGCGCACGCCTTCTGGCTCGACACGCTGGTCGACGGGTCGATTGCATGGGAATGGATCGCCAATATCGGACGGCGCGACGCGCAGATGCGGCTGGCGCATCTGTTGTGCGAATGCGCGGTGCGGCTCGAAGTGGTCAATGCGGCAAGCGGCGACAGCGACACGCTGCCAATGACGCAGGAACAGATCGGCGATGCGCTCGGGCTGACCCCGGTGCACGTCAACCGGATGCTCAAGCTGCTCGAGCAGGACGGGCTGATCGCGCGGCGCGCGCGGACGATCGTGATACTCGACGCGGTGCGGCTGCGCTCAGTGGCCGATTTTCAATCGGCCTATCTGCATTTGAACTTGCTGGAGGATTGAGCCGGGGTCGCGCGTCTCGGCCCATAATTACCCTCCACCGTCACCCCGGCCTTGTGCCGGGGCCTACCGTGCCGCGCGTGCTGCGGTCGTGGTGCGCGTATCCCGGTGGACCCCGGAACGAGCCCGGGGTGACAGTTTGGGAATAGGGGGAGCCTTGGGGGCAGGGACGCGGGAGTAAATCCCGCGTCTGGCGTCGGACGGGTTCGCGTGCCGCGACCCGCCGGCCGGTCGGGGCCGTCTCGCAGATAGCTTGCGCTATCTGCGTGCGGCCTTCCGACTTACGACTTGCTACGTTCGACCTGCTCGAATTCCAGCTCGACCGGCGTCGCACGCCCGAAGATCGACACCGACACCTTGACGCGGCTGCGATCGAAATCGAGCTCTTCGACGATGCCGTTGAAGCTTGCGAACGGACCGTCGAGCACCTTGACCGAATCGCCGATCTCGAAGTCGACCTTGACCTTCTGCTTGGGCGCAGCAGCGGCGGCTTCGTCCTTGGTGCTGAGCATCCGCGCAGCTTCCGATTCCGGGATCGCCTGCGGCTTGCCGTTCGGCCCGAGGAAGCCGGTGACCTTCGGGGTGTTCTTGACGAGGTGATAGACGTCGTCGTTCATGTTGAGCTTGGCGAGCACATAGCCCGGCATGAACTTGCGCTCGACGAGGATCTTCTTGCCGCGGCGCGCCTCGGTGATCGTCTCGGTCGGGACTTCGATCTGCTCGACGAGCTGCTCGAGGCCCATGCGGGTCGCCTCGGCCATGATCGAATCGCGGACCTTGCCCTCGAAACCCGAATACGCGTGAATGATGTACCAGCGTGCCATGTGTCTTTTACCTAGATTATTTGGCGAGGCTGAGCAGCAGGTGGACGATCGCCTCGAAGCCGGTGTCGACGATGAAGAAGAACAGGCCGAGCAGCGTCGTCATGATGACGACCATCACGCCGGTCATGATCGTCTCGCGCCGGGTCGGCCACACGACCTTCTTGGTCTCGGCCTGGACCTGTCGGATGAATTCGAGGGGGGTCGTCTTCGCCACGGTCTGTGCACTCATGTTCTTTTTAGCCGAAACGGACATGGGCCCGCCGTCCGGACCTGCCAAGGCCCGATGACGAGAATTCCCAATTTCGGAATGATAGCGGCGTAGCGCGTGTGCGGTACGAAATCAAGCGGGGGGCGGGGGCGGTCACCGGAGTAAATCCGGTGACTCGTCGGACGGGGTCGCTGTAGCGACCCGCCGGCCGGCCTTGCGCGTCTCGGAATTAGCTTCGCTAATCTCGTGCGCGCGGTGGCTGGCAGGGGAGCTCGGACTCGAACCGAGGGCCTTCGGTTTTGGAGTTCTAAGCTACCCCCTGCACCGAGCTTCCTTTGAGCTACCCCGGCTTGGGCTAAGGCCCGGTAAGCCTGGGGCTTGGTTTCCCTGACACATGCTCCAACTGTATGGGGCTTGATTGAGCGTGCTTATCCGGTTATTGTCCAGGCATGGCTACGGGACGCATTACAAAACGCTCAGTCGATGCAATCCCGCTGCCGGTGATCGGCGCGCGATCGTACCTATGGGACGAGACGCTAAAGGGCTTTGGCGTGATGGTGACGCACAAGGCTGCGCGCTCCTATCTCGTCCAATACCGGATTGGCGGTAGAGGGGCGCCAACCCGCCGCTACACGATCGGACAACACGGCTCGCCTTGGACTGCCGAGCGGGCGCGGGAGCGGGCAGAGGAACTGCTAGAGCAGATACGCCGCAAGATTGACCCCGTGGAGGCCGATAGGGCCATGCTAGCGGCTGCTGGCACTGCGAAGGCCCTGGATGCGGCCCAACAGCATATCGCGGCGCGGCTGGGGTTCTCGACGTTCGCGACGCGCTATGTTGAGAAATATGCCCAGATCGAGCAGCCCCGGAGCTGGAAGGAAACCGACGGCATCATTGCACGGGACCTCAAGCCCGCGTTCGGCGAAACGCCGCTTACCGAGATCACAGACGCAGACATTGCCGAGCGCCTGGATGAAATCGGGGAGCGCAGCCGTTCTGCCGCGCTCAAGGCATACAAAACACTGCGCAGCATCTTCAATTATGCGTGCGACAAGGAACGCCGGCACCTTCCGCCTAGCCGATCGCCTATGCTCGGGATCAAGCCCCCCTCGAAGGCTGGCAAGCGCGAGCGCACGCTAAGCGACGCAGAGTTGCGGCTAGTGTGGATGGCTGCGGGCGGGCTCGGCTGGCCGTTCGGCCCGATCGTGCGCTTGCTGATCTTGACCGGGCAGCGCCGCGACGAGGTTGCTGGCATGGCATGGGGCGAACTGGACAAAGACAAGCGCCAATGGCTCCTGCCGGGGGAGCGCTCGAAGAACGGCTATCCTAACCTTGTGCCGCTCGCCCCCTCGGCGCTGGTGGCGCTGACTGACCTTCCCGTCATCAAAAGCAAGGCGGGTCTATTGTTCACGACGACGGGCGAAACCGCCGTTTCGGGATTTTCCAAGGTCAAGGCGCGGCTTGATGCAACCATTCTCGAGCTGATCCGAAAGGAAGCGCGGGAGGCTGGACAAAGCGAAGCCGAGATTGAGAAATTGGCCGTTGCGCCGTGGACGCTGCACGATCTGCGCCGCACGCTCGCCACCGGATGCCAGCGCCTGGGCTTTGCCACCGAGATTACAGAGGCCGTTATAAACCACGTCAGCGGCACGCGGGCGGGGATTGTCGGGGTGTACCAGACGTACCGGTATGAGGCTGAGAAACGCAGCGCGTTGGAAGCTTGGGCGCGTCACGTCATGGCGGTTGTGGAGGGCGAGCTAGGCGGATCCAATGTGCTGCCGATCGGCAAGCGCGCGTGACAGACGATCGCAAGCAGCCGCTTTTTGTCGCTCGGCGTAGGCGCCCGCCGCCCCCTGACGCGGACTCCATACTTAGCGGCACGACGCCCGTTTCCGTGGTGAAGTCGCTGTGGCCGGTTGCACCTGTTGGCGCGGTTGACGCTGCGCAATTTATGCCTCTAGCCGAAGCTGTCCGTACGATGGTGGGCGCCGGGTTTAGCGACGCTGTGGCCCGTACCGAGTTAGCGCGGCGCATTTTTACAGACCTATTGCCGGTGTCGGCGGAGCTTGTGACTTACGAGCGGCCGGCAGGAACGGGTGTCCTTACGAAATTGCGTTGGCCTGATGCTGGAGCGCAGCTCGGCGAGCAAATGTTGCGGGCGAATGGTCAACGCGGCCTCTCTATCGTCTGGGAGACAGGCGAATTGCGTTGGACCGATCTGCGCGAGGCGATCCCGTACCATGCGCTAATACAAGGGGCGATGGTTGGGCGAGCGGAAGTTCTGACGCTGGTCGGTCCCGTCGCCACCGCTCCTAAAGACGTTCCGGAAGCCGCACCCACAAGCGAAGAAGGCGAACTAACGCAACGTGGCCGCGGTCGCCCTTCCGGCAGCGATCAATATGCGGGAGATCCTGCGATTGTCGCCCGTGTCATCGCCCTTTGCGATAGCCATGATTACGTCGGTCCTAGTCGCGTCCGGAAGGCTACCGCGTCCCTCGTTCGTGAGATTGAGGGGGGGGCTATGGCAGATGCGTCCAAGATCAGGCGCATAACTGAAAAAGTCAGAAAGCTGCGCCCCGACCTGTCGCCTAATTAATCGCTATTTCCGGGCATTTCCGGTCAGAGATTTAGCGGGGTCCAACCTGCTTCAAGCTTCCTCAAGTGGCGTTGCAATTGTGCGACGGCATGGTGGAGGCAGATAATGAACGCTTTGACCGTCGATACAGAGGAAGCCGCACGGCACCTTAGCCTAAAGCCGAATACGCTCGAGAAGATGCGCACTCAGGGGAATGGCCCGCGCTTCGTGAAGCTGGGCCGCGTGGTGCGCTATCGTATCGCCGACCTCGAGGCATATATTGCCGACCGCGTCGTTTCTTCGACTTCCGAAAAAGCGGCAGCGTGAAGGGCGGTGGCAACAACAGCACGGGTCGCGCTTCGGCCCTATAACGAAGCAACCCGCCCCTCGGCAAAGGGACGGGCTACCACGAATTTGATCAACAACAGCAATTACGCAGATAGCGCCTCGGCTCTCCGGATGCAACGTCTTCGGTTGCTCGGCATCGTCGGGCAGCGCGCTCATTTGCTCGCGGCCCTCGCCTGGGGGGATCTGCAGCATGGTTGAGCATCAACGCCAAGCGATGGCTCTGCTTATGTCGGGAGCCGCGCTCAAACCTCGCGAAGGTCAATTCCTTGGCGGCATCGCATTCGACGCTAACCCGCTGTCGGAAAAGCAAGCGAACTGGCTTGCGATCCTGCTGCGGAAGCATGGGCTTGAGGGGGAGGGCGCATGAATATGCACAGCTCCATTTATCCGGAAGCGCCGGGACACCGCGGCGTAGATACGTCGATCGCCGCCGCCGATACTGTCGCGGCCTCGCTCGGCCGGCTTCAACGTACCGTGTTTTGCGCGGTTCGGGACGCGGGCGCGAACGGTGCCACTACGAACGAATTAGCCGAACGCCTCGGGATCGATCGCGGGACGGTACAGCCGCGCACGTCTGAGCTTCGGCGGCAGCACATGATCGCAGATAGCGGCCAACGCAGGCGCAATGCCAACGGCAAAAGCGCAATCGTCTGGGTCGTGACGGACGGTGCGTCGTGAGCGCCGTTGCCATGCTCAAGCCGAGCATTGCCCGCGCGCTTGTGGTCGAGCAGCTCAACCCCGACCAGTGGCACACCACGCCGCAAGGCCTGGGACTGCCAGAGGGCGCGATAGGAAGCCGGGGCTCGGGCGTCTGCGATTACGCGGAAGCTGTGTCTTGCGCGCTGTCGGTGGCTGACGTCACAGGCCTTCCCGTGCTGGTCGCTGCCTACGGGGAGCCGCGCCGCGCTTTGTGCGAGGTGCAACACGTCGCGCCCTACACCGCGCGCGCGCCGTTCAACCGCCGCCCGACGCTGGATGAGATCCTAGGCCTTAGCGGGCCTTCGGAATGGGAGGGCCTGCGATGACAGCGCAGATTTTCCCGGCGTCGTCGTGGTGGCGCGCTCGCAATCAACGGGCACTGACTGGCAAGGCTCCACGCCTCGCCGTTCGGCGCTCGATCGTGATGCGGCAAGCGTCAAGTGGATCGTGGGCCGTGGCGGTATGTGAGTGGCGCTTTGGCAAATGGAAGAAGCCCGAATGGCTATGCCAGTCGGTGCCGTTCGATGAAGCGCACGGCGTCACGCTGCAAGCTTGGCAGCAATACCGCCTGCCGGTTTTCTGGTCCTACTCGGACGAGACCCACCTTCGCCCTTTTCTCTTTGGCCGGAACGAACCGGCGGAGAACGCAGCATGACCGCGCGTATTCTTTTCCTGCCGAACCGTCGCGCCCACTGCGGGACCGTTCACGTAATGGGCGAGCGCGCCACCGGCTTTGAAATCGGCCACGAAAGTGCGTCGGGCAATAGCTGGGGCAGCTTTGACGGCCCGTTTTCGACCGCAATCGAAGCGATCGGCGCGGCCCACGCCCTTAACCGCGATCAGTACGGGGGGACCTGTGGCGTAGAAGTACACACCGCCGCCGCTCGAGACGCGAACCCAGATCAGGAGGCATTCTAATGAGTGCCGCACAGCAACCGCGCCGGCGTGATAGCCGTGTGACGGGCGACGACTTCCGCCGCTTGGTCGATGAAGCCAAGGCAAGCCACAATCTGTCCGATATTGTCGGGCGCCATACCGCCCTTAAGCGCCGGGGAGCGCGTGAAATGGTCGGGCTCTGTCCCTTCCATGCTGAGAAGTCACCAAGCTTCGAAGTGAACGACGGCAAGGGGACGTGGCATTGCTGGGGCGGGTGCGGTGGCGGCGACGCTATGTCGTTCCTGATGCGGGCAGATGGCCTGTCATTCATGGAAGCCTATCGCGCCCTCACTGGTGACGCTTTCCCGATCGTCTCGGACGAGGAACGCGCCAAGCGGAAAGCCGAAGATGCGGCGATTATCGCGCAGCGCATTGCGATCGGGCGGGAGATTTGGGCGCGCTCGGTCGATCCGATCGGCACGCCGGCCGAAGTCTATGCGCGCTCGAGGGGCATTGTAGCGCCGCTTCCGGATACCGTGCGCTTTGTGATGACGCCGCGCTGGCGGGACGCTGAGACCGGCGAAGTAGGGCGCGACTATCCGGCGATGGCCTGCGCGCTCCACGACGCCACCGGGGAGGTTGTCGGGGTGCAATGCGTCTTTCTGACGGACGGCGGGCGCCGCAAATACGATCGCCCGCGGCAGGATGGCACCAAGGCAAAGGCCAAGCTGAGCTATGGCGCAATCATCGGTTCCGCCTTCCTGGCGAGCGGCATGGCGTCGCGCGCAGCTTGTGCCGAGGTGGTGGTTTGCGAGGGTCCCGAGAATGGCCTTACGCTCGCGCAGGGGCTCCCCGACGCCTTGGTCTATGTAGCGTGCGGGGCAGACTTGATGCCGCGCCTAAGCCTGCCCACCGCTGTCCGCTCGGTCGTTCTAGCCGGGGACAGTGACGAGCCCGGCCGGATCGCCGTGGCGGCGGCAACGCACGCCTTCGAAAGTCGGGGGTTGTCGGTTCGGGCAATGTATCCGGCGCCAGCCTTTGCCGATTGGAACGATGAACTGCGCGGCATCGTGCGGGAGCGTGCCGCATGAACGCCGCAGCATTCAAGAGCCGCATGGACACGGCCGAACCGGTGACGAGTTGGGAGGCCCCCGATATGTCGATCCTAGCCGGTGGCCGCACCACGCCCCCGGTTATGCCTCAAGGGATGTTCGGCAAGCTGTGGCCGCTTATCAGCGATCTGGCAGCCGGTGCGGGCTCTCCGGTCGATTACGTCGCTGTGGGCGTGCTGGCGGTCTGTGCGTCCTTGATCGGGGCTAAGCGACGGGTGCAGCCGTATGTGACAACGCCGCAGTGGCAGGAACCGTGTGTGCTTTGGGTTGCCCCTGTGGGTGATCCGTCGTCCAACAAGTCGCCCGCGATCGACGCCGCCACCGGCCCTTTAAGAGCAATGGAAACCGAGTTAGCCGAGCATCACAAAACGCGGCTGATTAGCTGGCAGACCGTGGCCGAACGCGCGCGGCAAGAGAAGGCCGAATGGCAGGCTCAGGTCAAGACGGCGACCAAGGACAATCTCGCAACGCCGCATATGCCGGATGCCGCACAGGAACCCGACGAGCCGCAACGTCCGCGGTTGGTGGTGCAAGATGCCACGCCGGAAGCGATGGGCGACATTCTGGCGGGGAATCCGAACGGGGTGCTTCACCTTCGCGACGAGCTGGCAGCGTGGCTTATGAGCTTCGAGCGCTATTCGCCTGGGGGTCGCGAGTTTTGGCTAGAAGCCAATGGCGGGCGCGAGCATGTCATTGACCGCAAAGGGAATAAGGCGGGGCCTGTCCTTATCCCGTTTAATGGGGTGACGGTGCTTGGCGGTATCCAGCCCGAAAAGCTGCGCGAGTGCCTGCTTAAGACCGCGGACGATGGCCTAGTGCCGCGCTTCCTGTGGGTGTGGCCCGACCCAATCCAATATCGACGCCCGCGGCAAGTGGCAGATGCCAGCCAGCTCGAGCGGCTTTATCGGCGCTTGCACCAACTAGAGGCAGATCGAACAGACGGCGGCAAGATTGCACCACGCGTTCTGTTGCTCTCGTCCAGCGCGGCCGACGTGTTCGAACAATGGGTACAGGAGAACGACGAGGCGGTGCGCGAAGCATCCTCGCTGTACAAGGGATTCGTGGGCAAGCTGCGCGGCATGGTCCTACGTCTGGCGCTGGTGGCTGAGTTGATGGCTTGGGCGTCCGAAGGAGGAGCCGAGCCCGATACGATCAGTGTCGCCACGCTCGCCGCGGTCCTAAAGTTTGTGGACGATTACGCCAAGCCTAGCGCGCTGCGCGTGTTCGGCGACGCGGCATTGCCAGAAGAAGAACGGAACGCCGCGGCGCTCGCCCGCTATATCCTCAAAACGAGTGCGCAGCGGATCAACGCCCGCGATATTCGGCGGACCAGCGGGATAGCGACGCTTAAGCAGGCTCAGGACGTGGACGCCGCCACCGAGGCGCTAGCGGAAGCGGGGTGGCTTCGACCGTTGCAGGAACGCGAGGGAGGCACGCCAGGCAAGCCCCGTAAGGACTATCTCGTTAATCCTGCGGTGCATGGAGCCCGCCGTGGGTAACTGGCGCGAAGTCGCCGCTAGGGCGCTGGCAGAGCAGGGGGAAGCGGCCCCCGCGGTTGATCGGTACGGGCTCGAAGCTGATCTGCACCGGAACCTCTCGCGGCTCGCCAATTTATCGCCACCGGCCAAGCTTTCCGCGGACTCGAATTGGCGGGAGGTGGTTCAAGACGCGCTGCGGATCGCACGCGAAGGATGGGCCGCAACCGCTCTTTCGCTGGGGTGGACAGTTGCCGACCTCTACGGCGTCGGCGAGCGCGATAGCTGGGATTTCGAGGGGCTGGCAGCGTGGCTGCGCGGGCGGCGCATCGTGGCGCTTGATGAGCGGATCTGTCTGGCCGGCGAAGTTCGGCCTTGGGACATATTCGAGCGGGGCGGGCCATGTCGTGGGCGTATGCCGGTGGTTGTCCCCGTGATGCTGTGGGATTTCGGCCGATGATCGGACCTATTGGCACTATTGGCACTATTGGCACGGGGTCTATCGCTCTCAATCCCCCCGCCAGCCCCCTCACGCGGCGTAGGCTAAAAAAGGTTATATCTATCTATCTCGGAAAAGAGCGAGGGAGCGCTGATGGCCGCATGCCAACAGTGCCAACAGTGCCAATAGCTCTCGCCGCCAGCTTATCCGATCGCTTCGAAAGCCGCGATCGCGCGCCCCCGCAGCGCTGCTGGGCATCCATCAACAGAGAGGCGCTGACCGATGACGTTCGACCCTGACTTTGGCAAAACCGGATACGCTCGCGACCTCCTGCGCCTACGCTTCCGCCGCCTACGCCTATCGCAAAAGGCATTCGCGGAACGCTTCGGCCTTTCGCACTCGAGCATCCGCGATCAAGAGCAAGCGCGCTTCTCGCCCTCGGCGGCATTTCGCGTTCTCATGGTCGCGATCGAGCTGGATCCGGTTCTAGTCGAGCGTGCCGCGCGCATCGCTGCCACCCGTGCGCCTGGGGGATACGATCCCGACGACGCCTGAGCCGTTCCGAAGCCTGTAAACTGCAGGAGATTTAGAGAATCCGGGGGCGGGCAAGTTGATGCGGGCAACCCTGCATTTCCGTACCCCTTAAAGGTGGGGGTGATTGGGCATTCCGCGACCAATATGCGCGCGCGCGCGAAGACCCGAGAAAATACCCGGAATTATTGGATTCCCCAAAAAGGCACGGATGCCCCGCCATTGTGCGAGACAGGCTTAGCCGGGGGGAGTTTCGCGACCAGTACGCGCACGCGCGCGAGGTCAGCGGAAATTTAGCTAGGCAGCGATCTGTGGGGCCGCATTTCCGGACACATCGCGCGTGCGTGCGCGTGCAAAGCCTAACCTTGTAAGCAACATTGCTCTCGAGCCGTAAAATAGGGTCGATTTACGGACCTGCTCGGCGGGGGTTTTGCAATGTCTCCGCGCGCGGATGGCACGCCTCTGATCAGGCAACCCCGTGAAACCATAACAAGCCGTTCGGCGCGCTTTGTCGTAATACTGTCTTGACAAGCCATGGAGGCAGTATGCGCGTTGAAGTCCACAACACACTTGCCCAGTTTCGGGTAAATGATGCGCTGATCAATTCGGCCGCACACCGGGCACGCTCGAATGGCATGACGCTTTCCGAATTCATTCGGGCTGCAATTCGCCGGGAGCTGCACAGCTAATGACATATGATCCGACAGCCGGGGGGATGGACTGGCTAATTGCCGGTCCAGGCGAAAGCGTGTTCAAAGGCTTCGGTGGGCCTCCGAGTATTCCGGACGCCGCCCCGGTTCGCACCGATCGCGACGTGTTTAACGCGGCAGAATTTATCTTGGATATGAGCGGGCGTGCATTCGCGCGTGCTGCCGCTGCACATACTGGCCGCGCTGAAACCGAGTTTTGGGAGATCCTGCTAGACTATCCCGCGCACGCTGTCGGGCAGGTGCTGAGCGCTGCCGGCTGGAAACAGCTCGCGCACGATCTGCGGCTTAACGACGAAGCGCCGTTCCCGGTGGTCACGCACTGATGACGATCACCGCCACCCGTGACGCTGCGCTAATCAACCGGATCGCGAACAGTGACGGCGTGCGCGAGTTCGTCGCCGCGGACGATCGGCTTATGGATTGGACGCCGCTTATCGCGCGTCCTTTTGAAGAGACCGGCGCGGTTGTGTTGACGAATGGCGCCGATGCCGTCGCGGCGTTCACTTACACCGCTCCTAGCATTTTCCAGGCACATTTGCTCTTCGCGAAAACCTGCCGCGGTCGCAAGGCGATCGACACCGCGCGAGCAATGCTCAAGTGGATGTTCGACAATGGCGCTACCATCGTTTGGGGCGCCGCCCCCCGAGCTAACCGCAAGGTGGGAATCTTCGGCCGGCTCATCGGTGGGCGGGTCATGCCGTCTTCGGACGCCACAGACATTGTCTTCGAATGCCGCCTAGACGGTCTCGCGCGCTGATGGTCGATGTTTTCGCCACCCGCGACCTGGATCTGGTCAACAGCTTTGCGAACGATCCGGATATTCTGCCGTTCTGCGGTTTCCCCGCTGGCATTAAGCGCGTCGATATGCGCGATCGGATCGACAATCCGGCGCTCCTGTTCGTGACGGACGGAAGCGGCGCAATGATCTGTTTCGATCACACCGCGGAAGGCTGGGAATTTCACAGCATGTTCCGCCGATCGTGCCGGGGCCGCAAATCTATCACCGCGGCGCTTGCCATGTTCGATTGGTTGACGAGCGCAACAGGCGCCCGCGTCCTGCTCGGAACCTGCCCGGTCAATAATCTTCCCGTTCGCTGGTTCTGCCGACAGCTCGGGATGGCGTCCCTCGGCATCTCAAACAGCGATCAGTTCGGCCCGGTCGAACGTTTCAGGAAGGAATTGGCGTGCCGTTAGCAGCAGCAGGAATCGGCGCGGCCGGTTCGATCTTGGGCGGAATCACGGGCGGCAAGGGGGCGCAGGCGGCGGCGAAAGCCCAGGCGCAGGCGCAGCAAGCCGCCATCGGTGAGCAGCGCAACGAGTTCAACACGATCCAGGCGAACAACCAGCCGTATACGCAGGCGGGCACGTCGAGCCTTGCCAGCATGTTGAACCTGCTAGGCTTGGGGGCTGGCGGTGCGACAGGTCAACAGGGCGCGATTGACGCGCTCAAGGCCTCTCCGACTTTTACGGCGCTCGATCAGACCGGGACCGATGCCATTTTGCAGAACGCAGCGGCAACGGGCGGGCTGCGAGGCGGTAATACGCAGAACAGCCTATACAATAACCGCTCGAACCTTCTCGCCAGCGTGATCCAGCAGCAGCTAGGCAACCTCGGGGCGCTGGTGAATGTCGGGCAGGCTGGCGCATCTGGCACGAATGCCGCCGCGTCCAATACTGGTAACGCAGTTTCTTCCATCCTGACGCAAGGCGGCAACACCGCTGCTAGCGGTATTCTGGGTGGGGCAAATTCCTTCCAGAATACGCTTAACAGTCTCAGCCAGATCGCGGGCAAGTACTTCAACCCGCAATCTACGTTGCAGTTGCCTTCGCAGCTCAAGGCAAGCGGCTTTGGCGACACCGCTCAGACGGGGATCTGGTAATCATGGCAACCGATCCCACACAGCTAATGAGTATGCTCGCGTCTAACTCGGGCCTTGCTGGTCAGTTCTTCCAGCAGGGGCAGAACGACGCACGCAAGCAGCAGGTTGACGACCAGAATATCGCGCTCAACGCGGCCAAGCTTAACCAGATGAAACAGCAGGCCGTTGCCGACGCGAGCTTTCAAAATGATTGGGGGACGTATCTCAAGAACCCGACGACGGACGGCCTAGCCCAGATCGCGGTCAAGTATCCGTCGCATACCGAAGCGGTAAAGGAATTCTGGGCGATCAAAGACCCGGAAGTCAGGCAAAGCCACATCGCTGCTGTCGCCCCGATCGTCAGTGCGCTGCACAACAATCGGCCGGATCTCGCGATTACCTCGCTACAGGGGCTGCGGGATGCGAGCGCTAAGGCGGGACAGCCAACCGACGATTACGACCAGGAGATTGCCGCTCTAAAGTCGGGCGACAAAGATGCAATCAACGCCGTCAAAGGTACGATGATGATGCATCTTGCCGCGGTCGACACTGACGGCAAGTTCGCAGAGAGTCTGGCTAAAGCGCAGAAAGCGTTGGCTGGTCCGGACGGCTACACGCTCGGCGCTGGCGACACTCGCTTTGATGGCAATAACGCCGTGGTCGCGCGGGGCATTGAAAAGCCGACCTATGAGAAGGTGGCGAACGGGGACGGCTCCGAATCGATCGTACAGGTAGGCGGCGGCGGAGGCGGTAGCTCGGGCGTGTCGGAGGGCACCGGCCCCGGAACGTCTGCCAACCCTTCCCCCCGCTGGACGAGCGCGCAGCTTGCGCAATCGGTCCCTTTCGGCGGCACTGTCACGTCGGGCGTTCGTTCTGCGCAGCACAATGCCGCGGTTGGTGGTGTCCCTAATTCACAGCACGTCGCCGGCACTGCGATCGACGTTGTTTTCCCTAAGGGCGTCACGACGCAACAGGTAAAGGACTATTACGCGCAGCAGGGCGCCAGCGTCCAAGTGATCCACGAAAACGCGGGTGATCCGCATTCGACCGGGGACCATTTCCATATTCAGGGTGCGAGCCCGAACGCCGCTCCTGCGACCTCGCAGGCGCATTTCAACGAGAGCGGGACAAAGGTTCTATACACGTCAAAGGGGCGCCCAGGCGGTGCTAGCGGGCCGGCTCCTTCGGGCTATCGTTTCAAGGGGAACGGCACACTCGAACCTATCCCCGGTGGGCCGTCCGACGCGACGCAGCTAACGCCAGAATCTGCCCAGATGATGGCGCAACAGTATCTTGCTGGGGACAAGACCGTTCTGCAGGGGCTCGGCCGTGGCAAGCAGGGCGGCGCTGCTATCGCTCAAGTCCGCGCCGCGATTACCAAGCAGGCGCTCGCGCAGGGCATGACAGGCCGCGACATCGCCGCACAGATGGCCGATTTCAGCGGCGTTGTGGCGAGCGAGCGGGCGACGGGCACGCGAACGGCGCAAGTCGAGCTTGCCGCCACCGAGGCGCAACGCTTGGCCCCTCTGGCGCTGGCGGCTTCTGACGCGCTCCCGCGTGCGGGCTGGACGCCTGTTGCCCGAGCGGTTCAGTCGGTCCAGAGCGGAACGAACGACGTGCGGTTGCGCCGGTTCGTCACGGCCAACAATGCGCTGGTCAACACCTACGCGCGGGCAGTCAGCCCCACCGGCGTGCCGACCGTGGACGCGCAGAATCACGCGCGCGAGATTCTGAACACAGCGCAGGACCAAGCTTCCTACCATGTCGTCGTCCAGCAGATGATGAAGGAAATCGCCGCCGCCAGAGCTGCGCCCCGCGATGTGCGTAACGATCTGCGCAACAATGTCGGCGGGAATTACAAACCCGGTGCCTCCGCCGCTCCGTTCCAAATCAAAATCCTAGGAGTTCGCGCGAAATGATCGCACCGGCACAGCAACAGCATCTCGGCCCGCCAGCGCCAGACGGGCAAGCCCAGATTTACACGATCGACGCCGGGGGCGGCGAAGTCATGGACATTGAAGCGCCTGCCGGTCTGACCGCCGAACAGCTCGAGTCGCACCCGGACATCCAGGCGGCAATCCAAGCGCGCGGTGCGCCGGCTGCTGCTGCGGCGCCATCGGAAGCTCCGGACCAGATGGTAGGCGGGTTTGCTGACCAGCTCAACCAACCCGGCGCGAAGCTGTCGCCCGAAGATGAAGCGGCCTATGGGCATTTGCTGCGGACTGGCGACGCTCGAGCAATCAACGGGTTTTTGATCGCCCGCCAATATGCGCCGCGCCAGGGTATCCAGGGATTTGTCGCCGCTCGGGACAAGGCAATTCGCGAGGGGCGCGGAAACCAGATCAATTACGGCGTGACCTATGACTTTCCGAAGGTTGCCAAGCAACCCGGCTATGTCGCGGCACTCGACGGTGCGCACAGCGTCATTCCAGGCGGTGACGCGCTCCTTGCGGGGATCGACGCGCTAGACAAGCATATCGAGGGTAACTCGACACAGACGCTCTCGCAGGATTACGAGGCCGCGCGCGACAACCTGTCGTCGCTCGCTGCCAGCAATTCCGATAATAGCCCGGTCCTCTATCATGGCGCGCAGCTTATCGCCGGCCTCGCTATTCCGACCGGACTTGAAGGCTTGGCCGCTAGGGTCGAAGCCAATGCGCTCGCCGCTGGCGCCACCGCTACCGAAGCGCGCTCGGCCGTGCTGGTCGCGCTGCGTAATCAGGGTACCAAGGCCGGCGCGATCTATGGCGGCGCGCATGGTGCGCTTGACGCCAGATCGCCGCAAGAAGCGCTTCTAAATGCCCCCGTGGAGGCCCTTCTAGGGGCTGGTACGGCGTTTGGCCTGGGCGAAGCGGGCAGGCGTCTCGATCCCCTGCTACAGCGGGCCTCCAGCGCCGTTCGGGGCGCCGTATCCTCGGTTACTACCCGCGGTGCTCAGACGCGTGCAGCGGACCTTATCCAGAACGCTGGGACGGGCTCCACCGCCGATGTTCTGTCAGCGATCGACAACGCGGCCCCGACGCTTAGCGGGGCGCGTCCGACCCTGGCAGAAGTCGCGAACGATGCCGGCATTGCGGGCTTTCAGCGCGGGCACGCCAACACCGACCTCGCGACCGCTTCCGCGATCGGGGAGCGGCACGCCGAAAACGCGCTTGCACGTACCGGCGCCATCTCGGGCGCTCTCGATGGTGGCAACCCGCAGGCGGTGCAGGATTTTGCGGGCGCTCAGCTCTCGGCGGCTGAAACCGGGACCGCCGCGCAGCGCGCAATGCGCGAGGCCGCGATTGCCGACCGTATCCGCCTCGAGAACGTCGGCGCCACCGATGCTCGACAGGCCGCAGAGACGAACCTCACGCAAGCCCGCTCAACGATCGGCCCCGAAGCCGACCGCGATGCTACGGGCGCGGCGGCGCGTACCCGCTTTGAAAATGGATATGCCGCGGCGCGTCAGAAAACCGCGGACGCCTATAATCATCCGCATCTTACCGATAACGAGCCGGTGGTTTTGCGTCCTGCCGAGCTGGTGGACCATTACCTGGGCGGGCAGTTGGGTGACGCCGGCCTTAGCTCTTTCCGCAAGGAAGCGATAAAGGCGACGCGCGCGGCGCTGCCGGAAAAGCCTCAAAGCCTGATGCAGTTCATCCGCGCCAACGGGGGCGTAAAGTCGGATGGCATGGGCGCGGACGATCTGCGGCACTCGGGGTTGATCCACAACGCCGAACCGGGCTTCATCAATTCGCGCGGGTTGCCGCTCGATCGCCAGCTAGAGGCGGCGATTGAAGCAAAGTTCGTTCCTCCTGGCACGACGCTGGCAGACTTTGCCGAGGAAATTAACTTGGAACACCGGGGGCTTTCCCGGCTGGTTCGGCCACGCGATGCCAACGCGGCTTACGACTATGACAACGCCGTCAAAAACCGCGAGTATTGGCAATCCGAGCTTGATAAGCACGGGTACGACTCTGCGAAAATGTCCAATGAGGATTGGCGCGACTTCCATAAGGCGATGACGGGAGCGCCCGACCAGCGCCGCACGCTGCAGGATCTGGAAACCGAACCGACCCCGGGGAAGGTCATGGGGCCTTTCCAAAAGGGCTTGGCAGATATTCGCGATCAGTATTTCGGGGATGGCGCAACCTCCATCCCGCCCGATGCGCAAACCTTCTTCAATGACGTGATGAACGCCGACACCGTGGGAATCCGGACGTTGGAGGGCTGGGAACGCCGCGCCTATGATATGGCGGCTCGGGCGCCGGATCGCACGACGGCTGCATTTATCAAGATGGTAGGCCGCGCGATCGGGGCGAAAGCGTCTGTCGCGGGCGGGCCGGCGCGTGCAAAGGCTTTGGCCGCGGCTCGAGCGGCTCGGCTCGAGCAGGGGCGGATCTTCGAAACTGGCGACGCGGCAAAGGTGTTTGCGCGGGACCGTTTCAATAACCCTGTGACCGGCGACAATACGATCTCGTCAAAGCTTGTTCGGCCTGGCGCTGCGGGTGGCGATACGATCGAAGGGCTTACGGCTGCGGTGGGGCCTGAGCAGGCGGAAAACATCGTGCGACAGGAAATCCGCCGCCTTGTCGATGAAGGCAACGTGACGACCGCTGCGCAGGCTAGGGCGCTCGCTGTGAAGTATGGCGAGGCTGCACGCCGCTTTCCTCGCGTACAAGCCGATTTGCAGGCCCTACAGGCGCATAGCGGAGCTTTGGACGCTGCGAAGGTAGGCGAGGCCGCTGCGGCGCGCTCTGGGCCAACTGCAGAGGAAACCGCCAGCCTCAAAGAGCGGACGGCGCTTCACGATCAGATTCTAGCGTCACCGCTCGCCAAGGTGGCAGATCCTAGCGTTGATCCAAGTTTGTTTGTCGCGCAGCTTCTACGGCGATCGGACGCCGGCCGACAGCTGCGGTTTCTTCATTCGCAAGTGAAGATCGATCGCGACGCGGTGAATGGCTTTCGCCGTGCGCTGGGGGATTATATCGTGGACGCCGGCAAAGGGCCGAATTTCACCGCTAGCGGGGATCAGGTCCCCTCGATCAACAAGACGCGCGCCGCGATCAGCAACGTACTGGCGCGCGCCGGGGATGCTCTCACGTCGCAGCAAAAGCTTGTGTTGCAGTCGGTAGGGCGCGAGCTGCAATCGGCTAATTTCGCTGCAACGATGTCCAAGCCTGCCGGATCTGAGACGGCGCTCAATCGATCGTTCGCCGATCTGATGGAAATGGCGCCGGCACTGGGGCCCGCGACGGGTGCGGCTAAGCATCTACTCGGCAAGGTGCTTAAGGCGCTGAGCAATGAGGCTGAGGTGAAGCGGCTTATTACCCAGGCGATCTTGGATCCGGAATTTGCTGCCACGCTGTTGAAGCGTGCGACGTCCGCCCACTGGGTCGAGGTCAAGAAGGGCTTGACGGGGCTGACGCGCATAGAGGCGACAGCGGGCGCTCAGGTCATCCAGTTGCACCCGCGCGTTTCGGGGGCCTTCTCGGGCGCTAGCGGCTCAATTCCAACATCGCTCGCAGCGGCTCCACCCGGCAATAGCTCCGTCGATAGCGTTGGGTACTGATAGAGGCACGCACGACAGCGCGAGGCCGACAAAGAATGCTTTAGACCAAGATCGCATGAGTTGCGCTTAGCGTGATTCGTGCGGCTTGGCTAAGCCAGATGTGCCCACTTAACCCGGGATGCAGAACGCCTGCGGGGCGTGGTAATTGACGATTATGCCGCCCGGTGGATTGTTGCGCCGCGTGTTCTCCATGCGGCGCGCTGCCTCTGCCTCGAGCGTCCTGACGGCCTCCTGGCAACGGTTCTGGCTCGGCGATCACAGTAACGCCACCGCTGCTACCCCACTGCAAAACCAGTTTCCAAGCCGTGGGGTCGTTTGGCGCTTGGGCTGCAAGAAGCATTGCGAGCAGATACATAGCGCGGCCTTCGCTAGTGTCAGGTGCGGTTCGTATGTACCTGTGTGCCTCGCTTGATCAACCATCCTGCAAGCTTCCCTATTCAAAGGGGACCGGCGTCGTGGCGCGATGCAACCGTGCCGCCCGACCTAACTTGCCCAGGGATGGAGATCGGTCTGGTCGGGCGTTTTATCCCTTTGTTTCGATGGTGATCATAGGAGCGCGCGCCTGTTGTCGTGGCAGGTGCGTGATCGTACACTCCACGCTGATAGCGTTAGCCATGGGCTGGTGCGACATTCGGGGGACATGATGATCTGGATGCTTCTGTTAGCACAGGCTGGCGCCGTTGGGGCCTCGCCACCGGTTGCGGGACTTGAACTGCACCTTGTTTGCCGGGGGGTCGGCGAGCGCAAGGTCGTCAATGGCGCGTCGGCGGTCGGCTTCGGTTCGAATGGTAATACGTTCAGCGCGTTCGGCACGCGTACCAGCCACAAGGATTTCGAAGATCAATTCGATTTCAACCTCGTCGGCGGAGTAGGGACGGCACGCGTCCCTCGTCGCTTTCTGCCGCCTGCCCATGGCGGCGATGGAGGTTGGTTCAACGTAAAGGACATGGTGGTAGGCGACGATTACATCACGGGGAAAGTGATGATAAACCTCATAAATCACCCCAACATCCGTTTGGACCGACGCACCGGGACAGTGTCGCTTGGCGGGAAAGTCGGCTCATATTCTGGTGAATGCCAGAAGGTCGACCCCACCGCACACGCGTTCTAAGCTGGTCACCTAGCGCTCGGCATTCGCAAAGGCGGGCCGGTTACGATCACCGCCGCACGCTTCATGTCGCATTTCGCGAACTTGCCGTTGGCGGCTTTGCAGCGGTTCGACTTGCCGGGCGCGGCGGTGCCGCACTTGATGAATTTGCCCTTTGCGTCGCGGCATGGCGCGGCGAGCGCAGGCGTGGACAGCAGCGCGATCGAGGCAGCTGCGAGCATCATGTTGCGGATCATAGTTGTCCTCACGCCGGTGAGTTGGCTTGCCCAAGCTATCCAAAGCCATCCGGCGCGTCGGGAGCGGTGACCGGCCAAAGCGGTCGGGCAGAAGTCGCTCAATAGCGGACGCCATTCTACAGCGCATCTCGCCCCGCAGCCATTCAACCAGGTCTGATGCCGCTAGCATTGATAGGCGGCCAGCGAGTGGGGAGAGTGAGGCTCGTCTCGTCTCCGACATTAACTCTGGTTGCTCCCCATTTCTCAATCGGAACGCCGTCGACGAATAAAGCGACATCATCGATCACGAGATCATCTGTTGCCCAGAAGGTGCGGGCTATGATGTCGATTTCGTCCAAGCTCCAAATCTGATAGCCCGGCCGGATGCCGGTGAGCGAGAACGATACGGTGTCTCCCACCTGGAATGGCCCATCCATGCGGATATAATTCGTGAGCCAGTTCACTACGTCCAATGACAGACGATCCTCGATCGACGCCCCTGCCGCCAGGACGAAGCTCAAGCGAACCTCCTTGCCCACCACGTCTGGCTGCAGGATGGGCGGCGTCCCACCATACTGTGCTCCAATAAAGGGCCCATCCGTCGAGGAAAACTCAGCGGGTCGCGCGTATCCGTCGCTTCCGACCTCATATTCCCGTTCCGGTCCATCCGAGATGATGCCTACCACCTCGCCATTGGCATTCAGCACCGGGCTGCCGGAGTTTCCCTGGAAAACGTCGACGGCTAGCGTCATCAAGGGCTGTATGTCGCTCACACCTACAAGATTCCCGCCGCAGCCCTTCATCGGCAAGCTGTCCGGAAACCCAATCACGTTGACGGAGCGTCCTGTGAATTGGCCGCCCATCTTAAGAATGGGCCGCGCGCCGGTCGACCGAGTAAGACGGAATATCGCCCAGTCCTCGATTGGCGACGTTCGGCCGAAATTATATGACCACGCCAACACACCGGAGATCGCGAACACCTTGGCGGGGTCGAAAACTAGACTAAACTCTCCATCCGGACCAAGTTGCCAGTCGAAGACTACCGCATACTTGCTGTGGCTCCACAGCTGATCCGTGCCCGGCTCGCACAGATTGTGCGCAGCCGTCGCGCAGACCCCGTCGGCAACGATGAAGCAGGTGCCTTCAGGGCCAAGCTGCTGGCCATAGAAATGGGCGTCCGGCGCCAGTGGCGCCCCGGTCGTCGACCTGACCAGGTCGGCAAGGGTCCCAATGGGATTGAAATGGTAGTTTCCGTCGGGCCCCAGCGTCAGGCGATCCGCCTCGACAAGAGCACCAATCGCTCCGACGGCGTTCGCAAGAGGACCTTGAAGGCTGTAGGCCTCCACACGTGTGTCGGAGCCGTCGTAGATGGCGCCGACGGCACCTGAAATCATTTGGACAGCTTCATCGCTCGTCATCCGGGTTCATCCTCGAGGTTCAGCCACTGTCGGTGGGCATAACTCATGAATGGCCGTCGCCAAATGCCTAAGCGTCCAAATCGGTCGACATCAAACGACCGCCGTCAATTCGTCCACGACAGCGACGGACCTCTCTTGTGCGCCAACGGCATCAAGGTGCGGATCGCCAGAGTGCAGGCACCGGATTACGAGGATGCTGATCCGTGCCGACGCCGCGATGCAAGGATTAGGTAACAAGCTGAAGACCACCTTCAACAACGTGTCAGCAAATATGAAGGCTCCCTAGCGCGCGGCTCGGCGGCATCAGCGCAATTCAGCCTCGACCGCGAGCCCGCGCTGTAGCAGCGCCGCTACGATTGCCTCGTACGGCCGGTGACAGCTATCCCACGCATGGTCGCGCGGCGCCGCGGCGGCGGCCCAGTAGGATCGAAGGTGCGTCTCGTCGCGCAGGTATGGATAGAGCACCCGAAGGGCCAGGCGGACATCGGGCGTGGCGATCGGCGCGTCCTTTGCGCGATAGGACGCCGCGTGCAGAACGCTGAGCGCCAAGTTCATCAGGATCGTCTCGGCGCGCTTGCGGCGGAGCTCGACGCGGTCCTGGCTGAAAGGCAGGGCCTCGACGCGGGTGTTCGCGCTGCCGCACCGCGCGTTCCAGCACGGCAGGCTCGAGCGCACCGATGCCCAGTCCAGACCGGCGCGGTGCATCGTGCGATGATGTATTAGCGCCTCGCGATCGCACATTCGGACATGGCCGCATTCGTTGCAGGTCACGCGCACCGCGGCTTCGATGCGGCGCAGGTCTGTCAGGGTTTTGATGGGACCGACCATGGCCGCGGTGAAGCACATCGCGGCGCGATTCGGCTAGAACATTGTGAGAACAGATCGCAGACGGGGTTCAACTCGGTGCTGACTCCGTTCGCGCCATCCTTCTAAAGCAGGCGAACTCCCGGCCCGCCCTTTAGCGAAACCTCCCCGTTGCCGACAAAGACGCAGCCCCTCGTCTCGAGCGCGGTTTGTAACTTCGCGATCGTAGAGGCGTAAGCTTCCCCGCCGCTTTCGAAATTGGAGACCGTGGCGGCGCGAACACTCGCGGCTTTACCTAGATCAACAATGGACATGCCGAGGGCGGCGCGTGCCATGCGGGACTGTTGGGGCGTCATGCTCATAGCGTAGAATTAATACGCTTTGGGTATTGACGCAACCCTATAGAGCGCTCAATTTAATACGGTCTTGCCCATAAAGCAGGCGACCGGGAGGAAGGTCTAGGCCCCTTCCGCCCGGTCTAACCACAACGATCGAACAAGGATCAATCATGGCTAATTTCGCTCTTAGCGTACCCCACGCTTCTGCCAATGCTCACGACTGGAACGCTGCCGTTTCGACATACCGCAATGTAGCATCCGAACGGGACGCCGCGGCCCCTAACGATTGGAAAGACGCGGCGCAAGAGTCCGCATGGGAAAAGCTCGTGGACCGCGCAAGCACGGCGCTCGCCGTTGTTACCAAAACCCCGGCCGCGTCGTTCGCGCAGCTCGCGCAGAAGTGCGAACTCGTCAAAGCCGAGTATCCGGATGGGCAGCATATGGACGGCGACGACTGTGCGGCGATCATTGCCGACGTGCTGCGCCTCGCGTCCTCTGGCGCGAACAGCACGGCCGGCGAAAACCCTGCTCTGGTCGCGGCTTTCGAGCAGTACCGCGCTGCCGCTCGCGTGCTGCGGAACGATCCCGAAGCGAAATTGCCTGAAGGCGAAAGCGACCAGCTTTTCGCGGTGATGGACGTTGCCGACGACGCGCTTAACGCCGAGCCGGCACGCACGGTTTCGGGCGCGATCATGAAGCTTCGGCGCGCTTTCGCTTGCGGCGCGCAAGAGGCGTGGTCTGACTTGGCCGTGTTTGATGATCGGCCCCCAGCCTTCGCCGAGGGCCTGCGCGTGGCTGACCTTTACGCCCGCATGCTTTGGGGCGCGATCGAGGATCTACAGCGCATCGCGACCGACAAGACCGCCGCCCGCCTTGCGAACGGTGGCGCGGCCTGGGATAGCGCCCTTGCCGCGCTCGTCGCGGAACAAGCTACGGTTGACGCAATCTCTATCGAAAGCGAAGCATGGGATGACGCCGACGCCAAGCGCGCCGATGCTCTGCACGCGCTGGTAACGACCCCCGCGCCCGACAACGCGGCTTTGAGCCGGAAGGCAGAATATCTGTTCGGGGAAGCGGCCGACAACGGCGAATACGGTCCCCAGTGGTGCCCGGATTTTATCGCCGCCTACGTGGCCGACGTGCGCCGCCTCGCAGCGATGGAGGGTTGAGCGATGGGCAATCATCCCGCCACCGCCACGCGCCGCGCCGTTCTCGGTGCTGCCATCGCACTCCCCGCGCTCGCTGCCGGTTCGGTTCATGCCGCGCCGACCCTGGGGGCCTCAACCTTCAATGAACGGCTTGAGGCGTTCAAGCGCGCCCATGCCGTTTTTGTGCGTGCCTGTGATACCGCAGGCTGCGGAGAGGACGAACTTGACGCAGCAACCGAAGCGGCGGGAAACGCATACGACGCGCTGATTGCGACGCCGGCACCGGATATGCGCGCGACCGTCGAAAAGCTTGCCGCCTTGGCGGTGTGGTCGCGCGGCTGTCAGATCGAAGCTGACGAGGTGCTTACGATTTGCGCCGATGCCGAACGGATCTTGGCGCGGGGAGGCAGGGCATGACGGCGCTGCTTTCCCGCTCGTTCCTCGGGAGCGGCCTTACCGTTGGGGGCGCTGCGGCGTCCTTGGCAGTCGGGCTGGCCTTCTGGCCTATCTGCGCCCTCGCATTCGCGGCGATGCCGTCATGAGCGCCGCCACCGCCCGCCAGATCGGTGCGCAGCTCGCCGCGTTCTGGTAGGAAATGGCCCCGGCTATCTCCTACCAGTACGACGCCCACGGCCTCGAGCGCTGGGACGCCAAAGGGGAGGGGCCTTGCCACTGTCTCGCGTTCGAAGAGTTCGGGTTGTCGTTCTCGCTGTTCTTCGGCCGGATGCCTCGCAAGGGAGATCACTGATATGACCGACAATGCCACCCCCGCCAAAGACCGCCGCCGCGACTGCTTGTTGCGGTTTCCCGAGGTCAAACGCCGCACAAGCCTTGCCAGCTCGACCGTTTACCGGCGCATGGAAGAAGGCACATTCCCGCGATGCCAGAAGCTCAGCATCCGTGCTGTCGCCTGGTACGAGAGCGACATCAGCGACTTCATCGCCGATCCGCTGGGTTATCGGGCGCCTTAGTAGAATAGGCTCCGGCGCTGGCGCTGCTTGGCCTACCATCGTTCGCGCTGACCGAGCGATTCGGTGGAGGCGTCGAGTGCCGAAGGTTCGTGACGACCGAATGAAGCTTTACGAAGCCGGAAAAAACGATGTTGAGATAGCTCTGGCCGTTGGTGTCTCAAGGCCTGCCATTTTCCAGTGGCGTAAATGCCGCGGGCTGCTTGCAATACCTTGCACTTATGGGAACGCGCATCTGTCAGCCGAACGACGAGCAGCGAGGCAACAGGCGTACGACGAGGGTTTGAATGATCGGGAGATTGGGGAGCGCGTCGGGCAAAAAGGTCTGCGAGTCGGCGAGTGGCGCAAAGCCAACAATTTGCCTTCCAGCGTCGAGCGTTTCCCCAATCGCCCCCGCGGCCAGACCGCCGAAAAGATCGCAGAACTGACAGCCAGGCGCGCTCTCTACGATAAGCGAATGACCGACAATCAGATTGCCAAAATGACCGGTCGCAGCGTTGGCGGCATATCCAATTGGCGCGCCAAGCATCATCTTCCCCGCAACCCTGAGCCGCCCCCACATGCTTATGTCCGCACCGACCCGACCTTGCAGCGCATCCGACGTGCGATCGGGCGTATGGTCGCCCCTGACATAGCGGATGACGCTGCTAGCGATATGTACGTCGCGCTACTCACTGGCGACGTTCAGCCGCACGAGATCGAGCGGCGCGCGCGGACATTCGCATTTCGTTCGCTTCGACAATTTGCTGATCGCTGGGGCAATCGATCGCTGGATATGGCGGTCGGGTGGGAAGGCAATCGAACCCTACTCGATATACTGGGCGATGAGACGTCAGCCTCATGGTTGGAAAATATGGGCGCTACGATGTGGTGACTGTGCCGGTGCCGCGCGGGGTGCTGATGTAGGGGATAGTAGAAGCCAGGTTCGGGTCGTGAACCCCTAGCTTGCATTGCCGCCGTTTTGAAACCGAGAAGCGACTGCCCTACCCGCTATGACAGGGTGTCGCAGTTGTGAAAAACTACGCAGGGATGCGGAACGATCGAACGATTGATCCCCGTCGAGGTGCGACCTACAGAGCGATATGACCACCGATTCGGCACATCACGCCTACTCACGCCCTCCGATCTTGGAGGCTGTGGTCGAAATTCGTTATGCTGATCAAGCTAATCTATCGCGGGTGGCAAAAGCGAGCGATCGGATAGCGAAGCGATACGACACAGTGACCGCAGAGCAACAAGTCGAAGCAACGATGAATTTCGGAGAGCGGTCTGCCGAGTTTCGAGAGGTTAGCCCGCTTTACCGGCACACCTCGCTTGATCAGGTTGACGTTGTGGCCTTGAGGAATGGCTCGGTCATTTGGTCGCGCTTAGCACCATACTCGGGTTGGGCAGAAATCCGCGCTCGGGTCTCCACCGAAATGGACCTTCTTCATAAGGGGTGGGGCGCTCGCTCGATTAGTCGGCTGGGGCTCCGTTACATAAACCGGTTGGATGTCCCCCGCTCCGACGACAGTCTCTTTCATAACGAGCATTATCTAAATTACCGGCTGGAGGTCGGGCCGCTGCTTGATCCTCAAAATGGCTATCAGTGGTTAACGCGGCGAGTACACGCTGACCGAGCGGGCTTGGTGTCGATCGTACAATCTGCCGTTATTGAGCCAGAGATACCTGAGACCATGGCGTTCACGTTCGACATTGACGTTAGCGCTGATGTTGACGTTCCTCAAAAGCATGACGATATATTAACGAAGCTGGACGAAATGCGGCAGCTAAAGAACGAAATTTTCGAAGCCGGAATAACTCCGCTCGCTAGAAGGGCATTTGCATAATGCACGCAGCTCTGAATTTTGAGACCAGCCCAAGCATCAGCTCGTCCAAACTTAAGGTGTTGCAAAGCCTTCGGAATACGAGCGATCTACCTCTTTCTTTCAAGCCGGTTTCAGCGCCCAGTTTCGACCCGCCTGCGGTTCGGCTGGGCATCGCTCCGGCGCGGCGCAAAACGATAGGGGAAGTGCTCTTTGCTGCTACGGCATCGGTCAAGGTGTGGACGTCGCGCGTCGCGATGCACCTCGATCGAGAGACCCGCGACAGGCTTTTCCGGCAGATAGATGCCCTACATGAAGCGGATGAGTGGGCCGACAGCGATGCGCCGGTTTCGATCGAATCTTATAAATGCTTTGTCCGGGCGGTTGTCTACCACAAGGTGAACAGCCGCCCTGCGCTGGCACTGATGCCGAACGGCAATTTGCTGGCAATGTGGCAGGACAATGCAGACAAATTGACCGTGGAATTCCTACCGGCCAGTCGGACTCGTTGGCTGGTTCAGAACGCTACCCCTAACGGTCCGGAACGCGCGACCGGCACGAGCCCGATTGAAAGACTCCGCGAGGTTCTGCAGCCATACAACGCCGATCGTTGGTTTGATGGTCGCTAGGCGGGCGTTAGCGGATGCTCATCACGTCATGCGCTTTGCGTCAAAGTCAAAGCGCTTTCATGACCCTGATACCGCCTTACCGCTTGGATTGGCGGCTGCGGCGTTTGCGATGCGTGATGAGGACGGCGGCGGGCTTTCGGTAACAGAAGTGGAGTTTTTCGGGCCCCTGTCACCCGACACTCGCCGACAAGCTGCTGTCGCCTATCGCGAGAGCCAAGCCAGTAAGAAATTGGGCGCCGAAGCCGTGTTCGCCTGGGCTAGCGTCGACGCGGTTAAGCGGGCTGCACTTGGATACGAAAAGACGGTCCGGGTCGTTCACGCGCCTGTCGATGGTAATCCCGGTCATGCCGAGGTTCGTCATTTCACCTACGACGATCTTGATCTTCTCGCCTTTTTCGCCAGCGACGTGTTCTTGGATTATGAGATCGTCGCGCAAATGGGCCTGCCACCCCGGCCTGCCTAGTGACTGCGGTCTAGGGTGTCGCTCGGGCTGCACGTGCGGCCCTCGTTCTGAGGCTAGGGCGAGATGTTCGGCCCCGGCTGCGTCGGTAGTGCTTTGTCCGCCGCGGTCCGGCGCTTTCTCTCCTTCTTCTGACTTGCCGTTTTCCGTTGCGACGCGATGATCTCCTGAGAGCGGGCGACATGCCCGACTCGAACAGGAGAAAAAATATGAAGTTAGCAATTCTAGCGGTCGCGCTTTTCACCGCGAGTAGTGCTCAAGCCAGTCGTGGGCCGCATTATGGCGGCGGGCATCACACTTCAAGCCACGGTGGCCACTTCTCTGGCAGCTATGGTGGGTCGAGCCATCGTGGCGGACACTACAGCAGTCGGGTTGGTAGCCACAGCTATGGCACTCATCGGTAAGGGTCCGGGCGAGCGGTTTCTAACGCTCGCCCTACTCCCCGTGGGGTGTAAAATAGGCTGCGCAGAGCCCTCGTATCTGAATACCTTGTGGTCGATCCGCAAGCCGTCGATCGGCTTCTACTTCTGGCCATTCAGCACATAAGTCATTCAGGAATTTCTATCCTGCCTGCCCTGGTGAAACGCTTAACAAGATGGAGAATCTTCTTGCCCTCCGATGTAGGGATAGCGCCGACCCCTTTGCAATCCGGGCAAGCCCCCGGAGATTGCTGAGACCAGCTCCCGCCCCCGCGATCTACGGGCGGTGGCGCATACTCGCCTGATGCTCCGCAATTCGTGCAATCGTTATACAGCGCCTGGGTGTGCTCATTATCCGCCATGATTGCTCCTCTTGCTTACAGCCGCGTTGCCTGCGGACGTGTCCCGTGGCGACCGTCCATCGTTTATCGCCGCGAACAAATCTTTGTACGCCTTGAACCAAGGAACACGCCGGTCTGCCAATTCGACGGAATCTCCAGTTTGGGGGTTGCGACCAGTACGAGCGTCGCGCGCTCGGGTCGTGAACGAGCCGAAGCCGCGAACCTCTACACGCCCGCCATCGGCCAACCGCTGAATAATCGCATCAAAAAACGCGCTAACGATCTTTTCAGCGTCGCCGTCCGGTAGATCGGGCCACTGAGCAGCTATTAGTCTGATGAGATCGGTTCGAACCATGACGCTCCCTTGCCTAGCCCGTAATAGACAATTTCCGGATCATGCGGGCGACGAATATCTCGAATCTTGGCGTTCCGCGCAATCCCGAACACTAGCCGACCCGAGTCGAACCGGCTGGCAGTTTTTTTGCCGATCGCTTGCGTGTTGTTGGGGGCACTAGGTCAGCAGGGGTTTTGTCATGTCATAAAAGGCTTGCAGGTTTTGCGACCAATACGCGCGCGCGCATAGTGCCTGGAAACGATCAATCACCCTTTTTCCTTCTAAGGGACCAACCTAGCCTGACAGGATTTCGGGAGAGCGCAGGGATTGAGCTTACGCGCGTTGCTTCGCGCAGCCCTTTAATCAACGGCTCAACGGTACGAAGAATCGTATCCTCGAGATCGGAGATTTCGTCGACGGTCTTCAGGTAGCGCTCTTCGTCTTCCTCGCTGCGGCTGTTTTGCAACGAAGTGATACGGCGGTCTAGCGACTGCCACTTCCATATTTGCCGCAAAAAAGATTCGATCGTTGTTCGTTCGGCGTCGTCAAAGACCAGTTCTGCAATCTCAAGCGCCTCCCCCGTCGATGTAGCGGCCTCCCGACGCAAAGCACCTTCAACCCAGAAGTGTTGTACCGCAAATCGGACCTTATCGATCGCCACGTTGCGGCGTTCGAGCAGTGCCAAGCGGAACTTCTGATCCTCGACCATCGCCGCACGCATGCTGATCGTGTCCTGCCATCTGTTTTGGCCCCTTGTCGTGAAGAGAACGAGCAAGGCAATGATCCCGGGGCCGAGTTTCCCGATCGTGTCGATGTACCACTGAAACATCGCGTCTCACCCCTGAGAGCAAATCTATGCTGACCAACGCCGCGGTGAAAGCCCCGCGGCCCGCGCGCGACTGCTACAGTAAAATAGAGGGCGGTTTAGAGGGCGGCAGGGCTACGCCATGCAACTTGGGCTCGAGATCGACACGACAACCGCGAATCGTCACCCGGCGCTTATCCTGTGCTTATCTGATGCTATCCGCTGCGTTTGGCGGGATGCCACAGGCTAAAGAAATGGCGGAAAACCTGGCAGGGGAGCTCGGACTCGAACCGAGGGCCTTCGGTTTTGGAGACCGACGCTCTAACCAACTGAGCTACACCCCTATCAGGTGGGCTCGTTTAGCGAGAGGTTGCCTCCGCTGCAAGCACCCTCATGCAGCTTCGCGATTCTGCGCTGCACGCGCCGCCAGGACGCGCGCTTCCTCGACCGGGAGCGGGCGGCCGAAATAATAGCCCTGGACCTTGGTGCAGCCCAATTCCTGGACCATCAGATGCTCGTCCTCGGTCTCGACCCCTTCGGCCGTTGTCGCCATGCCGAGACTCTGCGCGAGTGCGACCACCGCGCGGATGATCGCGATCGCCTCGGGCACCTTCTTCGATGCGCTGATGACGAAGCTGCGGTCGATCTTGATCGTCGAGAAGCGCGTACGGCTGAGATAGCCGAGCGACGAATAGCCCGTCCCGAAATCGTCGAGGCTCAAGCGCACGCCGAGATCGAGGATCCGTTCGAGCAACTTCACCGCGCCGGTATCGTCGCGCATGAACACGCTTTCGGTCACTTCGAGCTCGAGCCGGCGTGCGGGCAGCCCGCTGTTCGCCAGCGCCGAGGCGACCACCGCGACGAACCCCGGATTGTGGAGCTGCTCGGGCGAGACGTTGACCGCGACGCGCGCGTCACCCGGCCATTTCGCCGCTTCGGCACACGCCGAGCGCAGCACCCATTCGCCGATCGGCGCGATCAGTCGTGCATCCTCGGCGAGCGGGATGAACTTGACCGGCGAGATCGGGCCGAGCTCGGGATGCGTCCAGCGCACCAGCGCCTCGAACCCCGTCAGTCGGCCGCTCCCGGCATCGACGACCGGCTGGTAGGTGAGGTGCAGCTCGTCATTGGTCAGCGCCTTGCGCAGCGCTTGTTCGAGCACGCGGCGTTCTTCGGCTGCGACGTGGAGCTGTGGTTCGTAATGGTGGAATTTGCCGCCGCCGGCGTCCTTCGAGCGGTACAGCGCAAGGTCGGCCGAGCGAATCAGCATCTCGGTGGTGCGGCCATCGCGCGGGCCGGTCGCGACGCCGACGCTCGCGCCGGTGTAGAGCGTGTGATGATCGATATCGTAGGGGCGGGCGAGTGCATCGACGATCGTCTGCGCGAGCGTCTCGAGTCGTTGCGTATCGCTCGCGTCGCGCACCACGACTGCGAATTCATCGCCGCCGAGCCGTCCGATGACTTCGTTCGCGCCCATCAGCGTCGTGAGGCGTTCGGCGACACGGCTCAGCAAGCGGTCGCCGATCGGGTGACCCAGCGTGTCGTTGACCGCCTTGAAGCGATCGAGGTCGATCATCATGAAGGCGCAGCGACTGCCCCATTTCTCCGCATCGGCCATCGCGTGTGACAGCGCTTCGTTGACGTGGAGGCGGTTGGGCAAGCCGGTGAGCGTGTCGAACCGCGCCATGCGGTTGATCTTGTCGGCCGAGGCGCGCTGTTCGGTGACGTCGGCGCCGACGCCGCGAAAGCCGAGGAATGCACCGTGATCGTCATAACGCGGGTTGGCGGCGATTTCGTACCAGCGCTCCTGCTCGGCGACGTTGACCGGCAGCACGAGCCCGCGAAACGCCGTGCGGCCTTTGAGATTTTCGGCAAGCGTGCGCAGCGCGGGTGCGAAACTGCCCGAATCCCAGGTCTTCCCGGCGAGCACTTCGAGCAGCGACTTGCCGTTCACGCCGACGGGGTCGAGCCCGACTGACAAGGCGAAGCGCGGCGATGCGCGCACGACGCGGCGCGCAGCATCGGTTTCCCACAGCCAGTCGGCGCTCTCGTCCTGCTTCGCTTCGCGCAGCAAAAGGCTGACGGTCTCGTCGCGCTCGGCAAGCGCGATCTCGCCCGAGCGGATGAGCACGAGCGAACGCGCCCGCGTGAAGCAGCCGATCATCAGCAGCGTGGTGAACAAGGCGACCGAGGCGGCAAGGACCGGCCCGGCGATGCGCAGGACCATGACCGAAATCGCCAGGCCGAGGATGCCGAGAAAGCTCAACGTCGCGAGCGGAAGTGCCGCCATCGCGACAGCGGATGCGGTCATCAGCACCGACAGCACGATCCACAGCCCGAGCGCCGTGCCGACGTCGGGGTTGAACCCGAACGCGAGCGGCGGGACCGACCAGATTGTGGCGAGCGCGATGCCCTCGATCACGGTGTCGCGCACGGCGGCGAGCGTCGCCGCGCCGCGCTGCTTGGCGGCAAGCCGGCGGAAGGTGATCGCGACCGAAATCGCGGCGACCACCGCACCCCAGCAAGCGAGCGCCCAAAGCGGTGCGCTGCGCTGGAGGATCAGCGTGACCATCGCCGCACCGATCACGTTGGCGGCGAGCAGGAACAGCGCCAACTGCCCACCGGCATGGACTTGCGCGGCGCGGATCGGCGCCCAATCGGTGGTGTCCGCCGGATCGTACAGCCCAAGCAGTGCTCGCGCGTCGATATGCGGCTTGGCGAATTGGGATGTGTTTTCGGTGCTCACGCGCCCGCTATACCGCAAGGAGCCTTACCGGAAGGTTAGGCGCAGGCGTTTGCCGGGGAAGGGGCGCGGCGTATCCGCGCGCGCCCTATCCGCAGCAGCGAGGCTTACGCCGCCAGGTCGTACGGCTTGATATCGCCGTTGAGATAGAGGTTGCGCGCCTTGGCGCGGCTGAGCTTGCCCGAGCTGGTGCGCGGCAGCGTGCGCGGCGGGATCAGTTCGATCACGCAGTTCATGCCCGTCACCGAGCGGACGCGCTCGCGGATTTCCTCGCGCAGGCGGACGCGCTCGGCATCGTCCGAGCTGCGGCACTGGACGAGCACCGCGGGGGTTTCCTCGCCGCCCGGCGTGGTGATCGCAAAGGCAGCGATGTCGCCCGCCTTGAAACCGGGGAGCTGCTCGACCGCCCATTCGATGTCCTGCGGCCAGTGGTTGCGGCCGTTGATGATGATCATGTCCTTGGCGCGACCCACGATGTAGACATAGCCGTCGCTCAGATACCCCATGTCGCCGGTGTCGAGCCAGCCGTCGACGAGGCACGCGTCGGTCGAAGCCTGGTCGCGGAAATAGCCGACCATCACCGAGGGGCCCGAGCACCACAATTTGCCGATCGCGCGCTCGGGGAGCGGGGTGCCGTCCTCTTCGCGGATCTCGACCTTCATGTCGCGCACCGGCTTGCCGCAATTGACGATCGCGCGGTAGCGCTGCGGCCGGTCCTCGCCGGCGGCGACGCCCGAAAGCTGCGTTTCCTCGACCAGCTCGACGCGGATCCCCTCGGTCGGGGGCATGATCGAGACGGCGAGCGTCGCTTCGGCCAGGCCGTAGCTCGGCAGGAAAGCGCTCGCCTTGAAGCCGGCATCGGCGAAGGCGTCGACGAAGCTCTGCATCACGTCGGGGCGGATCATGTCGGCGCCATTGCCCGCGAGCCGCCAGCGCGACAGGTCGAAGCGCTCGGACGCCTTGGTCTGGCTCGACATGCGGCGTGCGCAAATGTCGTAGCCGAAGGTCGGCGAATAGCTGATCGAGGTGCCCGGGTTGCGGCTGATCATGTCGAGCCACGCGAGCGGACGCCGCGCGAAATCCTCGGTCTTGAGATAATCGGTCGAAACCTGGTTTGCGACCGGCGAGAGGAAGCAGCCGACCAGCCCCATGTCGTGATACCAGGGCAACCACGAGATGCAGCGATCGCCGGCGATGAGCTGCATGCCATGCGCGTGCGCCGCGAGATTGTTGAGCAAGGCGTGGTGCGTGATCGCGACGCCGTGCGGGAAGCGCGTCGAGCCGCTCGAATATTGCAGATAGGCGATGTCGTCGCCCTTGGCCTGCGGCAGCGCGACGTCGGGCGCGGCGCGCATCGCGAGTTCCGACCAGTCGATGCCGGTGATGCCCGCGACCGTCGCAGCATCGGCGCCCATCTGCGCGAGCTCGGGCGGGTAGATCAGCAGGGTGGGATCACAGCTGGTGAGCTGGACGCGCAATTGCTCGATATACGTATCGCGGCCGCCGAACGATGTCGGCAGCGGCAGCGGGACGGGCCACGCGCCAGCATAGATGACGCCGAAGAAAAGCGCGGCGAATTCGGGGCTGGTCTCGGCGACGACGGCGATACGGTCCTCGGGCCGGATTCCCGATGCGATAAGGCGACGCGCGACCACCTGCGCATCCTCGCGCAGTTCGGCGAACGGATAGGGCCGCGCGAGCGCGCCGCGGGCATCATGAAAATTCAGGCCGCGGACGCCGGTTGCGGCATAATCGAGCGCTGCCCCCAGCGTCTCGAAATCGGCAAAACGACGCAAAAGCGTGTCTTCGGTCGGCGTCGCGAGCAGGGCAGGCGGAGCGGCTGCACCCTTCCGCTCGTCCGACTGCGTATCTATCGTCTTGAAATTCATTGGTCTTTGCGCCCTTGATCGCGGCATCCTGCGTTGGCCGCGCCTCTATGTCTCGTCTTCAGCACGCACCCCTGCTTATGCCAAGCGTTCAAAATCGGGACCGACTATGGCACAATGATGGCGTCATGCACGATCCAGCCCCGAAACGATCCGCTCGCAAAGAGATACGCGTTGCGCCGCCGTTAGATGCGGCGGCGCTCGAACGGCTCGCTTTACGCTATGTCGAGCGCTTTGCGACGACGCGTGCCCGGTTGACGGCGTACCTCGTCCGCAAGATCCGCGAGCGCGGCTGGGACGGGGCGCACGCGGCGCCCGAAGCGCTCGCCGAAAAGCTCGCCGAACTCGGCTATATCGACGATCGCGCCTTTGGCGAGGCGCGCGCCGCGGCGATGGGGCGGCGGGGCTTGGGCAAGCGGCGCGTGACCGGCGCGCTCCACCATGACGGGATCGACGAGGCCGACAGCGCCGCGATCGTTCCCGCGGTCGAGGAGCGCGCTCTCGAGACCGCGCTGGCGTTTGCGCGCCGCAGGCGGATCGGCCCGTTCGCGCTGGCGCAGGCCGAGCGGCCACTCCGCGAAAAGCATATCGCCGCGATGATTCGCGCCGGCCATGACTATGCCCTTGCCCGACGGATTGCCGCGATGGCCCCCGGCGAAGTTTTCGATACGCTCAGCTAATGAATCCTGTATAGTTCAAATAAAAGTACCGGTTCGGACCGAAGGGCGGAAGATATTGCTTCGCGCTCAGACCGTGCTTATTATTGTGCCGGGGGAAGTGGCGATGCGCAACGAAACGATTCCGGCGCTTGGGGCGCTGGATTGGAAAGAAGAGATGGAGTTTTCCGGCGCAGAGTCGTCGGATTCCGCGCGCGTCTATACTGGCGTGCTCAAATGGTTCGATATGACGCGGGGGTTCGGCTTTCTCGTCGCGGACGATGCGTCGGTCGGCGACATCCTGATCCATTTTTCGTTGCTGCGCCCGCATAACCGCCGCAGTCTGCCCGAGGGCGCGCGGCTCGAATGCCTCGCCGGAATGCGCGACCGTGGCTTGCAGGCGACCGAGATCCTGTCGATCGACCTTTCCAACGCGATCGAGCCGCTCCAGCGCCCGCGCAGCGACGCGCTGCGGAACGATGTGCTCGGTTTGCTCGATCAGGCCGGGCCGTTTGAACCGGTGACGGTGAAATGGTTCAATCGTCTCAAGGGCTATGGTTTCCTGATGCGCGATGGCGATTCGGGCGATATCTTCGTCCATGTCGAAACGCTGCGGCGCGCAGGCTTTGCCGAGGTCGAGCCCGGCCAACGGCTGCGCGCGCGGATGAGCGCGGGCGACAAGGGGCCGCTTGCGGTAGCGGTCGAAGAGGAAGGCTGAGCGTACCCATGTTTGTTGCAATCGCGCGCGCGGCGGCGCTCGCTTTGGTGCTCGCGACCGCTGGATGCAGCGCGGCGCCCACGACTCAAGCTGCCGAGGCGCCCGCCGGGACGATCGCGCTGACGATCGCCAGCAGCAACGGCACGCACGCCTTTGCGGTCGAACTCGCCAAGACCGAGGAAGCACAGCAGCGCGGGCTGATGTTCCGCACCGATATTCCGCTCAATGGCGGGATGCTGTTCGCGCCGTACCCGCCCAAGGGCCCGCCGCGCGAGGCGAGCTTCTGGATGAAGAACACGCCGAGCCCGCTCGACATCCTGTTCATCCGCCCCGACGGGACGATCGCGCGGATTGCCGAAAACACCGTCCCGCAATCCGAAGCGCAGATCCCCTCGGGCGAGCCGGTCAGCGCGGTGCTCGAGTTGCGGGGCGGACGCGCGCTCGATCTGGGGATCAGCGAGGGCGATCATGTCAGCTGGCAAGGGCGCCCGGCGAAGTGATCGCGGTTGAAGGCGGCGCGAGCCCGCGCTAAGCGCTACGCCATGGGCATCAATCTCAATCCTTTCACGTGGTGGACCGGCGCGAGCTGGGGCACGGCATTCGGTCTGCGCGGCAAGGCGCGTGTCGGCGAAGACGCGCTCGGCAACGTCTATTACGAGGGCGGCGCCGACACCGCGGGCAACCCGCGGCGCTGGGTGATCTATAACGGCGTCAATGATGCCAGCCGCGTGCCGCCCGAATGGTTTGGCTGGCTGCATCATCAAGTCGCCGATGTCCCCTCGCGCGCGCTGCCCGCGCCGCGCGCCTGGCAGATCCCCGCCGAGCCCAATCTCACCGGCACGCTTGCTGCGTATCGGCCGAGCGGTGCGCTTGAAAAGGGTGGCGTGCGCGCCGCCGCGACGGGCGATTACGAAGCCTGGACCCCCGACGCGTGATTCGCCGCGCGTTGGTGGGCGTGGTGCTGGTGTCGCTGGCGGTAACCGCCTGCGGCCCGACCAAGACCGCCGCGCCGACGCAGCAGCCGACTCCCGAGACCGCGCTCGACGCCGACACTAGCGCTGCCAATATCGTGACGGTCGATGTCGGTGGCGGCGTCGACCCGAGCTTCGGCGCGACGCCGATGGCGCAGCGCGTCGCGACGCTCGGACTGCTCAACAAGCGCAACGGCGTCGCGCGCGACGTGACGCTCAAGCCCGGTACTGCAGTACGCGTCGGCGATGTCGTGATCCGGCTGCGCGCGTGCGAGCAGACCGCGCCGTGGGAGCAGGAGCATTATACCGGCGCGTTCGTCCAGCTCGACGTGCAGGGCACCGACAAGGTGTGGCGCCGTCCGTTCTCGGGGTGGCTGTTCAAGGAACGGCCCGCGCTCAACGTCGTGCCGCACCCGATCTACGACGTCTGGGTCAAGAGCTGCGCGATGACCTTCCCCGAAGGCGGACCCGAGTCGGTTTCCGGCGGCGGTCCGGCCGAGTCGAGCGCGAAGCCGCGGTCGAGTGCGAAGAAATCGGCGACCGAGACCGACGAAGCCGATGAGCCGATCGCAGAGGATACCGCGGGCGACAGCAACGCGAGATAGGCCGCGCGGCTGATCTCGACCGCCCCCAACGAGGCGAGATGATCGGTCATGAACTGGCAATCGAGCAAGCTGAACCCGCCGACGCGCAGCCGCGCGACGAGCCACGCGATCGCGACCTTCGACGCGTCGCGCGCGCGGCTGACCATGCTCTCGCCGAAGAACGCGTGGCCGAGCGCGAGCCCGTAAAGCCCGCCGACCAGCGTCTCGCCGTCCCAGACTTCGATCGAATGCGCGAAGCCGAGCGTGTGCAGCGTGTTGAAAACCTGTTCGATCGGCCCGTTGATCCAGGTGTCGGGGCGATCCTCGGCCGATTCGGCGCACAAGCGCAGGATGTCGGGGAAGGCACGGTCGGCGGTGACGCGGTAGCGCTCGGCGGCGATCGTCTTGCGCAGCGATTTCGAGAGGTGGAAACCGTCGAGCGGCAGGATCGCGCGGTCGTTGGGCTCGACCCAATAGACGTCGTCGATGTCGCGCCCATCGGCCATCGGGAAGACGCCGACCGAATAGGCGCCGAGCACGAGATTGGGATCGAGCGGCGTGACGCGCGGTCTCACGCGGCGAGGCGGCGCTCGATCGCCTGCCACAGACTGGCAAACGCCTGCGCCCCCGCCGAACGTGGCGCGAAGCTGCCGACCGCTTCGCGTCGCACGGTGACTTGCTCGACCTGGCTCGCCATCGGGATCACCGGCCAGTCGGGATGCCGCGCGATCGCGTCGGCGTGGAGCTTGCGGCGGCGGTCGACCATCGAATGGACCGGCATGACCTCGACCTTGGCGCCGAGATGCTTGACCACTTCGGCAAGCGCGCGTTCGGACAAAGGCGAGGGGATGACGGGAACGACGATCAGATCGGCGGCGCGCATCACCTGATCGCTCGTCTCGGTCAGGCCGGGCGGGCAATCGAGCAGCACGCGGTCATAATTCTTGCGCAGGCCGACGAGCAGTTTCTGCAGCCGCTTCTTCTTGTCGAGTTCGTGGAACAGCAGATCGAGCCCGCGCAGCGAGGCATCGGCGGCGAGCAGGTCGAGCCGCGCGACCGCGGTCTGCTCGATCAGCTTTTCGGGTTCGACGTCCTTGGCGAAGACCGATTGCGCCTGTTCGCGCGGCTTGGTGCCGGCGGCGCGGTTCGACAGGAGAAAGCTCGAAGCGGCTTGCGGGTCGAGATCCCACAACAGCGTCCGGCGCGACGACAGCGTGGCGGCGCACCAAGCGAGGTTCACCGTCAGCGTCGTTTTGCCGACGCCACCCTTGAGGCTGTAGATCGCGATCGTCGACATGAAGGGTCCTTATCGTATCGAACGACCCATCGTGGCCAATCGCCGCGGCAGAGGCAAGGTTTGGAGGACGGAAAGCCCCGCCCCCAACCCCTCCCCTGAAGGGGAGGGGCTTTTGAAAGAAGGAAGGATCAGATGTCGCAGAGCTGGGCAGGCTTGCCCGGCTGCGTGAGCGTGACGGCCTTGGGGTTGCCCGTCAGCACATAGCCATCGGCCTTGAGCGGATCGCCGGCCTTTTCGGCGGTGAGCTTGACCGGGGTCGCGTCGGGCTTCGACTTGACCAGCACTTGCTTGTCGCCTTCGAAGAAGGTGACGTAGACGAGGCTGTTGTCCTTGCAGCGCAGCGTCGCTTCGGACTTGATCGCGGGCGGCAGCTCGACCGGCGCCTTGTTGGCGAGGACCGACGCCATCGGGTCGGGCGTGACCGAGGTCACTTCGGTCGGCTTGCTGTCGCAGGCCGAAAGGGCAAGGAGCGCGAACGCGGCGGCGGGGAGGAGTCGAGTGGTCATGCCAACGGCTTCGCGCACGCAACATTGTGCGTCAAGAGGGTAGTGTTACTGCGACGTACACTTTCTTGCGTTGCAATAATTCGGTCATCCGAGGTTCATCTTCATTCATGAAACTCATCAAGATCCGGGATTCTGCCAAAGGCGATCTTGGTTCCGATGCGGTCGATTCGCTCGCCGTGCTGCGGGCCGAGGCTGACCGCGTTGCGCCCGAACTTTTCGTTGATCCGGTCCATCGCGCGGCTGAGCGCGAGTGTGCGGGTTTCGCGTGCGAGCGGGTCGTCGGGGTCGAGCAGGCCGAACAGCGAATCCTGTTCGCCAGCGACAGGTTCGATCTCGGCAAGCGTCACACCGACCATGCGGATCTGGAAATCGCCGCGTCGCGTCCGCCCCGCCGCGATCAGCCGCGGGAACAGCGACTCGAGCGCTGCCAGCACGACGAAGCTGTCCTGCGTCGCGGGCAGTTTGACCGAAGTGCGCCAGCTCGACTTGTCGTCCTCGAAGCGCGCGTGGAGCACCAGGAGCCGCGCGCGGCACTGCTTCCGGCGCAACCGGCTGGTCGCCTTGAACGCGAGCCGGCGTGCGGTGAGGCGGACGGGCACGACGCCGCGCTTGCCGGGCGAGAGCACGTGGCTGTGGCCGATGCTGCGACTTTGCGTCGCCTTTTCGGGTAGGTCGACGCCGTGGAGCTGGTACCACAGCTGATCGCCATTGGTGCCGCCGCACGCGGTGCCGGCGTCGCGCGGGCGGCGTTCGCAATATTGCCGGATGTCGTTGATCCCATCCTGCGCGAGCCGCCGCTCCATCTTCGCGCCGATGCCGCTGATGTCGCGGAGCTGCAGGTCGTAGAGCCGCTGCGGCAAGCTCGCGGCTTCGAGCACGACGAGCCCGTCGGGCTTCTGCATGTCCGACGCGAGCTTGGCGAGCAGCCGGTTGGGGGCGATGCCGACCGAGCTCGTCAGGCATTCGCCGACATGCGCTAGGATCCCGGCCTTGATCCGCCGTGCGAGCGCGGTGGCGTCGGCGACGCTGTTTTCATTGTCGAGCAGGCGGCAGGCGACCTCGTCGATCGAGCAGACCTTGGTGACGGGGAAATGCTTCCAGATCTCGGCGACGATCGCCTCGTGGAATTCGACATATTTGTCGTGGCGGGCGGGGACGACGATCAGCTCGCGGCACAACCGCTTCGCTTCCCAGACGGGCGTGCCGGTGCGGATGCCGAAGCGCTTGGCCTGGATGCTCGCGGCGATCGCGGCGGTGGTATCGCTGTCGACGGGCGCGACGAGGATCGGCTTGCCGCGCAATTCGGGCGCGAGCTGTTGCTCGACTGCGGCGAAATAGCTGTTGAGATCGAGGAACAGCCAGCGCAGCGGCCGCGGCGGAAAAACGTGCGCGTCGCGCCCCGGGGGCGCCTCACAGGGAGGCGCGGCGGCGCGCTCGCGGCCGATTTCCGCTCCGTAGGAATCGGCGGCGCGCTGAGCGGCGGACTCGGGGGCGGTTGTGAACATTGCAGGAACATATCACGCGCTGCATGCCGGGAACAGGGGCTGCAATAGGCTCTCCCCGCACGCACGGGGCAGGGGAGGCACGCGATCGTCCGGGCGATGCGGTCATGGAGATCGGCGAGAGTCTTCTCGTTATGGCCACCACAACATTCTCGATCCCGCCGAGCCGCACCGCGGGCTGCCGCTGATGCGGCGGGTCTCACTGATCAGCCGCGCCATTCCTCGTACAATCGCGCGTTCAGCAATTCGGACGGGGCGCCGGGCAGGGCTTGCAACGGGCGCGAGGAAGGATAGCATCGGCGCCATGGCGCGTCCGATCACCCGCTTCGCCGACTTCTGGCCGTATTACCTGCGCGAGCATGCGCGGCCGCAGACGCGCGCGCTGCATTATGCAGGTACTGGGCTGACGTTCCTGTTCCTTGCGGTTGCGCTGCAATGGGGCGGGTGGTGGTGGCTTGCGCTGCCGATCGCCGGCTACGGTTTTGCCTGGGGCGCGCATTTCGGCGTCGAGAAGAACCGCCCGGCGACCTTCACCTATCCGCTCTGGTCGCTCGCGAGCGATTACCGGATGTTCTTCCTGTGGCTGAGTGGACGGCTGCGGCCGCATCTGCGCGCGGCGGGGGTGGCCTAGCGCGGTTGCTGGCCGCGACGATGTCGGCGTAGGCGCACTTCTATCTGCTCTGTCTGCGAGATTTTCGCTCCAGCGGAGCGTCGCGTCATCGCTCCGTCCGGCCGAGGACTGAAAGGCGGATTTGTCGTCAGCAAAGCGGCCCTCCATTGCAGGGGCGGACAGGCACGCTATGTCTGCGCGATGCACACCACGCCCAACACGCTCGCACTCATCGGCAACACCCCGCTCGTCCTGTTGAAGGGACCGAGCGAAGCCGCCGGTGCCGAAATCTACGGCAAATGCGAATTCGCCAACCCTGGCGCCTCGGTCAAGGACCGCGCCGCGCTCGGGATCGTCGAGGATGCCGAGGCGCGCGGGAGCATCGCGCCGGGTGGCACCTTCGTCGAAGGAACTGCGGGCAACACCGGGATCGGGCTCGCGCTGGTCGCCAATGCCAAGGGCTACAAGACGATCATCGTCATGCCCGAGACGCAGAGCCGCGAGAAGATGGACACGCTGCGCGCGCTCGGCGCCGAGCTCGTGCTTGTCCCGGCGGCGCCCTATTCGAACCCTGGCCATTTCGTCCACACCTCGCGCCGGATCGCCGATGAGACCCCGAACGCGGTATGGGCCAACCAGTTCGACAACATTGCCAACCGCAAGGCGCACATCACCGGCACCGCCGAAGAGATCTGGGCACAGATGGACGGGCGAATCGACGGCTTTACCTGTGCCGCGGGGACGGGCGGGACGATTGCGGGCGTTGGCCTTGGCCTGAAGGCCAAGGACGAGAAGGTCTGCATCGCGCTCAGTGATCCGCACGGCGCTGCGCTGTACGAATATTATGCGCATGGCGAATTGAAGTCGGAAGGGTCGTCGGTCGCCGAAGGAATCGGGCAGGGGCGAATCACCGCCAATCTCGAAGGCGCGCCGATCGACACGCAGTTCCGAATCTCGGATGCCGAGGGGATGGAATGGGTCACACGGCTGCTCGCCGAAGAAGGGCTGTGCCTCGGGCTTTCCTCGGGAATCAACGTCGCCGGCGCGGTTCGCCTTGCACGCCAAATCGGCACCGGCAGCCGAGTCGCGACGATCCTGTGCGACAGCGGTTTCCGTTACCTATCAACGCTCTACAACCGCGCATGGCTAGAGGCCAAGGGGCTGGTCGTTCCACCTTGGTTACTGCACGATTGATCGCGGGATCGACAACCGCGCCTTAACACGTTACATTTATGCCACAGCTTATGAAAATCATCGCCCAGGATCCGGCTCAGACGAGCCAGCGCGCCAAGGTCGGCATGATCGGTCTCGCCGCCGTTTTGCTGCTCATCGGCCTCGCTTCGGCGATTTTCGCGACTGCCAACCACGATCGGCAAGTCGCGGCGATCGGCAGTGCGCGGCCAGACGTCGTCGCCAATATGGTCGCGGCGAACATCGTCGATCCCAACGCGCCCAAGGAGCCGCTTGCCGAACTCGGCGTCGCGCCGAGCGCTGCCAGGCCCGATGGCAATACCGTCGAAACGCGTCCTGCCGCAGCCAAGCATTGAGCGTGGGAGAGGTGGGGATTTTACGGGAAACCCACCCGCGACCTGCGTTTTGCGCGGGTGTTCACCCTCGTTTTGCGCCGCATCTTCGAACACAGCGAGAACAACCTGATATGGCGCAAAAATCTTCGAGGCTGAATCGAAGCGATTGAGCTCATTTCCCGGCACATCCCCGGATTTCCCCTTGTGTCCCCGATTGGCCCCATGGTACCTGTTCGCTACAGGGACAGACTTATCTCGCCTGCGCGTCATGCGCTGACACTACAGGCACCGAAATTTGCGATTGGGCACTTTTCGGTTCGGGAGAGGCTTGTCCGCCGTGTGCGGGGGAAGCGTGGAAGACCGGAGCGATTATCAGGGGGAGGGACTGGGACTTGTCGATGACAAGGGCCGGGTCGCGATTCCTGCATCGCTGCGTCAGGCGCTCGCCGCCAACAGCCCACGCGCCGACGGCAAGGACGGCGGCACCGTCATCATCGGTGTCCATCCCGAGCAGACCTGCCTGCGCGCGTACGATCCGGGCTATGTCCGCATCCTGAAGGCGGAGGTCGAGGATCTCCAGGCGCGCCACATCGCCGAGCACGGCAAGCCCGACTTCAACCTCAAGCGCCGCAACGCCAGCGGTGAAGCCGTGCCGTTCGATGGATCAGGCCGCTTCATCATGCCCGGCTTCCCGCGCGATTATGCGCGGATCGCCGAGAATGCGTTCTTCTGGGGTACGTTCGACTGGATCGACATCTGGGATCCCAAGACGCTGCTCGACGCGGTCGGCGTCGATGATGCGATGCAGGCGGCGTGCCGCTATCATTGCAAGACCAAGGGGATCGCGCTGTGAGCGACGTGATCCAGGCCGATGCCCCGCATATCCCCGTGCTGCTCGACGAAGTGCTCGACGCGCTCGCGATCGAGGCTGGTGAACGCCATGTCGACGCGACCTTTGGTGCGGGCGGCTACACGTCGGGCATGCTCGCGCGCGGCGCGCGCGTCTTCGCCTTCGACCGCGATCCCGATGCGATCGCGGCGGGGGGCGTACTTGTCGATTCCTCCGCCGGCGCGCTGACGCTGATACCGGCGACTTTCTCGGCGCTCGACAGCGAACTCGCAGTGCGCGACGCCATGCCGGTGCAGGGCGTGACGATGGATATCGGCGTTTCGTCGATGCAGCTCGACCAGGCCGAGCGCGGCTTTTCGTTCCAGTCCGATGGCCCGCTCGACATGCGGATGAGCCAGGAGGGGGAGAGCGCCGCCGACTTCCTCAACACCGCCGACGAAGCCGAGATCGCGCACGTCATCAAGGAATATGGCGAGGAGCCGCGCGCGCGCCGCGTCGCGCAGGCGATCGTCTACAACCGCCCGATCGCGCGCACCGGCGAGCTGGCGCGGATCGTGCGCAAGGCGCTCGGCTACAAGCCGCATGACAAGAAGGATCCCGCGACGCGGACCTTCCAGGCGATCCGCATCCATATCAATCGCGAGCTGGGCGAGCTCGAGGACGGCCTCGCCGCCGCCGAACGCGCACTCGCGCCCGGCGGGCGGCTCGCGATCGTGACCTTCCACAGCCTGGAAGATCGCATGGTCAAGCGCTTCCTGCGCGAACGCTCGGGCTCGCTGCCGTCGGGGTCGCGGCATCTGCCCGAGGTCGCGGCGAAGCACGCCCCCAGTTTCGAAGAGGTCGGTCGCCCGGTGAAGGCGAGCGAGGACGAGATCGCGCGCAACCCCCGCGCGCGGTCGGCAACGTTGCGGACGGCACGACGGACCGGTGCCGCCGCATGGTCAGAAGGAAGTTTGTAATGCTGGGTCTTGCGGGCAAGAGTCTCGGTTGGTTCCTCGCCGGCGTCGCGGTGGCGCTCGGCTTCCTGCTGGTGCCGTTGCAGGTTGCCGCCGAGCGCAAGCGACTCGACCGCACCGCCGCCGACATCGTCCGCGCCAAGCGCGACATCCGCGCGCTCGAGACTGAGTTCGACACGCGCGCCAACCTTGCCCAGCTCGACAAGTGGAATGCCGAGACGCTGGGGCTGGTCGCCCCTGCGGCGGACCAGTTCGTCGCCGACGAGAGCGCTTTGGCGTCGATCGAACCGACGCAGCGTGGCACGGCGCCGCAAATGGCCTCGTTCGTTCCAGCCGCTCCCGCTGCCGTGGCGATGAGCCAGCAGCCGGTGATCCAGCCTGCGGTCGCGACCGCCGTTGCACCGGCCCCGCCACGCGCCGCCGCCGCCTCCGCGCCGGCGCAGCGGGTCGCACCAGTGTCGGGTGCTGTCGCGGCGCCCGTGGCCCGTACCGCGATGGCGTCGGTCAGCCGCGAGCGTCCCCGTGCCGCGGTCGCCTTGCTCGATCGCGCCTTGCTCGACGATAGCGTGATCGGCGATCTGCGCAGCAGCGCGCGCGCTGAAAAACGGACCTCTCGATGAGCACGTTGGTCGCCCGCCCCGTCCCCGCCCGTCGCTCGAACGATCAGCGGCATGCGCTGGTCGCGGTGGCGCATGTGCGGTTGATGATGCTGATGCTGCTGATCGCGGCGGGCTTTCTGTTGGTGATCGGGCGGATCGCGTTGCTCGGGCTGTTCGGCGGCCCGGCGGGTGCGGCGACGCTCGCGATCAATCCGGTGGTGCGCGGTGACATTCTCGACCGCAACGGCCAGCCGCTCGCGCGTACGATCGAGGCGTGGACGATCGGCGTGCGCCCGGGCGACGTGCTCGGCGATCGGCAGGAGCTGGCGGGGCGGCTCGCCGGGCTGATGCCCGAGCATGATTCGGCCTGGTATCTCGACCGGCTGACGATGAAGGCCAAGTTCACCTATCTCGACAAGCACGCGTCGCCCGCGATGGTGAACCAGGTCCACGCGCTCGGCGAACCCGGCATCGTCTTTGCGCGCGAGCCCGAGCGGCTCTATCCGCAGTCGACGATGGCGGCGCACGTGCTCGGCTATATCGGGCCGACCGGCACCGATCCCAAGATTCTCGGTCGCGCCGGTGTCGAGCGCGCGTTCGAGCAGCGCCTCACCGATCCGACTCGCCGCGGCGACGCGATCGACCTGTCGATCGATGCGCGCGTGCAGGGCGCGATGGAGAGCGAGCTCAGCCGCGCGATGGTGATGTTCCAGGCGCGCGCCGCGACCGGGCTGGTGCTCGACGTGCGGACCGGCGAGGTGATCGCGATGGCGTCGCTGCCGGTGTACAATCCCAACAAGTTGACCGGCACCACCAGCGACGCTTTGCGCAACAACGTCACGCAATCGGTCTACGAGCTCGGCTCGACCTTCAAGCCGATCACGATGGCGACCGCGATCCAGACCGGCACGATCACCTCGATGGCGCGCCGCTTCGATGCGACCGCGCCGCTCAAGGTCGGCAGCTATACGATCCATGACGAGCGCGGCGATCCTAAGCGCTGGCTCAACATCCCCGAGACGCTGATCTATTCGTCAAACGTCGCGACCGCGCGGATCGCCGACGAGATCGGCAAGGACAAGCTTTCGGCGATGTTTACCGCGATGGGCTTTGGCGAGCGCCCCTCGATCGAGCTGCGCGAGCGCGCCGGGCCGATCTGGCCGCGCTACTGGGGGCGCACCACGGTGATGACGACGGCGTACGGCCACGGCATCGCGGTGACGCCGCTGCATCTCGCCAACGCTTATGCGACGATGGTCAATGGCGGCATCTGGCGGCCGACGACCTTGCTGAAGGTGGCGCCCGGCCAGGCGGCGGCGGGGCGGCGCGTGTTGAGCGAGCAGACCAGCGCGCGGATGCGCCAGCTGCTGCGGCTCGTCTGCCTTTACGGCACCGGGCGCAAGGGCGATGCGCCGGGCTACCGCGTCGGCGGCAAGACAGGGACGGCCGAGGCGGCTTCGAACGGCGGTTACGACCATCATCGCAACGTCGCGACCTTCGTCGCGGCCTTCCCGATGGATGCGCCGCGCTACGTCGTGCTGGCGATGCTCGATTCGCCGCAGGGCACCAAGGAGACGGGCGGCTGGAAGACCGCGGCGTGGAACGCGGCGCCCGTGGTGGGCCGCGTGATCGCGCGCACGGGGGCGATCCTCGGTGTGATGCCCGATACGCGGCGCGAGGTGAATCTCGCCGATCTGCAACCGATGCTGAGCCTCGTCGCGGGTGCCAAGCCCCCGACCGGCGGAGAAGAGCAATGAAGCTTTCGGCGCTGGTTCCCGGCGCCCCGGATACGACGGTGACGGGATTTGCGATCGACCATCGCAAGGTCGCGCCGGGCGTGGTGTTCGGTGCGTTCCAGGGTGCGGTCGTCAATGGCGAGGATTTCGTCCCCGCCGCGGTGGCCGGTGGCGCGATCGCGGTGGTGGCGCGGCCCGAGGCGGCGGTCGAAGGCGCGCTGCATGTCGCCGATGCCGAGCCGCGGCGAAAATTCGCCGAGCTGGCGGCGCGCTTCTTCGCGCCTTTCCCGCGGATGGCGGTCGCAGTGACAGGGACCAACGGCAAGACCTCGACCGTCGAGATGGTGCGCCAATTGTGGCGGATGGCGGGGTTCCATGCCGCCTCGATCGGGACGCTTGGGGTGACGACGGGCGACGACCAGGTCTCGACCGGCCTCACCACGCCCGACGTAGTGACCTTCCTCTCGAACGTCGCGGGGCTGGCGCGCGAGGGCGTGAGCCATGTCGCGTTCGAGGCTTCGTCGCATGGCTTGTCGCAATATCGCACCGAAGGCCTGCGCGTGTCGGCGGCGGCGTTCACCAACCTCAGCCGCGATCATCTCGATTATCACGGCACGATGGAGGCGTATCTCGAGGCCAAGCTGCGATTGTTCTCCGAAGTGCTCGTCGAGGACGGCGTCGCGGTGGTGTGGTCCGATGATCCGATGGCGGCCCGCGTCGCCGAGGTCGCGCGGTCGCGCGGGATCCGGGTGATCTCGGTCGGGACGCAGGGCGAGACGCTCAAGCTCGTCGGGCGCGTGCCGACCTTGCTTGGGCAGGGGCTCGCGATCGAAGCCGAGGGTAAGACGTACAAGATCAATCTGCCGCTGATCGGCGCGTATCAGGCGGCCAATGCGCTGGTCTCCGCCGGGCTGGTGATCGCGGCCGGCGGGGATGTGGCAACGACGCTGTCGGCGCTCTCGCGCCTCCAGCCGGTGCGCGGACGGCTCGAGCGTGCGGTGATCGCGCAGAGCGGGGCGGCGGTCTATGTCGATTACGCGCACACCCCCGACGCGCTCGATGCGGCGATCTCGGCGCTCAAGCCGCACGCGGCGGGCAGGCTGATCGTCGTGATCGGCGCGGGCGGCGACCGCGACCAGGGCAAGCGCTCTGCGATGGGTGCGGTCGCGGCGGCGATGGCGGACCAGGTGATCGTGACCGACGACAATCCACGTTCTGAAGATCCGGCGGCGATCCGCGCGATGGTGCTCGAAGGCTCGCCTGGCGCGACCGAGATCGGTTCGCGCCGCGAGGCGATCGCCGCGGCGATCGCCGCGGCGGGGCCGCAGGACATCGTGCTGATCGCGGGCAAGGGGCATGAACAGGGGCAGATCGTCGGCGATCTGGTGCTGCCGTTCGACGATGTGAGTGTTGCGCGGGAGATGGCAGCGTGAGGGGCTCCTTCTTCTTATCCCCCTCCCGCTTGCGGGAGGGGTTAGGGGAGGGGCGTGCCTCAAGCGGCGCGCTCTCCATGTTCGGCACTTCCCTCCCCCAGCCCCTCCCGCAAGCGGGAGGGGAGTTGTGAGCGCGAGTCTCTGGACCTCCGCCGACATCGCCGCCGCGACAGGCGGCAAGGCATCGGCACCCTTCACCGCCACCGGCGTCACCTTCGACTCGCGCGAAGTCGGCCCCGGCGACCTGTTCATCGCGCTCACCGGCGAAGCAACCGACGGTCACCGTTTCCTGCCGCAAGCCTTCACCCAAGGCGCGGCGGGTGCGATCGTCTCGCACCCGGTCGGGCATCCGCACGTGCTCGTCGCCGACACGACGGCCGCGCTCGACGCGCTCGCCCGTGCGTCCCGCGCCCGCACCGCCGCAAAAATCATCGGCGTTACCGGATCGGTCGGCAAGACCGGCACCAAGGAAGCGCTGTTCGCAGCGCTCGATCGCGGCGCGCGCGGGGCGGCGCATCGCTCGGTCAAGAGCTACAACAACCATACCGGCGTGCCGCTCAGCCTGTCGCGGATGCCAGCCGATACCCGCTTCGGCGTGTTCGAAATGGGCATGAACCACGCTGGCGAACTCAGCGCACTCACCCAGCTCGTCCGCCCGCACGTCGCGATCGTCACGACAATCGCGCCTGCGCACACCGCTTTCTTCCGCGACGAAGCCGCGATCGCCGATGCCAAGGGCGAGATTTTCCAAGGCCTCGAACCCGGCGGCGTCGCGATCGTGCCGTATGACAGCCCGCACCGCGACCGCCTGGTCGCCGCCGCCGCGCCGCATGCCGCGCGGACCGTAACCTTCGGGCTCGACAAGTGCGCCGACGTCCGCGCGATCGAATCGATGCGGCTGGCAAGCGGCGCGACCTTCGTGACCGCGGTGGTGGGCGAGCGCGAGCTGAGCTTCACGATCAGCCAGCCCGGGCAGCATTGGGTGTCGAACAGCCTCGCGGTGCTGGCAGCGGTCGACGCGGTCGGCGGCGATCTCGCCGCGGCAGGGCTTGCGCTTGCCGAGCTCGGCGGGCTCGCCGGGCGCGGCGCGCGTTTCACGATGCCGCTCGGCGATGGTGACGCGCTGGTGATCGACGAAAGCTACAACGCCAATCCGTCGTCGATGCGCGCGACGCTCGCCGTCCTCGGCGCCGAGCGCGCGACGCGCAAGATCGTCGTGCTCGGCGAAATGCGCGAACTCGGCGAGCGTTCGGACGGCTATCATGCCGCATTGCTCGAGCCGATTCTTGCGGCCGGGGTCGAAGCGGGCATTCTTGTCGGTGAAGCGATGGCGCCGCTGGCAAACGTGCTTGAGGGGAAGGGTGATTTCGTCCATGTCGCCGACGCCGCCGCGGCGCGCGCCAGTCTTTTGAAGTTGCTGGCACCGGGCGATGCGGTACTCATCAAGGGATCGAACGGCGTAGGGCTCTCGGCAATTGTCGCCGACCTGCGAAGCAGGATACCGGAAACCCTGCGGGGCGGGACACTTTAATGCTCTATTTCATCGCCGATTATTTGGGTTTCCCCGGGCTACTCAATCTCATCCGGTACCAGAGCTTCCGTACCGGCGCCGCGGTCGCGACGTCGCTGTTCCTCGGCTTGCTGATCGGCCCGCGCTTCATCGGCTGGCTGCGGCTGCGCCAGGGCAAGGGGCAGCCGATTCGCAGCGACGGCCCGCAATCGCATCTCGCCAAGCGCGGCACGCCGACGATGGGCGGGCTGATGATCCTGACCTCGATGGTCGCCTCGATCCTGCTGTGGATGGATCTTTCGAGCCCGTATGTGTGGGCGTGCACCTTCGTGACGCTCGGCTTCGGCGCGATCGGGTTCCTCGACGACTATGACAAGGTCCGCAAGGCGAGCACGGCGGGCGTGTCGAGCCGGATGCGGCTGATCGGCGAGTTCGTCATCGCCGGGATCGCCGCGATGCTGATCGTCCACCAGAACGGGACGCATCTCTATCTGCCGTTCTACACTGGGTCGGTGATCGATCTCGGCTATTTCTACGTGGTGTTCGCGGCGTTCACGATCGTGGCGTTCGGCAATGCGGTGAACTTGACCGACGGGCTCGATGGCCTCGCGACGATGCCCGTCATCATCGCGAGCGTCGCCTTCATGGCGATCGTCTATCTCGTCGGGCGCGCCGATTTCGCGCATTATCTCGGCATTCCGCATGTGCCGCACGCCGGCGACCTCGCGATCTTCTGCGGGGCGATCGTCGGGGCGGGGCTTGCCTTCCTGTGGTTCAATGCGCCGCCTGCCGCGGTCTTCATGGGCGATACCGGGAGCCTTGCGCTCGGCGGCGCGCTCGGTGCGATTTCGGTCGTCGCGCATCACGAAATCGTGCTCGGCATCATCGGCGGGTTGTTCGTCGTCGAGGCGATGTCGGTCATCATCCAGGTGTTCTTCTACAAGCGCACCGGGAAACGCGTCTTCAAGATGGCGCCGATCCACCATCATTTCGAGCAGCTCGGCTGGAGCGAGCCGACCGTCGTGATCCGATTCTGGATCATCGCGCTGGTGCTCGCGCTGGCGGGGCTTTCGACGTTGAAATTGCGGTGATCGTCTCGCCCCTCTGGCGCGGCAAGAGCTTCGCTGTGCTGGGGCTCGCACGCTCGGGCGCAGCGAGCGTGCACGCGTTGCTCGCTGGCGGCGCGCGAGTCGTTGCGTGGGATTCGGATGAGCAGCGGCGCGACCACATCCGCGCTCGCACAGTCGGGCAAGATCTGGTGTTGGCCGACCCGCTCGAGGTCGATCTTGCCGATTTCGACGCGTTGATCGTCTCCCCCGGCGTTCCGCTCAACCGTCATCCCGTCGCCGCGAAGGCGCGCGCCGCCGGCATTCCGATCATCGGCGATATCGAACTGTTCGCGCAGGCGCGGCCGGCGCTCCCCGCGCACAAGGTCGTCGGCATCACCGGGACCAACGGCAAGTCGACCACCACCGCGCTCGTCCACCACATCCTGCAGAACGCGGGGATCTCCAGCCTGATGGGCGGCAATATCGGCCTGCCGGTCCTCGAACAGACGCCGTTGCGCGAAGGCGGCGTCTATGTGCTCGAACTGTCGAGCTACCAGATCGACCTTACCGTCAGCCTCGATTGCGAAGTCGCGGTGCTGCTCAACCTGACGCCCGACCATCTCGACCGTTATGACGGGTTCGCCGCGTACGCCGCGTCGAAGGCAGGGCTGTTCGCGATGCAGGCCACGACACACGACGCCATCATCGGCATCGGCGATACCCCCTCGGCGCTGATCGCGCGCAGCCTTTCGGGACGTGGCGAGCATCTCACCAAGATCGCGCCGGGCGTGTGCATGGACCAGTCGCGCTGGCCGAGCCTGCAGGGGCCGCACAATGCGCAGAACGCGCTCGCCGCGATTGCGGTATGCCAGGCGCTCGGCGTGCCCGAGGCGATGATCGATCGCGGGCTCGAAAGCTTCGCTGGCCTGCCGCACCGGATGGAGCGCGTCGCGGTGCGGGGCGGCGTCACGTTCGTCAACGACAGCAAGGCGACCAACCCCGAATCGACCGCGCCCGCGCTCGCGGCGTTCACGCAGATCCACTGGATCCTCGGCGGCAAGGCCAAGTCGGACGATCTCGACGCCTGCGCTCCGTCGTTCAGCCATGTCGTCCACGCTTATACCATCGGCGACGCCGCACAGACGTTCGCCGCGATCCTCGACGGCAAGATCCCCGTGACGGTGAGCGGCGACCTCGCCACCGCCGTCGCGCAGGCCGCCGCCAACGCGCAGCCGGGCGACACCGTCCTGCTGTCGCCGGCGTGCGCCTCGTTCGACCAGTTCCGCGATTTCGAGGATCGCGGCGACCAGTTTCGCGCCGCGGTCGAGGCGCTGGCGTGACCGAGCAGCGCACCCCGCCACCAAAGCTGTGGAAGAGCATTAAGCATCGCGGCGGTCGTGGAGACCGCTCGGCGCTCGGCATGTGGTTCTGGGATATCGACCGGATGCTGCTGCTGCTGACGCTGCTGCTGGTGGCGGTCGGGCTCGTTGCGGTCGGTGCGGCGTCGCCTGCCGCTGCGACACGCTATTCGGACGGCAAGCATGTCGTCCCGCCGCTGTTCTATCTGTGGTGGCAGCTCGCCTGGGTCGGCGTGTCGCTGCCGGTGCTGCTCGTCGTCTCGATGCTGCCCGTGCCGGTCGCGCGACGGATGGCGCTGATCGGCACCGTCGCGTGTCTGATACTGCTGATGCTCGTGCCGGTGATCGGCGTGCAGAAGAACGGCGCGACGCGCTGGCTCAACCTCGGCGTGTCGCTGCTCCAGCCGTCCGAGTTCCTCAAACCCTTCTTCATCGTCACCGCCGCCTGGGTGCTGTCGATGCGCGCGCAGGACGAATCGCTGCCGGTGGTCATGATCACCGGCGGGATGACCGCGCTCGTCGCGCTGTTGCTGATGCTCCAGCCCGATTTCGGGCAGACCGTGGTGTTCTGCGCGGTGTGGATGGCGTTGCTGATGATCTCGGGCACGTCGCCCAAGGTGATCGGCGGGCTGATCGCCGCAGTGCCGCTGGGGCTTGGGGCGGCCTATATGTTCTACGGGACGGCACGCGCGCGGATCAACGCATTCCTGTTCCCCGATGCAGACGGCATCGGCGCAGCCGACCATTTCCAGACCAATGCCGCGCACGACACGATTACCGCGGGCGGCTGGCGCGGGACCGGCCCTGGCGGCGGCGCAATGAAGTTCCGGCTGCCCGAGGGGCATACCGACTATATCTTCTCGGTGATCGGCGAGGAATTCGGGCTGATCGCGTGCATGATCATCGCGTTTCTGTTCCTTGCAATCGTCGTACGGGTGTTCGTCAAGTTGCTCGACGAGCAGGACGAATTCCGCCTGTTCGCCGCCGCCGGGCTCGCGACGCAGTTCGGCGTGCAGGCGCTGATTTCGATGGCGGTCAACACCGGGCTCGCGCCGTCGAAGGGGATGACGCTGCCCTTCATCAGCTATGGCGGATCGTCGCTTGTCGCGCTGTCGATCGGGATGGGGTTGCTGCTGGCGTTTACCCGGCGCAATCCGTTCGTTACGCGATCCAAATATATCGCGCATCGGAGCGGCATATAATGGCAAAGCATTTCGTATTGGCAGCAGGCGGCACCGGCGGGCACATGGTCCCGGCCGCCGCCCTTGCCGCCGAGCTGATCCAGCGTGGGCATTATGTCGCGCTCGTCAGCGATGAGCGCGGCGTGCGCTTTCCCGGGCTGTTCGAGGGGATCCAGACGCATATCCTCCCTGCCGGACGCCTGACCGGCGGGCCGATCGGCTATCTGAAGGCGGCGCGCGCGATGCTCAACGGGCGCGCGATGGCGATCGAGCTGTACAAGAGCTTCCGCCCCGATGCGGTGATCGGCTTCGGCGGCTACCCCGCGCTGCCGGCGCTGCTCGGTGCGTTCAACCAGGGTATCCCGACTGCGGTGCACGAACAGAACGCCGTGCTCGGCCGCGTCAACCGGCTCGTCGCAGGCAAGGTCGATGCGATCGCGACCTCCTACGCCGACGTTGCTCGGCTCAAGCCGAAGCTGCTGGCGAAGACGCATCTCGTCGGCAATCCGGTGCGCGACGCGGTGCTCGCCTTGCGCTCCAAGCCGTATCCGCTGCTCGAGGAGGACGGTATCTTCCGCGTCCTCGTCACCGGCGGGAGCCAGGGCGCGAGCGTCCTGAGCCAGGTCGTCCCCGACGGCCTTTCGATGTTGCCCGTCGCCTTTCGGCGGCGGCTGCAAGTCACCCACCAGGCGCGGATCGAGGATATCGAGGCCTGCCGCGCCAAATATGCCGAGCTGTCGATTGCCGCTGACCTTGCCACCTATCTGCCCGACATGCCCGAACAGCTTGCCTGGGCGCATCTCGTGATCGCCCGCGCAGGGGCCTCGACGCTCGCCGAACTGACCTGTGCCGGGCGTCCGGCGATCCTCGTGCCGCTCCCCTCGGCGACCGACGACCACCAGACCGCCAATGCGCGCGAGATGACGCAAGCCGGCGGCGCGCGGACGATCGATCAGCGTCACTTCACCCCGGTCGAGCTTGCCAAGCAGATGCAGAAGCTCGGGCTCGATCCCGAAGCGCTGCAGAACGCCGCCGGGCGTGCGCGCGCGTGCGGGCGGCCCGATGCCGTGCGCGACCTTGCCAACCTCGTCGAAAGCCTCGGCGATCCGCTCGGCGACATGCCGATCGGCAAGCCGCAGCCCGTAAAGGCAGCATTCGCATGAGGGGCGTCGCAACCGACATCGGGACGATCCACTTCGTCGGCATTGGCGGCATCGGCATGTCGGGCATCGCCGAGGTGATGAAGAACCTCGGCTATGCGGTGCAGGGCTCGGACGTCGCAGAGGGCTATGTCGTCGAGGGCCTGCGCGCCAAGGGGATCAAGGTGCTGATCGGGCACCATGCCGACAATCTCGGCGACGCCGCGGTGATCGTGACGTCGACCGCGATCAAGCGCGGCAACCCCGAAGTCGAGGCCGCGCTCGAACGGCGCATCCCGGTGGTGCGGCGCGCGGAGATGCTCGCCGAGTTGATGCGGCTGAAATCGACCGTCGCGGTCGCGGGAACGCACGGCAAGACGACGACGACGTCGATGGTCGCGGCGCTGCTCGATGCGGGCGGGGTCGATCCGACCGTGATCAATGGCGGGATCATCAACTCCTACGGCTCGAACGCGCGATTGGGCGCGAGCGACTGGATGGTGGTCGAGGCCGACGAGAGCGACGGCAGCTTCCTGCGTTTGGATGGGACGATCGCGGTCGTCACCAATATCGATCCCGAGCATCTCGATCACTACGGCTCGTTCGACGCGGTCAAGGACGCGTTCGTCGAGTTCGTCGAGAACGTGCCCTTCTACGGCGCGGCCTTGCTGTGCCTCGATCATCCCGAGGTGCAGAACATCATCCCGCGTGTCCGCGACCGGCGTGTCGTGACCTACGGTTTTTCGGCGCAGTCCGACGTGCGCGGGGTGAACGTGACGCCGATCCCGGGCGGCAACCGCTTCGAGGTGATCGTGCGACACCGTGACGGGACGACCCGCTCGATCGAGGGGATCGAAATGCCGATGCCGGGGCGCCACAACGTCCAGAACGCGCTCGCCGCGATCGGTGTCGCGCTCGAGCTCGGGATCGACGACGCGACGATCCAGCAGGGGTTCGCCAAGTTCGGCGGGGTGAAGCGTCGCTTCACCAAGGTGGGCGAGACGGGTGGCGTCACGATCATCGACGATTACGGGCATCACCCGGTCGAGATCCGCGCAGTGCTGTCGGCAGCGCGCGAGGGTGTCGAGAACCGCGTGATCGCGGTGGTGCAGCCGCATCGCTTCTCGCGATTGGGCGATTTGATGGAAGAGTTCCAGGGCGCGTTCAACGATGCCGATATGGTGTTCGTGGCGCCGGTCTATGCGGCTGGCGAGGCGCCGGTCGAGGGTGTCGATGCCGAGGCGTTGGTCGAGGGGTTGAAGCGGCGCGGGCATCGCTCTGCGGCGACGATCGCCGGGCCCGAGGCGCTCGCGACGCGGTTGGCGGAGGTGGTGCAGCCGGGCGACATGGTGGTCTGCCTGGGGGCAGGGGATATTACCAAGTGGGCTGCAGGTTTGGCGGCTGGTATCGAGGGCGCGCGATGAGCGTGAGCGAGTCTTCTTTGTCTTCTCCTGCTTCTTCTTCCCCCCTCCCGCTTGCGGGAGGGGCCGGGGGAGGGCCTTCTTCTTCAGGCGTCGCCCAAGCTTCCAGGTCATTCCCTCCCCTAACCCAGTCCGAGGTGAACGATGCCCCGCATCGTTCAGGTCATGCCGGGGGCATGACCGACCTCGGACTCGCAAGCGGGAGGGGGATTGAAGGCAGGGTCACCGACAATGCGCCACTCGCCCCGCTGGTCTGGTTCAAATCCGGCGGCGCGGCGCAGTGCCTGTTCGAACCCAAGGACGTCGCCGACCTCAGCGCCTTCCTCGCCGCGCTCGACCCCAGCATCCCCGTCCTCCCGCTGGGTCTCGGCTCGAACCTGATCGTGCGTGACGGCGGCGTTCCCGGCGTGGTGATCCGCCTCGGCAAGCCCTTCGCCAAGGTCGAGACGCTCGACTCCACCACCCTGCGCTGCGGCGGCGGTGCGAGCGGGATCCTCGTCTCGTCGAGCGCGCGCGATGCGGGCATCGGCGGCGTCGAGTTCCTGCGCTCGATCCCCGGCACGGTCGGCGGCTTCGTGCGGATGAATGGCGGCGCGTACGGGCGCGAGACCAAGGACGTGCTGGTCGAGTGCGAGATCGTTTTGCGCTCGGGCGAGCAGCAGACGCTCGCGGTCGAGGCGCTGGGCTACACCTATCGGCATTCGACGCTACCTGCGGGCGCGGTCGTGGTGAGCGCGACCTTCCGCGGTCATCCCGAAGAACCGGCAGTCATCCAGGCCGAGATGGACCGCATCGCCGCCGCGCGCGAGGCGTCGCAGCCGTTGCGCTCGAAGACCGGCGGCTCGACCTTCAAGAATCCGCCTGGCCACAAGGCCTGGGCGCTGATCGACGCCGCCGGCTGCCGGGGGCTCCGGCGCGGCGATGCGCAGGTCAGCGAGAAGCATTGTAACTTCCTGCTCAACCTCGGCGCGGCGACGAGCGCCGATATCGAGGCCTTGGGTGAGGATGTGATTGCGCGGGTGAAGGCACAGTCCGGGGTGACGCTCGAGTGGGAAATTCAGCGGGTGGGAATCGAGCAGTGAACGGGACTCTTTCGTCGCCCCGGCGCAGGCCGGGGCCGCTCGGTTTCGGGCGTACCCTATCATCGCAAGGCGGCCCCGGCCTGCGCCGGGGCGACGGGCTGTGAGCGCACTTCATGTAGCAGTCCTGATGGGCGGCTGGTCGGCCGAGCGCGACGTGTCGCTGATGTCGGGCGCTGGCGTTGCCGATGCACTCGAATCGCTCGGGCACCGCGTGACGCGGATCGACATGGGGCACGACGTCGCGGCGAAGCTCGCCGAGGCGAAGCCCGATATCGTCTTCAACGCGCTCCACGGGACGCCCGGCGAGGACGGTTCGGTGCAAGGCATGCTCGACCTGATGGGGCTGACCTATACGCATTCCGGCCTCGCCGCCTCGGTCATCGCGATCGACAAGCAACTCACCAAGCTGCTGCTCGTCCCCGCCGGGATCCCGATGCCGGGCGGGCGGATTGTCAAGAGCGAGACGCTGTACGACGGCGACCCGTTGCCGCGGCCCTATGTATTGAAGCCCGTCAACGAAGGCTCGTCGGTCGGCGTAGCGATCGTCACCGCCGACGGCAACTATGGCAACCCGATCGCGCGCAGCACGCCCGGGCCGTGGAGCGAGTTCGACGAATTGCTTGCCGAGCCGTATATCCGCGGCCGCGAGCTCACCACCGCGGTGCTCGGCGAAACCGCGCTCGGCGTCACCGAGCTCAAGCCGCTCACCGGCTGGTACGATTACGAATCGAAATATACCGACGGCAAGACCGAGCACATCTTCCCCGCCGCGATCCCCGACGAGATCACCCAAGCGTGCAAGCAGATCGCGCTCGACGCGCATCGCCTGCTCGGCTGCAAGGGCGCGTCGCGCTCCGATTTCCGCTGGGACGACGAGGCCGGGGTCGAGGGGCTGTTCCTGCTCGAGGTCAACACCCAGCCGGGGATGACCCCGCTCAGCCTGGTGCCTGAGCAAGCCAAGCATTGCGGGATTACCTATCCGCAGCTCGTCCAGGCGATCGTCGACGAGGCGGTGAAGGATCGGGCGCTGAAAGAAAAGGCGCCATGAGCAGCGGCACGATCAAGCGCGGCACCGCACGCCGCCCGGTCCAGCCCAAGCGGCGCAAGCCGCCCAAGGCGTCGACGATCGACAAGCTGATCGCGATGCTGCCGGTCAGCGAAGCGACGCTGCACAGAATCGCGACCTGGTCGATCATGGGCGCGGTCGGCGCGGCGGTGCTCGTCGGCGCGACCTATCTCGGCGTGCCCGCGGCGATCGGCAGCGCGATCGGCGAGGGGATCGGCGATGCGGGGTTCCGCGTCACCAATATCCAGATCACCGGTCTCAAGCGGATGGACCACAACGTCATCTACAAGATCGCGGCGAACCAGCCGTCGATGGCGATGCCACTCGTCAGCCTCGAAAAGATCCGCCAGGATCTGCTCGCACACAGCGGCTGGATCGAGGATGCGCATGTCTCGCGGCGGCTGCCCGACACGCTGATGGTCAACGTCATCGAGCGTACGCCGAGCGCGATCTGGCAGAACAAGGGCCAGCTCTCGCTGATCTCGGCGAACGGAACGTGGCTCGAGCCGGTCAATCCCGAGGCGATGCCCGATCTGCCGCTGGTGATCGGCGCGCACGCCAATGAGCAGGAGCCGGCGTATCGGCAATTGCTTGACGTCGCGCCGGCGTTGCGCGGCCAGGTCAAGGCGGCGACCTGGGTCGGCAACCGCCGCTGGACGCTGACCTTCGAAAGCGGCGAGACGCTCGCTTTGCCCGAGGGCGACGCGGCGGCGGGCAAGGCGCTGGTGCGTTTCGCGCAGCTCGACGGGGTCAAGCCGCTGCTCGGCAAGGGCTGGCTCGGCTTCGACATGCGCGATCCGACGCGACTGGTGGCGCGCAAGCCTGGGTTGGTCGACAACAAGGCGATCACCGATCCCACGGCGACGACGCCCGCAGGGACGCCGGTGACGGGGCAGGCGACTCCGGCGAACAAATCGGGCGTGATCGAAGCGAAACAATCGGGGCCAGCAGGCCAAGGATAGCGTAAGCGGGCGGAACAGGGGACAAGCAGATGGCGAAGACAGCACCGGAAGGCCTCATCACCGCGCTCGACATCGGGTCGTCCAAGGTGTCGGCGATGATCGCGCAGAAGGGTGACGGCGGCGAGTTGATCGTGCTCGGCACCGGCCAGCGCGAGAGCCGCGGCGTCAAGCGCGGCTATATCGCCGATGCGGCGGCGACCGAAGTCGCGGTGCGCGAGGCGGTCGAGCAGGCCGAGCGGATTGCGGGCACCAATATCGAGAACGTGTGGGTCAGCTTCTCGGCCGGTGGCCTCGTGTCAGACGTCGCGTCGATCGAGTTCGAGCTCGGCGGCCACCGTGTCGAGCAGTCCGACATCGACGCGCTGCTCCAGGCGGGTCGCGATTCGATCGACCCGGCGGGGCGGATGGTACTGCACGCGCAGCCTGCGCTCTACACGCTCGACGGGCTGACTGGGGTCAAGCGCCCGCTCGGGCTCCATGCCGACCGGCTCGGCGTCCATATTCATGTCGTCGCCGCCGACGGGTCGCCGGTGCGCAACCTTGGGCTGTGCGTCGCGAATGCGCATCTCGAGGTGAAGTCGATCATTGCCTCGCCGGTCGCCACTGGAATGGCATGCCTTAGCGACGAGGAGCGCGAGCTCGGCGTCGCGCTGGTCGAGCTGGGGGCAGGGATCACCAACGTCTCGCTGTTCGCCGGCGGGATGCTCGTCGGGCTGATGTCGATCCCGATCGGCGCGCAGGACATCACCGACGACATCGCCTCCGCCTTCGGCACGCGTCGGGCGCAGGCCGAGCGGATGAAGTGCGTCCACGGCTCGGCCAATGCGTCCCCGCGCGACAATCACGAGATGATCGACGTCGCGCCGATCTCGGCCGAGGACGACGCGCATGACGGCACGCGTATCACCAAGGCGCAGCTGATCGCCGTGATCCGCCAGCGGCTCGACCATCTGATCGGCGAAGTCGGCAAGGCGCTTGCCGAGCTGAAGTTCGAAGGGCCCGTTGGGCGCCAAGTCGTGCTGACTGGCGGCGGGGCGGAGCTCAAGGGCATCGCCGACTATGCGCAGCAGGCCCTCGGCCGCTCGGTGCGGATTGGGCGTCCGCGCGGGCTGACCGCGTTGCCCGAGGCGCATGCCGGGCCGGCGTTCGCGACGCTCGCCGGGCTCGCTTTCTACGCGGCGGCCGATCCGGTCGATCTGCGCGCGCTCTCGAGCAAGCAGCAATTGGTCCATCGCCCGAAGGGTTTCGCGCTGTTCCGACGCCTCATGGCGGCAGCCCGCGCGAATTATTAAAGATTTGCTACTGGATTGTGCGGTTCGCTCTGGAAGGACCGCCAGCGATGGTGCAAGACTACACCTATATCAGTTTGGCGCCGGGGTGTGGGCGCACGTTGGAGACCGGACATGAGCATCGAATTTTTGCCGCCAGAAGTCGATGAGCTCACGCCGCGCATCGCGGTGATCGGCGTTGGCGGCGCTGGCGGCAACGCCATCGCCAATATGATGCGGGCCGACGTGCAGGGCGTCGAGTTCCTCGTCGCCAACACCGACTCGCAGGCGCTCAAGCAGTCGACCGCGAGCCACAAGATCCAGCTCGGCGCGAAGATTACGCAAGGCCTCGGCGCCGGCTCGCGCCCCGAGATCGGGCGTGCGGCGGCCGAAGAGACGATCGAGCAGGTCACCAAGATGCTCGAAGGCTCGCACATGTGCTTCATCGCCGCCGGCATGGGTGGCGGTACTGGTACCGGTGCGGCGCCCGTCATCGCCAAGGCGGCACGTGACATGGGCATCCTGACGGTCGGCGTCGTCACCAAGCCGTTCGCCTTCGAGGGCACGCGCCGCGCGAAAAGCGCTGAGGCGGGCATCGAGGAACTGCAGAAGTATGTCGACACGCTGATCGTCATCCCCAACCAGAACCTGTTCCTCGTCGCCAATGCGAACACGACCTTCAAGGAAGCGTTCCAGATGGCCGACGAAGTCCTGCAGCAGGGCGTTCGCGGGATTACCGATCTGATGGTCATGCCCGGCCTCATCAACCTCGATTTCGCCGACGTCCGTTCGGTGATGCAGGAAATGGGCAAGGCGATGATGGGCACCGGCGAAGCCGAGGGCGACAATCGCGCGATCGAGGCAGCTTCGAAGGCGATCGCCAACCCGCTGCTCGACGGCGTCAGCATGAAGGGCGCCAAGGGCGTTATCGTGTCGATCACCGGTGGCGACGACATGCGCCTGCTCGAAGTCGACGAAGCCGCGAACCACATCCGTGAGCTGGTCGACGAAGACGCCAACATCATCTGGGGTTCGGCGTTCAACCCCGATCTCGAGGGCAAGATCCGCGTTTCGGTGGTCGCCACCGGTATCGAGGCCGAAGTGCGCCCCGTTCCGGCAGCGCCGCCAGTGTCGCGCGCGTTCAGCTTCTCGGGCACCAAGAAGACCGAGACGCCGGCGGCTCCCGCGGCTGACCCCGCGCCTGCCGACGAAGCGGCACCCGAGCCCGCGTCGCAGGACGACGAGCTGGTACTCGGCAGCGAGACCGTGGTCGCCCCCGAGCCGGCACCCGCTCCGGCCCCTGCGCCCGCACCGGTGACGAGCTTCGACGACACGGTGCCTGCGCCATCGGCACCCGCTGCCGACGACACGGCCGCGGAAGCGCCGACGCGCCGCCGCTGGCTGTCGCCGGGTGCGCCCGCCGCAGAAGCGGCTCCCGCCGCCCCTGAACCCGCGCCTGCCGCGCCAGCGCCGCGCGTCAAGCTTGGCGGCACGCTGTTCGAGCGCATGTCGAGCGTCTCGCGCGGCGCCGCGCGCGACGAGGAGCCCGCCGCCGACAAGGATCCGCTTGATATCCCGCGCTTCCTGCATCGGCAGAACAACCAGTAACGATCCGCGGCGGATCACGGCGAGCGCTCCCGATCGGGCGCTCGCCGTCACTGGGTGTCGATTGGTCGCAGCGCGGCCGGGCGGTCGCTTGCCGCCTGCGCGATAAACCGCTCTAGGACTGACCATGCGCGCCGTTCGTCTTATTGCCTCCGTATCTGCGCTGACGCTCGCGTCTGCGGCGAATGCGCAGTCGAGCTATCCCTCGCCCTATGGCAGCTCGCCTTACGCCAACGCGCCGTCGCCTTATAGCGTGCAGCCGCTCTCGGATGCCGATCTGCTCGCGAGCCAGATCCGGCTGCTCGCGGCCAATCCGCAGGATTTGCAGGCGCTGATCCGGGCGGGCGAACTCGCGCTGAGGCTCGACGATGATACCGCAGCTGCCGCCTTCTTCGCGCGCGCCGAGCGGATCGATCCCCGCAATGCGCGCGTCAAGGCGGGCGAGGGCAGCTTGCTCGTCTCAGCCGAGCGGCCCGGCGACGCGCTGCGCCATTTCGCCGAGGCCGAGCGGTTGGGCGCCGATCCGCGCAGTTTCGCCGCCGACCGCGGTCTGGCGTATGATCTGATCGGCGAGCAGGAGCGCGCGCAGCGCGACTACCGCGTGGCCCTGCGCGCTGGCGCGAATGACGAGACGCAGCGACGCTATGCGCTGTCGCTCGGCATTTCGGGCAAGCGCGAGCTCGCGCTGACGCAGATCGACCAGCTGTTGCGCAAGAGCGATCGTGGCGCGTGGCGCGCGCGCGCCTTCATCCTGGCGATGGCGGGCGACAAGGCCGGCGCCGAGAAGATCGCGACGAGCATGATGCCGAGCGGGATGGCGCAAGGGTTGCAGCCGTTCTTCGAGATCCTGTCGAGTTTGCGCCCCGCCGACCGCGCGTTCGCGGTGCATTTCGGCGAAGTGCGGCCGAGCCTCGACCGCGTCAACGACGCGCGGCTCGTGCCCCCGCTCGCGGCGCTCGGCCCCGATCCGACCGCGCCGGTTCAGGTCGCGGCGGTGGTCAAGGCACCCGTCGTGGTCGACGCGCGCGAGGAACGCCGCCGCGCCAAGGAAGCGCGCCGCAATCGTGGACGCGTCGAGGTCGTCGCGAGCGTGGCGCCACCACCACCGCCGCCGCTGCCCGCACCCCCGTCGTACGGAGCGATCGCGCCGCGCACCGCGCTTGCCGCCAATACGCCGATGACGGGCGCGCCGACGGCGACCTTTGTCCAGCGCCTGCCGGGTACGCCGGCGGTGCAATCGCCCTACGCGCAACCGCAGCGCGCGCCCGCCACGCCGTATGTGCAGCCGCTGCCGGCCTCGCCCTACACGCAAGCGCTGCCCGCGCCGCGCTACGTCCAACGCGCGCCGGTGACGGCCGCGCAAGCCGCGAACACCGCAGCGATGGCGCAGCTTCGCGCCCTTCCCACGACGCCGAGCGTGACCGTGCCGTCGCGTCCGGTCCAGACGGCGGCTGCCCCGACCCAGGCCACGATCGCGGCGCCGGCAGCGACCGTCGCTGCGCCGCTGCCCGTCGCGGTGCCGCAAGTCAGCGCTCCGGTGGTGAGAGCGCCCGCGCCGACAGCGGTTGCCTCGGCAACGGCCGCGCCGGTTGTGCTCGCCGCGTCGAACATCCCGCTGCCTGTCGGCGATCATGGCACAGCGGCGTCGACGACGCGCCTCGGCGCGCTGCCGGGCGGGCTGGTCGCAGCACCAAGCACCAGCACGGCGGGCGCGGCTGTTCCGTCGCAGGCGACTGCTCCGACTCAGACCGCCACGGCGCCGCCCGGCGGTACGCTCGCAGCGGCGGCGGAAAGCGCGACGATCGTTGCAGCGACGCCTGCACCGGTTGACGTCGCGCCAACCCCGGTCGCGCCTACGCCAGCGGCGCCGACACCCGTCCGCAGCGAGGATTCGATCCTCGCGGCGATCATCTCCGACATCAAGGTGCCCGCCAACGAGTCGCCGGTCGAAACCGCGCCGAGCCCGACCCCCGCACCGATCGAGCGTGCGCGCGCTGTGGTCCCGCCCGTGGATACGACCCGAGGCGATGAAGTAGCGGCGCAGAAGAAGCTGGCAGCCGAGAAGAAGCTCGCCGACAAGAAAGCCGCCGATCAGCTGGCGCTCGCCGAAGCGAAGAAGGCGGCTGCCGACAAGAAGCTCGCCGAGACCAAGAAGGCCGCTGCCGACAAGAAGATCGCCGACGCGAAGAAAGCCGTCGCTGACAAGAAACTGGCGGATGCCAAGAAGGCGGCCGAGGAAAAGCGCAAGAACGATCCCAAGCTGCTCGAGCCGTCGCGGATCTGGGTCCAGGTCGCGGGCGGCGCGAACGAGAACGATCTGCCCAAGCAATGGTCGAAGCTGCGCAGCGGCAACAAGCAACTCGCCGGCCGCAGCGGCTGGACGACGCCGCTGCGCGCGACCAACCGTATCCTGACCGGCCCGTTCAAGACCGACGACGAAGCGCAGGCGTTCGTCAACAAGATCGCCAAGGACGGCGTATCGGGCTTCGTCTTCGTCAGCGACGCTGGCCAGAAGATCTCCAAGCTCGGCGCCAAATGACCCTTCGATTGATGGACTACCGACCGGTATGACGCTGCTTGCGCCCTGGGCCTCTCACCCGGAGCGCAGCCGCGGTCGCCTCCATGAAGAACAAAAGGGGAGCACGCCCGGTGGCGCGCGCGGGCCCCGCGATGCCTTCCAGCGCGACCGCGACCGGATCATCCATTCGATCAGCTTTCGCCGGCTGCGCCACAAGACGCAGGTGTTCATGGCGCCCGACGGCGACCATTTCCGCGTCCGGCTGACGCACAGCCTCGAAGTCGCGCAGATCGCGCGCACGATCGCGCGCACGCTCGGCCTCAACGAGGATCTGACCGAGGCACTGTCGCTCGCGCACGACATCGGCCATCCGCCGTTCGGCCACGCCGGCGAGGATGCGCTTCAGGCGGCGCTGGCCGAGCAGGGCGGGTTCGACCATAACGGCAACACGCTGCGCGCGCTGATGACGATCGACAGCCCGTATCCGCGCTGGAACGGGCTCAACCTGACATGGGAAACGCTCGAGGGGCTCGCCAAGCATAACGGGCCGGTCAAGCGCCCCCGCTGGGCACTGGCGGATTGCGACGCGGCGTTTCCGCTCGATCTGGGCAATTGGTCCAGCCTCGAGGCGCAAGTCGCGGCGATTGCCGACGACATCGCCTATGACAATCACGATATCGATGATGGCCTGCGTGCTGGTTTGCTGACGCTCGAGCAATTGCTCGAAGTGCCGCTGATCGCGCGCGGCTGGGATGCCGTACGCGCGCGCTTTTCCGATGTCGCACCCGCGCGGCTGGTCGGCGAGCTGATTCGCTCGCAGATCGGCGCGATGGTCAACGATCTGATCGCCGAGACTCGGTCGCGGCTGGTCGGGATTGGTGATAGCGCCGACGTGCGCGCGGCGGGGCGCTGCCTGGTCGGCTTCTCGCCCGAAATGCGCGAGGACGAGCGGATCCTCAAGCGCTTCATGTACGCGAATCTCTACCACCACCCGCGCCAGCTCGAGGCGGCGCGCGCGGCGGAAGGGATCGTAACAGGGTTGTTTGCCGCCTATCGCGCCGATGCGCGACGGATGCCGGCGGATTGGGCGGCGCGGATCCCGGCTGAAGAGCCGTGGCGCAGCCGCCACATCGCCGATTTCATCGCCGGGATGACCGATCATTATGCAGTGTCACGCTACCGCGAGGTGGTCGGCCCAATCGATTTGCCCGAAGGTTTCTGAACCCGGCACTCGATACGGCTTGAGCGTGTCGCTCCGCTTGCCATCGGCAGTCGGAGCAACACGCCCGGCCCGAACGGCTTAGCGGAATGCCAGCTCGGTCGACGAGGTCAGCTTGGCCTGCGCGTTGGGGACGACGAACGAGACGGGGGTCCCGCCCGAGACGCCAGTCACCTGGTCGCCGCGGACGTTGAGCTCGAACGCGCTGCCCGACTGGCGGCGGCCGCTGATCAGGACGTGGTCGCCCTTGTCGATCGTCTTGTAGGTGTAGGTCTCGCCGTCGCGCGTAAAGGTGTGGCTGGCGGAATCCGTGGCAAGCGCAGGCGAAACCGTGGCAGCTAGCAGGGCCGTAGCGGCGAAAATGGTCTTGATCATGATCGTTCCTTCCGAATTTCGAAAGCCGATCGCGCATCCTCTCCACAGAAGATGGTTTGTGGTGATGGGGCTAACATATTGCGGTGCAGCATGAGCCCAAGCGCAAAGAATGCGCGACCAGTTGCAAGAAACGAAAGCGTCTGACCGTAGCGGGCATAATTCTGCGACAGATTGCGGTGATACCTCCGCACGGCGTAAAGAAGGACGCGGTGATGACGAAGGCAAGTATCGCACTCAATCGGTTCGGTTTGGGCGCGCGCGGCGATCAGCCGATTCCGACCGACCCGGTTGCATGGCTCAACGGGCAGTTCGCGCATTATGATCCCCGTCCCGATGCGATCGCCTCGGCGCCGACGAGCGCGGCGGTATCGGCCGATCTCGCCGACTATTTCCGCCAGCAGCGCGCGCTGCGCGCGCAGCAAGGTGGCAAACCGGGCGTGCCGCCTGGTCCTCCTGCCGCAGTCGCGCCGATGCCGGGATCGGCACCCGCGGGATTGCAGATGGGCGCGCAGTCGATCCAGCCGCCGGGGATGGCGCCGTCGCCGCCGGCCGCAAAGCCGATGCCCGACGATGCGATGAAGCAGGCGCGTCAGTTCGCCGCGCGCACCGGGCGCGGGGATTATGCCGGCGCGGTCGGCGCGCGGGTGACGCAGGCGCTGATCACCGACACGCCGTTCGTCGAGCGACTGGTCCATTTCTGGGCGAACCATTTTGCGGTCTCGGCCGATAAGCTCCAGGTGGTCGGGCTCGCGGGAACGCTCGAATTCGAGGCGATCCGGCCGCATGTACTCGGCAGTTTCCACGACATGCTGATGGCAGTCGAGCAGCATCCGGCGATGCTGCTCTATCTCGATCAGGCGGTGTCGGTCGGTCCGAATTCGCCGCTCGGTCAACGGATCGCCGCACGCGCGGCCGGGAATGGTGGGCGCAAGGTCGGCCTCAACGAGAATCTCGCGCGCGAGATCCTCGAGCTGCATACGCTCGGCGTGCGGACGGGCTATAGCCAGGCCGACGTCACCGAATTCGCGCGCGCGATGACGGGTTGGACCGTCGCCGGGATCGGGCAGGGGCCGGGCGCTCGCGCCGCCGGGACCGATGGCTTGCCGGGCGATTTCGTCTTTGCCGCACCGTTGCACGAACCAGGCGACCGCATGGTGATGGGCAAGACCTATCCCGCAGGCGGAGTCGAGCAGGCGAGCGCGGTGCTTGCCGACGTGGCGGTTGCGCCCGCCACCGCGAGCCATATCGCGACAAAGCTTGCGCGGCATTTCGCGGGCGACACCCCGCCGCCGGCAATGGTCGCGCGGCTGCAGGCGGCATTCGTCAAATCGGGCGGCGATCTGCCGAGCGTGTATCGCGCGCTGATCGCTTCGCCCGAGGCGTGGGTCGAGCAACCGCTCAAGTTCAAGACGCCGTGGGAGTGGACGATCTCGTCGATGCGCGCGCTGAACGTGAAGACCGCCGATCCACAGGCGATGGTGGGCTTGCTTAACCAGCTCGGCCAGCCGACGTGGAAGCCGGGGCAGCCGATCGGCTACGACGATATCGCCGGCAGCTGGGCCGGGCCCGATGCGGTGCTGCGCCGTGTCGAGGCGGCGGAACGCTTCGCCTCGCGCGCGGCAAGCGTCGACGCGCGCGCGCTTGGCCCCAAGATCCTGCCCGGTGCGGTAACCCCGGCGACGAGCACGGCGCTCGCCAATTGCGAGAGTCCGGCGCAAGCGCTCGCGCTGCTGCTCGTCGCTCCTGAATTCATGCGGAGATAGGCCATGTATTCCCCTATTCTTGATCGTCGCGCGTTCCTCGGTGCGGGGGCGCTCGCGCTCGCGCTTGCTCCGCGCATGGCATTCGCCAAGGCCGAGACCGACAAGCGCTTCATCTTCATCATCCAGCGCGGCGCAGCCGACGGGATGGGTATCGTCGCGCCGGTCGGCGATCCGGCGTTCGTCGGCGCGCGTGGCGATCTCGCCGCCGATTTCGCGAGCGCGCCCAAGCTCGACGGAATGTTCGCGTTGCATCCGACGATGACGGCGCTGCAGGGGCTCTATGGCCGCAAGCAGGCGCTGTTCGCGCATGCCGTGGCCTCGCCGTACCGTGACCGCTCGCATTTCGACGGGCAGAACGTGCTCGAGAGCGGCGGGCTCAGCGCGTATCAAGTCAAGGATGGCTGGCTCAACCGGCTGCTCGGCGTGCTGCCGCCGACCGAAGCGAAGGCGATCGCGGTGTCGGCGACGGTGCCGCTCGCGCTGCGCGGCAAGCATGACGTGTCGTCCTATGCCCCCTCCAACCTGCCGCAGGCGTCGGACGATCTGATGCAGCGCGTGGCGATGCTCTATCAGGGCGACGCGCAGCTCCACGGGCTGTGGAGCGAGGCGATGAGCACGCGCGAGCTCACCAGCGACCTCGCGGCGGGCGGCGGCGCCAATGCGGTGGCGACGGGCGCGCTTGCCGCGCGGCTGCTCGCGCCCGCCAATGGCGCGCGGATCGCGATGATCGAGACCGGCGGGTGGGACACGCATACGCAGCAGCGCCAGCGGCTCGGCGCGCAGTTGAAGGGGCTCGATGGGATGATCGGCGCGCTGCAGGCGGGGCTCGGGCCGTTGTGGAGCGACACGATGGTGCTCGTCGCGACCGAGTTCGGGCGGACGGTCGCGGTCAATGGCACCGGCGGGACCGATCATGGCACGGGCAGCTCGGCGATGCTGCTCGGCGGGGCGGTGCGCGGCGGACGGGTGCTGGCGGACTGGCCGGGGCTGCAAGCGGCGGCTTTGTTCGAGGGGCGCGATCTGAAGCCGACGCTGCAGCTCGACGCGTTCATCGCGGGCGCGGTGGCGGGGCATTTCGGCGTCGAGCCGGCGCGCGCGATGGCGGCGCTGTTCCCGCTGAGCAAGGGGACGAAGGCGGTCGACGGGTTGGTGTGAGGCAGCCGTCACCCCGGACTTGATCCATGGATGCCGGCTCAAGCCCGGCATGACAGGCGTCTTCCGCGCCCCGGAGCGCCGGTGCTCCCTATCCCGTTCGCCCTGAGCTTGTCGAAGGGCCCGTGCCCCGCGCGACGCGGTCGCGTGGGGAGGGCAGGGCTTCGACAGCCTCAGCCCGAACGGGGGAGGGGGCAGCGCAAAAGCGTTGCTTACTTCGTCACCACCGGCAGCAACACCGCGCTCGCGCCGGCGGCGCCATGCTCGATCGTCACCGTCGCCTTCTTGTAGTCCGCAGGCTTCGCGAGGAAGATGTTGGGCACGAAGGTCTGCGGATTGCGGTCATAGACCGGGAACAGCGACGACTGCACCTGCACCATGATCTTGTGCCCCGGCAGGAACTCATGGTTCACCGCTGGCAGACGGAAGCGATACTGCTGCGTCTTGTTCGCCGGGATCGCGCTGGGCTTAGCGAAGCTCTCGCGGTACCGCCCGCGGAAGATGTCGAGGCTGATCGCGAGCTGATAGCCGCCCATCTTGGGGTTGCTCGCCACTTCGTCGGGATAGACGTCGATCAGCTTGACGACGATATCGCCGTCGCTGCCGGTCGTCTTGGCGAAGATGTCGGCCCACGGCACGCCCGAGACCTTGACGGTCTTGGTCAGCACCGGGGTCGAATAGCTCATCACGTCGGTGCGGCCATCGACCGAGCGCTGGTCGGACACCAGCCAGTCGCCCCAGCGGCCATCGTCGAAATTGATCGGACGCGGCAGGTAGGGGACGGGGTTGGCGGGATCCGACACATAGCTGTCGCCACCGCTCGCCGCGCGTTCGAAGCCGAGGCCCTTGTCGGCCTGCAGATACAGCGGGGTCAGCGGCGTGTCGCAGCCGGCGTCGCACGACAGCGGCCATTTGGGGAAACTGTCCCAGTGGTTCGCCCCGGTGTTATAGATTGCGGCGGCGGGCAGCGTGACTGCCGGACCGTCCTTCAGATACTGGTTGAAGAACGGCAGCACCATGTCTTCGCGATATTGCTGCGCGGTGTCGCCGTTCCACGTCAGCGGTCCGAGCGTGCGGCCCTCGCGATTGACCTGGCTGTGGCGCCACGGGCCCATCACGAGATAATTGTTCGACTGATGCCCGGCTTTGACGAGTGCCTCATAGCTGTGGATCCCGCCCCACATGTCCTCATGATCCCACAGGCCCTGTTCCCACAGCGTGGGAACGTTCGACGGGCTCGCCGCGAGCAAGGTGTCGAGCGCTTGGCCCGACCAGAAGCTGTCGTATGCGGGATGCTCGACCATCCGCTTCCAGTACGGCAGCTGGTCGTAACCCGACTTCTTCGCCCAATCGCCCGCCGAGATCGTGCGGAAATTATCGTAATCGTCATAGCCACCCGACGGGGGCGCCTTGCCCTCGCCCTTGTAGCCAGTCTGCGACCCGAGCCAGCCGATATTTGGCAAGCGGAACGCGCCGTAGTGGAACCAGTCGTCGCCCATCCAGCCGTCGATCATCGGGCTTTGCGGTGCTGCGACCTTCAGCGCGGGGTGCGGATGGAGCAGCGCCATCACCACGGTGAAGCCCTCGTAGGACGATCCGATCATCCCGACGCGGCCGTTCGATTCCGGCAGGTTCGCCTTGTTCACCAGCCAGTCGATCGTGTCGTACGCATCGGTCGTGTGATCGACCTTGGTCTGATTGAGCGGGCCGATGACCGGACGCGTGACGACATAGTCGCCCTCCGAGCCGTATTTGCCGCGAATGTCCTGATAGACGCGGATATAGCCGCCCTTGACGAACATCTCGTCGGCGAGCGGCAGCGTCGACAGCTCGCTCGCCGAGTCCGTACGGTGCGCGCGCCCCTTGGCGTTGTACGGCGTGCGCGTGAGGACGATCGGCGCGTTGGTCAGGCCCTTGGCGTAGACGATCACGGTGTAGAGCTTGGTCCCGTCGCGCATAGGGATCATCACCTCGCGCTTGACGTAATCGTTCTGCGCATCGGGCGGGCTGAACTTGGCGGGGATGTCGCCGCCGACCGCGGCTGCGGCCGGCGCCTTCTGCTGGGCGTGGACCGGCGCGAGCGCGATCACCGCGGCGGTGGCGGCGAGCAGAAGAGCGGTGCGATTCATGGGCGACCTTTCGGAAGGGAGATGCGCCGTTGGTAGGCGCAGTGTGATGCTGCGATCAACCACCCAAATCCTCCCCGGAATGGGGAGGGGACCTTGCGGCTCCTCCACCCTTTTGCTGAAGGGGCAAAAGGGTCACGCTCCCCGTGGCGGGTAGGAGTGTTTGAAGCCGCCCCCCGTATCCGCTATGCGCCGCGCTCGCAGACACCACCGGACGTGCCCCAATGACCCTCTACACCCGTTTCGCCGCGCATATCGATGCGGTGCTCGATGCCCTTGAAGCCAGCGGCGACCTGCCCGCCGGGCTCAACCGCGCGAACATCACGGTCGAGCCGCCGCGCGACACGACGCATGGCGATCTCGCCACCAATGCCGCGATGGTGCTCGCCAAGCCCGCGCAGACCAACCCGCGCGCGCTCGCCGAGAAGATCGTCGCGCAGCTGGCCGGCCTCGACGAGGTCGAGAAGGTGTCGATCGCCGGGCCGGGCTTCATCAACATGAGCCTGACCGACGATACGTGGCGTGCCGAACTGTCGGCGATCCGCGATGGTGGCGACGATTACGGCCGCTCGAACCGCGGCGCGGGCACCACGGTCAACATCGAATATGTCTCGGCCAACCCGACCGGGCCGATGCACATGGGGCATTGCCGTGGCGCGGTCGTCGGCGATGCGCTCGCTGCGCTGCTCGAATTCGCGGGCCACAAGGTGATCCGCGAATATTACGTCAACGACGCCGGCGGCCAGGTCGACGTGCTCGCCCGCTCGGTGCACCTGCGCTACCGCGAGGCGCTCGGCGAGACCGTCGAGATCCCCGAGGGGCTGTATCCGGGCGATTACCTCGTGCCGGTCGGCCAGGCGCTCGCCGCCGAATTCGGCGACGCCTATGTCGGCAAGCCTGAAGACGAGTGGCTCGTGCTGTTCCGCACCAAGGCGGTCGCGGCGATGCTCGTGCTGATCAAGGCCGATTTGGCGTTGCTCGGCATCCATCACGACCTGTTCTCGTCCGAAGCCGAGCTGCAGGCAGCGGGCAAGCCCGAGGAGGCCGAGGCCGAATTGCGCTCGCGCGATCTGATCTATGACGGCGTGCTCGAAGCCCCCAAGGGCCAGGAGCTCGAAGATTGGGAGCCCGTCGTGCTCCCGCTGTTCCGCTCGACCCAGTTCGGCGACGACCAGGATCGGCCGATCAAGAAGTCGAACGGGCAGTGGACCTATTTCGGCGCCGATCTCGCGTACCATTTCCAGAAGGCACAATCCGCCGACGCGCTGATCGACATCTGGGGCGCCGACCATGCCGGCACCGTCAAGCGGATCGTCGCCGCAGTGCAGGCGCTGACCGGCGGCAAGACGCGCTTCGACGTCAAGCTGGTGCAGATGGTCCGCCTCATGCGCGCTGGCGAGCCGATCAAGATGTCGAAGCGCGCGGGCAATTTCGTCACGCTCGCCGATGTCGTCAACGAGGTCGGCAAGGACGTCGTCCGCTTCACCATGCTGACACGCAAGGCCGATGCGCAGATGGATTTCGACTTTGCCAAGGTGGTCGAGGCGTCGAAGGACAATCCGGTCTTCTATGTGAACTACGCGCATGCGCGCGTCGCGTCGCTCCATCGGCGTGCGGCGGAGGCGGGAATCGTCTGCGATACGGTCGACTTGTCCCAACTTGACACGGAGGACCTCGCGCTGGTGAAGTTCGCCGCGCAGTTCCCGCGGATCGTCGACACCGCTGCTGCGGCGCGCGAACCGCACCGGATTGCCTTTTATCTCTACGACTTGGCCGCTTCGCTCCATGCTTTGTGGAACGTCGGCAACGATCGGCCCGACCGGCGCTTCCTCCTGCCCGATAATCCGGCGATGACGTGCGCGCGGCTTTTCTTGGCCGATGCAATCGGGCAGATTATCCGTAACGGGTTGGGCATCATGGGCGTCCAGGCGGTCCAGGAGATGAACTGATGGCAGGCGAATACGATATGCGCGACGAGGATCGCCTTCCCTGGCTCGAAACGGTCGAGGACGATTATGACGATGGCCCGTCGGTCGTGAAGATCATCGGCCTGATCGTGGCGGCGCTGCTCGTCGTCGCGGCGGTGATCTTCGGCTATCAATATTACAAGCAGCACCAGGGCGTCGACGGCAATGGCGCGATGATCGCGGCGCAAGAGGGCGATTATAAGGTCAAGCCCGACGATCCCGGTGGCATCAAGGTCGACGGCGAAGGCGACAGTGCGATCGCGACGAGCAACGGCGCCGCCACCGGCAACGCCGCGATCGACATGAAGGCGCTTCCCGAAAAGCCGATCGCGGGCAAGAAGGCTCCGATTGCCAAGGCCGAGGCTGGCGCGAGCAAGGCCGTCGCCAAAATCCCGTCGGCCGAAAAGGCGTCGGGCGGCGCGCTGGTGCAGCTCGGGTCGTTCGGCAGCGAGGCCGAAGCCGATACGAATTGGCGCGCGATCTCGAAAAAGCATGCCGATCTCGCGCCGATGGGCAAGTCGGTCCAGGCGGCGCAGGTTGGCGGCAAGACCGTCTATCGCCTGCGCGTCAATGCCGGCAGCGCGGGCCAGGCCACGAGCCTGTGCGCGAAGCTGGCGGCGGCGGGGCAGGCCTGCTTCGTGCCGCGGGGCTGATCGCGACGGCTCCGCGCGGTACCCGTCACCCCGGCCTTGTGCCGGGGTCCACCGGGGCCGCAAGGGTTGGGAGCGTAGCACGCGCGTCCCGGTGGACCCCGGGACGAGCCCGGGGTGACGTATCGGAAGGAATGGCGCGGGTCGCATTCGGAATGGTGCGAAGCCCCGCGCTTGTTGCTAAGCCCGTGGCATGAAGCCCGTCATCTTCGGCCTATCCGGCCTCGAACTGTCGCCTGCCGAGCGCAGCTTTTTCACTGCTGCCGATCCCGCCGGCTACATCCTCTTCAAGCGCAACATCGAAAACCGTGCGCAACTCCGCGCGCTGACCGACAGCTTGCGCGCGCTGTCGGGGCGCGACGACGTGCCGATCCTGATCGATCAAGAAGGCGGCAGCGTCGCGCGGATGCGGCCGCCCGAATGGCCCGCGTTTCCGGCAGGCCCCGCGTTCGACCGGCTCTACGACGTCGCGCCGATCTCGGCGATCGAGGCTGCGCGCGCCAATGCCGAAGCGATCGCGCTGATGCTTGCCGAGGTCGGCATCAACGTCGACTGCCTGCCGCTGCTCGACGTGGCGCAGCCTGATACGACCGAGGCGATCGCTACGCGCGCTTTCGGCTCGGACCCGATGCGCGTCGCAGCCCTCGGCAAGGCGACGCTCGACGGGCTGCAGCGCGGCGGCGTGGTCGGTGTCGTCAAGCACATGCCGGGACATGGCCGCGCCAAGCTCGATACGCATTATCATCTGCCGACCGTCACTGCCACGGATGCCGAGCTCGAAATCGATCTCCAGCCGTTCGCGCGGCTCAGCGATGCGCCGATGGGGATGACCTCGCACATCGTGTTCGAGGCCTGGGACCCGGCGCGCCCCGCAACGCTGTCGCCCGTCGTGATCGAGCAGATCATCCGCCAGCGGATCGGCTTCGATGGGCTGTTGATGACCGACGATATCGACATGAAGGCGCTGTCGGGCACGGCCGGCGACAAGGCGGCGGGGTCGATCGCTGCGGGATGCGACCTGGTGCTCGATTGCTGGGGGCGGATGGACGAGATGGAGGATATCGCCGCGCGGCTCGGGGAGATTTCTGCGATCTCTCGCGCGCGGCTCGATCGCGCGATGGCGAGCGTGGCGGGGGTGCGTGGCGACGGCGATTTCGCCGCGCTCATTGCCAAACGCGACGCGTTGCTAGCGCTCACCTGACTTCCCCCTCGCCGCGGTACCAGGTGAGGATTTAGAAGGGGCTGCCGCTCGGCGAGCGTCTTTGCTACCGTTCCCGCAATGACCGAAGACCCCGCAACGCTGACGCTCGATCTCGACGGCTGGGAAGGCCCGCTCGACGTCCTGCTCGCGCTCGCGCGCAATCAGAAGGTCGATCTGAAAGCGATCTCGATCCTCGCCTTGGTCGATCAATATCTCCGCTTCGTCGAGGAGGCGCGCGCGATCAAGCTCGAGCTGGCGGCGGATTATCTCGTGATGGCGGCGTGGCTCGCCTATCTCAAATCGGGGCTGCTTTTGCCCCGCGATCCCGAGGTAGAGCCCAATCCCGAAGAGCTCGCGCTGCGCCTGCAACTCCGCCTCGAACGGCTCAGCGCGATGCGTGAGGCGGGCGCGCGGCTGGTCGCGCGCGACCGGATCGGGCGCGACGTTTTCCCGCGCGGCGCGCCGGAGGGACTGCGCACGCAGCGCAAGGCGCTGTGGCAGGCCGAAATCTACGATCTGATCGCGGCGTACGGTGTGATCACCGCGCGGACCCGCCCCGTCATGCACATCGTCGCGCAGCGCGAGGTGATGACGCTCGAGGCCGCGCTCGAGCGCGTCGGGCGGCTGCTCGGCATCACGATGGAATGGCGGACGATCGAGACCTTCCTCCCGCCGGCGGCGACGGGCGTGTTCCGCAAATCGGCGCTCGCCTCGAGCTTCGTCGCCGCGCTCGAACTCGCCAAGCAAGGCCGGGCCGAACTCCGCCAGCAATCGCCCTTCGCGCCGTTATACCTGCGCACACCCGTCGAGCCGCGGGCGTGAGTGCACCCGATCCGGTCGTCCGCGCGGTCGAGGCCGTCCTGTTCGCCGCGACCGAACCGATGACCGCGGACGCGATCCGCACGCATCTGCAGGGCGTCGAGGTGCGCGCCGCGCTCGCCACGCTGCAGGCCGATTATGCCGGGCGCGGGATCGAACTCGTCAAGCGCGGCGAGCGCTGGCACTTCCAGACCGCGCCCGACATGGCGCACTTGCTGCGCCGCACCCACGAGGAACCGCGCAAACTCACCCGCGCCGGGATCGAGACGCTCGCGATCATCGCGTACCACGAGCCGACGACGCGCGCCGAAATCGAGGCAATTCGCGGCGTCGGCATCTCTAAGGGCACCTTGGACGTATTGATGGAAGCGGGCTGGATCAGGCCTGCCGGGCGGCGCGAGGTGCCGGGACGGCCGCTGCTCTATGCGACGACCCCGGAATTCCTCGCGCATTTCGGATTGGCGAGCCGGCGCGATCTGCCGGGGATCGACGATCTGCGCGCGGCGGGGTTGCTCGACCCGGTCGATCTCGCCTTCGAGCGGATCGACTCCGACGCGGAGGTGGAAGTTTCCGACGAGGAGGACTAGATAGGGATGACCTTAGGAGACCGATCATGGGTGGTTTGAGTATTGTACACTGGCTGATCTTCGGCGGGATCGCGATCCTGGTCCTTGGTGGCGGCCGTTTCTCGAACATGATGGGTGACGTCGCCAAGGGCATCAAGTCGTTCAAGAAGGGCATGGCCGAGGACGACGAACCCAAGCGCGAACCCAATGGTGTTCCGGGCCGGATCGAAGCCAAGGCGTCGGCGGACCCCGTGTTCGACCGCGACGGCAATCGCATCCGCGACACCGAAATCTGATCAGCGGCACCGCGCTGCCATGTTCGATGTCGCATCGTCCGAAGTGATCCTGCTGGGGGTCGTGGCCTTGCTGGTGATCCCGCCCAAGGATCTGCCCAAGGCGATGCGTTTTGCCGGCCATTGGGTCGGCAAGGTGCGCGGCGTCGCGAACCAGTTCCGCTCGGGCTTCGACACGATGGTGCGCGAGGCCGAGCTGCAGGAAATGGAAAAGAAGTGGGCGGCGGAGAATGAGCGCATCATGCGCGAGCATCCGCCCGAGCCGTCGCAGCGCGCCGCGCTTTCCGGGCATCCGCATCTTGAATCGGGCGCGGAGACCGATGTCGGCTATGATGGCACCGAGGGCGATGCCCCGCCGATGATGGTCGAGACCCCGGCGTTGACGGCACCGCCGGTCATCGCCCAACCTGCCGGCCCCGGCGCGCATGACGCCGCGCCGCACCCGGCCGAGCCCGAAACCGCCGAGCATAACCCTAGGGCGCATCCGTGAACGCACCCGTCGATGATCTCGAAGCCAGCCGCGCGCCGCTGCTCGATCACCTTGTCGAACTGCGCAAGCGGCTGTTCTTCTGCCTGGTCGCGATCCTGCTGGTGTTCATCGGCACCTATGTCTTCTCGCGCGAGATCTTCACCGTTCTGGTCCATCCGCTGCTGCTTGCCGGGCAGACCAAGCTGATTACGGTCGGCGTGTTCGACGGCTTTTTCGTCCAGCTGAAGGTCGCGTTATTCGCCGCGCTGATGATCGCGTTTCCGGTCATCGCGATGCAGCTGTGGGCGTTCGTGTCGCCTGGCCTGTACATGAAGGAGAAGCGCGCGCTGCTGCCCTTCCTGTTCGCGACGCCGGTGCTGTTCATCGTCGGCGCGACGATGGCGTATTTCGTCGCCATCCCGTCGGCGCTGCGTTTCTTCTACAGCTTCCAGGGCAATCTCGGCGGGGTGCAGCAGGAGGCGATGACCTCGGTCGCGTCGTATCTCGATTTCGTGATGCAGTTCCTGTTCGCGTTCGGGCTCGCTTTCCTGATGCCGATCCTGCTGATGTTGGTCGAGCGCGCGGGGCTCGTGACGCGCAAGCAGCTGGTGAGTGGGCGCCGCTATGCGATCGTCGGCTGCTTCGCGCTCGCGCTGGTGCTGGCGCCGCCCGACGCGGGTTCGATGATCATGCTCGCGATCCCGCTGGTCGCGCTGTACGAGCTCGCGCTCGTGGCGATCTGGTTCACCGAGCGAAAGCGTGTGAAGGACGCGTCGACCGAGCTCGTCGAGAGCTGATCTTCGCGCCGCACGCGTAGCGGCACCTCAATACGACTGACACGAAAAAGGGCTGCTCCCGAACGCGGGAACAGCCCTTTTCCGTATTGCTGAAGCGCGGCTTACTTTGCGCCGTCGGCGGTCTTTGCGACAGTGTCGCCAGCCGACTTCACGTCCTTGCCAACGCCTTCGACGGTGTTGCACGCGCCGACGAGCAGGGCGGCGGCGAGGATCGCGAACGAGGTAGCCTTACGCATGATAATACTCCTGAAAAATGCCGGGGCAGCCATAAGCTGGCGGCCTCATGCGTCCAATGATCGATGTGGGGAATCGTTCCGCAACGCTATCGCGGCGCCCGTACGTTTGGGGCGATAAGGTGCAGGAAATAATTGGGCCCGGAAGCGCGACCCGGGGGGGGGGGAGGGGTAGCGCGTCCGGGCCCATGTCTTGGATAGCGAGAGCGGGGGGGCATAAATTCGCTATCCGAATATCCAAACGGCCATCGCGATGATCGGTTCCGAGAAAAGATGCGCGTCGGCGATTTTTTCGGTCCCGCCGGGCGGATCAATCGCGCCCGGTCACCGCGACTGCGATCTCGTATGCTCCGACCATCGGATCGTAATGGAGCTTCGAGCGCAATTGGCGCGACAACCCCTCGATGACGCGGCCATAGCGCTCGGCCACCAACGCGCGCATCCGGTCGTTGTCGACCAGCGCCGGCGAGTTGATCCGCAGGACGGCGCGATCGGCCACATCGGCGGCGGCGATCGAGATGCGCATGTTGGCTGTGGGATTTACCGTCATCGCGAGTTCGATGATTTCGGTCAGCAAGAAGGCGATCGCGATCGCGACGTCCTGGTTGGCGAGGTAGGGCGCAATGTCGAGCTGGATCGCGATCGGTGCGTCCTCGGGCGCGGTCGCACGGATGTTCGCCGCCAATTCACCGAGCACCGAGCGCAGCGATAGCCCACGATTTTCCTCGAGCTCGGCAAAATGGTTGCGATGCACCACCGCCAGCGCGTCGACGCGGCGCTGGATCGAAGCATAGGCCTGCGTCGCCTCGACGCTGCGGGCCGCGCGGGCGTGGAAATTGATCAGGCTCGAGATGACTTGAAGGTTATTCTTGACGCGGTGGTGCACCTCGCGCGTCAGCTTGGTCTGGCGGACCAGTCCTTCGGCGAGGCCGGCTTCGTGCTCGGCGACCGTCCGGCTGATCGCGCGGAAGGTCTCGCCGAGTTCGCGGATTTCCTGCGCGGGCAGGGCTTGCATCGTGCCCGGATCGATTTCCTCGCCCGGCACGAAGTTCGCGACACGCGTGCGCAATTGGCGCAGCGAGCGGATCAGCAGGCGGTCGACGACGAACCAGCTGATGCCGGCGGCGGCGGCCCACATGATGATCGGCAGCAACAGCGCGACCAGCACCGGCGAGGTGATCGGCGCACCCTGCACTTCGGTGGTCAGGACGACGGACCCCACGCCGATGACGGTATTGATCGTCGCGCGGCGTTCGAGCGCGGTCCGCGGCGGCAAGGCGTGGAGCAGGAGCGCGTCGCGATCGAGCACCAGATGCGCTTCATAGGGGAGCGGCGCGTTGCTCGGCATCGCGGTGGCCGCGAGCACGCGCGTCGGGAAAAACGCGGCGGCGTTGGTCCGGCCGCTGGTGCTTGTGGTCGAAAGCGTCAGGCCCTGGCCGGGGATGAGATGCGCGGCAATCGCAGTGCCCGGCTTGGTCGCGCCGGGTGCTGCCCCCGCGCGAAGCGGCTCGCCGCAGATCACGCGTCCAGTGGAGTCGGAGATGACGAATCGAGTACCCATCGCGGCTTGCGGCGCGAAAACGCCTTGCGCACGCGCGCAGCTCGGCGCGTCGCCGGGATCGCTTTCGAGGGCGTTGAGCGAAACCCGCAGCGCGGTCATGTCACCTACCAGCTCGATTGCGAGCTTACGCGCGCTTTCGGTGGCGGTGACCTGCATCTGCGCGCGGGTGGCTTCGTCGGCGAGCTGTGCGGTTCGGATTGTCGCGAAAAAGGCGATGATCGCCAGTGGCAAAAGACAGATGCCGAGGATCAGAAAGACCTTCGCGCCGGTCGGAATCCGGTCGAGCGCGCCACCGATCCGCCCGGACTGAAGAGGGGGAGCGGTGTCGCCAGCGATGTCAGTCATGCAACGCTCAGTCTAGTTTGCCCAGCAAGTCCAGCATCTCGGGCGGAATCGTCTCTTCGACAGTGCGTTGATACACCGTCCGCAAGGCCGCACCCATATCGCGGTCCTTGCTTTGAACCTTCGCACCAGGATTGGACGCGCGCGCCGCAACCGGCTTCTTCGAAGATTCGTCGCCCGAACGCAATGCAGTCCCCCTGGGTCACACCGGAAGACCCGGTCGTGTGAATATGGTACCGTAACAAACGGCTCGTAGATCGACTGTCGGACAATCGCAACGACCGATGTTCCAGCATGAAACCAAATAAGCGTTCGATGGTTCCGCACTCGACGCGATTTTAATTCCGGTTTTTTGGCGTACGAAAACGCGTTGCATTGCCAGGGGGCCGCTTCCACAAGGTCCCCCGATCATTACCTCAGGGAGACCCCGACAGTCATGTCGTTAGGACAGCAGCTTGCCCCCCATCTTCCGTTCCTGCGTCGCTATGGTCGTGCGCTGACCGGGAGCCAGACGCACGGCGACCGGTATGTGCGCGCTACGCTCGAAGCGATCGTTGCCGCTCCCGACGAGTTCCCACGCGAAGTCGATCCGCGCCTCGGCCTGTATCGTATGTTCCAGGCGATTTGGACCTCGACGAATTACGACGAGACTCCGGAGAACATGAGCGCGGGCGATCTCGACGGTCAGGAATCGATCGCGCGGGCGCGGCTCGCGCGGATGACCCCGTTGTCGCGTCAGGCCTTGCTGCTGACCGCGATGGAAGGCTTCACGCCCGAGGACGCGGCCTATCTGATCGATGTCGATACGAGCGAAGTCGAATTGCTCGTCACCGAAGCCCTTGCCGAAATCGAGAAGCAGACGCGCGCGCGCGTGCTGATTATCGAGGACGAGCCGATCATCGCGATGGATATCGAGACGATCGTGCGCGATCTTGGCCATGACGTGACAGGCGTTGCGGTTACGCGCGACGAAGCCGTCGCGCTGGCGATGGAAGATCGTCCTGGCCTGGTGCTCGCCGATATACAGTTGGCCGATGACAGTTCGGGCATCGACGCGGTCAAGGACATCCTCGCCGAGTTCGAAGTTCCCGTGATCTTCATCACCGCGTTCCCCGAGCGTTTGCTGACCGGCGAACGGCCCGAGCCGACCTTCCTCATCACCAAGCCGTTCCAGCGTTCGACGGTCAAGGCGGCAATCGCCCAAGCGCTGTTCTTCGACCAGGCAACCGTTCCCGTCATCTGAGGGAACCCATTCGCGCCCCGGTGTGTTGGGTTCCATACGATACGGAACCACAACGACAGGGGGCGCGCATGGACCATGACGATCCGATCGAACTGAGCAAGCAAGATGCCCGCGCCGGTTCGACGCCCCATGTCACGCGGTACGTGCTGGGCATTTCGCTGACCCTGATCATTGTGATCTTCGCGGTCCTGCTGTTTTTCTCCCAACGATAAAGTCGCTTAGCCGGTCGTATTGGACATTGATGTCCGATGCCCCCATTTGAGCTCTGCAAAGCCGAGACTGGATTACATGACCGACGCGATCGACCATGACGAAGATGATGCGCCCGAACCCGTGGTGGAGCATGTTTCGCTCTCTGACCCGGAATTCAAGGCGCAGCTGGCACAGGTCATTCCGCACCTGCGCGCCTTTGGTCGGTCGCTTTCAGGCAATCGCGATCTCGCAGACGATCTCGTCCAGGAAACGCTGATGAAGGCATGGGCGGCGCGGCTGCGCTTCCAGGCTGGTACGAACATGCGCGCCTGGACCTTCATCATCCTTCGCAACCTGTATCTGAGCCAGATGCGCCGGTCGCGCTTCAAGGGTGAATGGGACGATCTGGTCGCCGATCGGATTCTCGCGGCGCCGGCGAGCCAGGACAAGCATGTCGAGCTCGGGGACATGCAGCGCGCCTTGCTGCATCTTCCCCAGCCCCAGCGCGAGGCCCTGATCCTCGTCGGCGCGGGCGGTTTTGCCTATGAAGAGGCGGCGGAGATCTGCGGCGTCGCGGTCGGCACGATCAAGAGCCGGGTCGCGCGTGGTCGCGTCGCGCTGGAAGCCGTGATGAACGACAATTCGCTCGCATCGCGGCGTACCCACAGCAACGAGCCCGGTATGTCCGCGCTCGACACGATCATGGGCGAAGTCGATGAATTGAGCCGCGAGCGACGCTAGCCGTCGTGTCGCGCGCTCAGCGCCGCACTTTTTGCAGGTCGATCGTGTCGAGGACCGCAAGGATGTCGCTGAACGGGTCGGTCGCTGCGTGCGCTTGCGGATACGCACTGCGGAGCGCCGACGAGATGATGTCCGAGCGAGCTGGCGCCGCCACGAGATACGCCGTGGTGGGCAGGTTTTGTCCAGTCGAGGCATAGGACTTTGACATATGTCAACAACGGCCGACCACACCGTTAGTTGCGTGCTATTTGGCCTGTCCTGGCTCAAGGCATGATCTCGACCATGAAAAACGCTGTCTCCGATCAAGATGTTGTTGCAGCCGTCGATCGCGCCAGGCGCTGGTCGCCGTTCCTCGCTGTCTTGCTCGAACGCGAGCCTGAACTGGCGCAGAGCCTTGCGGGCGGCGTCCTACCCGCGCTGCGCACGATCGAGATCGCAGACCTGACGATGCCGCCGGCACGCCGGCTGCGGCTGGAGCGCCGGCGGCTGGCACTGCGAGTCGCGATCGGCGACCTGTCGGGGCGCGAGGATTTGTCGGCGGTCACGCGCGCTTTGTCGGACTTTGCCGATCGCGCGCTGCATACCGCGATCCTGACCGCGATCGAGGAACGCACGCCTGGCGCCGCCCCGATCGGCTTTACCGGAATCGCGCTCGGCAAGCAGGGCAGCCACGAGCTCAATTATTCCTCCGACATCGATCCGATCCTGTTGTTCGATCCCGCGACGCTGCCGCATCGCGCGCGCGAGGCGCCCGAGGAAGCCGCGGTCCGCATCGCCAAGCGCGTCGTCGAGATCCTGCAGGCGCGGGATGGCGACGGCTATGTCCTGCGCGTCGACTTGCGGCTGCGCCCGTCGCCCGAGATCACGCCGATCGCCTTGTCGGTCGATGCAGCGATTTCCTATTACGAATCGCTGGCGCTGCCATGGGAGCGCGCCGCCTTCATCCGTGCGCGTGCGGCAGCGGGGGACATTGCGCTGGGCGAGCGCTTCCTGACCGCGGTGCAGCCGTTTGTGTGGCGCCGCGCGCTCGATTTCGGCGCCATCGGCGAGATTCGTTGTATCTCGCGGCGGATCCGCGATCATTACGCGCAGGGGCAGGCGTTCGGCCCGGGCTACGATCTCAAGCGCGGGCGCGGTGGCATCCGCGAGGTCGAATTTTTCGCGCAGATCCACCAGCTGATCCACGGCGGCCGCGATCCCGCGCTGCGCGTCGCCGATACGCGCGGTGCGTTGGCGGTGCTTGCTGCGGCGGGCTGGGTCGATCCGGACGAGGCGGTGGCGCTGAGCGACTCGTATACGTTGCTTCGCACGATCGAACACCGCGTCCAAATGATCGAGGACCGCCAGACGCATCAACTCCCGACCGGAGAGGCGCTCGATGGCGTCGCGAAGCTGCACGGTGTTGCCGATGCCGGCGCGTTGCTCGATCTGCTTCGCCCGGCGGTGACCGCGACGGCGCGCAGCTATGACGCGCTCGACCCCGAAGAGGGCGATGCGCTGTCGTTCGAGGGGGATCGGCTCGATACGCAATTGGCCGAAGCGGGCTTTGTCGAGACCAAGCTTGCGGCGCAGCGAATCGAGCAATGGCGTGGCGGCGGCTACCCCGCGCTGCGCAGCCCGGCGGCGCGCGCGGCGCTCGAGGCGGTGTTGCCCGGTCTGATTGCGGCGCTCGGTGGCGCGCCCGATCCGCAAGGCGCGATCGTGCGGCTCGACCGGATGCTCGCGCGACTGTCGAGCGCGGTCAATTTCTTCCGGTTGCTCGAGGCACGGCCAGCGCTCGCGCGGCTGCTCGGTCTGATCCTCAGCCATGCCGAGACGCTTGCCGAGGATCTCGCGCGGCGGCCCGAGCTGATCGACGGGCTGATCGACGCGACTGCGCTCGATCCGGTCGAGGATGTCGCGATGCTCGCGGGCGAGATGCGCGGCGGTGCGGATTACCAGGTGCAGCTCGACCATGTCCGGCGCATCGTCGGCGAAAAGCGCTTTGCGCTCGGTACCCAGATCATCGCGGGCGTGTCGGATCCGCTGATCGTCTCGGCCGGCTATGCGCGCGTCGCCGAGGCCGCGATCCGCGTGCTCGCCACCGCCACGATTGCCGAGTTCGCACTCGCGCATGGCCATGTGCCGGGCAGCGAGCTGGTCATTCTCGCGCTCGGCCGGATGGGCGGCGGGGCGCTGACGCACGCGTCGGACCTCGACTTGATCTATCTCTTCACCGGAGATTATCTCGCCGAATCCGACGGCGCCAAGCCACTCGGCGCAGTGCTGTATTACAATCGGCTGGCGCAACGGATCAGCGCCGCACTGTCGGTGCCGACCGCATCGGGGCCGCTCTACGAGGTCGATACGCGGTTGCGCCCGTCGGGGACGCAAGGGCCGCTCAGCGTCTCGCTCGACGGGTTCGCACGCTACCAGCGCGAAAGCGCTTGGACGTGGGAGCATATGGCGCTCGCGCGCGCGCGGTGCGTGTTCGGAAGTGCGCACGCCGAGGCGGCGGTTTCGGCGATCGTTGGCGCGGTGCTGCGCGGTGATCGACCACGGCGCGACGTCGTCGCCGAGGGGACGAAGATGCGCGCCGATATGGCCGCGCACAAGCCGCCGCTCGGGCCGCTCGATGCCAAACTGCTCCCCGGCGGGCTCGTCGATCTCGAATTCGCGGTGCACATGGTGCAGCTGCAAAGTGGGCAGGGGCTCGATCCCAATTTGCGCCGCGCGATCGCTGCGCTGGACGCGGCGGGTCTGGCGCCCGCGGCGATGCTCCCGGCGCACGATCTGCTGACGCGGCTGCTCGTCACGCTGCGGCTGGTCGCGCCCGATGCGCGTGCGCCGGGGCCCGCGACGCAAGCGCTCGTCGCGCAGGCGCTCGGCATGACGGATTGGCCCGCGGTGGTTGCCTCGCTCGAGACGACGCGGCAGGAGGTGTCCGCCTGGCTCAAGCATGTTGAGGAACCAACACCATGACGAACACCCAGACGACCGTCGATTTGGGCGATTCGCTGCCGGATCTCGAACTCGTCCTGCCCGACGGCGCGCGCACCGCCTTGCGCGACCGGGGCGGCCGGATCTTCGTGCTCTATTTCTACCCCAAGGACGATACGAGCGGGTGTACCCGCGAAGCGCAGGATTTCAGCGCGCATCAGGCGGATTTCGATGCGCTCGGCGCAGACGTGCTCGGGGTATCGCGGGACACGCCCGCGAAGCACCAGAAGTTCATCGCCAAATACGATCTCGCGGTACCGCTGGCGAGCGACGAGGACGCGGTCGTGCTCGAGGCGTTTGGCGTCTGGGTCGAGAAGCAGATGTACGGCAAGACCTATATGGGGATCGAGCGCGCGACGTTCCTGTTCGATGCGAAGGGCGTGCTCGTGCGCGCCTGGCGCAAGGTGCGCGTGCCCGGCCATGTCGCCGAAGTGCTCGAGGCGGTTCGCGCAATCGCGTGACGGTTCCCCGCATCTGTCGATTCCATCAGTATTTTTACGATGCGCTAAACGACTCGCCGTGGCGATCAGCCGCTTGGCCGCGCCGGACCTATCCAGCCCTTGCGTGACACGCGCGCTATCGGTCACACACTGCGTGTCCGGGTGCAGGGGGTTGTAGCCGGATCGAAAGTGGGGCGGGCGCTGGCATTATCCGGCAAACGCAATTTGATCGCCGGGGTCCAATGAACCGAATTTCGATCGAGTCTGGTGTGCGACTTGCGTCGCGTCTGAAGGCATATTTCAAGACCCGCGATTTCATCTTCCATGACGGACGTGATCTCAAGCGCTTCAGCCTGGGCGGTCGTGCGCAGGCGATGATGGCGGGTGTCGCTGGCGTGACGCTGTGCTTCTCGGCTTACGGCGTGGCGCAGGCCGCGGTCGGCGCCGCAGCGATGAGCGGTATCGTCGATGCGCCGCTCTCGCCCGAAGCCAAGGTCGCGCAGCTGCGCGTTCGCGTCAGCAAGATGCAGGCCGACGTCGCGACGATCAAAGCCGCGGCACAGGCGCACGCCGCGCGGATCGACCAGCGCCAGGCGCTGCTTGTCGCGGTCGTGTCGGGCAAGGGCGATGTCGCTGCACTGACCAAGCCGACCCCTAGCGTTGATCCCAAGGCCGATGCGCTCGCCGCCGATGTCGTCGCGCCGCTCAAGAAGATCGAACAGCAGCAAGTCGCGGTCGCGGTGCAGGCGCGCCGTGTCGTCGACCAGCGCTTTGCAAAGGCTGTCGCGCATGTCCGCAGCCTCGGCCTCAACCCGGCGCGGATCGTCGCCAAGCAGCCCGCAATGGGTGGCCCGTACGAAGCCGCCGACAGCGCCGCGACCGAAGCCGACCTACGCGCCGACACGCAGTTCCGCTCGCTGTTCATGACGTGGAAGAAGCTCGATACGCTCCAGCAGGGCGTCATCGCGATCCCCTCGGCGCAGCCCGTCGCGCATCTCAATTACACCAGCAATTACGGGATCCGCTCGGATCCCTTCCGCGGCACCGCCGCGATGCATGCCGGCGTCGATATCCCTGGCCCGGTCGGCACGCCGATCTACGCCACCGCCGACGGCATGGTCGATCGCGCCGAGCGTGCCGGTGGCTATGGCAACATGGTCGAGCTCGATCATGGCAAGGGGATCCAGACGCGCTACGGCCATCTCTCGAAGATCCTGGTCGAGCCGGGCACGCGCGTGCATCGCGGTCAGCTGATCGCGCTGATGGGATCGACCGGGCGTTCGACCGGGCCGCACCTCCATTATGAAGTACGGATCGACGGTCGTGCGGTGAACCCCGTGCCGTTCCTGCAGACCGCCGACTATCTCGTCGCGGCGCAGGACAAGTCGATCTCGACGATCCCGGTCTCGGTCGGCGGGCCTGCCGCGGCGGACTGATCTGCGCGCTGGTTGCCGTTGGCGCTGCAAAGGCTTATCTTGGCGGCATGGCCACACTCGCTCCCGAAATCGCGCTCACGCCCTCTGCCGCCGCTCGCGTCGCGATGATCGCGGGCAAGCAAGGCAAGCCGCCGATCCTCCGGCTGTCGGTCGATGGCGGGGGATGCTCGGGTTTCCAGTATAAATTCGGCTTTGCCGATTCGGTCGATGCCGATGATGCCGTCGCGGAGCAGGACGGCGTGCGTCTTGTGGTCGATTCGATCAGCCTCGATCTCGTCCGCGGCGCGGCCGTCGATTATGTCGAGGAACTCGGCGGCGCCGCGTTCAAGGTGACCAACCCGCAGGCGGCGTCGGGTTGCGGTTGCGGTTCCAGCTTCTCGGTGTAACGTCCGGCCCCAACCAAGGGGCAGCGCCACGTGAAGATCGTTACATTCAACATCAACGGCATCAAGGCGCGCCTGCCGCGCCTGCTGGAATATCTCGCCGAGCAGCAGCCCGACGTCGTGTGCCTGCAGGAACTCAAGACCAGCGACGAGACCTTCCCCGAGGCCGACATCCGCGCGGCGGGCTACGGCGTGCTGTGGCACGGCCAGAAGAGCTGGAACGGCGTCGCGATCCTAGCGAAAGGGCAGGATCCGGTCGAGCGCCAGCGCGGCCTCGGGGGTGAGCCCGAGGACGAGCACAGCCGCTATCTCGAGGCCGAGATCGACGGGCTGGTGGTCGCCTCGATCTACCTCCCCAACGGCAACCCGCAGCCGGGGCCCAAATTCGACTACAAGCTGCGCTGGATCGATCGCCTCGCCGCGCGGGCGCGCGTTTTGCTCGCCGAGGAACTGCCCGTCGTGCTCGCGGGCGATTACAACGTCATTCCCAATGACGACGACACCTATTCGGTCCGCGCGATGCAGGACGATGCGCTGATGCAGCCAGAGAGCCGCGCCGGCTTCCGCACGCTCGTCGCGCAAGGCTGGACCGATGCGCTGCGCACACGCCACCCGGGTGGCGGGGTGTGGACCTTCTGGGACTATCAGGCAGGCGCATGGCAACGTGATGCCGGCTTCCGTATCGATCACCTGCTGCTCAGCCCGATGGCAGCCGATCGGCTGCTCGATGCCGGCGTCGACAAGGCGTATCGCGCGCGCGAGAAGGCAAGCGACCATGCGCCGACTTGGGTGACGCTGCGCTGAGGTTTGCCACCGACAGTCGGTATTATCCGCCGGAGGTTGGTATGAGAGGCCATTCATCTGAATGAAAGAATCGAAAAATATCTAGGTAAATCAGAGTATTAAGTGTTTGGCATGACTAATGCACTGCTTGAGTCGCGAGCCGTTCAGCGGAACTCGCGAACTTTGCGGAGGACAGACCATGACCATCTTTTTGCTTCTCGCCACCAGCGCCCTGAGCATCGCAACCGCCCCCTTCGCCGGCGAGGCCCGCCCGGCGGCGACGCCATCCTCGCAGTCGATCGAGGCTGGCACGCGCGCACCGACGGCGCAACGCGTGACGCGCTATTGCGTCGTCAACCAGGTCACCGGTTCGCGAATTCCACGCCGGACCTGCAAGACGCGCGCCGACTGGCTTGCCGACGAAGGTGTCGATCCGCTCGCCAAGGCTGACTGACCGATCGGATGGTGCCGCGACCCGCGCGGCACCATCGACCGCCTGCGCTACAGCGTCTTTTCGAAGATCCAGTAGCGCTTGTTGATCGTGCACTGGATCGCATCGGCGATCGAGCGCATCCCCTGATTGTCCTCGAGGATCCAGCCGATTTCACCGCGCGTCGCGCCGTAATGCTCGACCGAGGCATCCTTGATGTACTGGATCAGCATGAAGGCGAGCTGGCTGGCGAGCCGCGAGGATTGGAGCTCCTTGAGCACCCCCATCAACGGCACGCGGACCGTGCGCACCTTCGGCTTGCGCAGCCACAGCAGGATCTTGCCCCAGCCGAAGGGGAGCAGGTTGCCCTGGAGCGGCTTGATCACTTCGTTGAGATCGGGAAGGTCGATCATGAACGCGACCGGGCGTCCGTCGAGTTCGGCGATGCGGATGAGATCGTTGAACACGATCGGCTTCAGCTTGACGCCGACATCCTTGATCTCGGGCGGGGTGAGGGGCACGAACCCCCAATTGTCGGCCCATGCATCGTTGAGGATCGCGAGGATGATCGCGGCTTCTTCCTCGAATTTGGTCTTGTCGACGTTGCGGATGCGGATTCGCGGGTTCTTTTCGCCCGACGCGATGATCCGCTGGAGCAGCGGCGGGAAGTCCTTGGTGATGTCGAGGTCGTAGGTCAGCAGCTCCTTGACCTTGTGATACCCCGCCGCCTCGATCCAGCCGCGATATTCGGGCTTGGCATGGCCCATCATGATCGTCGGGGGATGATCGAAGCCCTCGACCAGCAGTCCCGGTTCTTCCCAGATCGACATGCTGATCGGCCCGAGCGCGCGCGTCATGCCCTGGTCGCGCAGCCAGCCCTCGGCCGCCGCGATCAGCGCCGCCGCGATCGTCGCGTCCTCGGCATCGAACAGGCCCCATTGTCCGCAGCCGGGGCCGAAGCCCTTGGACGGATCCATCGTCAGCGCGAGCGTATCGATATGCGCCGAAATCCGTCCGACGACCTTGCCGCCGCGCTCGGCGAGGAAGAGCTGCGCGATCGCATGGCTGAACCAGCCGTTCTTTTCGGGCGTGATCAGCCCGAGCGCTTCGCCTTTCAGCGGTGGAACCCAATTGGGGTCGTTCGCGTAGAGCCGAAACGGCAGGTCGACGAAGCGCTTGCGATCGGCCTTGCTGTCGATCGGCCGGATGGTTAGCGGGGCAGGGGCCATGAGCGGTTCACCTCGAGAAGATCGGTCAACGCCCTTCCGGGTCTGCCCGCTCACTGTCAAGCAATCGCGCAGCTCCCCCCTGTTTTGCCACCGTCTAGCCACTATCTTCTTGCAATGGCACACTCCATGAACGCTTCGATTTCCCTGGATCAGCGCGCGGCCGCGCCAACGATTGCTCCGCGCGTCGCGCTGTCGAGCATTGCCGACGATCGTGCGATGTTGCGCACGGTCGCGGAATTGACGCGCGATCTCAACGCGCCACGCCCGCTGATCTATTGGACCGACTTCCTGCTTTCGGCGGGAGTCGGTTACGCTGGCTTGGCGATCGCGATGACGACTCCGTCGCTTGGCCTCGGTCTCGTTGCGGCATTGGTCGCGATCCTCGGCCTGTATCGTGCGGGCAGCTTCATCCACGAAATCACGCATATGCGGCACGCATCGGTGCCCGGCTTCCGGCTGGGCTGGAACCTGATCGCCGGCGTGCCGCTGTTGGTGCCGAGCTTCATGTATGAGGGCGTCCACAACCTTCACCACGCGCGCACGCGCTACGGCACGGTCGAGGATCCCGAATATCTGCCGCTCGCTTTGATGAAGCCGTGGACGTTGCCGGTGTTCATCCTGACCGCGCTGCTCGCGCCGATCGCGTTGCTGGTCCGCTTCGGCGTGCTGAGCCCATTGTCGCTCGTCGTGCCGGGTCTGCGCCGCACGCTGATCGAGCGCTATTCGTCGCTGTCGATCAACCCGTCGTTCCGCCGCCGCATGCCCGAGGGCGAGGTCGCGCGGCAGATGCTGCTGCTCGAGATTGCGTGCAGCGTTTGGGCGATCGTGCTGATCGGCGTGATCGCGACGGGCGTGCTGCCGCTTCATCAGGCGCTGATCTTCGGCGGTATCCTGTCGGTCACCTATGTCCTCAACCAGGTCCGCACGCTCGTCGCGCATCTGTGGGAGAATGAGGGGGAGACGATGACCGTCACGGCGCAATATCTCGACACGGTCAATGTGCCGCCGCCGGCTTTGCTGCCCGTGCTGTGGGCGCCGGTCGGTCTGCGCTATCACGCGCTGCATCATCTCATCCCGGGCGTGCCGTATCACGGCCTGGCCGAGGCGCACCGGCGCTTGTCGGCTGCGCTCGCACCCGAATCGCCGTATCACAAGGCGAGCTATAAGGGGCTGCCGGGGCTGGTCTCACGGCTGATGCGCAGCACGATGGGACGCCGCGGCTAGGTTCGCCCCTCCGGCTCGCGCGTTCCCCGGCGAGGGCTGGGGCCCAGTAGCATGCCGGTCCACTGCTCACGAGCGAGCCCACCACGCCTGGACCCGGACCTTTGCCGGGGACCCACTATTCCCTACGATGCAATGGCGTCGCGCGCCTGTCCCGATGGCGGCAGGCGCTTATTCCTCGGTTCGGATCAGGACCGCTTCGCCGATCATCAGAAACAGCAGGAACGGCGCCCACGCGGCCAGGAACGGCGGGTACGCGCCGAGATTGCCCATCGCCAGCGCGAAATTATCGGCGACGAAGTAGAAGAAGCCGAGCATCATTCCGATCACCGCGCGGACGAACAGCTTGCCCGAGCGCGCCAGCCCGAACGCCGCGACTGCTCCCAGAAGCGGCATCAGCATCGACGACAGCGGCCCCGACAGTTTGTGCCACATCGCACCCTCGAGCGCCTTGGTCGGGCGTCCGCCGGCCTTCAGATCGGCGATCGCTGCGTGGAGCCCGCCGAACGACAGCCCGTTGGCGTCGATCGTCGCAAGCGTGAACTGATCGGGCCGTACGTCGCGGCCGATCACGACCGAGGCGAGCCGGGTCAGCTTGCCGCTCGCCACGTCGAAGCGCGTCGCAGGACCGACCTTCCAGCCACCCGACACGCGCACGCCGGTCTTCGCCGAGACGACCGCGACGAGGCTGCCGCCCTCGCGGTCGAACAGCGTGATCCCGCCGAGCTTGGCGGCATCGCCATGCCCGCGGACCTGTTCGACCTGGATCAGATCGTCGCCGTCGCGCACCCAGACATTGGCGCGGTCACCGCGGTCGATCGGCATCGGGCCGTAATCGACCTTCTGCCACTGGTTGAGCGTCGCGGTCGCGCGGCTGACGATGCGGTCGTTGAAGCTGAACGAGATGATCGCGACGCCGAGGCTCGCGACGAGCAACGGCGCGAGGATCTGGTGCGCCGACAGTCCCGATGCTTTCAGCGCGATGACTTCGCTGTTCTGGTTGAGCGTCGAAAGCGTGATGATCGTGCCGAGCAGCACCGAGAAGGGCAGGAAGGTAGCGATGATCTCGGGGATGCGCAGCGTGAGATAGCGCGTGATCTCGGCCTGGCCATTGCCGGCATAGGCCAGGATGTGGCCGCTCTCGCTCAGCAGGTCGAGCGCCTGGAGCACGAGCACGAACATCGCCAGTACCGCGAAGGTGCGGATCAGGAACATCTTGCCCATGTAGAGCGAGACGGTGCGCGACGGGAACAGTTCGAGCGAGATCATGCCTTGGCGCCCTTATCGCGACGACCGGGGAGCAGCTTGCGGACAGATTTCGCGAGCTTCGAGAAGACGCGTTCGAGCGCACCGATCGGTTGCCCGCCGGGGACATAGGCGATCGTGTAGAACATCCACAGCGTCAGCCCGGCAAACACCGTGAACGGGATCCAGATCGCCAGTACCGGATCGATCTTGCCGAGCCCGCCGACTGCCTGCGCATATTCGTTCACCTTGTGATAGGCGACGATCATGATGATCGCGAGGAACACGCCGAGCGCCGAGGTCGAGCGCTTGGGCGGGATGCCGAGCGCGAGTGCGAGCAGCGGGAGGAGCAGGATCGACAGCACTTCGGCGGTGCGGAAGTGGAAGGCGGCGCGGCTGGTGTCGCGCAGTTCCTTGTCGGCCTTGCGGTCGCTGCCGATGCGCGCGAGCTCGGGCAGCGTGCGCTCGAGATTCTCGCCGCCGCGGACACGGAAATTCTCGGTCTTGGGCAGCGGGATCGGCAAATCGTTGCTGCTGAAGCGCAGCACGCGCGGCGTCGCGACCTTGGCTTCGGTGCGTACCAGCGTGCCGTTGGTCAGCCGGAAGATGATCTCGTCGGGATTGTCGGTCGCGAAGAACTGGCCGGTCTCGGCGGTCACCGCGATCGAGCCGCCCTTATTGTCGTCTTTGCGCAGGAAGATGCCCGACAGGCGGCGGCCATTGTCGTGGCTTTCTTCGATCCTGAGCGTCATGTCGTTGCCGAAATGCGTGAACTCGCCGACCTTGATCGACGCGCCGAGCGCGCCGGTGCGCAGCTCGAAGCGCAGCTTCTCATAATTGTAACGCGCGTCGGGCTGAACGAAGCCGACGATCGCGAAATTGAGGGCGCAGAGCGCGATCGCGTACATATAGGGCACGCGCAGCATCCGCGGGTAGCTCATGCCGACCGCGCGCATCACGTCGAGCTCGGACGAGGTGGCGAGCTTGCGGAAGGCGAGCAGCGTGCCGAGCAGCAGCCCGACCGGGATGCCGAGCCCGAAATATTCGGGAAGCAGGTTGGCGAGCATCCGCCACACCACGCTGACCGGGCCACCCTCGGTCGCGACGAAATCGAACAGCCGCAACATGCGGTCGAGCACGAGCAGCATCGCGAAAATGACGAGCGTCGCAAAGAGCGGCACCGCGATCAATCGCACCAGATAGCGGTCGATGGACTTCATGAGCTGGGGCGAAGGGCTTCTGGACGGAGGGAGGGGAACACCCGCATCGCGCGGCTATATCGAGCCGCAGACGCCGCGTCAGCTACCAAATCACGCGGCGGCAAGGCGGTCTAGAATCGTTGCAGCACGCGCGGCGATCGCGGCGGCGACCGCGCGTTCGAGCGCGACCAGCGTGAAAGGCTTGCGCAGCACGTGATGCCCGCCGAATTCGGCCTCGCCGCCCGCCTCGCCGGCATAGCCCGTGACGAACAGCACCGCGAGCTCGGGGTTTGCCGGCAGCAACGCCGCCACCATTTCGGGGCCGGTCTGCCCCGGCATCAAGACATCGGACACGAGCAAGTCGACATGCGCGGCCTGTGCCAGCATCCCCGGCGCGGCGAGCGGATCGTCGCACGCGATCGGGCGATGGCCAAGTTCCTCGAGCGCGCCCATCGTCGCGGCGAGCACGCGCGGATCGTCCTCGACCACCAGAATGTCGAGGGCTAGATGCTCGATCATTGTATCGGGCGCGGTCTCGACCCGCGGCGCGACCGCCGATCCTTCGCGGTAGCGCGGCAGGTACATCGTCACGATGCTCCCCTGGTCGACGACCGATTCGATCCCGACCTGGCCGTCAGCCTGGCGGACGAAGGCGAACACCTGGCTGAGGCCGAGCCCCGTGCCTTTGCCCGCCGGCTTGGTGGTGAAGAACGGCTCGAACACGCGCTCGAGCAGATCGGCGCTCATGCCGCAGCCGCTGTCGGCGACGCTCAGCGCGACATAGTCGCCGGCATGGCACGTCCCGACCGCACCTTCAGCAAGCGTGACCCCGGCCGCGGTGATCGTCAGCTTGCCGCGCCCGTTCATCGCATCGCGCGCGTTGACCGCGAGGTTGAGCACGGCGTTTTCGAGCTGATGGCGATCCGAGCGCACCAGCCAGGCGGCGTCCTGCGCGGCATCGACCGCGACCGATACGCCGTCACCGAGTGTGCGATCGAGCAAGTCCGACATGCCGAGCACAAGCGCGACGGGCTCGATCGGTTCGGTGCGCAGCGCCTCTTCGCGCGAGAAAGCGAGCAATTGGCGCGTGAGCGCGGCGGCGCGATTGGCCCCTTCGGTGGCGTTGTCGATATGCCGGTGCGCGGCGCTCGATTCGGCCCCGAGCTGGCGCTTGGCGAGCTCCAGCCCCCCCAGCACGACCGCCAGCATATTGTTGAAATCATGCGCTATGCCGCCGGTAAGCTGGCCGACGGCTTCCATCTTCTGGACTTGGCGCAGCTTGCTTTCCTGCGCGAGCAATACCGCCGAGGCGCGCTCGACCGCGGCCTCGAGCTCGATCGCGCGGTCGCGTTCGGCATCGGCCTCGGCGCGTGCGACCGCGCTTTGGCCGAGCGCGGTGACGGTCAGCCAGCCGAGCGCGACCGCGCCGACGAGCAGCAGGATGCCGAGCACCGACAGCGTGCTGGCAAGGCCGCTCGAGCGGGCGACCGAGCGCATCGCATCCCCTGTGCGGTCGGCGAGCAGCGCGCGCTCCTGCGCGCCGATCTTGTCGAGCAGGTCGTCGATCTGGCTCAGCGAGGCCGATTGGCGGGCCTTGTAATAAAGCGGGATCGCCTGGCCGTTGCGCTTGTAGAAAGTATTGAGCGCGATCGTCGACAGCTCGGCGCCGCGCGCGTCGAAAGCGCGACGCAACGGGAGGATCAGCGCTTGCTGCTCGGCATTGTCGCGCGTGATCCGGTCGAGCCGCGCGAGTTGCTGGCCCGCCAATTGCCAGTCGGCCGAATAGGTCTGGCCGAGATTGGTATCGGCGCTGATGACATAACGCCCGAGCGACGCCTCGGCGCGCGCGATCGTTCCCGACAGGTTCGCCGAAAGGATCATCACCTCGTAGCTGTGCGTCTGCAGCTTCAGCGCACGGTCGCGCTGGCGATTGGCGTCGCCGAGCGTCAGGATCAGCGCGACGAGCACGAACACGCCCAGCGCGGCCACCACGACCAGCGTGATGGTGCGCCAGATCGACCGCGACGTATCCTCGTCGCTCGCTTCGCCCACTGTCCCGCTCATCGGATCAGTCTAACCTATGGCAAAACTGGTGAATAGGCCCGAGCGGCGGTCTGGTCGAGGGTTCAGCCGATCACGCCCAGGCTTCGGCCCGCGGTTTCGAACATCTTGAGCACGGTCGCGATCTGCGCGGGCGTATGCTCGGCGCAGAGCGAGCAGCGCAGCAGGAAGGTGCCTGCCGGAGTCGCGGGCGGGCGCGCCATGTTGACGTAGAGCCCGCCGTCGAGCAGCGCCTGCCACATCGCGACGGCGCGTTCCTGGTCATCGAGGATGATCGCAATGATCGCACTGTCGGAGGTTTCGGTGCCGAGCTTGAAGCCGAGCGCTTTCAGCCCGGCATGCAGCGAGCGGGCATTCTCCCACAGCTGCGCGCGCTTCTTGTGCGCATGCTTCAATTTGCGGATCGAGGTGGCCGCGGTCGCGACGACCGAAGGGGGGAGCGACGCCGTGAAGATATAGGGGCGGCACGCGAGGCGGATCGCCTCGAACTTGGGGTGGTTCGACACGCAGAAGCCGCCGACCGTACCGACCGATTTGGAGAAGGTACCGATGATGAAATCGACATCGCCCTCGCAGCCGAGCTCTTCGTATACGCCGCGCCCGTTGGGGCCGTAAAAGCCCATCGAATGCGCTTCGTCGCTCAGCACCATCGCATTGTGCTTCTTGGCGACCGCGACCATTTCCTTGAGCGGCGCGATGTCGCCGAGCATCGAATAGACGCCCTCGAGGATGACGAGCTTGCCGGCGTCCTTGGGCAAGCGCCCGAGGCGCTTGTCGAGATCGTTGACGTCGTTGTGGCGGAAGCGGACGATCTCGGCATTGCCCTGCTTGCAGCCGTCATAGATCGAGGCGTGGCTATCGGCGTCGAGGATGACGTATTCGCCCTTGCCGACGAGCGTCGAGATCATCCCGAGATTGGCCATATAGCCCGTCGAGAAGACGATCGCGCCCGACACGTCGTAGAAATCGCGCAGCGCGTCCTCGACTTCGATATGGTCGCGGAAGGTGCCGTTGAGCATCCGGCTGCCGTTGGTGCCCGATCCGTACTGGTCGAGCGCGTCCTTGCCTGCCTGGATCACGTCGGCGTCGAAGGTCATGCCCATGTAATTGTAGGTGCCGAGCAGGATCGTGTCGCGCCCGGCGATCACCGCCTCGGTCGGCGACTTGACCTGCTCCATCACGATCGCGAACGGATCGGTGACGCCAGTGTCGATCAGCGCCTGGCGTTCGGCGATCAGCGCGTCGAATTTCGACATCAGGTCGCGTTCCGGCGCGACCTCGACGGGATCGACGGGCAGCTTCTCTGCGACAAGGCCGGCATCGGTCATCGAATCACCCCTTCAACTTGGCAACGGCGTCGACCAGCTGGCCGACGGTCTCGATCTCGGCCTGCATGTTCATCGTGATGATGATGTCGAATTCGTCCTCGATCGCGGCGACGAAATCCATCACGGTCAGGCTGTCCCATTCGAGATCGCCCTGGAAGGTCGTCGCATCGCTCAGCGTGACGCCCTTCTTGTTGAAGGGTTCGATCTGTGCGGTGACGGTATCGTAAATGGCCTGGCGGTCGCTCATGGTCGGTCCTTGATAACTCTCATCGTCGTTGCCGCACAAATGCGGCAGTTTTGCAGCAAGCCTATAGCAAGCCGTTGGCGCGATACCACGCCACCGTCTCGGCAAACCCCGCAGCCGTAGCCACCTTGGGATGCCATAGGGCGGGGTCGGGGCGTTTGGCGGGGTCGGCGACCCAGTCGGGATGCGAAAGATAGCCGACGCGGTCGGCGGTGAGCTTGGCACCCGTGCCGCGAAACGCTCCATCGAGTTTCGCGCCGAGCGTCAGGATCGCCTTGGGGAGCGCGATCGGCAGCACGCGGTGTTGTCCGGCCGCGACCCCCATCGCGCGGACCATCTCGGCATGGCTCCACCCATTGGGGCGGCCGTCGTCGGGTTCGAGGATCAGCCGCGGCGTTGCGTTCGTGGCGAGGACGATCAGCAGATCGGCGATGTCATCGGCGGCGATGATCGACGCACGCCCGCCTGGCGGGAGCAAGGCGACGCCGCGTGATGCCATGCGGAACAGGTCGCGCATCTCCATGTCGCCGGGCCCATAGATCGCGGGGGGACGCACCACGACCCAGTCGAGCCCCGACGCGGCGAGGACGCGTTCGGATTCGGCTTTCGACCAGCCGTAATTCGACAGCGACGGCTCGCGTCCGGCGATCGAGGAGACGTGGACGAAGCGCTGCACGCCAGCGCGAGTCGCGGCATCGATCATCGCTTGCGTGCCGGCGATATTGCCCGCGGCAAAGCCGGCGCGGTCGGGTGCGTTGACCACGCCCGCGATGTGGACGACCGCGTCCGCGCCCATCACGAGGCGATCGAGCGCATCCTGCGTGTCGAGCGCGCCTTCGATCCAGGTGACGCCTGCGCGCGGCGGCTGCGGGCGGCGGGTGAGGGCGCGGACGTCGTGTCCCGCGGCGAGCGCCAGCGTGATCGCATGCGATCCGACGAAGCCGGTGCCGCCGGTTAGGGCGAGGACGCTCATGAATTGAATTCCTTCAGCAGGACGGAGCGCGTCACAGCAACGCCATGTGGTTGCGATGGATCAACGCGGCGCGCGGCGCGTAGCCGAGGATCGCGGCATGATCGGTGCTGCGCTTGCCGGTGATCGCGATTGCGTCGGCCATGTCATACTCGCTCAACCCCCGCGCGAGCGTGCGCCCGTCGGGACCGACCACCGCGACCAGATCGCCGCGTGCGAAGCCGCCCGAAACCGATGTCGCGCCTGCCGCGAGCAAACTCTTGCCGCCGAGCAGCGCGGCCGCGGCGCCGGCATCGATCGTGATGTCGCCCTTGGCGGTCAGCCCGCCCGCGAGCCAGGCTTTCCGCGCCGGCGCGGTTTTCTCGGCGACGAACACCGTTCCGCGCCCGCTCGTGTCGTATGCGGCGAGCGGATGGTCGACATGCCCTGACACGATCGCGAGATGCGCTCCCGCTGCGGTCGCGATTCGCGCCGCTGCGATCTTCGAGACCATCCCGCCAGAGCCCATGCCCGAGCCCGACCCGCCATCGGCCATCGCCTCGATTCGTGCGTCGATTCGCTCGACGCGCGGGATCAGCGTGGCATTCGGGTTGGTGTTGGGGTTGGCATCGTACAGCCCGTCAATGTCCGACAGCAGGATCACGCCGTGTGCGCCCGCGGCTTGTGCGACGCGTGCGGCGAGACGGTCGTTGTCGCCGAAGCGAATCTCGGCGGTGGCGACGCTGTCATTCTCGTTGATCACCGGCACGACTCCGAGCGACAGCAATCGCCCGAGCGTCGCCGAGGCATTGAGATAGCGCCGTCGGTCCTCGAGATCGTCGAGCGTCACGAGCATCTGCGCTGCGGTCAGCCCCTCGGCGCCGAGCAGTTCCGCCCACACCTGCGACAGCGCGATCTGCCCGGTCGCGGCGGCGGCCTGCGCATCTTCGAGGCTCGCGCGCCCGCCCTTGGGGAGCTTCAGGCGCCGCGCACCAAGCGCAATCGCGCCCGAGGAGACCACTGCGATCTCCTGACCAGCGCGCGCGCGCGCGGCGATATCGGCGACGAGACTCGCCAGCCAGCCGCGCCGCACCGTGCCATCGGGCGCGACGAGCAGCGACGAACCGACCTTGACGATCAGGCGCGGGCAAGCGGCGGGGGCGAAGACGGACATTGCGACGAGCGTTAGCGCGCAGCGCGGCGTGCGCCAACCGCGTTCAGTCGCGCGCGAAGATCTCGTCGTGCGCGATCGTGAGACTGAGTGCGGGGAGGGGGAGATCGAGCGGAAGGCTATGCGTGGTGTCGTTCCACCCGTTGGGACCGGTACGTTGGATCACGCGCAAGCGCTCGATCGCGATGTCGACAAAGACAATCGTATCAACACTCGGCAGCGCCCGATATTCGGCGAGCTTGATCCCCAGGTCCGTTCGGGCCGTGCCGTCAGATAGAATTTCAAAGAGGATTCGTGGGTCGGGCGCGGACGTGTCGGCGTCATGCTCAGCGCTTTCGCGCCCGCAAAACACACTGACATCGGGATAGCGGATCGACATATCGCGCGTTCTGGTCGCCATGTCGGGTCCATAGGCGGCGCAGCCCGTCCCGCGAAGACGTGGGGCGAGCGCTACGATGAGATTGCTCTGCACACGAGCGTGGCGTTGGGTCCCGCCCGCCATCATCCGAATCACGCCATTGTCGAGTTCCGCCTTGAGATCGCCGAAGTCGATTTCAAGGAATTGCTCGGCGGTCAGCAGCGGATAGACAGGACGCGTAGCCATGCCCTGCTCATATCATACCCGCTACCGGTCTCAAACCGGCGACCATTCCCCCGGCGAATCATCATCGCGCGCCGGTGCGCCCTCGGGCGGACCGATTTCCTCGATCAGCCGCTCGACCACCGCTTCGATCCCCGTGCCGCCTGCGCCCGACATCGGCAAGACATCGGCCTTGCTCGCGCGCTTCAACTTGGTGACGAGCTTCTTGACCTCGGCGGGATCCAAGGCGTCGATCTTGTTGAGCCCGATGACTTGCGGCTTATCCACAAGCCCCGCGCCGTAAGCGTCGAGTTCTCCACGGACGATCCGGTAGTTACCCACAGGATCGTCCTCGGTCGCATCGACCAGATGCAGCAGCACCTTGCAGCGCTCGATATGCCCGAGGAAGCGATCGCCGATCCCCGCGCCATCGGCCGCGCCTTCGATCAGGCCGGGAATGTCGGCGATCACGAATTCGCGATTGTGGCGGCTCACGACGCCCAATTGCGGGCGCACGGTGGTGAAGGGATAGGCACCGACCTTGGCCTGCGCATTGGTCACCGCATTGATGAAGGTCGATTTGCCGGCATTGGGCAGCCCGACGAGACCCGCATCGGCAAGCAGCTTCAGCCGCAGCCAGATCCACATCTCTTCATACGGCCAGCCGGTGCCGTGCTGGCGCGGCGCGCGGTTGGTCGAGGTCTTGTAGGTCGCGTTGCCGCGACCGCCGTCACCGCCACGCAGGAAGACGACGCGCTCGCCGGGCACGGTGAAATCGGCGAGGACTTCCTCCTTGTCCTCGGACAGCACCTGGGTGCCGACCGGAACGCGGATGAGCAGATCATCGCCGCCAGCGCCGGTGCGGTTCGAGCCCGAACCGCCATGCCCGCGCGGTGCGCGGAAATGCTGGGTGTAGCGGAAGTCGATCAGCGTGTTGAGACCGGGGACGGCCTCGAAAATGATGTCGCCGCCCTTGCCGCCATTGCCGCCGTCGGGGCCGCCATATTCCATGAACTTTTCGCGGCGGAAGCTGACGGCGCCCTGGCCACCCGCGCCCGACCGGACGAAGATCTTTGCTTGGTCTAGAAAATGCATCGGCGGCCCTTAGCCGAAGATACGATTTTTAGCCAGTCGCTGCGGGAAGCGCCACGCGCGCCGATATCAGCTGTTCGAGCGCGAGCTCGCGCGCTTTGCCGAGCGGCAAGCCGAGCGCCTTCGCCATCGGCCCGCCGAGCAGCGAATCACCCAGCGCCATCAGCACGAGTTGCAGCGTTTCCTCGTGGATCGGCTTGCCGCCGACCATGTCGGGATCGGCGGCGAGATCGTCGACCAGCCGGTGAATCGCCTCGAGGATCGGGTCGAGCGCATCCTCGTTGCCGGTCAGGATCATCCAGCTCGCCATCGCCCCCGCACCTTGCGCAAAAGCGTCGAAGGTCATGTCGACGACGACGCGCGGATCCTGCTCGCCCGCGCGCGCGCGCTTGGCGGCGGCGCCGATCTGCGCGGTGATCGTATCGGCGAGATGCGTGATCAGCGCCTTCTGCAGATCCGCCGCCGAACCGAAATGATGGAGCAAATTGGCATGCGTCCGCCCGATTCGCGCAGCGACGGCCTTTAGCGTGACGGCCTGCGGACCTTGTTCGACGAGCAGGGCGCGGGCGGCCTCGATCGCGGCCTCGCGCGATTCTTCGGGGCTGAGACGTTTGCGGACTATTGACACTGTTGTAAGTAACGCTTAATTCGAGGCCTGTTGTCTTGCTGTTTGGAGGTTTTCGTGGCGAAAGCAACCAGTCCCGCCGATCTCACCATCACCCCGCGCGACCTGCGCTTCGGCCGCGGCGTCCAGATGCGGCGCTGGTGGCTCAACAACGATCCGTTCGCGACCGCGTTCTACAACGCGCTGTCGGTGACGTTTCCGAAGGGCGAGGGGTTCTTCGTCGACAGCGTCCGCAATTTCCGCGAGGGCACGCCGCCGCGGCTGCACGCCGAAATCCAGGCCTTCATCAAGCAGGAAGTGATCCACACGCGCGAGCATGTCGCGTTCAATCGCCATGTCACCGACCAGGGATATGACACCAAGCTGCTCGAACAGCATATCGACCAGGCGCTCGCGCTGACCAAGGGCCGTCCGCCGATCGCGAGCCTCGCCGCGACGATGGCGCTCGAACATTTTACCGCGATGCTGGCGCACGAACTGATTGCCGATCCGTGCCACCTGGCAGGCGGTGATGAGCAGGCGGCGGCGCTGTGGCGCTGGCACGCAGCCGAGGAAATCGAGCATAAGGGTGTCGCCTACGACACCTGGCTCCATGCGACGCGCGACTGGAGTCGCTGGATGCGCTGGAAGATCAAGGCGCTGGTGATGATCGGCACGACGCAGAAGTTCTTCTCTGGACGCTATAAGGGGATGCTCGAGCTGCTGCGGCAAGACGGGATCACGGGTGTACGCGCGCATTGCGGCATCGTGTGGTACGCGCTCGGCAAGCCGGGGATGGCGCGAAAGATCCTCGGCGCGTGGGTCGCCTTTTTCCTGCCGGGCTTCCACCCATGGAACCACGATGACCGCAAGCTGATCGCACTCGCAGAGAGCGATTATGCCGATGCGGTTCTGCCGCGCGTGGCGGTCGCGGCCTGACCGCACGCCCCGTCGTGTCGGGATCGATCCGGCGTCATGCGAGGCTGCGGTGTCGCGCTCACCGCTAACACCGCGTACCTCGCATGAACGCCGGCACGAGGCCGGGGTGACGCAGCCTCAAGCCGCCAGGCTGAAGACTGCGCCGTGCGTCTCTTCGGCCAGATCGAGCTCGAGCGTCGCGCATGGTGCCTCGGCGCCGCGCGCGATGCTGTGCAGCATCGCCTCTCCAGTCGGGCGGAAGCCGAGCTTGGCCAGCACTTTGCCCGATGCGGGATTGTCGATGAAGTGGTTGGCGCGCAGCCGGTCGAGACCCATCGCATACCGGGCGATCCCGAGCATCGCCTTGCCCGCCTCGGTCGCATAGCCACGCCCGCGCGCGCTCGGCGTCAGCCAATAGCCGAGCTCGTGCGCGCCGCCGGGGTCGCGCTGGAGGATCGAGATCGCACCGACCAGTTCGGGATACGCGTGCTCATGGCTGAAGATCAGGCAATTGACCTCGTCCGCACCCGGCGCGCGCGTGAGCCACGCCTCGGCATCGGCCTTGGTGTAGGGCCAGGGCAGTCGCGACAGCATGCAGGCCACGTCGTAATGCGCGATCGCCTGCGTCAGCGCAGCCGCGTCCTCCGGCCAGCCGGGCCGCAGCGTCAGTCTCGGGGTCCGAGCAAACATCGATACTCTCCTCGTCGCCGCCCTTTGCCCGTCTTGCATGACGAACGAAGGACAATGGGTGGGGAGGGAGCATGAAAAAAGGGAGCCGGGGCGACCCGTCTCCCTTGTTCGGTCCGCTTGCGCGGTCCCGGGTCGCCCTGGTGGGCAACCCGTCCGGTTACCCGATGTTATTCAGCGGCAATCGCTGCCGGCATCTCTACCGAGCAGAATGTGCGACCGAGCTTGCCCTGGTGGAAAGTCACGCGACCTTCGGTCAGCGCGAACAGGGTGTGATCCTTGCCGATGCCGACATTGACGCCCGGGTAGAATTTGGTGCCGCGCTGACGCACGAGAATGTTGCCCGGAATGACGGCTTCGCCACCGAACTTCTTGACGCCAAGGCGACGGCCTGCCGAATCGCGACCGTTGCGCGAAGAGCCGCCTGCTTTCTTATGTGCCATCTGGGATTACTCCTTACGCCTGAGCGGCCGACGCTTCGGGCGCCGCTGCTTCGGTGGACTTCTTGTCGGCTGCCTTATGGTCGCCGATCGCGGTGATGCGCAGGATCGTGTGACGCTGACGATGGCCGTTCTTGCGACGATAGTTGTGGCGACGACGCTTCTTGAAGACGATGACCTTGTCGGCCTTCGCCTGCGCGATGATCTCTGCGGTGACCGTCAGGCCCTCGAGCGATGCCATCTCCGAGCCTTCGCCCGCGAGCAGAATGTCACCGAGCGTAATCGACGCCCCAGCTTCGCCGTCGAGCTTCTCGACGACGATCTTGTCTCCGGCGGCAACGCGATACTGCTTGCCGCCTGTGCGCACGATTGCGAACATGGCCCTCATCACCTTCAAAAATACCTGTGCTCCACGCAACGGCAAGCCGAGCGCGGGAAAGAAGCGCCAGCTATGCGAGAGCGAGCTCGCTGTCAACCGCCGAGGTGCGGGCGATGCGCTGCAAAAGCGTTGCTCAAACGCAATAGTAGGGCCGAAATCGCCCTATTTTGGATGAGTGGATGCCCGATCGTGAAGTTTATGTTGCATCGCTAAACGACCTGTGGCGCAATCCGATTCGGAGCAGACGAGGCGAAGACGAATCCGGCGCAGCACCAGTGCCGGAGAGTCTCTAGCAGCGCATGGTTTCCAAAGTGCAGGCTGCGGCGCAGAAGTCTCTGTGTTCGCTGAAGAAGCGCATGTCTGAAGTCGAATAGAATTTCTGTAAATGCCGGGTTGAACGGCAGGGGGGACTGTGCGCTTCCGATCCGGGCGGTGCACGATACGGTATAGGTTCAGGTGAAATCTATCAAAACAGGGGGAATAGCCGTGATGTTCAGACAGTCCATTTCGTTGCTGGCACTTGCTGCCGGTCTGAGCGCATCACCTGCGTTCGCGGCACCCGCCACGGCGCCCGAGCCGCCGGCACAGGCGCTGACCACCGCAGCGGGAGCCGCCGTTGCGCAGGAAGCGCCGAGCGATATCGTCGTCATCGGCACGCGCCGGACCGATCGATCGGTCACCGATTCGGCATCGCCGATCGATGTGATCAGCTCAGCCGAGCTGGCTCAGCAGCCGGCGGTGAACATGCTCGACGCCGTCCGGAACCTCGTTCCGTCGTTCTTCGTCCCGCAGAACACCATCTCCGACGCATCGACCTTCGTGCGCGCGCCGTCGCTGCGCGGCCTGGGGGCGGACCAGATCCTGGTCATGATCAACGGCAAGCGGTACAATCGTTCGGCGCTCGTCAACGTTTATACCGGTGCCGACACGGCGCTGTCGTTCGGGTCGCAAGGCTCCGACATCGGCAACATCCCCGCGATCGCGATCGGCAATCTGCAAGTGCTGCGCGACGGCGCGACCGCGCAATATGGCGCCGACGCGTTGGCGGGGGTGCTCAACTATTCGATTCGCAAGGACGTCGGCTTCGAGGCGCAGGCGCTTTACGGACAGACCTATCGCGGCGACGGCGAAAGCAAGATCTTTTCGGGATATGGTGGGCTGAAGCTCGGCGAACGTGGCTTCGTCAGCCTTGCGGGCGAATATTACGACCAGGGCCAGACCAGCCGCGGCGTTACGCGCGCCAGCGCGATCACCATCCAGGCGAACAACCCCGCGCTCACCGTGCCGAACCCGGCGCAGATCTGGGGAACCTCGCCGGGCCATGGCTACAAGCTGTTCGCCAATGCGGCGCTCGACGTGGGCGCGCAGAGCCAAATCTATTTCACCGGAAACCTGGCGCATAGCGAGACCAACCAGAGCTTCAACTATCGCCCGTCGCAGACGAACGGCGGGTTCGTTCGCAACGATGGCACGGCGAACTCAACGGTGACATTGAGCCGCAACGGATCGTTCAACCCGATCTTCACGACGGCCTGCCCTGCAGGCAATGCGACCTGCCCGACGGGTGGCTTTGTCAATTCGGCGTCGACGCAATTCCCGCTGAACAACGGCGCGACCTACAGTTTCGCGAGCCTCTATCCGGGTGGCTTTACGCCGCGCTTCATCGGTAAGGTCGATCAAATCTATGGGACGCTGGGCTTCAAGGGCAAGACCGGCAGCGGCTTCACCTACGACCTGTCGGGGACGTTGAGCCGCAACTCGCTCGACCTGTCGATGAACAACTCGCTGTCGGCATCCTACGGCCCGCAGAGCCAGACGAGCTTTCAGTTCGGCAAGCTGATCCAAAGCGAAATCACGCTGAACGCCGATTTCACCTATCCGCTCGAAGTCGGCTTCGACAGCCCGATCGTGCTTTCGGCTGGTTCGGAGTATCGCCGCGAGCGGTATGAAAAGACGACCGGTGACCTGCAATCCTATGGTGCGGGGCCCTTTGCGTCGCAGCCACTCTATGACCTGGTCGCGCCGGGCGTGTACCAGCGCACCATCGTGCGCGATGCAGCCGGCGTGCCGGTCCTGCTCAACGGCGCCGTCCAGCCTGTCACCGCGACCCAGTCGCCGGCCGCCAGCGGCTATGGCGGCACCAGCCCGAACTTTGCGGGCGTGTCGACCCAGAAAAGCTATGCGTTCTACGTCGGTGCCGAAACCGACATCACCAAGGCGCTGACGGTCGGCTTTGCGGGCCGGTACGAAAACTACAACACCTTCGGCGGCGTCTTGGTGGGCAAGGCGAATGCGCTATTCCGCGTAACCGACGCGGTGTCGCTGCGCGCAACGGTCGGCAACGGCTTCCACGCGCCTTCGCCGGGCCAGAACAACACGCAGGTCGTGACGACGAACTTCCTCGGCGGCAATCAGGTGCAGACCGGGACCTATCCAACGTCGAGCACGATCGCGCAATTCTACGGCGCCGGGCTGCTCAAACCCGAGCGGTCGACCAATTATGGGGCGGGTATCGTCCTGAAGCCGACCAGCGCGCTCTCGCTGACGGTCGATGGCTACATCATCCAGATCAAAAACCGCATCGGCATCTCGCAGAACTTCACGGTGACCCCGGCGAACATCACGGCGCTGCCGGCGCTCGCGTCGGTCGGTCTGGGCGGTGTGGTGAACTATTTCACCAACGGCTTCGACGTCTCGTCAAAGGGGGTCGAGGCGGTGGCGAACTATCGCACCAAGCTGCTGGGCGGGCCGATCAACTTCACGCTGGCGTATAGCTACAACAATTTGAAGGCGAAGAACATCAAGCTGACGACCACCGGACAGCCGCTGGTCAGCTTGCAGCAGCAATATAACATCGCCAACCTCGCGCCGCGCCACCGCATTACCGCCTCGGCGGGGTGGCAGGTCGACGACTTCTCGATCAACGCGCGCGCCAATTATTTCGGCGAATGGTCGAACGCGCTCGAGTACAACCTCGTCGCACCGGCCGCCGGCGCAACGACGGCGCCGCCGTCGCAGATCTTCGGGGGAAAGGCGTTGTTCGACCTCGACGTCAGCTACACCTTTGCCGAGCACTTCACGTTGACCTTGGGCGCGAACAACCTGTTCAACACCTTCCCCGACAAGATCAAGGCATCGCCGGTCAACCCGATCTATGCGCTTTCGGGCGGGCTGAACGACGGCCAGGTCTATCCACGCTCGGGCGGACCGTTCGGCATGAACGGCGGGTTCTACTACGCCCGCCTGCGCGTCAAATACTGAGGGTAGCATGATCCGGGGGCAGCGATGCTCACGGGCCTGGGTTGCGACACGATCAACGAAAAGGGGCGGCGGATCGCACGATCCACCGCCCCTTTCTCCTCGTCACACGCAGGCGCGAATCAGTGGCGGTGTTCGCGCCGCAACGGGTATTTGCCGTCCTCATATTCGCCGAACAGCCCCGAGATCGCCGGATGATCGACTGGCTCGTCGAGATCGTCGGGCACCAGATTCTGCTGGCTGACATAGGCGACGTAGCTCGACTCCATGTTCTCGGCGAGCAAATGGTAGAAGGGCTGGTCCTTGCGCGGGCGGATGTTCTCCGGGATCGCGTCATACCATTCGTCGCTGTTGGCGAAGACCGGGTCGACATCGAAGACCACGCCGCGAAAATCGAACATGCGGTGGCGCACGACGTCGCCAATCGCGAAGCGTGCGTGGCTGATCGGCGCCAGCGGAATTTCGGCGGAGAAGGGCGGGGAGGTAATCGGGGTGCGGTGCATGGGTCTAACTTAGGCCCTGTTCCGCGCTGCACAAGAGAATGCTGCGGCAAAGCCTTGCGCTCCCCGATCGACTGCGTTAGTGGCCCCCGCTCACCGACCGGTGCCGCTTCGTGGGTCTCCCTCACAGACGGCATCATATGACCTCGCGGAGAGGTGGCAGAGTGGTCGAATGTACCGCACTCGAAATGCGGCGTGCCCTCACGGGTACCGTGGGTTCGAATCCCACCCTCTCCGCCATTTCCTTATCTGCAAGACAAGGCTAAAGCCCGCCACATGGCATCCTACAAAGAACCTTCCTTCAAAGACCGCGCCGCCCTCTCGGCCGACGCCAAGCAGCGCGCCCTCGAGAAGTTGAAGGCCAAGCCGCCGGTCGATCCCGCCGTCGTCGCTGCCCGCGCCGCCGCGCGTGAAGCGAAGGAAGAGGCCGAAGCCAAGAAGCGCGAAGAGAAAAAGGCCGCGCTCGAACAGGCCCGGCTCGACAAGCTCGCCAAGGCCGCCGCCGCCGAGCAGGCGATCAAGGATGCCGAGCAGGCCGCGATCCAGGCCGAGATCGACAAGAAGGCGGCGCGCGACGCGCGTTACGCCGCGCGGAAAAGCCGCAAGTAAGCGTCCGGCGCGAACGGGGGGCGTCTCCCCGTTCGACGCGATCCGCATATCGCGATAGCGTGAGCGCCAGTGCGCTGGTGAGGAACGCTTTTTATTAACTGACGTTTCATTCCGCGCGCAGCCATCCGGCTAGACGCCGGAGGTGATCTTGAGACAACGCGACGACTGGCATCTTACCGACGTGCTCGAGTATGAACACGGACGCGGCGATCCGTTCGCCGCTGCGGTTCGCGCGACGCGCATGCCGATGGTCATCACCGACCCCGCACAGCCCGACAATCCGATCGTCTTCTGCAACGTCGCGTTTCAGCGCCTGACGGGCTATGATCGCGAAGAGATCATCGGTCGCAATTGCCGGTTCCTCCAGGGGCCCGACACCGATCCTGCAAAGATCGCGGAAATCCGCGACGCGGTCCGTGACGGGCACGCCGTCGACGTCGACTTGCTGAACTATCGCAAGGACGGCACGACCTTCTGGAACGCGCTGTATCTGTCGCCCGTCCGCGACGCCGATGGCGTCGTGCGCTTCTTCTTCGCCTCGCAGTTCGACGTGACCGAGCGCGTCGAGGCGCAGAATATCATCAACGACCAGAAACTGCTGGTCTAGCGCGAAGTCGAGCGTCGCACCGCCGGTCTGCGCGCCGCGCTCGAGGCAAAGACGTTGTTGCTCCACGAGGTCGATCATCGCGTCAAAAACAATCTGACGATGATCGGATCGCTGCTGCGCCTGCAAGTCCGCACGATCGACGATCCGTCGATCGCGGCCAAGCTCGATTCGATGCTCGAGCGCGTCGACGCGTTGGCGGTGGTGCATCGCCAGCTCTATCAATCGTCCGATATCGCGCGGTTCGATATCGGCAGCTTTGCGGAAAATCTGATTTCCGACGTGGTGGGGTCGAGCGGCCGGGGCGACATCGATCTGGATATCAAGGCGCAACCGCTGTTCGTCGATGCGGCGAACGCCTCGGCGCTCGGCTTGATCCTCAACGAGATCCTCACCAACGCCGTCAAGCACGCCTTTGCCGACGGCCGGTCGGGGAGTTTGAGCCTGCTGGTCGAGGGCGAGGAGGATCACGGGATCATCAAGATCTGTGACGACGGTCCCGGCATGCCCTCGAGCCAGCGGAGCCGGAGCATCGGCACGTCGCTGATCACGCGTCTCGCGCGGCAGGCCAATGCCGAGGCGACGTGGCGCGACGCCAAGCCCGGCACGTGCGTGACGATCACCTTCCCCAAGACCGAGATGCGATCATGACGCGGACCATGGACGTGCTGGTCGTCGAGGACGAAATGCTCCTGGCGATGGATATCGAGGCGATGATCGAGGATAGCGGGCATCGCGTCCTCGCCGAGGCCGCCAGCCTGCAGGACGTTCAGGCGCTGCCCGACGATCTCAATCCGCAGCTCGCATTCGTCGATCTTCATCTGGCGCACAATTCGACCGGCTTCGAGGTGTGCAGCTATATCCGCCAGCATTGGCCGGATACGCTGATCATCTTCGTGACCGCGAACGTCTCGAAGATCCCGGCGGATTTCTCGGGCGCGCACGGCGTCATCGCCAAGCCGTTTTCGCATGCCGGTGTCGTCAACGCGATCAAATATCTGGCGGACGGGGCGTTCGATCCACCACCGTCGATCCCGCGTCCGGCGAGCCTCGTCGCCTCGCCGCATCTCAAGACACGCTGGGGCTGAGCGCCGACGCCGTTACGGCAGCCCGCGCGCCAGTTCCTCGAGCCACACCCGCGCCGTGCCGTCCGACGGCGCGCGCCAGTCGCCGCGCGGGCTGAGCGCGCCGCCCGACGAGACCTTGGGGCCGTTGGGGATCGCCGAACGCTTGAACTGGCTCGTCGCGAAGAAGCGGTGGAGGAATTTCTCGAGCCAGCCGGCGATCGTCGGAAGGTCATAGGCGACTCGGCCCGCCGCCGGGAAATCGCGCGGCCAGCGGCCCGCGCTCGCGTCGCGCCAGGCGTGGAGTGCGAGGAAGGCGATCTTCGAGGGCGCCATGCCGTGGCGCACGACGTGGTGCAGGAAGAAATCGTTGAGCGCATACGGCCCGATTCGCGCCTCGGTGCTCTGGATCGCACCGTCGGCGCCGGCCGGCACCAGTTCGGGCGAAATCTCGGTGGCGAGAATCGCCTCGAGGATCGCGTCGGTCGCGCCGTCATACTGATTCGTGCGGATGCACCAGCGGATCAGGAACTGGATCAGCGTCTTGGGCACGCCGGCATTGACCGCGTAGTGGCTCATCTGGTCGCCGACGCCGTAGGTGCACCAGCCGAGCGCCAACTCTGACAGGTCGCCGGTGCCGACCACGAGCCCGCCGCGCTGGTTCGCTAGGCGGAAGAGGTAATCGGTGCGCAGGCCCGCCTGGACGTTCTCGAAGGTCACGTCATAGGTCGGTTTGCCATCCGCGAACGGGTGGCCCATGTCGCCGAGCATCTGGCGCGCGGCGGGGCGGATGTCGATCTCGGCGCCGCTCACGCCGAGCGCGCGCATCAGCGCCCAGGCGTTGTCCTTTGTCCCGTCGCTCGTTGCGAAGCCTGGCATGGTGAAGCCGAGGATATGGTCGCGCGGGCGGCCGAGGCGGTCCATCGCCTTGGCGGCGACGATCAGCGCGTGTGTCGAATCGAGCCCGCCCGACACGCCGATGACGAGGCGTTCGGCGCGGGCCGCTTCAAAGCGCTTGAGGATGCCCTCGACCTGGATGTTGAAGGCCTCGTAGCAATCCTCGTCGAGCTTCTCGGGCGTGTTGGGGACGAACGGGAAGCGGCGCTGGTCGCGGAGCAGGCCGATGTCGCCGAAATCGGGCTGGTGGGTGAAGCCGATGCGGCGGAAGCGCGTCTCGGGGTTGCCCGCGAGCCGTGCCGAATCGTTGAAGGTACCGACGCGCATCCGCTCTTGCGCGATTCGCCCGACATCGACATCGGCGAGCACCAGCTCCGAGTCGCGCCCAAAGCGCGTCGATTCGGCGAGCAGCTCGCCGAGTTCGTGGACCATGCCCTGGCCGTCCCAGGCGAGATCGGTCGTGCTCTCGCCCGAGCCGGCGGCGGAAAAGACATAAGCACATACCGCGCGCGCGGATTGCGAGGCGCACAGCATCGCGCGTTCGCGCGCCTTGCCGACGACGATGTTCGATGCGGACAGGTTGCAGCAGATCAGCGCGCCGGCGAGTGCGCCCATCGTCGAGGGCGGGGTCGGCGCCCAATAATCCTCGCAAATCTCGGCATGGAGTACGAAATCGGCGAGATCGTCGGCGGCGAAGAGTAGGTCGGTGCCGAACGGGGCGGTCTGCCCGGCGAGTGTGATGTCGCTGACCGGCAATCCGGCGCCACTCGCGAACCAGCGCTTCTCGTAATATTCGCGGTAATTGGGCAGGAAGGTCTTGGGCACCACGCCGAGGATCCGCCCGCGCGCCATCACGACCGCGCAATTGTAGAGCCGCCCGTTGCGGACCAGCGCCGCGCCGAGCACGAGGACGGGGCGCAGCTTGGCCGTCGCCTCCGCCACCGCGGCGATTGCCGCCTCGGTCGCGCGCTGCTGCGCGGTCTGCAAATGCAGATCGTCGATCGCGTAGGAGGTGAGGTTGAGCTCGGGGAAGACGAGCAGGTCGGCGCTTTGCGCATGGCCCTGCTCGGCGAGCGCGATCGTCGCCGCCGCATTGGCGGCGCAATCGCCGACGGTCGCGCGCGGGGTCGCCGCGCCGACGCGGATCAGCCCGTGGCTGTGGATCGAATGGAACGGGTGCGCCTTCGCCATCCACACGCGCTTAACGGGCTTTGCTTTTGAAAGCGACACCCTGCACGGTCGGTTGGCCATCACCAGGAGGTTCGACAATGCAGATCCGCGTACGCGCGCGCCTCGGACTGGCGCGATGAGCCGGATCGGCCGCCTCAAGATCAAGGCGCAGCTCTATTGCGGCGACGAACTGGCGATGGGGCCGGGCAAGGCCGATCTGCTCGACGCGATCGCGCGCGAGGGGTCGATCTCGGGCGCGGGGCGCGCGATGGGGATGAGCTATCGGCGCAGCTGGCTGCTCGTCGACAGCATGAACCGGTGTTTCGTCGAGAAACTGGTCGAGACCGTCGCCGGTGGCGGGGCGAGGCGGGGGGCTTCGCTCACGCCGACGGGCGTAGCGGTGCTCGCCGCTTACCGCACGTTGGAGGCGGCGCTGGCCGAATCGGCGGGGAGCGGCGCTATGGCCGAGCTCGACGCTTTGCTGCGCGCGGTGCCGCTACCGCCGGTCAGGGACGACGGATGATCAGCACTGGCGCGGCGGCGGCCTTGCTGCCGGCGATCTGGAGCACGTAGCGACCGGGCGCGAGTTTGAAGTCGACCATCTTGGCGATGCCGCTGCACGCCACGCCGTGTGCGTGGGCGGTCGAGGTCTGCGCCTTGCGGCCCTTGACCACGTCGATCCATGCCGGAGTGCCGAGGATCACGCGGTAGGTGCCGGTCCGCGCGATCGAAAAACTCGCCATGCCGCCGAGGCTGGTCGGCTCGCCGGTCTTGGACGGCGTGAACGGGTAGCGGACCGAATCCTTCGGCGCGAGCATCAACTCGGTGCGACGGCCGACCGTCAGCCGCGTGCGGGCGAGCGTATTGCGGTCGGTCGCGGCGGCGAGGCTCGGGCCGGTCTTCCAAGCCGCGAGATCGGCGGGGAGCGGCGCGGCGGGGGTCGGGCAGGTCTCGGGCGCGTGCTCCATCGGCGCCGCCTGCGCGGCGACGAGGACGGGGGCGAACAGCAGGAACAGGGAACGCATCGGGGGTCGCCTTTGCCGGAGGATCGCCCGGGCTATACGATCGCCCGAGAAGTCGGGCAATTCACGAGACGACGCGCCGCGCCTCGCCGACCTGCCAGGCGAGCAGCGCCGGCACCGCGATGATCACGTCGCGCGCGCGCTTGAGCAGCGACAGCGCGAGCGCGGTCGCGGGCGGCAGACCGACGAGCGGGCCGATCAGCACATAGGCCGCCTCCTGCACCCCGATCGCGCCGGGGATCGCGAAGGCGACGCTGCGCAGCGTGAAGATCAGCGCTTCGATCATCAGCACCGCCCACAGCGGGACGTGCGAGCCCATGAACTGCAGCGCGATCCACGCCCCGGTGGCGCTCGCCAGCCACGCCGCGAGGTTGAAGGCGAAGGCGAGAAGGACACGCTTGGGCTCGCGATAGATCGCGTCGAGCTGGTCGCGCACCGCCGCCATCGCCGCGACCGATCCGGGGAGCATCCGTGCACCGAGCGAGCCGGCGAGTTTCAGCACCGGCTTCTGCGCGAACACGAACAGCAGCATCAGCGCGATCATCGCCGCCACCCCGCCGAGCGCGAGCGAGACGATGCCTTGTTGCACCGGGGCGTGTGACAGCACCATCAGCAACACCGCGACGCCGCCGAGCGTAAAGATCAGTTGCGCCGCCATCTCGGTCGTCATGTCGGCGATCATCGAGGCGTAGATCACCGGCTGTGGCACGCCGAACGCGGCGAGCGTCCGCGCCCCGACGACGAGGCCGCCGAGCTGCGAGAAGGGGAGGATGTCGGTCGCCGCCTCGCGCGTGGTGCGCGCCCAGACGAACAGCCACAGCCGCTCGCTCGGCTGGTCGGTCGCGACCGCGAGCCACGCCATGCCGAGCAGGCCGAGCACGCCCGCCGACCAGAGCACGAACGTCGCCATGCCGATCCAGCCGATCGACCCCATCGCGGCGAGCACTTGCCCGATCCCGACGGTGCCGACGGTCCCCGCAGCAACGGCGAGGCCGACGATCGTTGCGAGGAGGAGCCCGATACGGGCGGAGCGGCTCATCGTGTGCCCGATACTGGAGCTGGGCTACCTTCGTCACCCCGGGCTTGTCCCGGGTTCCACCGGGATGCGCGGCCTGCGGGCCGAGCGAGCGCGGCACGGTGGACCCCGGCACGGGGCCGGGGTGACGGAAGTGGGGTGGCGGGGTGGCCGTCTTCAGGGCGGCGCGCAAGGGTTGGCCGGGCGAGGGTTCGCGCAGAGGCGCAGAGGCGCAGAGCGGGTGCGCGCGCTTTGCGCGACGCGCTCGCTTTCAGGCCGGAAAGGGCGCCGGCGCTTCGCGACGCGCGCGACTCCCCTGCGCCTTTGCGCCTCTGCGCGAACCCTTCAACCCCAGCCACGTATCGCCATCTCCGAAAGAGTTAAGCCGCTGTGGCAGCTTTCTTCTTTCCCATAAAGCGCAACACCAGCCGGATCGCGCCAGGGACAAACTTCGGACGGATCAGCCGCTGATCATAGACCGACAGCCGCCGGTCGTTCTCGGCAAGACAGATCGCCGCGAGCTCGGGGAATTCGATCTCGACGCCCAGCTCCTTCGAGCCGTTGAGCGTGAAATTGTTCTCCTGCGCCTTGGTATTGTCGTCGCCCATGCCCTTGGCCATGTCGATCCGTTCCCAGATGAGCGCGATCCACACCGCCCAGACCTTCAGCTCGAACCACGGTCGGCGCCACAGCGGCATGGTGCGGCGGTGCCACGCGACCCAGTTGACGAAGAACAGGATATGCCGTCCTTCCTCGCGCATCACCGGCTCGAACGTCTCGACCAGCTCCTCGGGGAAGAAGCCGGTATCCTTGGCGATCTTGAACAGCCCGAAGCCGAAAAAGCTGTCGATGCATTCGGAAAAGCCCGTCCGCATGAAGGCGAACTCGGGGTCGCGCGGACGCTTATACTCTTCCTCGGGCTGGAGCTCGATGCCGTAGAAGGTGACCATGTCGGCGAGCACGATCTTGTGGCGGCTCTCCTCATACGCGTTCATGTCGATCGCGTCGCGGAGCAGCGGGTCGGCGATCTGCTCGCCGTACGTCTTGACGTTCATGCCCGCGCGACCCTCGGTCGCGACAGCGATGTCCCAGATCGGCAGCGAGACGATGCGCTGGCGCGTTTCCTCGTCGATCACCGGCCAGTCGATCAGCGCGGGGCGATACGGGTCGTGCGTGTCGAGCATCGTGCGGCAGAACAAGGTCTTGTGCGCATCGCTGCCGAGCGGAACGCGCGTGCCGGGGGCGGGGCCGGCGGGGGCCATGGATTTGGGGATGAAGTTCATCGGGTCTCTCCCGGTTACAGATCGGCGAAACGCGCCAGGGTTATACCACGCTCGGCGACGATCGCGCGCGCGCTGGAATCGAGCAAGGCGGCGAATTCGGCTTCGTACTGATAGCCCGGCGCCGATAGCGGATAGGGGCCGGTGGCAGGGTGCAGATAGATCTCGCTGACGCCGTCGGGTAGATGCGCCAGCACGCCGCGCAGCCGCTCGGCATGCATCGCGCCCGACCAGGCGAGGCCGAAGACGCGGTCGGGCACCTTGACCCCACGCTTGCGCGCCGCGACCTGGACGAGCTTGGCGAAGGGCCGGGCGATGTCGATGCCGCTGACGGGCTCGAACTTGGCCAGTGTCGTGCGATCCTCGATCGGCGCGCGCATCGCCGTCATGCCGTGGCGCAAGCCGACGTCGAGCAGCACGCCGGCGATGACCGGGTGCGTGTGCATGTGCTTATGCGTGTTGACGTGATCGAGCGGGAGGCCGGTCGCTTCGAACAACGCGAATTGCGCTTCGATCTCGGCCTCGAGCTGACGGCGGACCGATTTCAAGCCGACGAGTTTCAGAGCGACGGGGAGCGACTCGATGCGGAACTTGCCGTGCGCATCGACCAGATCGGGGATCTGCGCCGGCGGCAGCGCGGGCGGTGTCTCGGCAAGCGCGACGTGCAGCCCGACCCCGAGCGTCGGTGTTCGCCGCGCGCGCTCGACCGCATCCGCCGCGCCTGCGCCCGTCACCATCAGGCTGGTGACGGTCAGCACGCCCTCGCGATGCGCCTGCTCGACGGCGGCGTTGACCTCGATCGACACGCCGAAATCGTCGGCGGTGATGATGGCGGTCTTCACGCCGGCGCGAAACCGTAGAACACCGGGTCGGCGAGCACGGCATCGGCGACGTTCTGTGGGTTGGGCACGGCGATTCGCCGCAGCAGCGCGATCATCGCGCTACGATCGCGCGCGCGAACGGCGTCCTCCCACAGCTCGACCCGGCCCGTCGCGGCGAGCCGCTCGTTGACCGTCATTCCGGCAAGCGTCATCGTCATCGGTTCGGCTCAGGCAGGCTCTTTGCGGCGGCGCAGGAAGTCGAAGAATTCGACGCCCTCGCGCAGGCGACGCTTCATCATCTGCCAGTCGGTCAGCATCTCGCGGACGATGTCCCAGATCTTCGACGGGCGGAAGTAGAAGCGCTTGTAGAACTCCTCAACCTTGTCGAAGATCAGCGCCGACGGCAGATGCGGGTAGGACAGCTGCGCGATCTGCGTGCCGCCATCGGTCAGCAGGTGGTCGCCACCGTCGAACCAATTGTTCTCGACCGCCTGCTTGTAGAGGAACGTCCCCGGATAGGGCGCCGCCAGCGACACCTGGATCGTGTGCGGATCGATCTCCTTGGCGTAGTTGATCGTCTCCTCGATCGTCTCTTCGGTCTCGCCCGGCAGCCCCAGGATGAAGGTGCCGTGGATGACGATGCCGAGTGCGTGGCAATCCTTGGTGAACTGCCGCGCGACGTCGACGCGCAGGCCCTTCTTGATGTTGTGCAGGATCTGCTGGTTGCCGCTCTCATAGCCGACGAGCAGCAGCCGCAGGCCGTTTTCCTTGAGGATCTTGAGCGTCTTGTACGGCACATTGGCCTTGGCGTTGCACGACCAGGTCACGCCCAGCTTGCCGAGCTCGATCGCGAGCTCCTCGACGCGCGGAAGGTTGTCGGTCAGCGTGTCGTCGTCGAAGAAGATTTCCTTGTTCTGCGGGAAAGCCTCCATCACGTATTTCACTTCCTCGATCACATGGCCGATCGAGCGCGTGCGGTAGTTGTGCCCGCCGACGGTCTGCGGCCACAGGCAGAAGGTGCAGCGGCTCTTGCAGCCACGGCCGGTGTAGAACGAGACGTAGGGGTGGAGCAGATAGCCGCCGAAATACTTCTCCATCTGCAGATCGCGCTTGTAGATCGGCGAGACGAAGGGGAGGCTGTCCATGTCCTCGATGACCTTGCGGTCCTTGTTGTGGATGATCGCGCCGTCGTCGTCGCGCCAGCTGATCCCCTCGACTTCGCGCAGCGGCATGCCGTTGGCGACATCGACGATCGTGAAATCGAACTCGTTGCGCGCGACGAAGTCGATCGCGGTCGAGGTCTCTAACACCTTGGTCGATTCGACCGCGGCCTTGGCGCCGATGAAGCCGATCTTGATGCGCGGGTTGCGCTGCTTGATCAGCTCGGCGGTGTGGACGTCCTGACGGAACGACGGGGTCGAAGTGTGGAGGATGACGAGGTCGCGCTCGTCCATCTCATGCTTGATGTCGTCCCACGACTGGTCGTGCGCGGGGGCGTCGATCAGCTTCGAGCCCTCGACCATCGCGGCGGGCTGGGCGAGCCAGGTCGGATACCAGAACGACTTCACTTCGCGCTTCATCTGGTAGCGCGCACCGGCACCGCCGTCGTAACCGTCGAACGAGGGAGCCTGGAGAAAAAGGGTCCGCAACATGTCTTAGTGCTCCGTGGCCGCTGCGATGCGGCCGTCCTGCTTCATTGTAAGGGTCGCCCCGCGCCAATCAACCGACCGGACGAAGAAGCTGGCGATATAGACCGCAAAAGCGGCGAAATCATGCAGCAACGCGATTCCGAACGACGCGGCCGGTCTCCCTACCGCCGCATCGACGCTTCGCACAACCACCCAGCGCGCGAAAATTGCTGCAAGTGCGAGGATGCCGCCGGCGGCGGGCCAATAGAGCGCGGCCAGCACCGCGACGGGGAGCGGCAGGCCGACGATGCTGCCGACGTAGGGCCAGAAGGTCAGATCGCGCACCGTGGCCGCCCAGCGCAGCTCGTGGCGCCATAGGGCGTCGGCGCTGCTCTCGTCGCAGGCATGGGTGACGAGCATCGGCGGCACCGCGACCTCCAGCCCGAGCGCGCGAACGCTCGCGCCGATCGCGTAATCGTCGGCGAGCACGTCGGCGAAGCGGGCGAACCCGCCGATCGCGTCGAGCGTCTCGCGCCGCAGCGCGATCGTCGATCCCATGCACGGCGTGGCGAGCCGTTTGGCGACGCCGAAGGTCGCGCCGAGCAGGAACTGATAGCTGACGCCGACGGCGGCCATCCGCGACCAGAAACCGGCATCGCCGCGCCCGCGATAGAGGCAGGTGACGGCTCCGACGCCTGGGGCATCGAGCGCGGCGAGCAGCTGCGCGAGATAATCGGGCGCGACCGCGATATCACTGTCGCTGAGGATCAGGATCGGATGGCGTGCGACGCGGTCCATGTTGATGAGGTTCGACAGCTTGCCGCTCGCGCCGTGGCTGGTCGCGTCGATGACGAGCTCGATATCCGCTTGCGGGTGTGCTGCCTTGAGCGCGGTAACCACGCCGATCGCGGGATCGTCCGCACGCTGCACGCCGAGGACGATTTGCAATGGCCCGCCGTGTGTCTGTGCGAGGAAGGTCGCGAGGTTGTCGAACAGCCGCGGTTCGGCGCCGTAGAGCGGCTTGAGCAAAGTGACGGCTTCTTTGCGTGCCGGCGCGGGGACGGCTGCGGCGAAGAAGTCGCGGAACGTGTGCGCGGAGACGAGCAGGAAGCCGACCCCGCACGCGGCGATCGCAATCGCCAGCCAGCCGAGCGCCGTACCGATAAGGATTGGGAGATGCTGCACGATGGTGGCCCTTACGCTGCCGGAGCGGGGTGGGCTAGGCGGTGCAAAATGTGAAAAGCGCGTCATGTCTTTGCGCTTCCTGTCGTCACCCCGGCCTTGTGCCGGGGCCCACCGGGCAACGACGCTGCGCCTTGACGTGCTGCGGCGCGCGCGCGGCGCGGTGGACCCCGGCACAAGGCCGGGGTGACGGTGATGTGGCAACGCTGTGTTTGGGTAACGGCAGATTATGCGGCGTTTCCGGCAACCGATCCTCCCCCTGGCGGGGGAGGATTGCCGTCGCCGGAACGCGGTGGACGCATCGCGGAGGTTTGACTGGACGCCGCGGCGTTCTACAGCGCGGCGGCAAGGAGATACGGTGGCGGACGCAGACATCACACTGGTAACGGGGGTTTCCGGCTTCGTCGGTTCGGCGGTCGCGCTCAAGCTGGCAGCATCGGGCGCGCACGTGCGCGGGCTGGTGCGGGCGAGCAGCGCGCGGACCAACCTCGCCGACTTTCCGGGCGAGCTCGTCGAGGGCGATGCGCGCGATCCCGTCGCGACGGCGCAGGCGATGGCCGGTGTGCGGCACCTGTATCACGTCGCCGCCGACTATCGCATCTGGGCGCGCGACCCCGAGGAGATCGTCCGCAACAACCGTGCGAGCGCCGCGACGGTAATGGAGGCGGCGCTTGCCGCCGGCGTCGAGCGGATCGTCTATACGAGCAGCGTCGCGACCTTGCTGCCCCATGATGGCCGACCGTCCGACGAGACTCGCCCCGCGACGCCTGAGCAGGCGGTTGGCGCGTACAAGCGCAGCAAGGTGGTGGCCGAGCGGTTGGTCGAGTGGATGGTGCGCGAGCAGGGGCTGCGCGCGGTGATCGTCAACCCGTCGACGCCGATCGGTCCGCGCGATGCGCGCCCGACGCCGACCGGGCGGATCATCGTCGAGGCGGCGAGCGGGCGGATGCCGGCGTTCGTCGAGAGCGGGCTCAACCTCGTCCATGTCGATGACGTCGCGGACGGGCATATCGCGGCGATGGCGAAGGGGCGGATCGGCGAGCGCTATGTGCTGGGCGGGCAGGATGTCGCGTTGCGCGAGATGCTGGCGAGCGTGGCCGGGATCGTCGGCCGCAAGCCGCCGACGGTGCGGATTCCCCGCGCGCCGCTGTTTCCGCTGGCGTGGGTCAATGAGCAGGTGGCGCGCGTGACGGGGAAAGACCCGTTCCTGACGCTCGATTCGCTGCGGATGGCGGCGCACGATATGTACTATTCGAGTGCCAAGGCCGAGGCCGAGCTGGGGTATCGCGCGCGGCCTTACCGTGACGCTTTGAGCGAGGCGATCGCGTGGTTTGCGCAGGCGGGGATGCTGGCGTGATCGTGCTGGGGGTGGCGGGGGTGTCGCTGGCGATCTGGCTGGTGCTGGTGTTTGCGCGCGATGGGTTCTGGCTGACGCGCGAGCGGGACGGTCCCGTCACCCCGGACTTGATCCGGGGTCCATGCGAGCCGGCTGCCGAACCGAACGACCGCCGTGGGGGCGAAGGTCTCGCATGGATGCCGGGTCAAGCCCGGCATGACGGTAAAGGGTGGCCGTCGGTCACGGCGATCGTTCCCGCACGCGACGAGGCGGAGGTGATCGCGCGCTCGATCGGGAGTCTGGCCGCGCAGGATTATCCCGGCGATTTCCGTATCGTGCTGGTCGATGATTCGAGCAGCGACGGCACCGCCGATATCGCCCGCGCGCTCGGGTCGGACCGGCTAAGCGTCGTTACCGGCGCGCCGCTCGCGTCCGGCTGGACCGGCAAGCTCTGGGCCGTCTCGCAAGGGATCGCCGCCGCGGGCGACGCGCCCGACTACCTCCTGCTCACCGACGCCGACATCGCCCACGCCCCCGACACGCTGCGCAGCCTCGTCACGCGCGCAGTCGAGGACGATCGTGTGCTTGTCTCGCTGATGGCGCGGCTGCGCTGCAAGAGTCTGGCCGAGCGCGCGCTGATCCCGGCATTCGTCTGGTTCTTCCAGATGCTCTACCCGTTCGCCACGGTGAACCGCCGCGGGCGCGGGCTGGGCGCGGCGGCGGGCGGCGTTATGCTGGTCGAACGGAAGGCGCTCGAAGCGGCAGGCGGGATCGCCGCGGTGCGCGCGGCGCTGATCGACGATTGCGCGTTCGGCGCGTTGATGAAGACCCAAGGGCCGGTCTGGCTCGGGCTGACCGATCGCGCGAAGAGCATCCGGCGCTACGACACATGGGGCTCGGTCGCGGCGATGATCTCGCGCTCGGCGTATGCGCAACTCCATTATTCGCCGCTGCTGCTCGCGGGCACGACGCTCGGCCTCGGGCTGACCTATCTCGCGCCGCCCGTGCTGGCGATTGCCGCGCGCGGCCCCGCGCAATATGCTGCGATCGCCGCGTGGGCGTTGATGGCGCTGGCGTTCCAGCCGATGGTGCGCTTCTACCGCCGCTCGCCATTTTGGGGACTGCTCCTGCCTGCCATCGCGACCTTTTATGCCGGATGTACGCTGCTCTCGGCGTGGCAGCATGTCCGCGGGCGCGGCGGGCTGTGGAAGGGCCGCGTCCAGGCGGATCTCGCGGCATGAGCGGCGCGACCACCGCCGATGCGCTCGCCTCGGGCAAGGGGCATAAGGACGAGAATTTCCCCGTCGCCTCGGTGCTGCTCAAGCCCGAGCATCGCGCGCCCGTAATGGCCTTCTACCGCTTCGCTCGCGGCGCGGACGACGTGGCCGACAATCCGGCGGTCTCGGCCGACGAAAAGCTCGCACTGCTCGGCGCGATGCGTGCGACGATCCTGGGGACGCGCGATGCCGACGCGGCCTCGGTCGCGCTGCGCACGACGATGGAGGCGCACCGGATCAGCCCGCAGCACGCGCTCGACCTGCTCACCGCATTCGAGCGCGATTGCACGGTAAACCGCTGCGCCGACTGGGCCGCGCTGATCGACTATTGCCGCTATTCTGCGATGCCTGTCGGGCGCTACGTGCTCGACGTCCACGGCGAGGACCAGGCGACCTGGCCCGCATCCGATGCGCTGTGCGCGGCGCTGCAAGTGATCAACCACACGCAGGACTGCGCGAAGGATTATCGCGCGATCGGGCGAGTCTATCTCCCGCTCGACCTGATGGCGCAGCACGGCGCGCGGCTCGACGACCTCGAAAAGCCCGTCGCCACGCCGGGCCTGCTGGCGACGATCCGCGATCTCGCCACGCGCAGTCAGCACTTGCTCGACGAATCCGCCGGGTTCGCCGGGCAGATCCACGATCGCCGCCTCGCGGTTGAAGTCGCGATCATCCACCGGCTCGCGGTAAGCCTGACGCAGCGGCTCAAGACGCGCGACCCGCTGTCGCAGCGCGTCCACCACCGCCCATATGAAGCGCTCGGGCTTGCGGCGTTGGCGGCGGTGTCGCAAACGGTTAAGGGGCGGGGATGAACCCCAAGGCGACCCCCGCGCAACTCCAGGCGCAAGTCTCCGGCAGCTCCTTTTATGCCGGCATGCGCGTGCTCCCCAAGGTGCAGCGCGAGGCGATGTACGCGGTCTACGCCTTCTGCCGCGAAGTCGACGACATTGCCGATGACGAGATCGGCGACCGGCCCGCGCGGATGGCGGCGCTCGACGCGTGGCGTGCCGATATCGAATCGCTGTACGCGGGCGGCAATCCCGGGCGCGCGGCGCTCGTCGCCGAGGCGGTGCGCCGCTTCGCGCTCGACAAGGCCGATTTTCTGGCGGTAATCGACGGCATGGCGATGGATGTCGATCGCGATATCCGCTGGCCCTTGATGGCCGAGCTCGAACTCTATTGCGACCGCGTCGCCTCGGCGGTCGGGCGACTGTCGGTCAAGATCTTCGGGATGGAGGACGCGGTCGGCGTCGCGCTTGCGCACCATCTCGGGCTCGCGCTGCAATTCACCAACATCCTGCGCGACGTCGACGAAGACGCGGGTATCGGGCGCGTCTATCTGCCGCGCGAGGCGCTGCTGGCGGCAGGGGTCGAACTGCTCGATCCGATCACCGTGGTCGGCGATCCGCGTGTCGATGCCGCAGCGCGGGTGCTCGCGGCCAAGGCGCACACGCATTTCGCCGCGGCGCAAGCGATCCTCGACGCGCGGCCGCGTGGGCATCTCATCGCACCGCGGCTGATGGCGGCGGTGTACGCGCCGATTCTGGTGCGGATGGAGGCGATCGGCTGGGCGCCGCCGCGCACCCGGATCAAGGTCAACAAGCCCGCGCTGATCTTCACCGTGTTGCGGCTGATGCTGTTCCGTTGAGCGCGCGGGTCCGGATCATCGGCGCGGGAATGGCGGGGCTCGGCGCCGCGGTCGATCTTGCGCGCGCAGGCGTCGCGGCCGAGCTGATCGACGGCGCCGCGCAGGCCGGCGGGCGGTGCCGTAGCTATCACGATCCGCAGCTCGGCCGCACGATCGACAATGGCAACCACCTCGTCTTGTCGGGCAATCGCGCGGTCAACGCCTATCTCGGCGCGATCGGCGCGCTCGACCGGTTGAGCGGGCCACTGCACGCCGACTTCGCGTTCGTCGATCGCGCGACGGGCGCGCGCTGGTCGGTTCGCATCAATGACGGGCGGCTGCCGTGGTGGATTTTCCGAGATGGCCGCCGCGTGCCGGGCACGCGCGCGAGCGACTATCTGCGGTTCGGCGGGTTGCTCGGCGGTGGCGCGGGGCAGACCGTTGCCGATCGCGTCGCGCCGCGCGGCGCGGTGTGGGACAAATTGATCGAACCGATCCTGCTCGCGGTGCTCAACACCGCGGCGGCAGACGGATCGGCGCGGCTGACCGCGGCGGTGATGCGCGAGTCGCTGGCGATGGGCGGACGCGCGAGCCGACCGCGGATTGCCGAGCCGACACTAGCGGCGGCGTTCGTCGACCCTGCGCTGACGTGGCTCGAGGGGCAGGGGACGCACCTGACGCTCGGGCGGCGGCTGCGCGCGCTGAAGTTTGCCGACGACCGCGTCGTCGCGCTCGATTTCGGCGCGGGCGAGGAGCCGCTGGCGCCCGGCGAGTCGGTGATCCTCGCGGTGCCGCCATGGGTCGCGCAAGCGCTCGTGCCGGGTCTGCTCGTCCCGACCGACTTCCGCGCGATCGTCAACGCGCATTTCGCTTATGTCCCGCCGCCCGGCGTCGCGCCGATGCTCGGCGTGCTCGGCGGGACGGCGGAATGGATCTTCGCCTTTCCCGATCGGCTGTCGGTAACGATCAGCGCGGCCGACGCGCTGGTCGAGCTCGACCGCGCCGAGCTCGCGGCGCGAATCTGGGCAGATATCGCGGTGATCCACAAACTGCCCGCGACGCTGCCGCCGTGGCAGATCGTCAAGGAAAAGCGCGCCACCTTCGCGGCGACGCCCGAGCAGGATGCCAAGCGCCCGCCCGCGCGCACGCGCTGGCGCAACCTGTTCCTCGCGGGCGACTGGACGCAGACCGGGCTCCCCGCGACGATCGAGGGCGCCTTGCGATCGGGTGAGACCGCTGCCCGCTTGGCGCGTGGCGCCGCGGTCGGCTAAGGGCGGGGCATGACTATCGAGACGATCGACCGCGCGAGCCTGGTGAACGAGGCGGACGCCACCGCGAGCCGTGCCGCGGCGGCTCTGGGCGAGCTCCAGCGTGCCGACGGGCATTGGGTGTTCGAGCTCGAGGCCGATGCGACGATCCCGGCCGAATATGTGCTGCTCAAGCACTATCTGGGCGAGCCGCGCGACGTCGAGATCGAGCGCAAGATCGGCACCTATCTGCGCCGAATCCAGTCGGCGAGCCATCACGGCTGGGGGCTGTTCCACGGCGGCGCGTTCGACGTGAGCGCGAGCGTGAAGGCGTATTTCGCGCTCAAGATGATCGGCGATCCGGTCGACGCCCCACACATGGTGCAGGCGCGCGCCGCCATCCACAAGGCGGGGGGCGCGGCGGCGGTCAACGTGTTCACACGGATCCAGCTCGCTTTGTTCGATTGCGCCGACTGGCGGACGGTGCCGACGCTCCCGGTCGAACTGATCCTGCTGCCGCGCTGGTTCCCGGTCCATCTCTCGAAGATGTCGTATTGGGCGCGGACGGTGATCGTCCCGCTGCTCGTGCTCGCCGCGAAGAAGCCCGTTGCGCGCAACGTTTCGGGCGTGCGCGTCGACGAACTCTACACGCACAAGCGCGCGCCGCTCGAAAGCCGGGCGGCGGGGACCAAGCGCGCCTGGACGGCGTTCTTCGGCGGGGTCGATGTCGTGCTCAAGGCGGTGGAGCCGCTCTGGCCGAAGCGCACGCGGCGGCGCGCGATCCGCGCGTGCCTCGACTTCGTCACCGAGCGGTTGAACGGCGAGGACGGATTGGGCGCGATCTATCCGGCGATGGCGAACAGCGTGATGATGCTCGATTGCCTGGGCTGCCCGGCGGACGATCCGATGCGGGCGATCGCGCGCGAATCGGTCGAGCGGCTGCTCGTGATCAAGGACGACGAGGCCTATTGCCAGCCGTGCGTGTCGCCGGTGTGGGATACCGCGCTTGCCGCGCATGCGATGCTCGAGGCGGGCGGCGACGACGCCGAGGCGCGCGCGATGGCGGGGCTGGCGTGGTTGAAGCCGCTCCAGGTGCTCGACGTGAAGGGCGACTGGGCCGATGAAAAACCCGACGTGCGCCCGGGCGGCTGGGCGTTCCAGTACAACAACGCGCATTATCCCGATCTGGACGACACCGCCGTCGTGGTGATGGCGATGGACCGCGCAAAGGATCGCGGTGGCTTGCGCTATGACGAGCCGATCGCGCGCGGTGTGGAATGGACCGTTGGCTTGCAGAGCAAGGACGGCGGCTGGGGCGCGTTCGATGCCGACAATAGCTATCATTACCTCAACAACATCCCCTTCGCCGATCATGGCGCGCTGCTCGACCCACCGACCAGCGACGTCACCGCGCGCGTCGTGTCGATGCTCGCGCAGCTGGGCGAGACCGATTCGCCGCGGATGAAGGCCGCGCTCGCTTTCCTCGAGAAGGAGCAGATGGCCGACGGCAGCTGGTTCGGGCGCTGGGGGGTGAATTACATCTACGGCACCTGGTCGGTGCTGTGCGCGCTCAACGCCGCGGGGCTCGATGCGAAGCATCCGATGGTGCGGAAAGGGGCCGACTGGCTGCTCCACATCCAGAATCTCGACGGCGGCTGGGGCGAGGATTGCGAGAGCTATGCGCTCGATTACAAGGGCTATACGCCTGCGGCGTCGACCGCATCGCAGACCGGCTGGGCGCTGCTCGCGCTGATGGCGGCGGGGAAGGTCGATCATCCCGCGGTCGAGCGTGGGGTGAAGCATCTGATCGCGACGCAGGCGGCTGATGGGCTGTGGGGGCAGGAGAAATATACGGGCGGCGGTTTCCCGCGCGTGTTTTACCTCCGGTATCACGGGTATCCGGCGTATTTCCCGTTATGGGCGGTGGCGCGATATCGCAATTTGAAGCGCTCGAATGCGGGCCGGCCGGCGTTCGGGATGTGACGCTGCTCGTCGCCTGCGGGCTGCACCGCGAGGCGGCCATTATTGCGCGGCCGGGTGTTGTGGTGGTCGCTGGTGGCGGGGATGCGGCGCGGTTGGAGCGTGAGCTCGAGGCGGCTGTGGCTGGGGCGACCGCGATCCTGTCGTGCGGCGTCGCGGGCGCGCTCGATCCGGCATTGCGTGCCGGCGATGTCGTGGTGGGCACCCTCCACGACAGCCGTCACCCCGGACCTGTTCCGGGGTCCACCGTGCCGCAAAATCTACGGCCCGAGCACGCGCGGCACGGTGGACCCCGGGGCGAGCCCGGGGTGACGGAGAAGGGGACTGGGCGCGAATTCGTGCGATGGATCGCGCACCATCTTCCCGAGGCGCACGCTGGCACAATCGTCGGTGCCGATACGATCATCGCTTCCGCCGCGGAAAAAGCGGCGCTCTATGCGCAAACCGGCGCGATCGCCGTCGACATGGAATCGCACATCGCCGCGCGAGTCGCCGCGCGCCACGGACTGCCCTTCGCGATCCTGCGCACGATCTCCGACAGCGCCGACCACGCGCTCCCGCCGGCAGCGCTCGTCGGCATGAACCCCGACGGCAGCGTCGCGCTCGGCGCGATCCTCAAATCGCTGGCGAAAAACCCCGCACAGCTCCTCGCGCTCCTCCGCACCGGCCGCGATGCCGGTGCGGCGTTCCGCAGTTTAAGCCGCGCGCTGGGTGCGCTTGAAGCCGTCGGGATCGGCCGCCTTGATCTTCGCGAGCTCAGCCTCGACATGCGTTGAGTGGACGTCCTCGGCCTTGCGCGCATGGCTGAGGTCGATGTCGGGCGCCATCGGCCCCTCGGTGCGGATGCCCTTGCGGCCGACGGTGAACATCTTCAGCGGATTGCGCACGGCGTCTGCTGCAGCGGTGCCCTCGAAGCCGCAATGCACCATGCAGTTCGAGCACTTTTCATATTTGCCGACGCCGTACTGATCCCAGTCGGTGCCTTCCATCAGCTCGGCAAATGTGGGCACATAGCCCTCGCCGACGAGGTAGCACGGCTTCTGCCAGCCGAAGACGGTGCGCAGCGGCATCGACCACGGCGTGCACTCGTAGGTCTGGTTGCCCGCGAGGAAATCAAGGAACAGCGGCGAGTTGGTGAAGCTCCACGCCCGCGCGCCATCGCCGCGCGAGAAGACGTCGCGGAAGAAGTTCTTGGTGCGCTCGCGCGTCAGGAAATGCTCCTGGTCGGCGGCGCGCTCGTACGAATAGCCCGGCGAGATGGTGATCTCGACGCCCAGCTCTTCCATGATGTCGAAGAACCCGGCGAGCCGCTCGGCCGATGCGCCCTCGAACACGGTGCAATTGACCTGGACGCGGAAGCCCTTCGACTTGGCGAGCTTGATCGCGTCGATCGCGATTTCGTACGTCCCGTCCTGGTCGACGGCGTGATCGTGCATGCCCTTGTCACCATCGAGATGGATCGACCAGGTGAAATACGGCGACGGCTTGTAGTCGTCGATCTTCTTCTTGAGCAGCAGCGCGTTGGTGCAGAAGATCACGAACTTCTTCTTCGCGATATAGCCCTCGACGATCCGCGGCATGTCGCGGTGGAGCAAAGGCTCGCCGCCCGCGATCGACACGGCGGGCGCGCCGCAATCGTCGATCGCTTCCATGCACTGCTCATACGACAGGCGCTGGTTGAGGATCGCGTCGGGATAATCGATCTTGCCGCAGCCGGGGCAAGCGAGATTGCAGCGCAGCAGCGGCTCGAGCATCAGCACGAGCGGGTATTTGCCGCCCATGATCTGGTTCTTGAGCGTGTAGGCGCCGATGCGCATGAGCGGAGCGAGGGGAAGCGTCATGGCTGTTCCTATGCGCCGACGGCGGCGCGTTTGGTAGGGGCAGGGTCGCGCAGTTCGCGCGGCAGGCCGAATTCGAGCGATTCGACGACGCCCGAGAGTTGCGTCACCTCGACCGGGCCGAGCTTGCGCAAGGCGGCGATCACGCTTTCGACGAGTTCGTCGGGGGCAGACGCGCCTGCCGTCAGCCCGACGCGCTCGATGCCCTCGAACCATGCCGGGTCGATCGCGCTGCCATCGGCGACGAGATAGCTCGGCAAGCCTTCGTCGGCGCCGAGATCGCGCAGGCGGCTCGAGTTCGAGCTGTTTTCGGAGCCCACGACGAGGATCAGATCGGCGACCTTGCAGAGGTCGCGCACTGCGCTCTGGCGGTTCTGCGTCGCGTAGCAGATCTCCGACACGTCGGGGCCGATCAGGTTGGTGAAACGCTCGCCGAGCGAGGCGATGACGCTCTTGGTGTCGTCGACGCTAAGCGTGGTCTGCGTGATATAGGCCATCGGCGTATCGGTCGGCAGGTCGAGCGCGGCGACATCGGCCTCGGTCGAGACGAGATGGACCGGCGCATCGACCTGGCCACGCGTGCCAACGACTTCGGCATGGCCTTCATGGCCGATCATCACCAGCGTGCGGCCGTCCTTGGCGTAGCGGCGGCCCTGCAGATGCACCTTGGTGACGAGCGGGCAGGTCGCGTCGAACACCGGGAGCTTGCGCGCCTTGGCTTCGTCCTCGACCGAGCGCGCGACGCCGTGCGCCGAGAAGACCGTCATCGCGCCCTCGGGCACGTCGGACAATTCCTCGACGAACACCGCGCCCTTGGCGCGCAGCGTATCGACGACGTGGCGGTTATGGACGATTTCGTGGCGGACATAGACGGGCGCACCGTAGCGATCGATCGCCCGCTCGACGATTTCGATAGCCCGTACGACCCCAGCGCAAAAACCGCGTGGGTTGGCGAGAATGACCTGCAAACACCGTTCCTTCCGTCCGCTCGAATGCCGAACCGGGCACGAACGCCCTACAGCATTCGCGCTAATCCGTCATCTATGCCTCCCAGATAGCTATCTTAGCCGCGTTGCAACATGAGGGGAACGCAAAAAAGCCGTCGGCGCGGGGCGGTGCCGCGACGAGCGTCGTGCAACCCGCCCGGCGCGAGCGCGTTCATCGCCGCTACAGCCGTTTGTGCTAGCGGCAGGACAGTGGTACCGGCGCTGCCCAGGCGGCCCCCCGGAATATCCCAATAGGAGCTTTCGATGACGTTTTCTCTCAGAGTGATCGTGCCTGCCGTGGCGCTTGTCCTCGCTGCGCCACTCGCCGCCCAGGCCAATGACCCTGCGCGTGCGCCGGTCCAGACGCTCGACGACGGTCTGCTCGCGATCATGAAGGGCGGCAAGACGCTCGGCACCGCGGGCCGCGCGGCGCGGATCGGGCCCGTGGTCGACCAGACCTTCGACGTCGCGCTGATCACGCGGCTGTCGGTCGGTCCCGACTGGCTCAAGGTCGCGCCGGCCGATCAGACCGCGCTCGTCGCGGCGATGCGGCGGCTGACGGTCGCGCAATATGCGGCGAACTTCGACAGCTACGGCGGCGAGAGCTTCAAGATCGATCCCACCGTCGAGACGCGCGGAACCGACAAGGTGGTGCGCACGACGCTCGCCGCGCCGAAGGGCGATCCGGTGTCGATCGGCTATCGCCTGCGCCAGAGCGGCGGTTCGTGGCGGATCGTCGATGTCTATTACAAGAACGCGATCAGCCAGCTCGCAACGCGCCGCGCGGACTTCGCGACGATCTTCGCCAAGGGCGGCGCAAAGGCGCTGATCAGCCACCTGAACGATCTTTCGGCCAAGGGCGGACGCTGATCTTGCGGCTGCGGGGGACGAGCAGTGCGATAGCGATGGCGCTCGCGCTGTTCGTCGCACCCGTGGCGATGGCGCAGGACGTCGCGGCGCCGGTAGCGGTCACGTCGCGTGCGGCAGTGCCCGCACCGGCCCCCGCCGCCGCGAGCGCGGCGCGGCCGCGGCATCACCGGACCAAGGGCGATCCGCTCGAGGGCTTCAACCGGACGATGTTCTCGATCCACCAGTTCCTCGACCGGATCGCGTTCCGGCCGATCGCGATGCTGTACAAGACGGTGGTCCCCAAGCCGCTGCGCACCGGCATACGGCACGTCTTCTCGAATGTCGGCGAGCCGTTGGTGTTCGCCAACGACATGCTGCAGCTGAAGCCCAAGCGCGCGATCAAGACCATCGGGCGGTTTCTCGTCAATTCGACGATCGGGATCGGCGGCGTGCTCGATGTCGCCAAGACGCGCGAATTCAACCTGCCGCATCACGACAACAGCTTCGGCACGACGCTCGGCCATTACGGCCTGGGGCCGGGGCCCTACATCTTCCTGCCGCTGGTCGGCCCGAGCGATTTCCGCGATTTCGGGGCGGGCATCGCGCAAGGGCAGACCTATGCCTTCACGATCGGCACGCCCTTCGACCGCGCCGAATATCGCGTGTCGGAGGCTGTTCTGACCGGGCTCGATCTGCGTGTCGAATCGGATGGCGCGCTGAAGGCGCTGCTCGGCGGCGCGATCGATCCGTATGCGACGCTGCGATCGGCCTATCTGCAGGACCGCGCAGTGAGCATCGCGGAAAGTCATGGCGCCAAGGCCGCTGCGTCGATCGCGCTCGACGATCCGTTGACCGATCCGGCGGCGGATTCGCTGGTGCATCCGGCAGCAGGGTCTGCGCCGGCGAGCGCGACTCCGGCGGCCAAGCCCGACGATTTCCCGGCGGATCCGGCGGCGGCGCCAACGCCGCCGTCTGCGGAGAAAACGCCGGTCGATGATTTTCCGGCTGATCCCGCAGCGCCGGTCAACCCGACGCCGTCGGTTCCCCCTGCTCCGGCGACGACCGCCGTCCAGCGATAGCGCCGTCGCGCGTCGAGCGCGCCGCCAGCCTCAAACCATCCCCCTCCCGCCTGCGGGAGGGGTTAGGGGAGGGGCGTGCCTCAAGCGGAGCGCAGGGGATCCAGGTCGTTCCCTCCCCCAGCCCCTCCCGCAGGCGGGAGGGGAGCAAGCGGGCTACGCCTTCTTCGCTCGCGGCGGGCCGAGCAACGCTGGCTCGAAGATCAGCGCGCAGACCAGCGTCCACGCGAGCGAGATCATCAGGATCTTGCCCATGCTCGCCGTCCCCGGATGGTGCGACAGCCACAGGCTGCCGAACGCGCTCCCCGTCGCGAGGGCGCTGAATAGCACCGCGCGCGCCAGGCTCGATTGCAGCAGATCGGTCGCGCCATCGCGCCACGCCATCACGAAATAGATGTGGAACGCGACCCCCACGCCGAACAGCAACGGGAAGGCGATGATGTTGGCGAAGTTGATCGGCTGTCCGATCAGCACGCAACTCCCGAGCGTCAGGAAGCCCGACAGCACGACCGGCGCAAGCGTGAAGGCGACTTCCTTCGCATCGCGCAACACGACGAACAGCAGGCCGCTGACGAGCACGAGCGCGAGGATGCCCGCCTCGACGAACGCCCACGCGACCGTCCCTGCGGCTTCCTGCGTCGCGACCGGCAGGCCGCTGGCGGTCGGCGCGACCGCGCGGACGGCCTTGGTGAAGCGGCGGAGCACGGCATTGTCGTTGCTATTGCCCTTGGGGAAGACCTGGACGAGCGCGCGGCCGTCCTTAGACACCCAATCGCCGGCGATCTCGGGCGGCAGCGTCGCGCGCGTCACCGGCTCGGCCTGGAGCGTCGCGCGGATCTGGTCGAGCATCGTGCCGAGCGGCGTGACGAGCAGCGCGCTCGCCTTTGTCCGTTCAGCGGGCGCAGCGCGCGCCAGGCGATCGAACGCCGTCGCGAGCCGGCGCGCATCGGCCGCGGCGGCACCGGGATGCGCAGTCGCGCTCGCGCGCAGTTCGCCGGCGACTTTCATTAGCGCCGTCACCGATTCGGCATCGCTTGGCGGCGGCGTCACGTCGAACGGATTGACCGCAGCGTCGAGCAGCAAGGCGGCGTCCTGCACCACCGCCAGCTTGGCGGGCTGATCCTCGGGCACGAACCCGTCGACCGACACCGCCTCGGCAACCTCGGGCAAGATCCGCAGCTTCGCCGCGAGCGCCTTTGCCGCATCGGCATTGGGCGCGAGCACGTTGATCGTGTTCGGCGTGCGCAGTGGATCGCGCATCAGGTCGGTCAGCGCGACCATCGCCGGCCCATCCTTGGCGCGCAAATGCAGCGGGTTGAAGTCGAACTGGACGAAGGGGAGCAACGCGATGCTCCCCGCCATCGACGCGGCGAACGCCCACAGCGCCGTCTTGCGATGCGTGTGCAGCCAGCGGTCGAGCGGGGCGGCCGCGCTGAAGCCGACTTCGCGGCGCGGCGCGCCGGGCTTGAGCAGCATCAGCATCGCAGGCAGCAGCGTGACGCTCGCCACCAGCGCGACGACCATCCCGAGCCCGGCGATGATGCCGAGCTCGGCGATGCCGATATAGTCGGTCGGCAGGAACGCGCCGAAACCGAGGAACACCGCCCCCGCGGCAAGCGCGAGCGGCGCGCCGAGCGCGGTCGCGGCACGCTGGAGGGCTGCCCCGGTATCGGCGCCGTCGAGCCGCTCGGCGTTGAAGCGCACCGAGATCTGGATGCCGAAATCGACCCCGAGCCCGACGAACAACGGAATGAACGCGACCGAGATGAGATTAAGCGCGCCGACCGCGAGCAGCCCCAGCGCGGTCGTGACCACGAGCCCCGCGACGATCGTCACGACGATCCCCGCGACGATCTTCACCGAGCGCGTCGCGAACCACAAGGTCAGCAGCATCGCGGCGGCCATCACCAGCCCGACGAACCCGATATTCTCCTCGAGCGTCGCGAACTCCTCGTCGGCGAGCGGGACTTCGCCGGTCGTTCGCACGCTCACGCCGTGCGCCGGATCGAGCCCGAGTTTGCTGGCCTGCGCGACGATCGCGGCGACGGCGTCCTCGCCGGGCTGCAGCGCGCCGTAATCGAGCTTGGGCTGCGCGAGGATCAGGCGCCTACGCGGCGGCGTGGCGCCCGAACCCGGTTCGGCGAACAGCTCCTGCCACGAGAAATAGGCGGGCTTGCCCGCCGCCGATGCGTCGAGCGCAGCGGCCATCGTCCGCATCGGCCGCGCGATCCGCGAGAGGGGTACGTCCCCGCGCTCGACTCCGGTCAGCATCGTCGAGAACGCAGCCGCGATCCCGCGCAGCGACGGGTCGCTGGCGAGCGGCCCGAGCAGCGGCTGCGCGCCGATCAGCGCCTTGGTCGACGCCTGCACCTCGGCGGTCGAGCCGAACAATAGCCCTTCGCGGTCGAAATAGGCGCCGCCATCGGGTCGCTGGACGCGGCGAAAATGCGTCGTGTCCGCAGCGAGCGCGGCGGAGAGCTTGGCGGTCGCGGCTTCGGCGAGTTCGGGGGTCTTGCCGTCGACGATCACCAGCAGGACGTCGGACAGTTGCGGAAACGCGGTCTCGACCGCTTTCTCATTCTGTCGCCAGGCGATCTTGGGCGAGATCAGCGCCGCGGTGTCGGTGGTCATCGCGAAATGACCCGCGGCAAAGACCGCCGCCCCCGCGACGAGCGCGAGGCACAGGCCGAGCACCGCGAACGGACGCCGCACGCCGAGCGCGACGAGCTGCTGGAGCAAGCGGGCGATCACTTGGCGGGCGCGTTCGGGCCGATGAAATAGCGCAGCTTCAGCCGGATCGTCTTTTCCTGCCCGTCATAGTCGAACACGGCTTCCTCCCATTTCGGCGCGGCGAGCTTGATCTTGGCATCGTTCGAGAAGCCGACGCCTTCCTTCGGCACGCCGAACACCGCGCGGTCGAGCTTGTTGTTGCCATTCTGGTCGTAATACACCTCTGCGGCGTAGCGACCCGGCTTTAGGCCACTCACCGTCACGATGGTCTGGCCAAGCCGCGCGGGCGCTTCGCCCGAGATCGGACAATCCTTGAGATACTGCGCTTGCGTGCAGAGATCGACATGGACGCGACCGGTGCGATCGCGGACGTTGTCGACCGCGATGTGGAGCTGGCCGCTCGACCCCTGGCCGGCGGTCAGCGCGAATACCGGCAGCGAAACGATCAGCAGCTTTGCTGCGCGCGGAAGCGAAGAGAAAGGTTGCATGGCGGCCCTTTAGACCAGATTGGAACCGGAATGAAACCGGCTGGTCGGGAGCGTTTGCGGGTGGTGCGCTGAACCCCGGCTTAAGCCGTTCCGCACTGCAACACGGCGACCGATACGACCGCGATTGGCGATTGCGCGGCGGTCGGGTTGCTCTACTCTTGTGCGCACCGCAGCAGCGCGTCGCAGAGGAATATACGTGAGCGAAGGGACATCGCAGGTGGCAACCGCCACCGACCGCTTTGCCGCCGCGCACGCCGCGCTCAAGGCCGATCCTGCGGTGCAGTTCACGCTCCAGCGCGCGCCGCCGCCGCCCCAGCCGCCCGAATGGCTGGTCCAGCTCGGCAAATGGCTCGGCAAGCTGTTCGAGCCCGTCGGGCGCGCATTGCTGTGGATCGGTTCCCGCATGCCGCATTGGCCTTATGCGCGGATCCTGTTGTGGGGCGTGCTGGGGCTGGTCGCGATCGCGATTCTCTGGGCGGTGTATACCCGTGTGCGGCATGGCGAATGGCGCTGGCCGCGCTTCGTGCGGCGGCGTCCGACGGAGTCGCAGCCGATCGATGAAGCCTGGGCACCCGACGCAGCGCCGGTCCACGAATGGCTGCGCGAGGCCGATCTGCTTGCGGCGGAAGGGCGCTATGCCGAAGCGGTGCATCATCTGTTGCGCCGCTCGATCGACGATATCGCGCGGCGCCGGCCGCAGCTCGTCCGCCCGGCGCTGACCAGCCGCGAATTGAGCGCGTCGAGCGCGATCCCGTTTTCCGCCCGCGACCTGTTCGCCGGGATCGCGCGGCTGGTCGAGCGCAGCCTGTTCGGCGGGCGCCCGGTCGATGCATCGGACTGGACGCAGGCGCGCGCCGCCTATCGCGACTTCGCGCTCCCGGGATCATGGCGGGGATGAGCGACGTCACGGTCAGCGGGGCAAGTGGAGCGAATGCGTTCAGCGTGCGGACCGTCGCGATCCTGCTCGCGGTTGGCATCTTCGCGTTCATCGCGATGCTCGTGCTCGGCGCCTACGCGCCCGATCTGCGCTCGGGCCGCGACGGGCGCGCGCACGCGCTGTCGAACGCGGCGGTCGGCTATAGCGGGATCGTGCGGCTCGCCGAGGCGACGGGGCGCAACCCGCAGGTCGTCCGCAATCCCCGGCAGCTGGCGGGTGAGGATCTGGTCGTGCTGACCCCCGAAACCGGCGCGACCGACATGACCAAGGCGCTTGCCGCGCGCGGTGCCAAGCCGACGCTCGTCATCCTGCCGAAATGGCGCACGTCGGTCGATCCGACGCATTCCGGCTGGGCGCGCTTCGTCGATTTCCGGGATGTGGATGATGTCGAGCGTGTCCTCGCGCCGCAATACAAGCTCAAGGTCACGCGCTACGCGAGCGGCGGGCGTCCGCTGCGCGCGCTGTCGTGGATGCCGCGCAGCATCGCGTTTGCCGCGCCGCGCCCGGTGCAGACGATCACTGGCCTCGACGTGCGCCCGATCCTGACCGACGCGGACGGGCATATCGTGCTCGGCCAGATCGGTGGTGGGCCGCTCTATGTGCTCGCCGATCCCGATCTGTTGTCGAACATCGGCATGCGCGATGCAGCGCGGGCGCGTGCGGCGCTCGAGTTGCTCGACTGGCTGAATGCGACCGGCGCGAAGACGATCACCTTCGACGTCACGCTCAACGGCTTCGGCGCATCGCCGAGCCCGCTCAAGCTGCTGTTCGATCCGCCGTTCCTCGCGATGACGCTGACGCTGGCGGCGGCGGTGCTGCTCGCAGGCGTTCAGGCGACCGCGCGCTTCGGCCCGGCGCGGCGGCGCGCGCGCGCGATCGCGTTCGGCAAGACCGCGCTGATCGACAATGCCGCAGCGCTCGTCCGCAAGGCCGGACGGCAGGGGCGGCTTGGCCCGCGCTATGTCGATCTGGTGCGCGAGCGCGCCGGCGGCGTGTTCGGCGTGCCCGCGCGGCTGCAGGGCGCGGCGGTCGACGGCTATCTCGACGGCCTGAGGGGGCGGGCGCGTTTCAGCGCGCTGGCGGCAGAGGCACAGGCGGCGCGCGATCCGCGCGCGATGCTCGCGGCGGCGCAAGCGCTGCATCATTGGTTATGGGAGAAGACGCGGTGACATTCGAAACGGTCGAAGACGTGGCGGCGCTCGGCGTGGCGATTCGCGACGAAATCGGCAAGGCGGTGGTCGGGCAGGAGCAGACCGTCGAGATCCTCCTCGTCGCGCTGTTCGCGGGCGGACACGTGCTGCTCGAAGGCCCGCCGGGAACCGCCAAGACGCTGCTTGCGCGGAGCTTCGCAAGGGTGGTCGGGCTCGATTACGGGCGGATTCAGTTCACGCCCGATCTGATGCCGGGCGACATCATCGGCGCGAACCTGTTCAACTTCCAGACGAGCAGCTTCACGCTGACGCGCGGGCCGATCTTCACCGACCTGCTGCTGGCGGACGAGATCAACCGCACCCCGCCCAAGACGCAGGCGGCATTGCTCGAGGCGATGCAGGAGCGCACCGTGACGATCGATGGGCAAAGCCTGTCGCTCGGCGAACGCTTTATGGTTGTCGCGACGCAGAACCCGATCGAGCAGCAGGGGGTGTATCCGCTGCCCGAGGCGCAGCTCGATCGCTTCCTGTTCAAGCAGACGGTCGATTATCCGAGTGCCGCCGAGGAACGCCGGATCATCGCCGCGCACGGCAGCGCCGCGCACGCGATGGAGCCGGCGGAATGGGGCGTCGCGCAGGTGTCCGACGCGGGCGTGATCGGCGCGGCGGTCGCGGTGGTCGGGCAGGTGCGGCTCGCCGATGAGGTCATCGATTACATCACCGCGCTGATTCGGGGGACGCGTGATGTCGCCGATCTCGAGAGCGGCGCGTCGCCGCGTGCGGGCGCGATGCTGGCGGGCGCGGCGCGGGCGCGGGCAGCGCTCGACGGGCGCGATTTCGTGATCCCCGACGATGTGAAGGCGCTTGCGCCGGCGTTGCTACGGCATCGGCTGATCCTGTCGCCGGCTGCTGAAATCGACGGGCGCGCGATCGAGGATGTCGTGAGCCACATCATCGAAACGATCGAAGCGCCGCGGTGATTCTGCGCGCTCCCCCCATCCGCCGTCACCCCCGCGAACGCGGGGGTCCGGCTTCTCCTTCGGCGGCGGGAAGAAGCGGGATCCCCGCGTTCGCGGGGATGACGGGGGCGGGCGTGGTGCGCGTGCAGCGGGCAATCGCGCAATGATCTACCCCACGCGTACCGCAGTCCTGGCCGCAGCAGCTGGCGCGCCGGTGGCCTTGCTGATCGCGGTGGCGCTCCCCGGTCGCTGGTATGTCGGGCTCGCCTGGCCGATCGCGGTGCTGCTGCTCACCGCGTTCGATGCTTTCAGCGCGCACCGCACCGCGACCGCCAGCCTTTCGGTCCCGACGACTGCCCCGGTCGGTGCGACGGTCGACGCGACGATCCGCGTTGCGATCGCGGGCGGCCGGCCGCCGCGCAGTGCAGAGGTAGCGCTCGATGGCGGACCGTTGCTCGCGCTCGAGAATGACGGACGGCTGTGGCTCACGCTGCACGACGGGCGCGGCGAAGCGCTGCTCCCGCTCACCACGCTGCGGCGTGGCACCGCGCGAGTCGACCGCCTGTGGCTCCGGTGGCGCGGGGGCTTCGGGCTGGCGTGGCAGCAGCGGATCCTCCCCGCCGACGTGACGCTGCCGATCCTCCCCGACATCCGTGCGCTGCACGACCGCGGCGCGCAGATGTTCCAGCGCCACGCGCTGTCGGGCTTGCTCGCGCAAATCGATCGCGGCGACGGCACCGACTTCGATGCGCTGGTCGAGTTCCGCTCGGGAATGGACCGCCGGTCGATCGACTGGAAACAGTCGGCGCGCCAGACCAAGCTCCACGCCAAGGAATATCGCAGCGAGCGCAACAACCAGATCGTCTTCGCGATCGATTCCGGGCGGCAGATGTCCGAGCCTGTCGCCGGTCTGCCGCGCGTCGATCGCGCGGTGTCGGCGATGCTGCTGACTGCCTGGATCGCGTTGAAACTCGGCGACCGCGTCGCGCTCCACGCGTTCGATTCGCGGCCGCGGATCGCGAGCGGGCTGGTTTCGGGAATGCCCGCCTTCGCCAATCTCCAGCGGCTTGCGGCCGCGATCGATTATAGCGGCGAGGAGACCAACTACAGCTTCGCGCTGACCACGCTCGCCGCGCGGCTGACGCGGCGCTCGATGATCGTGCTGTTCACCGAATTCACCGATCTGACCTCGGCCGACTTTCTGGTCCGGGCGGCGGCCCGGTTGCTCAAGGGGCATTTGCTGCTCGTCGTCGTGCTGCGCGACGAAGAGGTCGAGCGCCTTGTCGACGCGGCGCCGACCAACGCCGACGACGTGACGCGCGCCGTCACCGCCGCTGCGCTGCTGCGCGATCGCAAGCTGGTGCTCACGCGGCTCCAGCATCTCGGCGTGCATGTGATCGAAAGCGCACACGACCGCGTCGGCGAGGAGCTGGTCGCGGGCTATGTCGCGCTGAAACGCAGGAATCTGCTCTGATGGCCACCGCTTTCCTCACCGCGCAACCCGCCACGGTCAACGCCAGCCGTTTCCGTGCGGCGCACGACGCCGACTGGCAGCGGCTCGAAGCGCTGGTGACGCGGATCGAGAAACGCTCGATCAAGGCGCTGAGCGACGACGATCTGCTCGCTTTGCCCGTGCTGTACCGCACAGCCCTGTCCTCCTTGTCGATCGCGCGCGAGACGTCGCTCGATCGCGCGCTGGTGACCTATCTCGAGCAGCTGTGCACGCGCGCCTATTTCCAGTTGTACGGCGTGCCGACCTCGGCGGTGCGGCAATTGGGCGTTTTCTTCGCGCAGACATGGCCCGCCGCGGTCCGCGCGGTGTGGCGCGAGACGCTCGTGTCGCTGCTGCTGACGGTGGCGGGCGCGGTCGTCGGCTATCTGCTGGTGCGCTCCGATCCCGGCTGGTTCTTCGGGCTGGTCGGCCAGGAGATGGCGGGCGGGCGCGATCCGTCGGCCTCGGTCGAGACGTTGCGGGGCACGCTGTACGGCAAGCATGACGACATGCTGACGATCTTCGCCGCCTATCTCTTCACGCACAACGCGCAGATCGCGATCTTCTCGTTCGCGCTGGGCTTTGCCTTTGCGGTCCCGACGGCGCTGTTGATCGCATATAACGGGCTGATGCTCGGCGCGTTTTTAGCGGTGTTCGTGCCCAAGGGGCTCGGGTTCGGCTTTGCCGGCTGGATCGCGATCCACGGCACGACCGAACTGTTCGCGATCATCCTGTCGGGTGCGGCGGGGTTCCGCATCGGCACCGCGATCGCCTTTCCCGGGCGCGCGACGCGGGGCGACGCGGCGGTGCAGGCGGGCAAGACGGGCGCGACCGTAATGGGGGGTGCGGTCGTGATGCTGCTCGTCGCCGGGCTGCTCGAAGGGATTGGACGGCAGACGGTGACCAACGATCTCGCGCGCTATGCGATCGGCTCGGTGATGCTCGTCGGCTGGCTGCTCTATTTCTATCTGCCGAGGAGTCGCCGCGATGGCGTGGCTGCGGCGTAAGGCGCGCAAGGCGCCGCTGTCGCTGCGGCGCAGCTTCGTCACGCCCGAGGGCGTCGATCTGCGGATCGAGCTCGGCAGCGCGGGCGAGCGCGCGGGGGCGTTCGTGATCGACCTGCTGGCGATTCTCGTCGTGCTGATCGTCGCGACGATCGCGATCGCGTATCTCGCCTGGGCGAGTCATCAAGGCGCGTTTGCGGTGCTGTGGCTGCTCGGCTTCTTCGTGCTGCGCAACGGCTGGTTCGCGCTGTTCGAGCTGAGCGGGAGCGGGGCGACGCCGGGCAAGCGGCTCGTCGGCCTGCGCGTCGTCGCGCGCGACGGGGCGCGGCTGACCGGCGGCGCGGTGATCGCGCGCAACGCGATGCGCGAGATCGAGCTGTTCCTGCCGCTGAGCTTTCTCGGCAGCCAGGCGGTGCATGGCTGGGCCGACAGCGCGCTGACGCTGTTCGCTTTGGGCTGGAGCGGCATCTTCCTGTTCTTCCCGCTGTTCAACCGCGACCGGCTGCGCGTCGGCGATCTGCTTGCGGGGACGTGGGTCGTGCATACGGTGCGCGGAAAGCTCGGGTCGGATCTGGTGGTGCCGGTCGAGCGCGAGCGGCGCGTGTTCAGCGAGGCGGCGCTCGGGCTGTACGGCGTGTATGAGCTGCAGATGCTCGAGGAAGTGCTGCGCGGCGGGAGCGAGGAGGCGATCGTCACCGTCGCCGCGACGATCCGGCGCAAGGCGGGGCTGCCCGACGACCACGACGATCGCGGCTTCCTGACCGATTATTATGCGGCGCTGTGCGGGCGGCTGGAGCGCGGGCTGCTCGTCGGGCGGCGGCGCGCCGACAAGTTCGCGTGATCCCCCATCCTTCGTCACCCCGGACCTGTTCCGGGGGCCACCGGGATACGCGTGCTGCCGCGGACGCGCGCGCGGAACGGTGGGGCCCGGAACAAGGCCGGGATGACGGTGAGGAGGCGTGTCTGTTGAACCCCGATCCAGGCGCAGCCCATGCCCCGTAACCGCTATTATTCCGGCCCGCCGAGCGACCATTTCGACGGCGTGCGCTTCTTCAACCCTGGCCAGCCATCGAGCGATGCTGGGCTTGGTGCGGTGCTGCGCTGGAAACTGGCGAACGGCGCGGCGCGCTGGCCGGCGTCGGTGTCCGTCGCGCCGGCCAAGCCCGTCGCGCGGCACGCGGGCTTGCGCGTCACGATGGTGGGCCACGCGTCGCTGCTGATCCAGGCGGCGGGGGTCAACATCCTGACCGACCCGGTGTGGTCGGAGCGCGCGAGCCCCTTCTCCTTCCTCGGCCCCAAGCGAGTCACCGCGCCGGGGATCGCGTTCGAAGATCTGCCGCCGATCCACATCGTGCTGCTCAGCCACTGCCATTACGACCATCTCGATCTCGCCACGCTGCGCCGGCTCCACGCCGCGCACGCGCCGCTGATGGCGATGCCGCTCGGAAACGACGCGATCATCCGCGCGGCGATCCCCGAGGCACGTTGCGTCGTCGGCGACTGGTGGGACAGCCTGGCACTGGCTGAGGGCTTCGCAACGACGCTGACCCCGGCGCGGCACTGGGCGAATCGCTGGCCGACCGACGTGCGGATGGCGCTGTGGGCGGGGCATTATCTCACGACGCCGGTCGGGACGGTGTGGTTCGTCGGCGACACGGGCTATGGCGACGGCGCGATCTTCGGCAGCGTCCGCGAGCGGCTCGGTGCGCCCGACGTCGCGTTGATCCCGATCGGTGCGTACGAACCACGCTGGTTCATGGCCGAGCAGCATGTCGATCCGGCGGAAGCCGTGCGAATTTTCGAGGATGTCGAAGCGGGGGAGGCGCTCGGCATCCATTGGGGGACGTTCCAGCTGACCGACGAAGCGCACGATGCGCCGCGGTTGGCGCTGGGCGCAGAGCTGTCGGCGGCGGGGATCGCGGCATCGCGCTTCGTCGCGGCGGAACCGGGCGGGGTGTACGACATGGATCGAGGGGCGAGCGGCGTGGCCGCCTGAGGCGTTGGCGCGCCCGGAGGGAGTCGAACCCCCGACCGAGGAGGTAGAAGCTCCTTGCTCTATCCAACTGAGCTACGGGCGCGCACTGGCTGTGCCATTAGCGCGGATTGCGTGCGCGCGAAACCGGCTTCATAGCTTGGGTCGATCAGGGAGCGAAACGACATGGATGGTTTGAAAACGATCACCGCGGAGCAGACGCGCGGTCGCGAATTCCGCTATTTCGATTTCGTCATGGTCGCCTTCGTCGTCGTCCTGTTGCTGTCGAACGTCGTCGGCGCGGGGAAACGCTCGGTGATCGACTTGCCGTGGATCGGGCCCTGGCCGTTCGGCGCGGGAATCCTGTTCTTCCCGGTCAGCTATGTGATCGGCGACATCCTGACCGAGGTGTACGGCTATGCCCGCGCGCGGCGCTGCGTGTGGGCGGGGTTCGGCGCGCTGATCTTCCTCGCGCTGATGGAGCAGATCGTCGTCGCGTTGCCGCCGGCGGCGGCGTGGAACGGGCAGGCGGCCTATGAATATGTCTTCGGCCGCTCGATCTTCGTCGATCCTGCCGCGGCGACCGGCTTGCGCATCATCCTCGCCTCGGTGACGGCCTTCTGGGTCGGCGAATTCGCCAACAGTTTCGTGCTCGCCAAGCTCAAGATCCTGACCGAGGGCCGGATGCTGTGGACGCGGACGATCGGTTCGACCGTCGTGGCGCAGGGGTTCGACAGCCTGATCTTCTACCCGCTCGCCTTCTACGGCGCGCCCGATTGGCCCGTCGAGGCGATGCTCGCGGTGATGGTCAGCCAGTTCTTGTTGAAGGTGTCGTGGGAGGTGCTGCTGACGCCGTTCACCTATCTCGTGGTGAACTTCCTCAAGCGCGGCGAGGGGGTCGACGTTTACGACCGCGGGACCGACTTCTCGCCGTTCCGCGCGCGGGTGTAGCGGCTGCTTCGGTTTTGCCTCAACTCGTCACCCCGGCCCTGTGCCGGGGCCCACCGTGCCGCGTTCGCAACGGGCGCAGCACGCGCGTCCCGGTGGACCCCGGGACAAGCCCGGGGTGACGACGGTTTGTTACGCCCCGACCGCCTCGAACAGGCCCTCGAACATGCGCCGGCCGTCGTCGCCGCCATGCGCGGCGGTTTCGATCCGGCGCTCGGGGTGCGGCATCAGGCCGAGCACGTTGCCCGCCGGGCTGAGCACGCCGGCGATGCCTCGCGCCGAGCCGTTGACCGGCCCCGCATAGCGGAACGCAACGCGGCCTTCGCCCTCGAGCCGGTCGAGCGTTTCTTCGTCGGCCGAGTAATTGCCATCGTGATGCGCGACCGGATAGACGATCTGCTCGCCCGCGGCGTAGCGGCTGGTGAAGACGCTCTGGCTGGTGCCGACCGTCAGCGCGACGTCGCGGCAGACGAAGTCGAGCCCGGCATTGCGCATCAGCGCGCCCGGCAGCAGGCCGGCCTCGGTCAGGATCTGGAAGCCGTTGCAAATGCCGAGCACGGGCACGCCGCGCCCCGCCGCGTCGCTCACCGCGCGCATGATCGGCGATCGCGCGCCGATCGCGCCCGAGCGGAGATAATCGCCATAGGAAAAGCCGCCGGGAATCGCGATCAGGCCGACGCCGTCGGGCAGCTCGGTTTCGGCGTGCCACACCATCGTCGGCGCGGTGCCGCCGACCTGCTCGAGCGCGGTCGCGATATCGCGGTCGCAGTTCGAGCCGGGGAAGACGAGGACTGCGGTCTTCATACGCGCTCGACCCGATAGTTTTCGATGACGGTGTTGGCGAGCAGCTCGCGGCACATCGCATCGACGCGCTCGTCGGTGGTGTCGTCGGCGACGTCGAGTTCGATCAGCTTGCCCGCGCGGACATCGTTGACGCCGGCGAAACCGAGAGTGCCGAGCGCCTTGTGGATCGCGCGGCCCTGCGGATCGAGCACGCCGGGCTTCAGCGTGACGAAAATGCGGAGCTTCATGGGGCTTGTCCTGGCTACGACGGTTGAGCGCGCAAGCCTATGGCGACCCGCGGCCCGTGTCGCAAGCTTTACGCGCGCGGCTCACTCGGCCTTGGGTACGGCAGGCGCGCCGCCGAACCAGTGTGGCAGGCCGATCGTCGTCGCGATGCCGTAGCGGGCGAGCGCGGGCTTGGGCCACGGACCGGTCAGATAGAGCGGCGCGAAGCCGCCATCATCTTTCCCTGCGAGCAAGGCGCGGACATGCGCGTCACCGAGCCAGCGTTCGTCGCCGCTGAAGGCGCGGCGCAGCGCGACGGCATGGACTCGGCCGGACACCAGGATCTGGTGATAGTCGAATGAATTGCGCAGCTCGCCGGTCGTGTCGGCCATCCAGGCGGTAGCGAAATAGGTCGGGATCCATTCCGCCGCGGTGGGGGCGGGGAAGATCACCATCCGCGCGGGCTCGCTCGGTCCGACGCGAATGGGTTCGAGCCGGATCGTCAGCGCGAGCAGTACGGGGGCTAGCGCGATCAGCAGGATCGGGCGGCGGCGCGCGTCGAGCAGAAAGCGCAGCGCGAACAGGCCGAACAGCGGCAACACCCATTTGAAATAGTGCAGATTGTTGAAGCGCCACAGGCCGGTCGGCAGCAGATCGACATACGCCAGCATCAGCACGCCGTAGATCACCCCCGCAGCGGCGACGGTGAGCGTCACGGGCCGTCGCGCAGGCGGCGTCGCGAGGCACGCCGCGATCAGCCCCGCGCCGCCGAGCAGCAGCCACGGCGCATATTCGAGCAACCCCATCCCCTCGCCGAACCAGCCGCGCGGGTTGACCAGTACGACATACGCCTTCCAGCCGAGCCAGGCGAAGGTGAAGCCGTATTGCGCCGAGTAAAGCATGTAGGGGCTGGGCGCGGCGCCATAGATTGCGATGTAGAGCGTGGCGAGGAGCGCAAAGGCGATCGCGAAGCTGCCGATTGCGATACCAGCGGCGCGCCCGTCGCGCGCACGGTAGAGCGCTGCCGCCGCCGAGAGCGCGATGATCGCGCCGATGATCGCATCGCCGGGCCGAGCGAACGGGATCAGCCCGAGCGTGATGCCGATGATGCTCGCGGGCCAGCGGGATGTGGTGGTGGCGCGGGCCGTAGGCTCGGGCAGCGCTTCGTTAGCCGGGGCATCGCGACTGGGCCCCGGCCTTCGCCGGGGTACGGACATGCGCGGATTCGCCCATAGTTGCGCCATCGCGCCGAGCGCGAGCCATAGCAAGGCCGCCGAGGGTGTCGTCGTCCAGGGCTCGATCCACAGCTTGGCGATGCCGAATTGGGCGAGCGTCGTCGCGGCGAACAGCAGTGCCGCCCCCGCGCCGGGCACGCCGAATGCGCGCGCAACGCTCCGGAACCCGGCGAAGGCGAGCAGATAGCAGGCGAGATCGACGAGGAAGAAGGGCTGGCTCGGCCACGCCTGCAGGAACGGCATGCCGAGCAGCGGGTAGAGCAGCGGATAATAATGGACAGCGGGATCGAAGTTCCCCGCCGCCAGCGCGCTCGCCGAGCGCACGTACAACGCCTGGTCCTGCCAATCGTGCCAGTAGAGCAGAGAAGGGTCGCGCAGGCCGGGAAGCCCGACCACACGCCACACCGTCAGCAGATACGCCAGAGCGAGCGCCGCGAACGGCCAGGCCGCCCGCGCCAGCGCCCGCGCTTGCATTGGGGCTTACTTGCCCTTGTTCAAACGATGCTGCTCGAGATCGAGCACCGCACCGTCGGTCTCCTCGGTCAGCAGGCCCAGCCGGCGCGCGACTTCCTGATACGCTTCGACTTCACCGCCGAGATCGCGACGGAAACGATCCTTGTCGAGCTTCTCATTGGTCGTCATGTCCCACAGGCGGCAGCCATCGGGGCTGATCTCGTCGGCGAGCAGGATGCGCGGATAGTCGTTATCCCACACGCGTCCGAATTCGAGCTTGAAGTCGACCAGCCGGATGCCGATCCCGGCGAACAGCCCGCACAGGAAATCGTTGATGCGGATCGCGAGGTCGGCGATGTCATGCATCTCCTCCTGGCCCGCCCAGCCGAACGCGGCGATATGCTCGTCGGTGATCATCGGATCGCCGAGCGCGTCGTCCTTGTAATAATATTCGATGATCGTGCGCGGCAGCTGCGTGCCTTCCTCGATCCCGAGGCGAGTCGAGATCGAGCCCGCCGCGACGTTGCGCACGACGACTTCGATCGGGATGATCTCGACCTGGCGAATCAACTGCTCGCGCATGTTGAGCCGGCGGATGAAGTGCGTCGGCACGCCGATGAGCCCGAGCAGCGTGAAAATGTGCTCGGAAATCCGGTTGTTGAGCACGCCCTTGCCGCTGATCGTGCCCTTTTTCTGGGCGTTGAAAGCGGTCGCATCATCCTTGAAATACTGGATCAGCGTGCCGGGCTCCGGACCCTCGTAGAGGATCTTGGCCTTGCCTTCGTAAATCTGGCGGCGGCGTGCCATGTGCGCGGAAACCCTTAAATGAAGCGGCCCCGGCAACGCGATCGCGGGCCGGGGCAGGAAGAGCAGCGGCTATACCGGATGCATGCCGGGGGTGCAATCAGCTTGGCGCGGGCGTCAAGTGACCGCGTTGCGCGTGGCGAACGCCGGATCGGCGTAGCTGCCGTCGCCGAGGATTTCGCCGAGCATCGCGCCCGCGCGGACCACGTCCTCGAAGCCGAGATACAGCGGCGTCAGCCCGAAGCGCAGGATGTCGGGATCGCGGAAATCGCCGATCACGCCGCGCGCGATCAGCGCCTGGCACAGCGCATAGGCTTGCGGGTGGCGGAAGCTGATATGGCTGCCGCGCGCGCTCGGGTCGGCGGGTGACACGCATTCGAGGCCGAGGTTTGCCCCGATCGCGGCAAGCGCGTCGAACAGGGCGGCGCTCTTGGTGGCGACGTGCTGCTGGTCGATGTCGCGCCAGAGGTCGATCCCGGCCTCGAGCCCGGCCATCGCCAGCATCGAGGGGGTGCCGGCGAGCCAGCGCTTGATGCCGGGGGCGGGGCTGTAGGCGTCGCCGAACGCGAACGGCGCGGCATGGCCCATCCAGCCCGAGAGCGGGCTGGCGAGCTGCTCCTGCAACCGGCGCGAGACGAACAGGAAGGCCGGCGCGCCGGGGCCGCCGTTGAGATATTTGTAGCCGCAGCCGATCGCGAGATCGGCGCCGGCGCCATTGAGATCGAGCGGGATTGCGCCGACGCTGTGGCTTAGGTCCCAGAGCGCGAGGGCGCCAGCGTCGTGCGCGCGGGTGGTCCAGGCCGCCATGTCGAATCGCTCGGCGGTCTTGTAGTGGACGTGGGTGAGCATCAGCAACGCGGTGTCGCCGTCGATCGCTGCGGGGATATCGGCACGTGCGACCGCGTTGAGGCGCGCGCCGGGAACGCAGCCCGCCGCGCCCTCGGCGATGTGGAGGTCGGTCGGGAAATTGCCCGTCTCGCTGACGATCGTCGTGCGGGGCGCCGCGTGGCGGAGCGCGGCGACGAGCAGCTTGAACAGGTTGACCGAGGTCGAATCGGCGACGACCACTTCGTCGGGCTCGGCGCCGATCAGCGCTGCGATCTTGCCGCCGATGCGCTGCGGTGCGTCGATCCAGCCTTCGTTCCAGCTGCGGATCAGGCGCTCGCCCCATTGCCGCTGCGCCATGTCGGCGAGCGCCGGCGCAGTGGCGCGGGGGAGCGGGCCGAGCGAATTGCCGTCGAGGTAGATCACACCTGCGGGGAGCGCGAAGCGGTCGCGATAGGTGCGGAGCGGGTCGGCGGCGTCGAGCGCGCGGGCTTCGTCGCGGGTCATGCGGATGCCTTGCTGGAGAAGTGTTGCTTGACTGGGTCGCGCGAGGCGGAGCGCAACCGACTCCCCTCCCTGGAAGGGAGGGGTAGGGGGTGGGTCGGCCTAGGGCGGGTGCTGCCCGCGGCAACGGGCCGACCCACCCCCAGCCCAGCGTCGGGTCGGTCATGCCCCCGGCATGACCTGAACAGCGCGGGGCGCTGTTCACCCGACGCTCTTCCAGGGAGGGGAGGTGTGATGCGGCGGGCGGCGGTCGAAATCCGGGAGGACAGCACGCTCACTTCTTCAGCCCCGCCTCAATCAGCGCCTTCGCTCGCGCCCAGGCCGCGCTCTCTGGCGCGATCAGTTCGACATGCCCCGTCCGCTCGACCAGATGCAGCGTCGCCGTGTCGCCCTTGGCCTGCGCCGCCGCGACATAGTCCGTTCCGAGTCGCACCGGGATGATCTTGTCCTCGCGCCCGTTGACCAGATCCTGCGGCACGCCGAGCGGCAGCAGCCGGGGGACCGAGGTGTCGGCATAGACATCCGCCCGCGCACCGGGCTTGCCGACGAGCTGAGCGACCACCTCGACGCCGCAGCCATTGTCGGGGCTCGCCGCAGTCGCCTCGAGATCGGGCAATCCACCGAGGCTGACGACACGCGCGATCTTCAGCGGGTGCGCCGTATAGAGCGGACTCGTCGGCGCGATCCGCGACCGACCGGCGAGCCACAACGCAAGATGCCCGCCCGCCGAATGCCCGACGACGACGATTCGCTTGGTGTCGAGATGGAACTGCGCGGCATGCGTTCGCAGCGCATCCGCCGCCGCGCCCGCATCGAGGAAGGTCCCCGGATAGCCGCCGCCGCTCTTATCGACGCCGCGATATTCGACGTTCCACACCGCGATGCCGTCGCGCCGCAGATCGTCGGCGATCCAGTTCATCGGCCGGCGATCGGCGATGCTTGTCGTCCAGCAGCCGCCATGCACCATCACCACGACGGGATGCTTGCCAGCGCCGGCGGGCAGCCAGACGTCGACCTTCTGCAAGGCGTCGGGGCCATAATCGATCGTCGCATCGGGGGCGGGCTGGGGACGCTTGGTCAGGTCGGGCCAGGTCAGCAGCGCGGCGGGCGCAGGTGCGGCGGCAGCGGGGGGCGGGGTCTGAGACATGGAGGCTGTCGATACAGCGATCAGGGCGAGCGGGAGAAGACGCAGCATGCCTCGCCTGTAAACGCCGCGCTGGCATCTCGCCACCGGCGAATAGCGCTGCTATCGCCGGAGGATGCCAACCGATGTGACCGATCCCTTCAACGCCATCGTCGACGCGCCGTTCGATAGCGCGCTGAGCGATCGCTACCTCGTCTATGCGCTTTCGACGATCACCGCGCGCTCGCTGCCCGATGTGCGCGACGGGATGAAGCCGGTGCACCGCCGCCTGCTATGGGCGATGCGCCAGCTGCGGATGGACCCGAGCACGCCGTACAAGAAATCGGCGCGCGTCGTCGGCGAGGTGATCGGCAAATATCATCCGCACGGCGATTCGTCGGTGTACGACGCGATGGTCCGCCTCGCGCAGGATTTCTCGGTGCGCTACCCGTTGGTCGAGGGCCAAGGCAATTTCGGCAATATCGACGGCGATGGCGCGGCCGCCTTCCGCTATACCGAGGCGCGGCTGACGCAGGTCGCGATGGACCTGATGGCGGGCCTCGACGAGGACGCGGTCAACTACAAGCCGACCTACAATAACGAAGAGCAGGAGCCCGAGCTCTTCCCCGGCGCCTTCCCCAACCTGCTCGCCAATGGCGCGGCGGGGATCGCGGTCGGCATGGCGACCAACATCCCGCCGCACAATGTCGCCGAGCTGTACGACGCGGCGATCATGCTGATCGACCAGCCCGAGGCTGACGATGCCGCGATGCTGCAGCATATCCAGGGGCCCGATTTCCCGACCGGCGGGCTCGTCGTCGATTCGCCCGCGGCGATCGCCGAGGCCTATGCCACCGGCCGCGGCGGCTTTCGCCTCCGCGCGCGCTGGAGCATCGAGAAGGAGAAGGGGGGCGGCTGGAACGCGATCATCACCGAGATCCCGTACGGCGTGCAGAAGGGCAAATTGATCGAGCAGATCGCCGCGCTGATCAACGACAAGAAGCTGCCGATCCTCGCCGACGTCCGCGACGAATCGGATTCGGAAATCCGCGTCGTGATCGAGCCGCGCAGCCGCTCGGTCGAGCCCGACATGCTGATGGAGAGCCTGTTCAAGATGACGGACCTCGAGGTCCGCTTCAGCATGAACCTCAATCTGCTCGACGCCGACCGCACGCCGCGCGTGATGAGCTTGCGCCAGGCGCTGCTCGCGTGGATCACGCACCAGTTCATCGTGCTCCAGCGCCGCACCGCGCATCGGCTCGACAAGATCCGCGACCGGATCGAGCTGCTCGACGGCTATATTATCGCCTATCTCAATCTCGACCGCGTGATCGAGATCATCCGCACCGAGGACGAACCCAAGCCAGTGATGATGGCCGAGTTCGAGCTCAATGACCGCCAGGTCGAGGCGATCCTCAACATGCGGTTGCGATCGCTGCGTCGGCTCGAGGAAATGGAGCTGCGCAAGGAGCGCGACGGGCTCGAGAACGAGCGCTCGGGGCTCGAGGCGCTGCTCGGCAGCGAAGCGCGGCAGCGCACGCGGCTCAAGAAGGATTTCGGCAAGCTGCGCGAGCGCTATGGCCCCGAAACCAAGCTCGGCCGCCGTCGCACCACCGTCGCCGAGGCCGCCCCCGCGCGCGACATCCCGTTGGAAGCGATGATCGAGCGCGAGCCGATCACCGTGATCCTGTCGCAGCGCGGCTGGATTCGCGCGATGAAGGGGCATCTCGATGCCGCCGGGGTCGCCGCCGTGAAGTTCAAGGACGGCGACGCCGCGGCGTTCGATTTCACCGCGCAGACCACCGACAAGATCATGATCGCCGCCGAGAACGGCCGTTTCTACACGCTCGCGGCCGATCGGCTGCCGGGCGGGCGCGGTTTCGGTGAGCCGGTGCGGTTGATGATCGACCTCGATGGCGATGTCGACATCGTCGAGATCTTCCGCGCGAGCCTTGCCGAAAAGCTGCTCGTCGCGGCGACCGACGGGCGCGGCTTCCTCGTGCGCACCGCCGACATCATCGCCGAGACGCGCAAGGGCAAGACCGTCGTCACGCCGCGACTCGGCGCCAAGCTCAAGCTCGTCCGCCCAGTCGATCCGGCGCACGATTATGTCGCGGCGATCGGTGACAATCGCCGCTTGCTCGTCTTCCCGCTGAGCGAGCTTGCCGAGCTGTCGCGCGGGCAGGGGGTGCAGCTGATGCGCTTCCGCGATGGCGGCTTGTCGGATGCGATCACCTTCGTCTTTGCCGACGGACTGAGCTGGCCGATGGGGGGCGATACCGGCCGGACGCGCACCGAAACCGACCTCGCGCCGTGGCGCGCAGCGCGGGGCGCGGCGGGGCGGATGCCGCCCAACGGCTTCCCGCGCGACAATCGATTCTAGCGCGAACAACCGCGCCCATCTGTTTGCAAAGCATCGGATTTCTGGCGGAAATCGGGGAAAATCGTTTCGACTAAGAGGGATGTTAACGAATCGACCCTATCGCCAGGACTATGGCGCCGAAGTCCAATCCCGTGCTGACGCATGCGACCCCTCCGATGCCCTCGGCGGCGCTGGAGGCTTACCCGACATCGGTGGCGATGGCGGCTCGGATGATCGACCTTTTGCCGATCCCCGCGGCAATGGTCGCGCTCGGCGACTCGGGGGTGACGGTTCAGATCGCCAACCGCGCGTATGAAATTGCCGGCCTCGGCATGAACGACCGGCGGCGTTCGCTGATCGCGCAGATCGAGCCGCAGATCGTTGCGTTCATCGAGGGCGACACGCTGCGCACCGAATTCTCGGTCGAGTTCGGCGACAAGGTCGATTGCCATTATTACCAGGCAACGCTCGCACGGCTCGAACGCAACCCACTGCAGCGCTGCATGCTCGCGTTGGTCGACCAGACCGCCGAATTGCGCACCGAACACAATCTGCGGCGCGAGATGCTCACCGACAGTCTGACCGGGCTGCCCAACCGTGCCGGGTTCAGCGATCGGCTCGAAATGTTGCTAGAAGAACCGACCGAGCGTGCGAATTACGCCGTGTTGGTGATCGATCTCGATCGCTTCAGTCGAGTCAATGCCTGTCTCGGATCGATGGCGGGCGACGAACTGCTCATCACCGTCGCGCGTCGGCTCAAGGGCGCCTTGCGCGCACAGGACGTGCTCGCACGCACCGGCGGCGACGAATTCGGCATCCTGCTCACGCTCGAGGACGGGGTCGGCGATGCCGAGCGCGTCGCGCGGCGAATCCAGGGCGCGCTGTCGACGCCGTTCCGCCTCTCCGACTTCGAGATTCGCGTCGCCTGCTCGATCGGCATTTCGTTCGGCGCGGCGGCGATCGAAGATGGCGAGGAATTGATCCGCCACGCGCAATTCGCGGTCAAGCGGTCGAAGGCGACGGGCAAGACCGAAGCCTATCAGACGCAGGCGTTCGACATCGCGCGCGAACAGTTCGGCATGGAAACCGCGCTGCGCCGCGCGATCGAGCGCGGCCAGATGCGGCTGACCTATCAGCCGATTCGCGACCTTTCGACTGGGCAGCTCGTCGCGTTCGAATCGCTCGCGCGTTGGCGCGACGAGAACGGCGTGGAATATTCGCCCAACGATTTCATCCCGGTCGCCGAGGAATCGGGGTTGATCGTGCCGCTCGGGCGCTGGGCGATCCAGGAAGCCGCCGCGACGCTCGCGCAGTGGGATGCCCGCTGTGGCGGCCATTGCGGCGTACGACTCGCGGTCAATCTCTCGGCGATCCAGCTGCAGCGCGATACCATCGCCCCCGTCGTCGAGGCTGCGCTCTCGGCTTACGGACTCGAGGGCTCGCGCTTCACGCTCGAACTGACCGAAAGTGCGTTGGTCACCGATCCCGACCGAATCGCCGGGATCATGCATGCCTTGAAGCGACTCGGTACGACGATCGCGATGGACGATTTCGGGACGGGCTATTCGAACCTCGCCTATCTCCAGAAGCTGCCGATCGACATTCTCAAGATCGATCGCAGCTTCGTCAGCGGGATGCTCGCCGATCGCGACAAGATCGCGATCGTCCGCGCGGTCCTGTCGCTGGCGCAAGCGCTCGGCATGAAGACGACGGCCGAGGGGATCGAGACCAACGAACTCGCGCAGACGCTGGCGGCGCTGGGCTGCACTTACGGCCAGGGCTACCTCTACGCGCGGCCGCTCGAGGCCGAGGCGGCTTATGCGATGCTGGTCGAGGACCGCCACTGAGCGACGGCTTCGTCGGCGATCGCGTTCGCGCGCGCTGCGTCGGGGAAGGTTTCTGCCACCCACCGATCCTCGATCTGCTTGAGCAAGCGCGCGACGTCGGGCCCCTTGTTGACGCCGCGCTGGACGAGCGCCCCCCCGGTCAGCGGGAAGCGCGGGATATCCCAGGCGACGATCTCGCGTGCGCCGCGCACCGCATCCGCCGCATCCTCGACGGTCAGCAGCCAGCGGTCGAGCGCGCCGTCGCGCCCCAGGCGATAGGCGAGCGGATGCGGCGAGTCGGTCGGATCGGTCAGCGCCGAGACGATCCGCTTGCGCTGCGCGTTCGACAGTTTGAGGCGTGCACCGACGTTTTCGCCGAGCACGGGGTCGCGTGGCAGCACTGCCGCGAGGCGGCGGAGCGGATCGGGCGCGAGTCCGGCTTGCACTTCGGCCGCAGCGACACGGGCGAGGCGACTTACCCCAGAATCGTCGATCTCGGGCAGCACCGGCAGCAGGATGCCGCGCGCGATCATCAGCGCAAGCGTCGCGACGGCGTTGGGCGCGACGAGCAGCTTGAGGAATTCCGCCGAGATCCGTTCGCGCGACAGCGCCATCAGATCGTTGGCGCGCTGCGTGCAGGCGTCGAGCCCCGCCGCATCGGGTGCGTCACCAAAGCGCGCATGGAAGCGGAAGAAGCGCAGGATGCGCAAATGATCCTCGGCGATGCGCTGCAACGGATCGCCGATGAAGCGCACGCGCCGCGCCGCGAGATCGTCGAGCCCGCCGAAATAGTCGAAGATCTCGCTGCTCGCCGGATCGGCATAGAGCGCGTTGATCGTGAAATCGCGCCGCGCCGCATCCTCGCGCCAATCGTCGGTGAAGGCGACCGTCGCATGGCGGCCGTCGGTCGCGGTGTCGCGGCGCAGCGTCGTCACTTCGATCGGCGCGCCATCGGCGAGGACAGCGGTGATCGTGCCATGTGCTAGCCCCGTCGGAACCGCCTTGATCCGCGCCCGAGCGAGCAAGTCGATCACGTCTTCGGGGGTATGGCGCGTCGCCAGATCGACATCGGCGACGTCGATTCCGAGCAGCGTGTCGCGCACCGCTCCACCGACATAGCGCGTCTCACCGCGCGCAGCACCGAGCACGTCGCACAGTTCGGGCAATCCCGCCCGCGTCCGCCACGCGGCGGCGGGAAGGATCAGCCGTTCCATCGCAGTCGTCGCGACAGATTGACGATCATCGCCGCAGTCGCGCCCCAGATGCGGTGGCCGTCCCAATGGATCTCGTAATAATGCCGGTTGCGCCCCTGCCACTCGACGCTCGCTTCGATGTGGTTGCCCGAATCGAGCAGGAAGCCGAGCGGGACTTCAAACACTTCGGCCACTTCGGCGATCGCCGGGGTGAACACCAGATCGGGCGGTACGACGCCGATCACCGGCGTCACCTCGAACCCGGTGACGGTACGATAGCGGTCGGCCTCGCCGACGATCGTCACACGGTCACGCGGCAGCGCGATCTCTTCCTCGGCTTCGCGCAAGGCGGCGGCGATCGCATCGGCATCGCCCGAATCGACGCGGCCGCCAGGGAAGGCGACTTGTCCGGCATGGCGCGACAGCGTGTCGGTGCGAAGCGTCAGGATCACGCCGGGTTCGGCACGATCGGTCACCGGGATCAGCACCGCGGCCTGGGCGAGCGGGCTCGCGATCGACTCGACATCGACATGGTCGCCGGTGAGCAGCACGGTGTCGGCGTGGCCGATCACCATCGCCTGGCGAAGCCGTTCGACGAGCGTCATGCCGCGGGCTCCAGCGCGAAGAACGCGCCGCCGCTCCACACGCCGGGCGGGGTTTCGCCGCCATCGATCGCGCGCTGCGCGAGTTCGTAATAGACCGTCCGCGCCACGACCGCGTCGAGCTCGCCGCGCACGCGCAGATAGGGGCGGGGGCCGTCGTCGCGCGGTTCGAAGCGCAGCGGATGATCGGCATCGGCGGTGACGAGATCGCCGGTGTTGAGCCGGAAGGTCAGCATCGCGGCACGCCCTTCGCCCGATGCTTTCAGCTCGACCGCGACGAACGGCGCGTCCTCGACGTCAATGTCGAGCTTCTCGACCGGGGTGACGAGCACATAGCCGCCATCGGCCTCGCGCCGCAGGATCGTCGAGAAGAGCCGCACCATCGCCTGGCGTCCGATCGGGGATCCCTGGTGGAACCACGTCCCGTCGCGCGCGATGCGCATTTCGCTGTCGCCGCAATGCGTCGGGTTCCAGCGCTCGACCGGGGGCAGCTTCTGCTCTTCGGCAAGGCGGGCAATGTCGGCGAGCGACAAAGCGGAAAGGTCGGGGATCGGCTCCATGGGCATGGGGGCGCGGTAGGACAGGCGCGCCGCCTCGTAAAGCCGCGTCGCGTCAGACCAAGGCTGCCACGCGCGGTCCGAGCAGGCCGGCGCCGGTCGGAACGTTCGCGCCGCGGGCGAGCAGGCGATGCCGCTCGACCGGGCTGGGCACGCGCCACGCGGCTGTGCGCGTTGCGTCGAAGCCGAAGAAGCGGCTGTAATATTCGGGGTCGCCGATCAGCGTCAGCGCATCGTCGAGCCCCGCGGCTTCGGCTGCGGCCAGCGCGCGCGCGGTCAGCATGCGGCCGATGCCGCCTTGCTGGCGGTCGGGCGCGACCGCGACGGGGCCGACTTGCACCATCGCGACGTCGCCGCCGTCGTCACCGGCGAAGCGAATCGGCCAGCACTGGATCGTGCCGATCAACGCGCCGTCCTCGACCGCGGCGAGGCTCAGCGCGGGGATCGCGGCCATGCCTTCGCGGATTCGGTATGCCGTTCGGCCGTGGCGGTCGGTCCCGAAGGCACGGTCGAGCAACGCCTCGACGGCGTCGGGCGCGACAGCGGCAATCGGCAAGACCTCGATCACGGGCGTTGATCCTTCATGGCCGCATGGCAGCACGCGGGCCGCGCGCTTTACCCCCGATCTGCCCCAACGCAAGCGTCATCGTAGGGCAAAGGTTCCTCACACGGCGACTTCTGCTATGGGGCGCGGCGATACGACCAGGATTGGGATCGATTTGACCGACCGTTTGACGCTCAACGTGCACGACCTCGAAGTGATGGTGCTGACCGGCATCTATTCGGAGGAGACGCATTTGCCGCAGCCGCTGCGGATCTCGCTGACGGTCGATCTGGCGGTGCCCGATCGCTTCGATCCCGAGACGCCGCTGGCCGCCTCGAAGAACTATCTCGACCTCAAGCACGCGGCGACGACCGCGCTGCCGACGGGCGTACATTTCAAGCTGGTCGAGGCGGTGGCAGACCATATTTGCGAGACGCTGTTCCTGCAGGACAGCCGGGTCACGCGCGTCGAGGTGTCGATCGTCAAGCTCGCCATCGCCGAGGCGGGCGAGTCGATCGGCATTACCCTGGTGCGGAACCGGCGGTGAGGGCGGCGCTTGCGGCGGCGGTGGGCACGCGCGCGGCACTGGTTTTCGGCGATGATCGCGACGCGGTCGCCGCCGTGCGTACGGTGCCGCGCGAATCCGGGATGATCTTGCTGGTGATCGACGCGAGCGTTGCAGCGCTCGATCGCGCCATGCTGCTGGCGGCGGTCACACCGCTCGCGGTCGAACTTGCGCCGCACACGCGCCTTGCCGCGCTCGATGTGGCGGCGGATGCGAACTGCGACGCCGTGGTCGCTGCGGCCGACTATCTCGTCAGCGCACATTCGACGACGGGGCAGGTGCTCGAGGTTCGCTAAGGTGTCGCTTCGGCCTTGCGCCCGGGGGTGTTTCTAGCGTCGCCCCCCGCGCTCGCACGCGCCGAGCTCGCGCACGACCAGCGCATAATCTTCGCGCGCGATCGTCGCATCGTCGCCGCTTTGCGGGACCGAGGTGTCGGGCAGCGTGGCGGGCAGGGTGCAGGCGAGGCGGTACCACAAGAGCGTATCGCGCGCCGGTGGTGGGGCAGATTGGTCGACCACTTCGCTGAGCGCGATCACCCAATGCGGCGGCTGATCGGGTTTGCGCTCGATATCGAACGAGATCGGACGGCTGTCGCTGGTCGTAAGGAAGATCTGCGTCTGGCCCGAGCCGGGCAGATCGCCGCGCGTATGGACGGCATTGCCGATGCCGGTCACCGTTGGCGGCGCGTCGGGGGCGAGCACTTCGCGGACGATTCGGCGGGTGAGCCCGTCGCCCGTCGGGGTCCAGCTGCGCTGCCCGTCGGGCCGGACGAGCTGGACCTGGCCAGCGTTGCTTGCGACACTGCGCGCGAACAACAGCACCCGCGCCTTGCGATAGCGCGGGACTCGCCCATGGGCATCGAGCGGGACGTCGAGCGTGTAGCCGAGCCGCGGCGGAACGGCGGTGGTGCCGCGAATCAGCGCGGTGACGTCGGCCTCGACGTACAGTCGCACGATATTCGGTGGGAGGTCCGGTGCATCGGCAGGCTTGAGCCGAAGCTGGCTGCGGATCGTCGCATCGACGATCACCGGCGCCGCGACGACGAGGTCGGCATAGTCGGCATAATATAACGCCGGAATCGCGACATCTGTCGGATTTGCACGGGTTTGCTGCCCCGCGGCGAGGGTTGCGGGCAAGCCGAGCAGGGCGGCTGCGAGAGCGAATTTAAGCGGTATCGGCATGCTGCTGGATTAGCTGGTCACGACATTTTTAAACAGAAATAATTCTGCCACGGTGAGGTTGTACGTTTGTTGCGTGAGACAAAGCGTTTGCGTCGTGGTTTTTGGCACGATAGAGGTTGTGGTCTGTCCAGGATACACTAGCCCATGACAGGCCGGATAACGAGCGGACGTTACGGATCGGCTTGGACCGTCGTGCCGGAATAGAGGAGTTTCGTTTCTGAATGGCATACGCTGATCGCAATACGAGTGGCAGCAAAGTGGTGTCGATCGTGATCGTTTCGGTCATTGTCGCGCTGTTCGCGTGGGGTTTCGTGAACGGGCTGACCTTCAAGTACATCAAAAAGGTGACCGAGAAGCTTAACACCTTCGACGTCGTCGAACCGCCGCCCCCTCCACCAGACAAGCCGCCCCCCCCGCCGCCCGAACAGCCGCAGCTGCAGACCCCACCGGTCGTGTCGCCGCCGCCGATCGTGCGCGTCCAGTCGCCGCCGCCGCCGATCGCTACGGTCGTCACGCCGCCGCCGGCTGCGCCGATCACGGTTCGCGCCGCAGCGCCTGCTCCTGTCCCGGTCGCGGCACCCCCCGCACCCGTGGTCAGCAAGGCCGCGGGCCCCAAGGGCGATCCGTCGCAGTGGGTGACCACCGACGATTATCCTTCCGACGCGCTGAGCGCAGAGGCGCAGGGTACCAGCAAGATCAAGTGGGAAATCAATACCGCTGGTCGTGTTGAGAACTGCGTCGTCGTCGCATCCAGCGGCAACTCGTCGCTCGATCGCGCGGCCTGCTCGAACATCACGCGTCGCGGGCGGTATTCGCCGGCGATGGACCAGAGCGGCAACCCCATCCGTTCCGCGTCGTCGCGCAACGTCGTGTGGCGCTTGCCAGAATAAAACCAATCCTAGCCGTGCGGGCCCGGGAAGGGGCCCCACGGTCATCTTGTCGAGAAGGAAGTCCCCCTAATGTCCACCATCATCCTCGCTGCCGGTGCCAACGCCGCAGACAATTTCGGCTTCATGAACGCGATGAAGCAGGGCGGCCCCGTCACCTGGACGACCGCTGGCATCCTCACGATCTTCCTGTTCTTCACGCTCTACATCTTGTTCACCAAGATCTTCGAGCAGCAGAAGATCATCAACCAGGGCCGTCGCGTCCGTGCGACCTTCTGGGCGTCGAACTCGCTGCGCGAAGGCGCTGCCAAGCTCGAGAAGAACTCGGCCTACAAGCAGATCGTCGACGACGGCATCGAAGCCCAGGAGCAGCATTCGCGTCTGACCGATCCGGTCGAAGCGCATGACTGGCTGCACGGCTCGCTCGCGCGTTCGGAAGCGATCATCAACTCGCAGCTTGGTGGCGGTCTCGCCTTCCTCGCAACGGTCGGCGCAACCGCACCGTTCGTCGGTCTGTTCGGTACCGTTCTCGGTATTTACCGCGCACTGATCGGCATCGGCCAGGCTGGCCAGGCATCGATCGACAAGGTCGCAGGCCCGGTCGGTGAGTCGCTGATCATGACCGCCTTCGGTCTGGTCGTCGCGGTTCCGGCCGTGCTCGCCTTCAACTGGCTGCAGCGTCGCAACAAGGCGATCGCCGAGCATCTCTCGGCTTTCTCGAACGACGTGCTCGGCTACCTTGCTTCGAACGGTGCGGTTCGTCCGCATGCACCGGGCAAGAAGGCTCCGGTTGCTGCAGCGAAGCCCGCTGTGACGACCACGACGGCTGGCCAGGCCGGCGGCGTGCAGACCCGCGTCTAAGACTACCGAACGGGGCCGCCGCTCGGCGGCCCCGCTTCCTTCGCCGCCCGGTATGTCGGGCGGCCTGACCGATACGAATAGGATGGCCTTTCATGGCGATTAGTACAGGTGGCGGCGGCGATGACGCCCCGATGTCCGACATCAATACGACGCCGCTCGTCGACGTCATGCTGGTGTTGCTCATCATCTTCCTCATCACGATCCCGGCGATCGTGCAGACCGTCAAGCTGAAGCTCCCGGACGTGCGCTACGATCCGACCGTGACCAAGCCCGAGAACGTGTCGCTCTCGATCACGCGCAAGCCAGACGGCAGCTGCGCGGTGTTCTGGGGCCAGACGCCGGTGACGCATGAGGAACTGCTCAAGCGTGCGACCGACAAGCTCAAGGAAATCGTCGACAAGGCCGGCGGCGCCGCGAATTTGACGACCGACGACCTTCCCGAGGCGCATATCCGCGGCGACGTCGAGACTCCGTATCGCTGCATTGGCGGTGCAATCTACACGATGCAGTCGGCAGGCTTCGCCAAGGTTGGCTTCATTTCGGAACCCCCTCCCACGGGCGGTCCGTCTTCGTGATCGCTGCTGCAGCAGCGCATTTGATTTGCGGCCTCGCCGCAGGGAGTAACTGACATGGCAATTAGCGCAGGGCGTGCTGACGACCAGCCGATGATGGACATGAACACGACGCCGTTGATCGACGTCATGCTCGTGCTCCTCATCATGTTCATCATCACCATCCCGATCCAGACGCACGCGGTGAAGGTCGATCTTCCGATCAATGACCCGAACCAGACCAAGCCCTTGATCGACCCGCAAAAGAACAAGATCGTGATCCAGCCCGACGGCGTCGTGCTGTGGAACGGCGCGGCGACCGACCCGGCAACGCTGCAGCAGTATCTGACGCAGACGACGCAGCTGAACCCCGAGCCCGAGCTGCACTTCCAGCCCGACCCGGCGGCAAAGTACGAGAAGGTCGACCAGATCCTCGCGATCATCAAGCGGTCGAACGTCTCGAAGCTCGGCTTCATCGGCAACGAGCAGTATCGCAACGACTTCTAAGGCGTTCGCGACCATCGACGCACAATCAGGGCGGTCCTTCGGGGCCGCCTTTTTTTTGGCGGTGACGCCGCGACAGGCGGGGGCGTACCGCCGGGTCTCCGCATTCCCGCTGCAACGACCGGGCGGATATCCGCGGGCGATCGGGCGGTCCGCGCTCGGCGGTGACCGCCCCCCCCAAGTCGCCATCGCCACAAGCCGTGGCGGCAAGCCGCAGGAGTGCTGGCCAGCGGCGCGAAAAGCCGGCCAATCGCACCTGTCGCGCTCCGGGCGCTTGGCTCGATCGCCCCCCCCAGACGCCTGTTTTATAACGTCGATCGTCGCCAAATCTTGCCTGATCCAGAGGTGTCACCAGCGGCGCGACGCGCTGCTGCGCGTCCGATGCTGGCTCCGCCGCGGGGCCTTCGGAGTCGCCGATAGGAAAGACCAGCCCGAAAATATCGCGACCCGATCGATGTAGGATTGCGCCAATTTCGCGTTCGACCGCCCGTCCGTGGCGTACGCTTTACACCCTCCCAAAAGCGCCCGTTCGTGGATGTTGGGCAATAGCCGCTTGCACCACGCTATTTCGAGCGAAGTGCGGAGCCGCCCGGCTATGCTTGCGCCGAAGCAGCTTGCTGGCGCCGGCATCGCAAAAATGAAACTTGATTTGTGTTTGAGGTCGATCCGATCAGACGGAACCTCATGAGGATTGGCTGATCCGTCCCATTTAATACTGTTTTTCCAGGAGCATTAACGAAATCTGAAGCAGAAGAGACTTATCGATACCGCAAGGGGACCGTCGGTGAAGCTTTTGCGCGCAATTAACCGGGCATCATGCGGTCTCTCGCGCGTCGCGACTATTGCGAAACGGTGCGATGGGACTGCCGCGGTCGAATTCGCGATTGTCGGGCCGGCTTTCATCGGCCTTGTGCTCGCGATCCTCTATACTGCATTAATCTTCCTGGCGCAGCAGATGCTGGAGACGGCGGCGCTGGCGTCGGCGCGCTTGTTGCTGACAGGATCCGCGCAAACGATCCGGCTGGCCAACGGCACCGTCGGAATGTCCGCGAGCGACTTGAAGAATGCGATCTGCAACGGGACCACGGGCACCAACGCGAGCGGCGCTGCCGTCACCATTGCGCCGTTGCTGCCACCGATGCTGTCGTGCAGTCGGCTCACGGTCAACGTCAGCACCGCGAACACGTACAATGTCGCGAGCACGACGGCTCCGACGTTCACCTACAACAGCCAAGGTGTCATAACGTCGACGAATACCGGCTATAACCCCCAGTCCAACGGCAACGGGCAAAGCCAGATCGTTGTCCTGCAACTCATCTATCTGTGGCCGACGGGCGTCGGCCCCTTGGGTTTGAACCTTACGAACCAGCCCAACGGCAATCGCATGCTCGTGGCGACGTCTGTATCAACGACCGAGGCTTATTCATGCAATTCGGGGCAGACCTCGTGCTGAGGCGCCTGGTCGATAGCACGCGCGGGGTCGCCCTCGTCGAGTTTGCAATGTGCCTGCCCGTGCTCATCGTGATGTATCTTGGCGGGTACGCCACGATGGATATGATCTCGTCGACGCGCAAGGTTACCACGGCGACGCGTTCGCTGGTCGACCTGGTCAGCCGAACCATGTCGCCAGCGATCATCTACAACAAGCCGCAAGACGCGAGCGCGACGTCGTACCTCAGCGCGAGCGCGGTTGCCCTGGCGCCGTACGCGCTCAACAATGCAACCGAGCAAATCTCGCTCCTGCGAATCTGCGACGCGACGCACGCCTATGTCGTTTGGACCCAGGCTCAAACGCAGACCGTCGATGGCAGTGCCGTGTCGGCGGTGACGTCGACGCACACCGCCGGGACACTCCCCGCGAACCAGACACAGTCTGCCGTGAATGTGATCTCGATCCCGAGTTCGATGGTCACGGCCCCGATGGTTCCCGTTTCGCCGGACGGCTCGAACGTGTGCACGAACTTCGCGCCGGGCACCAGCACCAAGACCCAAGTCGGTACCGCGGGTGGCTGGCTGTTCGTCGGGACCGTCAACTACCGCTATACGCCAGGCGTGAGCGTCTTGTCCTTGCCGACGATGATGCTGACCGACACTATCTACATGTCCCCTCGTCTTTACTAGGTGTACGGATGATGAAGAGCGCTCGCATGTTTCAGCCCTGGGTCGCCGTGGTGAGGCTCCTTCGTCGGCTGAACGCCGACCGAAGGGGTGGCGTTCTCATGATCATGGGGTTTGCCATCATTCCGCTGACCTTCGCGACGGGTTTCGGTATCGACTATGCGCGCGCCATGCGGCTCCAGACGCATTTGAACTCCGCGGCCGATGCCGCGGCGCTGGCGGCGGTTTCGCCCGCGATGATCCTGCGGACGGGTACTGATCCGTCGGATGCAGCCTATGCCATGTTCGACGCCCAAGCCTTGGCGATCGGCGGCTATCAGGGGATACAACGGACCGTCACCATAACGGCCAGCGCCTCGGGCAGCGGCCAGACACTGGCGGCGCTCCGCACGGCAACCGTCGCCTACACCGCACAATCGATCAACATCTTTGGCGGCATTCTCGGCGCGACGACGCTGACGGTGCGTGGCACCGCGACGGCCAATGCAGCGCAGCCGCCCAATGTCGATTTCTACCTGGCGATGGACAATTCCCCATCGATGCTTCTGCCCGCGACGTCGGACGGGATCAGCAAGATCCAGAAAGTTACCGGCTGCGCCTTTTCCTGCCATGAATCGTTGCCGCACAATGATTCGATCAATGTCACGAACAGCGCGGGGCTGCAGGTATTATTGTCGTCTATCTATTATACCGCCGGCGCATCCAACCAGAACGTCTACTATCTCTATAATCCAACGACCAAGCTTCTCTTCGATAGTTCGCAAAAACCGCTAAATCCTGCGTCATCGTCATCGGTTTCTGGCACAAGCACAACGGGTGGGACGTGGTTAAACCCAACGACAACGACGACCACTGTGACGACCGCAACCGTGGTTACCTACTCCATCACCGATAGTAACAGCGGGCCGGTGACGATCACCAAGACGACAGCTTCCACCCCGACGACGGTCGTCAAAATCACGCCGCCATTCGGCACTTCAACCACGACCAGCACGACCGGGAGCACATCGAGTTCGTCGTCTACCTATGACACCGGCTATTGGGCGGACGGCTATTGGCTGACGCACAATTACGGGCTCCTCTATGGGAGTCCCGCCAGCATCACGTTGCGCAAGGATGACGTGGTCTCCGCGGCCAGCCAATTGATCCCCTTTGCTGCGAATCAGGCCCAGCAGTTCAAAGTCACCTATCAAGCGCAGATGTTCTCGTTCGACTGGACGCGGTCGGGGAACACCTCCCCCGTCAAAACGCTGAATACGCTCACCAATGTCGCATCGTATGGCAGCAATTTCTCGGCAGCCTCGTTGTTTCCGAACGATGATTTATGGTGGCAGAACAGCCAACCGACCAGCACGACGAACACCAACGATCAAGCCACCGAAATATCCAATATGCTGACGACGATGAACGGCCTCATCCCGACGGCTGGTTCAGGCGCGCCCGGGGTCACTCCACAGAAAATCCTGTTCCTCGTGACAGATGGCATGGTGGACCAGCCCAGCCGCTATTTCGGGCCGCTGCGGAGCAGTGATCAGACGATCTGCACGGCGATCAAGGCAAAGGGGATCAAGATCGCAATCCTCTACACCCAGTATCTGCCCGAGGCGCTGGCCAACGATGCTTGGTCGCAAACCAATGTCGCGCCATTCCTGCCACCCCCTCCCGCGCCGTATTCGGGCAGCAGTGCGGGAACCTCGGACAAGGTGTTGACCGCGTTGCAGCAGTGCGCCTCCCCCGGGACCAACGGGGCCGCGCTTGTGCAGACGGTGACCGCCAACGACAGCATCATCACAGCACTCCAGCAGCTGTTCTCCACTGCGCTCCAGACTTCGCGCCTGGTCCAGTGATCGTGCAATCCGATCGACCGTTGCCGACGCGCGCGCCCGCGTCGTGCGGCACGCGTCCGCGGCGGCGCGCTTACAACCGCGGCAGCGTGACCCCGCGCTGTCCCATATATTTGCCCGCGCGGTCGGCATAGCTCGTCTCACACGGCTCGTTGCCTTCGAGGAAGAGGAACTGACACGCGCCTTCATTGGCGTAGATCTTGGCGGGCAGGGGGGTGGTGTTCGAGAATTCGAGCGTGACATGCCCCTCCCAGCCGGGCTCGAGCGGGGTGACATTGACGATGATCCCGCAGCGCGCATAGGTCGACTTGCCGAGGCAGATCACCAGCACGTCGCGCGGAACGCGGAAATACTCGACCGTGCGCGCCAGCGCGAAGCTGTTGGGCGGGATGATGCAGCAATCGGTCTTGCGGTCGACGAAGCTGTTGGCGGCGAAGTCCTTGGGGTCGACGATCACGCTGTCGATGTTGGTGAAGACCTTGAACTCGTCCGACACGCGCGCGTCATAGCCGTAGGACGACAGGCCGTAGCTGATGCAGCCGTCGCGCTTCTGGCCGTCGACGAACGGCTCGATCATCCCGGTGGTCAGCGCCTGCTCGCGAATCCAGCGGTCGGACATGATCGACATGTAAAGGCTCCCTGTTGGTTGCCGCCAGCCTGTCGCCGGAAATGCGGGGACGGGCAAGGCGCTATTGCGTGGACTATGGTGTGCTGGCATAATAATACACATACGGGGAGATAGATCGATGCGTCGATGGCATAGGCTTTTCAATCGCGGGCTTGTGCTGGCCGGGGTCGGGCTGGGCACCGTGGTGCTCGCGCCCGAGGTGCTGGCCTTCCCGCATCGCCAGATCATCGGCGATACCGTCGTCTATTCCGAACGGGCGCTGCCGGCGACGATGCCGCAGCTTCTGGCGCAATCCGACGCGCTGCTGCGCAAGAGCGCGATCTTCGGGTCGGGCTATGGTCGGCGCATCTTCCTGACCGATGGCGGCTGGCGCTGGCGGGCGCTCGCCTTGCAGACGTCGGGTGCGTTCGCGCTCTCGCGCGGGTTTGGCGAGACGATCGTCGTCAACCGCAGCGATGCCGCGCGCGACGTGGTTTTCAACGGCGGGGCGATCGCGGGACAGCGCAGCCTGTCGGGCGTGATCGCGCACGAGCGCACCCACGGGCTGATCCGCGCGCGCTACGGCGTCGCCGCCGATGTCGTCTATCCAGCGTGGCTGCGCGAGGGATATTGCGATCTGGTGGCGGGCGGGGGGAGCCTGTCGGACCGAGATGCGGCGTTGCTCAAGGCGGAGCATCGCAGCGTTCCGGCGCTGCGCTATTATGACGGGCGCAAGCGGGTGGAGGCAGCGTTGCGCGCGAACGGCGGGTCGGTCGATGCGCTGTTCGCTCGGGCATCGAAGGTGGACTGACGCGACGCTCCCCGGCGAAGGCCGGGGCCCAGATGCGGGCGTTGCAGGGGTGGCGTCGCGTTCGACTACCGAACGCTCGCGACTGGGCCCCGGCCTTCGCCGGGGAGCGGCAACCTCGCGATTACGCTTTCGGCCCCAACCCCAGATCCGCCGGTCCGAAAGCATGCGGCAGCAATTCGCTCAGCAGATAGCGCTCGACCGCGTCGCCCTCGGCCGCGCCGCACCACACGACGACATCGCGCCCGCCGATCTGCGCGGCTTCGTTGATCACCTGGCGGCAGCGGCCGCACGGGCCGACCGGCGCGGTTCCCGTCGGACGCCCCTCGGCATCCATCGCGCCGCCGATCACGCCGATCTCGACCACGTCGCGGAAATCGCCCGCGCTGTTGACCGTCGCGAGCGCGACCGTTTCGGCGCAGAGCGACAGGCCATAGCTCGCATTCTCGAAATTCGCGCCGGTCACGATCCGCCCATCGGAGAGCAGCACCGCCGCGCCGACCGCGAAGCGCGAATAGGGGGCGTGTGCGTTCAACGCGGCGGCGCGCGCTGCGGTGATCAAGGTCTCTTGCATCGTCATGGTGCCACTACATCCCAATGGACCGGCCCATCGACTCCGTCGATGCGCCGCATGTCGCTTGCCTGCCACATCCGCCAGCGCCTTGCCGGATAATCGGGCGGGAAGAAATCCTGCATCGCCCACACCGGGCGCGCAATCGCCAGCGTCACGCCGTAGGCCGCGTCGAAGCGCTTGCTGACCTTGATCAGCAGCGGCTTGCCGGTATGCGATTCGACCATCGTGATGAAGCGCCGAAGCTCGTCGAGCACGATCGGCGCGGTCGGCCGCGCGGTGCAATCGTCGCTGAAATCGAGCTCGAGCGCGGTGGGGAGCGCGCCATCGTCGCGCGCGACGATCGTGTTGAAGGCGTTGGCCTGGTCGGCGGCGAGGCGGCACAGCGAATAGGCATGGCTCGCGCCGCGGCGCATTCCCGTCTCGGCGACCGCCGCCCAGTTCGCCTCGAAGCGCGGGTCGCGCTGATCGGCGGCGGTTGCGCGGACATAGGCGAAATCGGCGCCGCCGCGCTTGACGGCAAACCAGTCGATCTCGCCATTGGCGGCAGACACGTCGAGCCCCTGGAACGCGAAGCGGTCGGTGGGCCGCCAGCTCAGCGCGAGCACCCAGAGAATGATGGCAGCAAGGGCAAGTACGCCGGCGATCGTGGCGTACAGCCCGACCCGGATGCCCCACAGGCGATATTTTACCACGATAGTCCCGTTCGGGCGGTCAGCCCTTGATATGAAGTACGCAGATCAGCGTGAACAGCCGGCGGGCGGTGTCGAAGTCGATCTCGATCTTGCCCTCCAGCCGCTCCTTGAGCAGCTCCGCCGCTTCGTTGTGGATGCCGCGCCGCGCCATGTCCACCGTCTCGATCTGCGCCGGTGTCGCGTTTCGGATCGCCTGGTAATAGCTGTCGCAGATCGCGAAATAGTCTTTGATCGGGCGGCGGAAGCGCCCCATGCCGAGAACATAGGTCTCGAGATGGCTGTCGTCCGCGCGGTGGATCGCGATGCCGAGCCGGCCTTCCTCGACGCTGAGCGCGATCCGGTAGGGGCCGGCATAGCCATCGGGATACGCCCTTTGCGGCGCGAAATGGTTGCCCTCGATCAGATCGAAGATCGCGATGCGGCGTTCCTGCTCGATATCGGCCGACCGCCACAGGATCGTGCGTTCGTCGAGGGTCACGGCAATGATGCGCGGATCGGCCATGATTACGCCGTAGCGGGGGCGGGGCCAGGGGACAACATCCGCCCACGGGATTCACACCCGGGTGAGCGCAATCCGCTTGAGTGGGCAGGCGGCGAGTGGGATGAGAGCGCCATGGCCACAGCATTCCTCCCCACACCGCCCGTTCCCGAAACCGTATCGCTACCACAGAACGTCGAAGCCGAAGCCGCGATGCTCGGCGCGATGATGATCGACAACCGCCTCGCCGACGATCTGATCGACCGGCTCGACGCGGAACACTTTTTCGAGCCGCTCCACGGCCGCATCTTCAGCGCGATCAAGACGCTGCGCGGCAACGACATGCTCGCGAGCCCCGTCACGCTGCGCCCGATGTTCGAACAGGACGCCGGGATGCGCGAACTGGGCGGCCCCGCCTATCTCGCGCAGCTCACCGGCTCGGGCGCGGGGCTGATCGGCGCGCGGCAGTTCGCCAAGCAGATCTACGATCTCGCGATGCTGCGTACGCTGGTGACGGTCGGCCGCGGCCTCGTCGATCGCGCGATGGATACGTCGGAAGAGGTCAACCCGCGCGCGCAGATCGAAGCGGCCGAGGAGGAACTCTACAAGGTCGCGTCGGACGGCGCGACCGAGAGCCAGACCAAGAGCTTCCTGCAGGCCGCCAAGACGACGCTCAAGATGGCCGAGGTGGCGCTCAATTCGGGCGGGCATATCTCGGGCATCACGACGGGAATCGAGAGCATCAACACCAAGATCGGCGGCATGCACCGCTCCGACTTGATGATCCTCGCCGGGCGTCCGGGCATGGGCAAGACCTCGCTCGCCACCAACATCGCATTCAACGCGGCGCAGCGCTGGATGCGCGACATGGCCGACGGGATCGACCCCGAGCGCTCGCTCGGCGCGAAGGTCGCGTTCTTCAGCCTGGAAATGTCGGCGGATCAGCTGGCGGGGCGCGTGCTGTCGGAGCAGGCGCGAATCAATTCGGACGTGTTGCGTTCGGGCAAGATCAGCCGGCATGAGTTCCAGGCGCTCGCGACGACCGCGGCCGAGCTCGAGAATCTGCCGCTGTTCATCGATGATACCGCCAACCTCTCGATCGCCTCGCTCCACACGCGGGCGCGGCGATTGCAGCGGCGGCACAACAACCAGCTCGGGCTGATCATCGTCGATTACCTCCAGCTGCTGTCGGGCTCGGCGAAGAGTTCGGGCGACGGGCGTGTGCAGGAAATCTCGGAGATCAGCCGTGGCCTCAAGGGCGTCGCGAAGGATCTCAACGTGCCGGTGATGGCGCTGTCGCAGCTCAGCCGCGCGGTCGAGCAGCGCGAGGACAAGCGCCCGCTGCTGTCGGATCTGCGCGAATCGGGATCGATCGAGCAGGACGCCGACATGGTGATGTTCGTCTATCGCGAGGATTATTATCTCAACATGGCGCAGCCCGAGATCCCGAGCGCGAACAGCCCGGCGGGCGTGCAGGACAAGCATGCGCAATGGTCCGAGCATCTCTCGCGCGTCGATGGCCTAGCGGAACTCATCATCGCCAAGCAGCGTCACGGCTCGACCGGCAAGGTGATGCTCAAGTTCGAGCCGCACATCACGCGCTTCAGCGACGTCGTGGTCGGTGGCGGCGGCTATTGAGGCTGCGCGGTTGAAGACGCTCGTCGATTCGAACGCGGTACTGGCCGCGGGGCTGCCGCTGATCCGTACGCAGTTCGGCGTGCCCGAGTCGTTTCCGCCGCAGGTGCTCGCGGCAGCGGAGGAAGCCGCCAAGCGCGTGCCGAGCGCGCATGTCGATCGGACGGCCATGCCCTTCGTCACGCTCGACCCGGCGAGTTCGACCGATCTCGATCAGGCGTTCGCGATCGAGCGGAGCGGGGCGGACCTGTTGCTCCACTATGCGATCGCCGACGTGGCGTGGTTCGTCGACGATGGCGGGGTGATCGACGCCGAGGCGTGGAAGCGCGGCACGACGCTGTATCTCCCCGACGGCAAGGCGGGACTCTATCCGCCGGTGCTCGCCGAGGGCGCGGCGAGCCTCTTGCCGAGCGGACCGCGGCCGGCGGTGGTGTTTACGGTGCGCGTTGCGCCCGATGGGACTCCGACACTCGACGGGGCCGAGCGCGCGATCATTCGCAGTCGAGCGAAGCTTGCGTATGACAGCGTGACCGAGGCCGATCTCCCGCCCGATTTCGCCGAACTCGCCAACCGCATCGCCGCTGCGGAGGATGCGCGCGGCGCGAGTCGCGTCGATCCGCCACAGCAGGATGTGATTGCTGACGGGAAGGGCGGGTATCGGCTGGCGTTCGAACCACGGTTGGTTTCCGAGGACCGCAACGCCGCGCTGTCGCTCGCGACCAACCTTGCGGTCGCTGCGCTGTTGCACGCGCACCATACTGGGCTGTTCCGCGTGATGGCCGGGCCGGACGATCGCGCAGTGCAACGGCTGCGCAATGTCGCGCTGGGGCTTGGGTTGGAGTGGCCGGCCGCGCTGACGCTTCCGCAGTTCGTCGCGACGCTGTCTGCCGCCGAACCGGCGCAAGCCGCCTTCATGATTGCCGAGCGCCGCAGCGGGGGAGGGGCGACCTATACGCCGTACCGCGACGGCGTGGTCCCGTGGCACGCGGCGATGGCGGCGACCTATGCGCATGCGACGGCGCCGCTGCGCCGGCTGGCGGATCGCTATGTCGTGCGCGCCGCGCTGGCGATCGCCAACGGACAGCCAGTTCCCGAGGTGGTGACGCAGGCGTTCGAGACGCTCCCGCCGGTGATGGCGCGCGCCGATGCGATCGGCGGGCGGATCGACCGTGCGGTGATCGACCTGGCCGAGACGGCGGTGCTGCAGGGGCGCGAGGGCGAGATCTTCTCCGCGGTGATCGTAGACGCGGATGCGCACGGCGCGCGGGTTCAGTTGTGCGATCTTGCGGTGCTGACGAGCGTCAAGACCGAGGGCAAGCCGGGTGAGACGATCTCGGTACGGCTGGTGACGGCGGACACGGCGGCGCGGACTTTGCAGTTCGAACGGGTTTCTTGAGGAAGATCTTTCACGCAAAGGCGCGAAGGCACGAAGAAAAGGCAGAAGATTCGTTCGCGCAGAGGCGCGGAGGACGCGGAGGCGGTGCGTTTGCCGCGGAGCGGCCTTCGTAAATTCGGGCTACGAAAGGGCGAGATGCCCGTGCCGAGTGCGCTGCCTCTCTGCGTCCTCCGCGCCTCTGCGCGAACAAACCCTTCTTCGCGCCTTCGCGTCTTCGCGTGACTCCTAAAAAACCGGCTCCTCGCCCGGCTTCTCGGGCACGTGGATCCCGCACTCGACCTTCTCCCACCCGCGCCAGCGGCCCGAGCGCGGGTCTTCGCCCGGCAACACCTTGCTCGTGCACGGCGCACAGCCGATCGAGGGATAGCCTTCGGCTTCGAGCGGGTGGCGCGGGAGCTTGTGCTCCTCGAAATAGGCGTCGAGCTTGGCCTTGTCCCACGCCGCGAGCGGATTAAGCTTCAACCGACCCTCATCCTCCTCGAAGCGCGGCATCGCCTGGCGCGTGCCCGCCTGGAAGCCCTTGCGGCCCGAAATCCACGCGTCGAACGGCGCCAAAGCCCGCCGCAGCGGCTCGACCTTGCGCAGGTCGCAGCAGCCGTCGGGGTCGTAATTCCAGCGCAAGCCCGTCGCATCCTTCGCCGCGAGCAGCCGCGGATCGGGGCGAAACACGCGCAGGTCGGTGAAGCCGAGCGTCTCGGAAAGTTCGTCGCGATACGCGAGCGTCGCACCGAAAATCTTTTGCGTGTTGAGGAAGATGACCGGAATGTCCTTGTCGACCTGCGAGATCAAGTGGAGCAGGACCGCGCTCTCCGCGCCGAACGACGAAACCGCCGCGACGCGCCCCTTCAATTCGCCCGTCAGCAACTCGCCGAGCATGTCGCGCGTGTCGACGCCGTCGAAACGCGCCTCCATCGCCGCGGCATCGGCGGGCGAGAAGGGCGCGACGTCGATCAGGTCGAGCTTGCGCAGTGCGTTACCCATGCCGCCGCGCCCAGATCGGCACACGCCCGTCGGCGGCCTTCTGATAGACGTTCTCGTAGCGCTTGAGCGACGCCTCGAGCGTTGCCGGGTCGATTTCCGATTCGGGCGCGAAGCTGTCGAAGCCGCAGCGTTGCATCAGCGGCATCTGGTCGACCAGTACATCGCCCTGCGCGCGCAATTCGCCGGTATAACCCGCCTCGCGCAAAATTCGCGCCGACGAATAGCCCCGCCCGTCGCGGAAGCTCGGGAAGCTCACCTCGATCAGCGCGATCCGGTCGAGATACGGCAGCAGCGCGCGCGCGTCATCGCCCGCCTCGAGCCGCACCGCGGTCGCGTTGGTCTGCGAGTCGAGAAATGCGTCGAGCGTCACGGCAGGCTCGTCGAAACTCGCGTCGCCCCGGCGCAGGCCGGGGCCACCCTGAGGCTTGGCCTGCGCGTCCAACGCAGCGGCCCCGGCCTGCGCCGGGGCGACGGTGACGGGCTTATCCATAAAGCGCTTCCTTGAACGGCTCCATGCCGATGCGGCGATAGGTATCGAGGAAGCGTTCGCCGCCCTCGCGCTGCGCCAGATAGACGGTGGTGACCTTTTCGACGGCGTCGACCACGCCGTCCTCGTCGAACCCCGGGCCGGTGATCTTGGCGAGGCTCACGTCCTCCGCGCCCGATCCGCCGAGCGAGAGCTGGTAATTTTCGACGCCCTTCTTGTCGACGCCGAGAATGCCGATGTGCCCGGCATGGTGATGCCCGCAGGCATTGATGCAGCCGCTGATCTTGACCTTCAACTCGCCGATGTCGCGCTGGCGGGCGGGATCGGCGAAACGCTCGGTGATCTTCTGCGCGAGCGGGATCGAGCGCGCATTGGCGAGGCTGCAATAATCGAGCCCGGGGCAGGCGATGATGTCGCTGATCAGGTCAAGATTGGCGGGCGCGAGGCCGGCCGCGTCGAGCTGCTGCCAGATCGTGTAGAGATCGGCCTTGCGGACGTGCGGCAGGACGATGTTCTGCGCATGCGTCACGCGCAGTTCGTCGAAACTATAGCGCTCGGCGAGATCGGCCATGAGGTCGATCTGCTCGGCGGTCGCGTCGCCGGGGATGCCGCCGGTCGGCTTGAGGCTGATCGTGACGATCGCATAGCCCGGCTGCTTGTGCTCGGCGGTGTTCTGGTCGACCCAGACCGCGAAATCGGGGTCGCTGCGGTCGATCGCGTCCGCTGCATCCGCTTCGTACGCGGGGGGTGCGAAGAAGGCAGTGATCCGGTCGAACTCGGCCTTGGGCGGATCGAGCCCGAGCGCCTTGACCGCGACGAACTCCTCCTCGACCTGGCGGCGATATTCGTCGGGGCCGATCTCGTGGAGCAGGATCTTGATCCGCGCCTTGTAGATATTGTCGCGCCGGCCGTAGCGATTGTAGACGCGCAGGCACGCCTCGAGATAGCTCAGCAGATCGTCGCTGCCGACGAAATCGCGGATCTCATGGCTGATCATCGGCGTGCGGCCCATGCCGCCACCAACGAAGATCTTGCCGCCGAGCTCGCCGTCACGGCGGACCATCTGGATGCCGATGTCGTGCAGCCGCATCGCCGCGCGATCCTCGTCGGCACCGATCACCGCGATCTTGAACTTGCGCGGCAAATAGGTGAATTCGGGGTGGAAGGTGCTCCACTGGCGCAGCAGCTCGGCCCACACGCGCGGATCGGTCACTTCGTCCGCAGCGGCGCCGGCGTACTGGTCCGACGAGATGTTGCGAATGCAATTGCCGCTCGTCTGGATCGCATGCATCTCGACCGTCGCGAGCTCGGCGAGGATGTCGGGCGCGTCCTCGAGCTTGATCCAGTTGAACTGGAGGTTCTGCCGTGTCGTGAAATGGCCATAGCCGCGATCGTACTTGCGCGCGACATGGGCCAGCATGTGCATCTGGCGGCTGTCGAGCGTGCCATACGGGATCGCGACGCGCAGCATATAGGCGTGGAGCTGCAGATAGAGCCCGTTCATCAGCCGGAGCGGCTTGAACTGGTCCTCGGTGATCTGGCCCGCAAGCCGGCGCTTCACCTGGTCGCGGAATTCCTCGACGCGGGTGTCGACCATCTGCTGGTCGTATTGGTCGTATTTGTACATCTCAGATTACCCAGCTTCCAGCCATCGGATCGGCCGGCTTCAACGTCAGATCGGCGCGCACCGTAGGACCGAGCGCGCGGATGCGGTCCTTGATGTGCGCGGGGCGGGGGCCGTCGGCGGTGAGCGTCGCGTCGATCACATAGGGGACGTTGACGCGGCGCGCGCCCTGCTCGGCATGCGCGATGCTCTCGCCCTGGTCGGCGACGTCGCACGCATCCTCGATATGGCGCGACCAGCCCGAGCCGGTCCACCACACCACGTCGCCTGTCGGCAAATCATTCCCGGTCAACACTTTCACGCAACGGACTCCGCAATCTTGGCCCAGGCGCCGAGCTTATCCTCGGCGTCGGACAATTCGACGACTTCGCCGACGACGATGATCGCCGGGCTCGCCACTGTCTCGCGCGCGACCATCTGGCCGAGATCGGCGAGCAACGTCCGGATCGCGCGCGCGCCGCTGAGCGTCCCGCGCTCGAGCACCGCGACGGGCATTTCGGGGGCAACGCCATCGCGCATCAATTTGTCGGCGATGTCGTCGGCAGTGGCCACGCCCATATAGATGACGAGCGTCCGGCCCTTGCCTGCCAATCCCGACCAGTCCTGGTCGGACAGCCCCTTGCACTGGCCCGCGACGAAGCTGACCGCGCTCGCATGGTCGCGGTGGGTGAGCGGCAGCATCGCCTCCGCCGCGCAGCCGAGTGCGGCCGAGACGCCGGGGATCACCTCGACCGGCAGGCCGGCGGCGCGCACGGCTTCGACTTCCTCGCCGCCGCGCCCGAAGATGAACGAGTCGCCGCCCTTCAGCCGCACGACGACCGCGCCGGCCTTCGCCTGCGCGACGATGAGCGCGTTGATCGCCTCTTGCGGCAGCGTGTGGCGCGCGCGCCGCTTGGCGACCGAGATGCGCTGCGCGCTGGCGGGCGCGAGGTCGAGCACGCGCGGATCGATCAGCCCGTCATGCACCACGACATCGGCTTGGCTAAGTGCGGCAACCGCGCGAACGGTCAGCAAACCCGGGTCGCCGGGACCGGCGCCAACCAGGATAACGCGCCCGCGCGCGGTAGGATCGAGCAATATGGCCATCGTTGTCAGATGGGCTGGACCAGCGCGCGCTTCAATTCAAGCTTGCTTGGGGGCGGGGTAGCCAAACTTTTGCCGACCTCTCCGCTGGGGGATCACGCTTTGTCGTGCAACTCCTTGACGCGCCGCGCGAGTTTGGCGGCTTCGTCGATCAGCATCGCGGCGACTTCGGGCTCGCGTTCGCGGATCGCGATGGCCAGGCAGTTGTCCGACTCGAGTTTCAGTTTGCGCGCGCGGGGAGTGGGGCCATCGGCCACTTTGTCGTGTTTCACGCCAGGCCCAAAGCATTGGAACGCCTACGGTTCCACGGCTTTGCGACCAAAGGTGCCGCTCAGGCCAGCAACGCCCCGATTTCCGCGGCGAAGCGTTCGAACAGCGCCGCTATGGCCGGGGTCCCGATCGATCGGGGCTGCGGATCGATCGCGCACAGCGTCCCGAAGAATGTGCCATCGGGCAGGCGAATCGGGAACGAGATATAGCTCTCGAACCCGTAGAGCATCGGCGTCGGATGCGTCCGCCAATCGGGATTGCCCGACACCGTGTCGATGATCACGGCGCGCCCGCTTCCCCGGATCTCGTCGCAGATCGTGGTCTTCAGCGCGAGTTCCTCGCCCGCTTCGAGCCCGAACTCGATCCGGTCGACGACTTGGCAGGCGATCCACTGGGTATCGGTGACGCGCGCGACGGCGGCGAAGCCCATCGTGGTGATGTCGCAGATCCGCTCCAGCATCGCTGTGACCGCGGGATCCGCCCGCAACCGTTCGACGCGGAATGCGTCTTCACCCATCGCGTAACCCCACCCCGATGCTCGCGCGCGCCTGATCGGCTTCGCTCGATACCACAGGGTAGGCGCAATAGTCCGCCGCGTAATAGGCACTCGGACGGTGGTTGCCCGACCAGCCGATGCCGCCGAATGGCGCCTTGGACGAGGCGCCGTTGGTCGGCTTGTTCCAGTTGACGATCCCGGCGCGCGCATTCGCCCAGAACTGGTCGTACAGCGCCGGGTCCTGGCTGAGCAGCGAGGCCGACAGGCCATAGCGCGTGTTGTTCGCCTCGGTGATCGCATCTTCGAAACTGGTCTTGCGGATGACCTGGAGGATCGGCCCGAACAGCTCGATATCGGGCCGGTCGTTCATCTCGGTCGTGTCGATCAGCGCGGGGCGCAGGAAGGGGCGGTTGGCGATCGGCCGTTCGAGATGCTGGATCGGGCGACCGCCGCGCATCATCAGCTCGAGGAAGCTTTCGGACAGCAGGTCGGCGCTGTCATTGTCGATCACCGGGCCCATGAACGGTGCGGGATTGGCATGTGGCTCGTCGACGATGATCCGCTTCATCAGCTTGGTCACCTCGGCCATCAGCGGATCGTAGAGCTTCTGGTCGACGATCAGCCGGCGCGCGGCGGTGCAGCGCTGGCCTGCCGAAGTGAACGCCGATTGGACGACGACGACCGCGGCGGCGTGGAGATCGGGCGAATCCCACACGATGATCGGGTTGTTGCCGCCCATTTCGAGCGCGAGGATCTTCTCGGGGCGTGTCGCAAACGCGCGGTTGAGCGCGATGCCGGTGTGCGCCGAACCAGTGAAGAGCAGCCCGTCGATCCCGTCATGCGCGGCGAGCGCCTTGCCCTCGGCCGCGCCGCCGATCAGCAGGCGCAGGCAGCCCTCGGGAATCCCGCCGGCATGGAAGCAGCCGACGAGGAATTCGCCGGTCGCGGGGGTCTTTTCCGACGGCTTGAACACCACCGCATTGCCCGCCAGCAGCGCGGGGATGATGTGCCCGTTGGGCAGATGCGCCGGGAAATTGTACGGCCCGAGCACCGCGAGTACGCCGTGCGGCTTGTGGCGCAGCGCCATGCGGCTGCCCATCTGCGCCTCGAGCCGGCGCTGCGGGGTGCGTTCGGCATAAGCCGTCACTGAGATATCGACCTTGGCGATGACCGAATCGACCTCGGTATGCGCTTCCCACAGCGGCTTGCCGGTTTCGCGCGCGATGATGTCGGCAAAGGCGTCGGCGCGGGCGCGCACGACATTGGCGACGCGGCGCAGCGCCTCGACGCGATAGGCGAGCGGTTGCGCCGCCCAGCCAGCCCAGCTGGCGCGCGCGGCGGCGACTTCGGCATCGACATCGCCGATCGCGCCGCGCCAGAGCTCGGCGCCGGTGGCGGGTTCGTAGGAAAGGAGTTCTGACGACATTTATTGGGTCTTTGCCTGAGATTGGGATGGGAATCTACTCTTCTCCCGCTCCCCTTGTGGGAGAGGGAAGGGGCACGATCGCTTAGCGAGTGGGAAGGGTGAGGGGGACGTCGATGGCGCGGCCGCCGCCACACCCCCTCACCCTTCCGCGCCTGCGGGGCTCCCTCGCTCTCCCACAGGGGGAGAGGGGTTAGGCCAGCTCTTCGCCCATAGTGCGGATCTGCGTGATCTTGGCGTCGAACGGCGCCCAGTCGTCGCGCTGGTCGATCGCCGCCCAGATCGCCTCGACCTCGTCGATCAGCATCGCGCACGGCTCGCTCTGCCAATAGGCATGATCGCGCGCTTTGCGGGGCGCATACGGCTCGAGCGCCGCGCGCAGCTCGGCAAACGCCTCGCCTTGAGGGGCGACGCCGCCGAACGCGTCGAAATAGAAGCGGTCGATCCCCAGGCCGCTCGTGCGCAACCCGCGCTCGATCGTCTGGACGAGCGCACGGTCGCTCGTCGGATCGCGCGGCACGACGCCGAGCCGCCACAGGATCGCCGCCGAGACGGCACTCTGATAGCGCTCGGCAAAGGTATCGAGCACCGCGATCAGCGGCTCGGCCTCGACCAAAGCCCGCAACGAGATCGCGAGTTGCGTCGCGTTCCAATGGATCGCCTCGGGCTGGCGGCCGAAGGCGTAGAGCCCGGCATGGTCGAAATAGGCGGCGGTGAACGCGGGGTCCCAGGTTGGCGCGAAACGCCAAGGGCCGTAGTCGAAGCTCTCGCCCGTCACATTGATGTTGTCGGTGTTGAGCACGCCGTGGACGAAGCCCGCCGCCATATAGCTGGCGGCAAGCGTCGCGGTGCGATCGACCACCAGATCGAGCAAGCGGACTGGCGCATCTCCGCCCGGCTCCTCGCCATAGAGGTTGCGCAGCACATAGCCGACGAGCCGCTCCATCGCTTCGGCATTGCGCAGATAGGCGAGCCGCTGGAACGTGCCGATGCGGATATGCCCGTGGCTGAGCCGCACCATCACCGCCGAGCGGGTCGGGGAGGGCTCGTCACCGCGCTCGAGCGCTTCGCCGGTCTCGATCAGCGAGAAGGTGCGCGAGGTATTGACGCCGAGCGCCTGCAGCATCTCGGTTGCGAGCACTTCGCGCATTCCGCCCTTGAGCGTAAGGCGTCCGTCGCCGAAGCGGCTCCACGGCGTCGTGCCCGAGCCCTTGGTGCCGAGGTCCATCAGCCGCCCATGATCGTCGCGTAGCTGCGCGAAGAGAAAGCCGCGGCCATCGCCGATCTCGGGATTGTAGTTGCGGAACTGGTGGCCGTGATAGCGCAGCGCGAGCGGCTGCTCGAGGCTGCCGGGGAGCGGATCGAACCGCCCGAAATGCCGCAGCCAGTCGGCGTCGCTCACGGTATCGAGCCCGACCTCGGCGGCGGCGCAATCGTTGCGGAAACGCAGCAGCGTCTGCGGAAAGGCGGCTGCGGCGACCGGATCGTAGAAACCGTCGCCCAGTTGGTGGATGGTCGTTTCGGGCCGAGAGTCTTGCGGGGGGATGCTCATGCGTGGATATGGAGGGCGCCGACCGCCGGACGCAACCCCGTGAAATTGGCCCCAGGCTCAGGACCAGACCATGTCGTCTTATGAAAATCGATATTGGTGGTCGAAGGACGGCGTCCGGCTGCATTGCCGCGATTATCCGGGGCCAGCCGATCGCCCGCCGATCCTCTGTCTGCCCGGCCTGACGCGCAACGCGCGCGATTATGACGCGCTCGCGCGTCGGCTGTCGCCGCAGTGGCGCGTGATCGCGATCGATCTGCGCGGGCGCGGTGAGAGCGGCTATGCCAAGGATCCGATGAGCTATGTCCCGCTCAGCTACGTCCAGGATGTCGAGGCGCTGCTCGGCGAGCTCGGTGTCGATCGCTACGTCGCGTTCGGCACGTCGCTCGGCGGGATCGTGTCGATGCTGCTCGCCGGTACCGGGCATGAGAGTGTCGCGGGCGTGCTGCTCAACGATGTCGGGCCCGACATCATGGCCGAGGGCTTGTCGCGGATCCGCGGCTATGTCGGCAAGTCGAACACCTGGCCGACCTGGCTCCACGCCGCGCGCGCGGTCGCCGAGGCGAATGGCGACGTCTATACCGGCTTCACGCTCGAGGATTGGCTGGAAATGGCCAAGCGGTTGTACCGGCTCAACAGCGCGGGGCGGATCGTGCTCGATTACGACATGAAGATCGCCGAGCCGTTCCGCGTTCCTGGCAACGAAGCCGGCCCCGACATGTGGCGCGCGCTCGCGGTGCTGAAGGACGTGCCGACGCTGATCGTGCGCGGCGCCGCGTCGGACGTGCTCTCCGCGGCGACCGCAGAGAAAATGGTCGCGGCGCTCGACCATGGCGAGCTTGTCACGATCGACCAAGTCGGCCATGCGCCGAGCTTGAGCGAACCCGCCGCGGTGGCGGGAATCGATCGTCTATTGTCTCGGATCGCGATCTAGTTTCCTCCCCTCCCTGGAAGGGAGGGGCTGGGGGTGGGGCGGCCTGAAGAGAGCGCCGCCGCCGCCGTGGGCCGACCCACCCCCGACCCCTCCCTTCCAGGGGGCGTAGAAGAAGCGGAACCGCGCGCACATCGGCGCGTCTCCATACGACATAACAGGAGCCCTGCATGAAGACCGTTACCGACGCGCATACCGCCGTGACCAGCCTGAAAGGCAAGCGCGTCGCCATCACCGGGGGCACCACCGGAATCGGTCGCGCGATCGCGGTTCTCCTCGCAGCCGAGGGTGCCAAGGTGTTCATTTGCGGGCGCAATCCCGAATATCTCGACGATGCGCTCGAGCGCATCCGCGAAGTCGGCGGCGAGGCCGACGGGATCACCACCGAGCTGTCCGATCCCGAGAACGTGCTGAGCTTCTTCAAGCAGGCCAGCGACTATCTCGGCGGAATGGACTGCGCGGTCATCAATGCCGCGGTCGCTGCCGGTGGCCTCACGCAAATGAGCGAGCCAGAGCTGCGCTATGCGATCGCGGTCGATTTCACCGCCTATCTGCTCAGCGCGCACGCCGCGGTCGACAAGCTCGAAGGGCATGGCGACATCATCCTGATCGGCTCGATGAGCGCGCACGTGCTCGGGCCGAGCTCGACCGTCTATGCCGGGATCAAGGCGGGCATCGCCGCTTTCTCCGAAGCACTCCGCCGCGAACTCGGCCCCAAGGGGATCAAGGTCGGCTTGATCGAGCCCGGCAAGACCGGCTCGAACATGCAGCTCCCCGACATCACCCCCGAGGAGCAGCGCAAGATGATCCACGAGGAAACCTCGCTCCGTGCCGAGGACATTGCGGTCGGCGTGCACTATATGCTGACCCAGCCACGGCGGACCGTGATCCAACAGCTCGTGATTTCCCCGCGGGCGCAGGAGGGTGAATGACCTTTTCGCATGATGCGCTGATCTTCTCGCCCGGCGACGTCGATCTTTCCCGTTCGCCGCTGGCAGGGAAGGTCGATGCCGAGACCTATGTGCTCGGCGCGTTCAACCCGGGGATGACGCGGCTGCCCAATGGCAATCTGCTGCTGATGGTGCGCGTCGCCGAGGCGCTCAAGACGCCGATCCACGACCAGCACATCCATGCGATCCGCTGGACCGAGCACAGCTATGCGCTCGACGCCTGGCCGCTCGAATATGTCGACACCGCCGACCCGCGCAAATTCATGATGCGCGGTGGCGGGTGGAAGGTGATGGCGCTGACCTCGCTGTCGTGGCTGCTGCCGGTCGAGCTCAACGCCGACGGGACCAAGGTCGAGCAGGTCCATTACGACAAGGCGATCGCACCGCAGGCGCCGTACCAATGCTACGGCGTCGAGGATGCGCGGATCAGCAAGGTCGGCGATCGCTATCTGATGACGACCTGTTCGGTCAGCCCCGAGCGGCATTCGACCACGCTGTACACGTCCGCCGACGCACTCGACTGGAAGCTCGAGGGGATCGTGCTCGATCACCAGAACAAGGACATGCTGATCTTCGAAGGGCTGATCGGCGGCAAATATTATGCGCAGACGCGCCCGCTCGGCGATCTGTACTTCGCCTATCCGCCGGGGAGCGAGTGGCGTTCGGGGCCATCGATCAACCTCGCCAGCTCGCCCGATGCGCTCCACTGGAAGCCGTACGACAAGCCCGGCATCCGCCCGCACGCCAAGACGATGGCGACCGCGCGGATGGGCGGCGGCGCACCGCCGATCCTGACCGATGAGGGCTGGCTGACGCTGTGGCACGGCGTCGAGCCGATGGGCGTGGTCGGCGTGTACCGCACCTATTGGTCGGTGCTCGATCGCGACGATCCGAGCGTGGTGCTGCGCACCTGCCACGATCCGCTGATCGAGGCCAACCCGGCGTTGACCGAGCCGATCAAGGATCTGATGTATCTCGACAATGTCGTGTTCACGACCGGGATCGCCGATGCAGGAGATCACTATGTGGTGGCGAGTGGCGAGGCGGACCTCGGCTGCCGGATCACGCATATACCAAAGACCGCGTTCGCCTGATTTGCCTCATCCCCCTCCCGCTTGCGGGAGGGGCTAGGGGAGGGACCGACCTGGAACTCGTGCGCTGGGCTGGCGGCACGTCCCTCCCCCAGCCCCTCCCGCAGGCGGGAGGGGAGCAAGAAGCAGGAGGGCGGTCTTGCTCCCCCACACCAACAGATGACGCCGCCGTCATTTCACGCTAACGCCGCGCGGAAATGAGCCGGCCCGTCAACATCCTGCACTTGCACTCGACCTTCTCGCTCGGCGGCAAGGAAGCGCGCGCGGTGCGTCTGATGAACGCGTTCGGCGACCGCGCACGCCACACGATCGTGTCGAGCATGGATGGCCAGTACGGCGCGCGAGACGCGATCGCCAAGGGCATCGATTACGAGATCGCGCAGAACCCGCCGCCGCTGACCGGCTCGCCCTCGGTCAAGCGCTACGAGGCGATTGCGGCGTACATGCGCCGCTTCGACCTCGTGCTGACCTACAATTGGGGCGCGATCGACGGGGCGATGGCGCGGCGTGTCTCGTCGAACGGCGTGCCGCCGCTGGTGCACCACGAAGACGGCTTCAACGCCGACGAGGCGAAAGGCCTCAAGGCCGAGCGCAATATCTATCGCCGCTTCGCGCTGACCAAGGCCGCCGCCTTGGTCGTGCCGTCCGAGACGCTCGAAACCATCGCGTTGAAGACGTGGAAACAGCCGCGCGAGCGCGTCCATCGCATCGCCAACGGCATCGCCACCGCGCGCTATGCGATCCCGCCCAAGCCCAATGCGATCCCCGGCTTCAAGCGCAAGCCCGGTGAACTGGTGATCGGCACGCTGGCGGGTCTGCGCGAGGTCAAGAACCTGCCGCTGCTCGTCCGCGCGTTCGGCGGCATGTCGAGCCGCGCGCGCCTCATCATCGTGGGGGAGGGGCCCGAACGCCAGGCGATCCTCGATGCCGCCGAGCGGATGGGCGTCGCCGACCAGGTTTTGCTAACCGGCTTCCTGCCCAACCCGCACGACTATATCGGCCTGTTCGACATCATGGCGCTGTCGTCCAAGTCCGAGCAATTCCCGATCTGCGTGCTCGAAGGCATGGCGGCGGGGCTGCCGATCGTCTCGACCCCGGTCGGCGACGTACTTAAGATGGTCGCGCCCGAGAATAGCAGCTTCATCGAACGCCGCGACCAGGAAGTGCTGATCCGTGACGCGCTCGAATCGCTCGCGCAGGCGACTCCCGAGGGTCGCAAGGGGCTCGGCGAGCTCAACCGGCGCAAGGCGGTCGCCGAGTATGACGAGGCGACGATGATCGCGCGCTATGCACAGCTCTATGGCAGCGTTATCGGACGTCCCGGGGCGTTCGGGGATTAGAGATTTGCCCGATCGGGCGTCCAAAGCGTATAACAGAACGTAAGTTAAGTCGGAGGCGGTCACGTTGTTCACTGGTTTGAAGCCCATCGTCTATGGCGGCCGCGAGGTCTGGCCGCTCGTCGAGGGCGGCAAGGGCGTCGCTGCGACCAATCATGCGAGCGCTGGCGCCTGGGCGGCGGCGGGCGGCATCGGCACGGTGTCGGCGGTCAATGCCGACAGCTATGACCCCGACGGCAAGATCATCCCGCAGGTCTACAAGGCGCTGACGCGGCGCGAGCGCCACGAAGAGCTGATCGAATACGCCATCGAGGGCGCCGTCCAGCAGGTCCGCAAGGCGTACGACATCGCCGGTGGCAAGGGCGCGATCAACATCAACGTGCTGTGGGAAATGGGCGGCGCGCAGCGGATCCTGCACGGCGTGCTCGAGCGCACGCGCGGGCTCGTCGCGGGTGTCACCTGCGGCGCCGGCATGCCGTACAAGCTGTCCGAGATCGCGGCGTCGTACGAAGTCAGCTATCTCCCGATCGTCAGCTCGGGCCGCGCCTTCCGCGCATTGTGGAAGCGCGCCTATTCGAAGGCAGCCGACTGGCTGTCGGCGGTGGTCTATGAGGATCCGTGGCTCGCGGGTGGGCATAACGGCCTGTCGAACGCCGAAGACCCGCTGATGCCGCAGGACCCGTATCCGCGCGTGAAGGCGCTGCGCGACACGATGCGCGAGGGCGGGATTCCCGACAGCGTGCCGATCGTGATGGCAGGCGGCGTCTGGTATCTGCGCGACTGGGCGAACTGGATCGACAATCCCGAGCTCGGCACGATCGCCTTCCAGTTCGGCACGCGGCCTTTGCTGACGCAGGAAAGCCCGATCCCGCAGGAGTGGAAGGCGCGGCTGACCAACATCCAGGAAGGCGAAGTGCTGCTGCATCGCTTCTCGCCGACCGGATTCTATTCAAGCGCGGTGCTCAACCCGTTCCTGCGCCACCTGCAGGAGCGTTCGGAGCGCCAGATCGCCTTTTCGACGCAAAGTGCGGGCGACCACACCTATCAGCTCGACGTCGGCGTCAAGGGCAAGAACTTCTGGGTCACGCGCAACGACTTGCTGCGCGCGCGGCAGTGGTTCGGCGAGGGTTTCACCGATGCGCTCAAGACGCCCGACAACACGCTCGTCTTCGTAACCCCAGTCGACAAGGGCGTGATCCGCAAGGATCAGGCCGATTGCATGGGCTGCCTCAGCCAGTGTGCCTTCTCGTCGTGGTCGGACACCGAGACGAATTCGACCGGCCGGCTTGCCGATCCGCGCAGCTTCTGCATCCAGAAGACGCTGCAGGACATCGCGCATGGCGGCGATGTCGAGCAGAATCTGATGTTTGCCGGACACGGCGCGTATCAGTTCAAGCGCGATCCGTTCTACTCGAACGGCTTCGTCCCGACCGTCAAGCAGTTGGTCGATCGCATCCTCACCGGAGATTGATCCGGGTCAGAAACAAAATGCAACATACGGACTTTGCGAAATCTTTACGCCCGTCCGGCTATGGCTGGACGGGATGACAACGCCCGTATTCCTGACGATCGACACCGAAGTGATGTGGCGGCACCACAGCGATGGCCTCGCGAGGGCCGAGATCTTCGAGCGCTCGCTCGAGCCGGCCGGTGTCGGCGTCAGCTACAAGCTCGAGATGCTCGCGCAGCACGGGCTGAAGGCGTGCTTCTTCGTCGATCCGATGCCGGCGCTCACCTTCGGGCTCGCGCCGCTGCGCGGCATCGTCGAAAAGATTCTCGCCGCGGGGCAGGAGGTGCAGCTCCACCTCCACCCCAATTGGACGAGCGCGGTGTCGGGCGACGGCGGCGCAAGCGCATCGCGCTTCGAGCTCGCCGAATACAGTTTCGCAGAACAGCGCGCTTTGATCTCGGGCGCGACCGACTTGCTCACCGCGATCGGCGCGCCCAATCCGATTGCGTTCCGCGCCGGGTCGTACAGCGCCAACGCCGACACGCTGCGCGCGCTCGCCGAGCTCGGTTTCAGCTATGACGCCAGCCACAATGGCGGCGAACATCCGTGGCCGAGCGCGATCGACTTGCCCGCGCGCCACATCGCGCCGGTGCGGATCGACGGCGTGATCGAGATTCCCGTCACGGTGATCGAGGAGCGGCCCGGCGCGTTGCGCAACTTCCAGATCTGCGCGCTGTCGGTCGGCGAGATGCGCGCCGCGCTCGACCATGCCGAGCTCCATCGCCATGCCGCGGTGAACATCGTCAGCCACGGCTTCGAGCTCGCCAATCGCGCGGGGACGCGGCCCAATACGGTGCACGTCCGGCGCTTCGAAGCGCTGTGCGGCTTGCTCGCCGAACGCGCCGAGGCGATGCCGACGGTGCATTTCGCCGACCGCCCCGCGCTCCGGCTCGAGCAGAACGACGTGCCGCTCGGCCCCGATCCGCTGCGCACGCGCTGGCGCCAGGCCGAGCAATTATGGTCGAACATGGTGGCCGAGCGCGCGGCGTGACGCCGCTTGCTGCGGAAGCGGTTCCGCTACGCTTCCAGATCGGCGCGCGCACGCTGGGCTCGATTGCGCGCCGGCTGGTGCGGCTTCCTTTGTCGCTCGACACGGTGCTCGACGGCCCGCTCCCGATCCTCCCGCCGCTTGCGCGCGGTGCCGATGGCTATGCCGTGACCTCGCTTCCCGAACACGGTCTCGCGTCGCTGCGCGGCGCGGCGGGCGGGATGATCGGCTATGTCCGGCAACGCTATCCGCGGCATTATGCCGATCTGACGATCGGTTTTGCGGCCTATCAAGCCGCGCTTTCGGGCAACACGCGCTCGGGGCTCAAGCGCAAGACCAAACGCGTCATCGCGCTGTCGGGCGGCGCGCTCGACGTCCGCCGCTTCCGCACCGCCGACGAACTCGGCGCCTTTCATGCGGTCGCGCGCGGGATCTCGCAGCGGACCTATCAGGAGCGCTTGCTCGGCGGCGGCTTGCCCGACGATCCGGCGTTCGTGCACACGATGACCGCGCTCGCGGCGGCGGGCCAGGTGCGCGCCTGGCTGCTCTATGTCGCAGGCGAGCCGGCGGCGTATCTCTACTGCCCGATCGAAGGCGGGACGGTCCGCTACGACCATGTCGGGCACGACCCGGCGTTCAACGATCTGTCGCCCGGCGGCGTGCTGATGCTCGAGGCGATGCGCGACCTCTATGCCGAGCCCGGCCTCACCCGTTTCGATTTCACCGAGGGCGACGGCCAGCACAAGCGCAGCTTCGCCACCGCGGGCGTTGCGTGCGTCGACGTGCTGCTGCTCCGCCCGACGCTCGCCAACCGCGCGACGATCACCGCGCTCGAGGCGTTCGACCGGGGGGCGCTGTGGGCCAAGCACGGCGTGACGCGACTGGGCCTCGAGCGGGTCGCGCGGCGGTTGCGGCGCTAGCGCATGCAGAGCGAGTGCGACGAACCGTGCTTGCCTGGCTCGATTGGCCTCGCGGTACGATGGCAGATTCGACGCCGCCTGGCGGGTGGGTTCCGACACTTTCAAAGTGAGGGATCGGTGCGGCACAAATCGAGTGTGCAAGACCACGGCGGTGCGGTTGGCACGCCCCGTAAAGGGAACGCCGCCCGCCTACTCCCTGAGCGGTCGCAGCTCTTTGATGAGATCGATCAACAGCCGCAGCCCGGTCGGCAAGTGCCGACGCCCCGAATAATAGACGTGGAAACCGCTGCCGACGGTCGTCCACTCCGTCAGCACCGGCTGCAAGGTCCCACGCTCGAGATGCGCGCGGAGAACCGCCTCGCTCGCGTACACGATCCCCGCGCCGCACAACCCGAACGCGATCGCAGCGTGGCTTGAATCAACCGTCAGCGGGCCGGGTGTCGCGATCGCGCAGTCATAGCCGTCGCGCTCGAACTCCCAGTCATAGACCTGGTCGTTCCCCAGGCGGATGCCGACACAGCGGTGATTTCGCAGGTCCTGCGGGTCGGCCGGCACACCGAAGCGCGCAAGATAGTCCGGGGATGCGGCGGCGACCCAGCGAAGATCGGGCGACAGGCGCTGCGCAATCATGTCCTCGGGCACCGTGCCGCCATAGCGGATGCCGGCATCGAAACCGCTGCCGACGACATCGATCAGGCGATTGCTGATGCTGATGTCGATCGCGACGTCGGGATAGCGGTCGACGAAAATCGGCATGACCGGCTTGAGCAGCAGGTCGACAGCATCTTCGAGGACGTTGATCCTGACGCGGCCGGCAGGTGCGTCGCGATACCGGTCGAGGGTTTCGCCGGCGGCGGCAATGCTCTGCATGGGGGCTTCGATCGCCGCGCGGAGCTCTTCGCCGGCTGCGGTCAGCGCGACGCTGCGCGTCGTTCTGTTCAACAGTCGAACGCCGCGGCGGCCCTCCAGCGCGGTGATCGCGTGGCTGAGGGCAGACGTGGTGACGCCCATCGCGACGGCAGCGCGTCGGAAGCTCCCGTGTTTGGCGATCGCCAGAAAATAGGCGAAGTCCGCCAGGTCCGCTCGGCTCAGCTGCATCCCGGCCTTCTACACCATTGTTGAACACTGTTCATCGTCTCGTTGCTGGCGAGGGCGCTAATTCGAGCGCTTCGTCCACCCTATCTTGCCAGTCGTGACGATCGTCGGTGTGACGATCGGCGGATCGAGAAGGCGGCAACCCCCATGAAGATCGGCCTTTGCCGCTTCGCGCTGCTGCCGTCCGTCACCGCGCAGGCGCAGCAAGGAGCGACCGACATGACCATCGCACGCAAGGCGGACCTGAAGACCGTCGACGGACCGGCCGCGTATTTCACCGGCAAGGTCACCATCACCGGCCAGTTCCAGCGCGAGGCGCCATCGCGCGTGTCCGGGGCGATCGTCCATTTCGAGCCCGGTGCGCGGACCGCGTGGCACAGCCACCCCGCCGGTCAGACGCTGATCGTGACCGAGGGCGTCGGCTGGACGCAAATCGCGGGTGGACCAAAGCTCGAGTTTCAGGCGGGCGACATCCTGTGGTGTCCCGCAGACCACAAGCACTGGCACGGCGCCACCGCGCATCAGGCAATGACGCATATCGCCATCCAGGAAGCGGTCGACGGCACGCCGGTGACGTGGATGGAGCCCGTGACCGAGGCGGACTATCGCGCGCCGCTTGGCACGGAGTGAGATCGCGCCGCGAGTCAGCGTCGCGCGCCCGCTGGAAGGGCGGCTCGGAAGGACGATCCGGACATCGTCGCAGGGTGCGCCCGGCTGACTGCCCTCAACACCTCCCCTAGAAAGGTTTTTCCATGTCAGACACGCAGCGTTTCCCCGGCAAGGTCGCCTTCATCACCGGTGCCGCCAGCGGCATCGGCCGCGCCACGGCCATCGCGTTTGCGGCGGAGGGCGCACGCGTCGCCATCCTCGACCGCACCGAAGACGGTCTTTCCGAAACCGCGAATGCCGTGCGAAGCGCCGGCGCCGAGGCCTTGGTCATCGCGTGCGACGTGTCGCAGCCCGACCAAATCGAGGCGGCCGTCGGCCGGGTGGTCGAGACCTTCGGCCGGCTCGACATCGCCTTCAACAATGCCGGTGTCGAGAACAAACCCGCGCCAGTCCACGAGATTTCGCTGAGCGAGTGGGACCGCATCCTCGACATCAACTTGCGCGGCACCTTCGTCTGCATGAAGCACGAACTGGCGCAAATGGTGCGGCAGGGCAGCGGGGTCATCATCAACACGTCGTCGGGCGCTGGCGTTCGCGGAGTGGCGGGTGGCGCGTCCTACACCGCCTCGAAGCACGCGATCATCGGGCTGACCAAGGCCGCCGCGCTCGATTATGCCAAGCTGAATATCCGCGTGAACGCGATCCTGCCGGGCAATATCGAGACGCCGATGATGGACCGCTTTACCAACGGCGACATCCAGAAGGCGATCGATCTCGAACCGGTTGGCCGCCTCGGAAAGCCCGAGGAAATCGCCGATGCGGTGCTGTGGATGAGCGCGGATCTCGGCGCGTTCGTGACCGGCGCGGCGATCTGCGTGGATGGTGGCTGGTCGCTGTAAGGGGGGGGCCGCGCACGCGCCAACAGGGTTGCGGAGGCTCAGACGTCCCCTGCGCGCCATCCGCCCCCTAGCGTATCCCCCCACCCACGTTAAACCGCCGCCATGCACTTGCGCGTCGAAGCCCTGATCCTCGCGATCCGCCATCACGGCGAACACGGCGCGATCGTGCGAGCGCTGACCGCCGAGCATGGCCTGCAGGCGGGCTATGTCCGCGGCGGGCGCTCGACGCGGATCCGGCCGATCCTCCAGCCCGCCAATCGCGTGATCGGCGAATGGCGGGCGCGCACCGACGATCAGCTCGCCAGCCTCACGGTCGAACTCGTCACCAGCCGCGCGCCGCTCTATGCCGAGCCGCTGCCCGCGCTCGCGCTCGAATGGGTGACCACGCTCACCGCCGCCGCGCTGCCTGAGGCGCAGCCGTATCCGCGGCTCTATGCCGCGCTCGACGGGACGATCGGCGTGATCGCGGCGGCGCCCGCGGCGCGCGGTTGGGCGCTGGCGCTCGCGCGCTACGAACTGCTGGTGCTTGCCGAGCTCGGCTATGGGTTGGAGCGCGACATGCTGCCGCCCGCGCTGACCACGGGTGTCGCGCCGGAGTGGGACGAAATCTTCGAGGCGCTCGCGCTGACCGGCGACGCGCTCGAGGCTTCGATCCTGGTCGATCGCCGCGCGGTGACACTCGCCGCGCGTACGCGGCTGGTCGAGCGGCTGAAAAGGGCGGTTGCGTGACGCGCCGCGGCTCGGCATTGGCGGGGAAATCGAAGGGAACTGCACCTTGGCACTGATCGCGATCCTCGCCGGCGACGGCATCGGCCCCGAAGTCACCCACGAAGCCCGCCGCGTGCTCGAAGCGCTCGGCCTCGGCCATCAGTTCGAACCCGGTCTCGTCGGCGGCGCGGCGTATCGCGCGCTCGGCCATCCGCTCCCGCCACAGACGCTCGAGCTCGCGCACCGCGCCGATGCGATCCTGTTCGGCGCGGTCGGCGATCCCGAGATGGACGGGCTCGAGCGCACGCTGCGCCCCGAACAGGCGATCCTGGGCTTGCGCAAGGCGCTCGGTCTGTTCGCGAACCTGCGCCCAGCAACGATGTTCCCGGGGCTCGAGGATGCGTCTGCACTGCGCCCGGAAGTCGCACGCTCGATCGACATGGTGATCGTCCGCGAACTCACCGGCGACGTCTATTTCGGCGACAAGGGCCGCGGCCACACGAAGATGGGCCTGCGCGAAGGCCATGACATGATGCGCTATGACGAGGCCGAAGTCGCCCGCATCGCGCGCGTCGGGTTCGAGATGGCCAACCGCCGCAAGAAAATCCTGACCTCGGTCGACAAGGCCAACGTGCTCGAGACGTCGCAGCTGTGGCGCGAGATCGTCAACGAGGTCGCGCTCGATTATCCCGAGGTCAAGCTCACCCACATGTATGTCGACAATGCCGCGATGCAGCTGGTGCGCAATCCCGGCGCGTTCGACGTGGTGGTGACGGGCAATCTGTTCGGCGACATCCTCTCCGACCAGGCGAGCATGTGCGTCGGCTCGATCGGGATGCTCCCTTCGGCGTCGCTCAACGAATGGACCGGCACGTGCGGGCTGTACGAGCCGATCCACGGTTCGGCGCCCGACATTGCCGGGCAGGGCAAGGCCAATCCGTGCGCGGCGATCCTGTCGGCGGCGATGCTGCTGCGGCATTCGCTGTCGGACGCGGCGTCGGCGCAGCGGATCGAGGCGGCGGTGATCGCGGCGATCGGCAGCGGCGCGCGCACGCCCGATCTCGGCGGCAGCCATTCGACGAGCGCGATGGGCGATGCGGTGCTGGCCGCGCTGCAATGATCCCACGCCTCGAGCTCGCGGTCGTCATCCCGACGTTCAACGAGCTGCGCAACGTTCCGCTGCTGATCGCCAAGCTCGACGCGGCGCTCAGCGGGCGTGCGTGGGAGGCGATCTTCGTCGATGACGACAGCCCCGACGGCACCGCACAGGCGGCGCGCGAGCTCGGGCTGACCGACCCGCGCGTCCGCGTGATCCAGCGCTTCGGGCGGCGCGGGCTGTCGTCGGCGTGCATCGAGGGGATGTGCGCGACCGCTGCGCCCGTCGTCGCGGTGATCGACGGCGATCTCCAGCATGACGAGACGATCCTGCCCGCGATGCTCGACGCGCTCCAGGCCGATCCCGCGCTCGACGTGGTGATCGGCTCGCGCTTCGTCGCGGGCGGCGGGACGGGCGATTGGGACCAGGACCGCGTCAAGAAATCGGCGCTGGCGACGCGGCTGTCGCGGCGCGTGCTCAAGGCCGATCTGAGCGACCCGATGAGCGGCTTCTTCATGCTGCGCACGCAGATCGCGCGCGACCTGATCCCGCACCTCTCGGCGATCGGCTTCAAGATCCTGCTCGACATCATGACCGCGAGCCCGCGCCCGCTCAAATTCCTCGAACTACCCTACACCTTCCGGCTGCGCACCGAGGGCGAGAGCAAGCTCGATTACGTCGTCGCGATGGAATTCCTGATCGCGCTCTATGACCGGCTGTTCGGGCGGATCGTGCCGGTCCGCTTCGTGATGTTCACCGGCATCGGCGCACTCGGCGCGCTGGTGCATCTCGCCGTGCTCTACGCGCTCTACCGCAAGGCGGGGGTCGCGTTCGTGTCGGCGACGGTCGTCGCGGTGGTGCTGGCGATGACCTTCAACTTCTTCCTCAACAACGCGCTGACCTACCGCGAACGCCGCCTCAAGGGCGCGCGCGCGTTGCTCGACGGGTGGATCTCGTTCTGCCTGGTCTGCTCGGTCGGCGCGGCGGCGAATGTGGGGGTGGCGTTCTTCCTGTTCCGGATGGAGCATGGGACATGGGCCTATTCGGCGGTCGCGGGGCTGCTCGTCGCGGCGGTGTGGAATTACGCGCTGTCGTCGCGGTTCGTGTGGGGGCGGTATTAGGGGGCTGGCTACGGCCCACGTCCACTGGGTGCGTGAGTGTCCGAAAGTGGTGGAAAGCTGCCGTTACCACATCGCTACCTCGCCGCCTCCAAGAGCGACAACGTTCAAACTGCCATTCTCTGGCGGTAGGTAAATACGCCACCCCTCGTAACCAGAGGAGTTACTGAAGGCGTCGAGTCGCACCCCGTTGTCAAAAAAGATCGTAAGGTCGAGTGTCTGCCGGTTTATCCCTATGCGCGTAATGGACCGCGATGCGACGAAGCTATCGGCCTTTGCCTCGCCGTCAACTGGGGTAGGCAGCCCGAACCATTGCCCGTCATCATCTCTCGCGAATGCAATTCTATTATCGGCGACTCTATTATCGGCGACGATCCGCCGCGGAAGCGGGAGCGCGATGCTTCCGCCGCCAGCCAAGTTTATGGTCCAGTCGGGATCGCGGCGAACACCTTCGCAGCGCCGCCCCAGCAGCGCGCTCTCAATCTCCGGGAGCCAATCGTCCATCATAAAAGAACGATCGCAGCATTCTCGAACGGCCGCAATTGGTCGAAAGCGGACAAGGCGCTGTCCTACATCTGCCGTTCATGGTATGTACCAAACTGCTCTTTGAAATCGTCGAACCCGGATCGCTGCATTAGCGCAGAAACGGAAACGATCGCGATCGTAAACATCACGTCTTGGGGTCAATCGAGTCAACCGACTTGCGCGCTGCCGACCCCCGCTAGACCCAGCTCGGAAACCACGTCCACACCCGGAACGCATTCGGGCCCCACAGCGGCATCGCGGAGAGGATCGGGTAGAACACCGCGAACAGCGCGACGCATCCGCCGAGCACCGCCATGTCCCACTGCCGCCCGCGCCCGAAATGGTCGAGCGCGACGGAAAGCGCGATGCACAGGAAGATGCTCGGCAGATAGTAATAATAGAAGAAGCCGAGTGACTTGGGGATGATGATCCACACGACATAGCTGCCGATCCACAGCCCCGCCGCCGCAAGCAAGCGCAGGTCGCGCGCGCGCGCGCCGCGATACAGGCATGCCGCGACCGCGACGAGCCCGCCCCATAGCACGACCAGATTGCCGATCAGCAACACGCCGCGCTGCGCGCCGTCGGTGAGTTCGTAGAGATACCAGATCGGGCGGAGCATCAGCGGCCAGCTCCACCAGCGCGACTGATAGGTGTGCGAGGGGAGCACTTGCGTCTGCTGGGCGTACATCGTCGCCTGGAACGGCAGCAGCGTGCGCCACGTCAGCGGATCGATCGTGTAGAAGAAAGCCGGTGCGAAGGTCGCGCCATAGACGCCGATGCTGACGGCGCCGAGCACCAGGATCGCCGGGATTGCCGCCATGCCGCCCCAGTGGCGGTGCGTGCCGCCGGTGGGGCGGGCATTGAGCGCGGCGAAGACCGAGCGCCCGCTGCGCCGTGCATCGACCAGCCGCACGATGACGAAGCCGAGTGCTGCATAGGCGATGAACGGCGCCGCGATCCACTTCGCGGCGACCGCGAGGCCGAGCAGCGCGCTTCCGAGGATCCAGCGCGTCCAGGCGCCGCGCGCGGTGTCGGCGCGCATCGCCCATAACAGGCTGGCGATGCCGAGCAGCGTGAACGCCGCCATGAAGCCGTCGAGCATCGCGATCCGCGCCTCGACGAAGACGGTGAAGTTGAACAGCGCGAACAGCGCGGCGAACACCGCCGGCCGCACGCGCCCGAGCATCAGCCAGACGATCGCGAACACGCCAAGCACCGTCGCGGTCCCAGCGAGCGTCGAGAAGAAGCGCCACCCCAGGCTGTTGTCGCCGAGCAGCAGGATGCCGCCCGCGATGATCTCCTTGGCGAGCAGCGGATGCTCGATGTTGCGCGGCCCCGCCAGCGCGATCAGCGTGCGCGCGGCGGGGACGTAATGGACCTCGTCGAACATCAGCTTGGTCGGGATGGTGAGGCGATAGCTGAACAGCAGCTGCGCGAGCAGCGCGATCAGCGCGGCGGCGCGATACGGGCGGGGGCGTGCCGAGAGGGAGGGGGCTATGGAGGAAACGGCGCTCACCTGCGCATCTATCCCGCCGAACAGCGCGGCTTTCAAGCGCATAGGCCGGCACCCCATTGACGCGCGCCCCCCGCCACCGGCAAAGCAACGCCCATGAAACGTCGTACCGGCCAGGACCAGAGCATCACGCGCCAATGGCGCCCCGCCACCCAAGCCGTGCGCGGCGGCACCGCGCGCAGCGAGTTCGGGGAGACGTCCGAAGCGATCTTCCTGACCTCGGGCTATGCCTATGATTGCGCCGCCGACGCTGCCGCGCGCTTTGCCGGCGAGCAGGACGGCATGACCTATTCGCGGTTGCAGAACCCGACGGTCGAGATGCTCGAAGGCCGCATCGCCTTGCTCGAGGGGGCGGAAGCATGCCGCACCATGGCGACGGGGATGGCGGCGATGACCGCGGTGCTGCTGTGCCAGCTGCAGACCGGCGACCATGTCGTCGCCGGGCGCGCGGCGTTCGGGTCGTGCCGCTGGCTGGTCGATACGCTGCTCCCCAAGTTCGGGATCGAGACGACCGTCGTCGATGCGCGCGACCCGCAAGCGTTCGCGGATGCGGCGAAGGCGAATACCAAGGTGTTCTTCTTCGAAACGCCTGCCAACCCGACGATGGACATCGTCGATCTCAAAGCCGTGTGCGACATCGCGCGCGAACGCGGCATCACCTCGGTTGTCGACAATGCGTTCGCCACGCCCGCGCTGCAGCGGCCGATGGAATTCGGCGCCGACGTCACCGCGTATAGCGCGACCAAGATGATGGACGGGCAGGGGCGCGTGCTCGCGGGTGCGGTCTGCGGGACCGAGGATTTCATCACCAACACGCTGCTGCCGTTCACGCGCAACACCGGGCCGACGCTTAGCGCGTTCAATGCCTGGGTGGTGCTGAAAGGGCTCGAGACGCTCGACCTGCGCATTCGCCGGCAGAGCGAGAACAGCCTCAAGGTCGGTGCCTTCCTCGAGACGCGCGTGCCCCGCATGCTGCATCCGGGGCTGGCGAGCCATCCGCAGCATGCGCTCGCGATGGCGCAGATGGACGCGTGCGGGCCGATCTTCGCGTTCGAAGTGGCCGATCGTAAACAAGCGCATGCGCTGCTCGACGGCCTGCGCCTGGTCGACATCTCGAACAATATCGGCGATTCGCGCTCGCTGATGACGCATCCCGCGTCGACGACTCATTACGGCGTGTCCGAGGACAAGCGGCTCGAAATGGGCGTGACCGAGGGGCTGCTGCGCTTCAACGTCGGGCTCGAGGATCCGCAGGACGTGATCGAGGATCTCGACGGCGCCCTGACGGCGGCCGGCTTGTGAAGGCGCTGTTCCCGTACGTCGCCGAGACGCGCGGGGTCATCGTCCGCGTTGCGGTGAGCTTCCTGCCGGAGCAGTCCGAGCCTGCGCGCGGGCGGTGGTTCTGGGCGTATCATATCCGCATCGAGAATGCCGGCGCGATGGGCGTCCAGCTGCTGACGCGCCACTGGGCGATCACCGATGGGCGCGGCGCACGGCACTCGGTCGAGGGCGAAGGCGTGATCGGCGAACAGCCGATGATCGCGCCGGGCGAGAGCTACGATTATGTCTCGGGCTGCCCGCTCTCGACGCCGACCGGGTCGATGCTCGGCAGCTATCGGATGATCGCCGAGGATGGCTCGGCGTTCGATGTCGATATTCCGAAATTCGCGCTGCTTGCGCCGGCGGTGGGGGCGTGAGCGCGCGCTCTCTTATCCCTCTCCCGCGTGCGGGAGGGGTTAGGGGAGGGACGTGCCGCAACGGCATCGTTGCTTGGCAGGCACTTCCCTCCCCCAGCCCAGTTTCGGGTCGGCTGTGCCCCCGGCACAGCCTGAGCAGCGCGGGGCGCTGCTCACCCGAAACTCGCAAGCGGGAGGGGAGCAAGAAGTGAAGCGCACGCACCTCCCGCTCAACGGCTTGCGCGTGCTCGACGCCGCGGCGCGCCACCTGAGCTTCACGCGCGCCGCCGATGAGCTCGCCGTCACCCCCGCCGCGGTCGGGCAGCAGATCCGCGCACTCGAGGATACGCTCGGCGTCGTGCTGTTCCGTCGCACCACCAAGGGGCTCGAGCTGACACCGGAAGGCGAGGCCGGGCTCGCGCCGCTCCGCCACGGCTTCCTCCAGTTCGAGGAGGCCGTCCGCGCGATGCAGGCGGGGCAGACGAGCAAGTCGCTGACGATCGCCGCGCCACGCGATCTGACCGAGAAATGGCTGATGCCGCGACTCGCCGAAATCGCGCGCGGCGACGGCGAACTGCGTTTCGTGCTGATCTCCGCCGACGACACGATCGACTTCACCGAAGCCAATCTCGATCTCGCGATCCGCTGGGGCGATGGCCCGGGCGGGCATGAGGGCGAGGCGATCGCCTCGGCCGGAATGGTGACCGTCGAGCGTGCCGGCGGTGGCGTCGATACGCGGATCGCCTGGCCGGGCTGCGTCGACGACGAAGCGACTTCGCTCGTGCGGGTCGGCGACGCAGGCCTTGCGCTCGATGCCGCGGCGCAGGGGCTGGGGCGCGCGACCGTGCCCGAACTGCTCGCCGCTGCCGATCTGGCGAGCGGGCGCGTCGTCGCCTTGGGCGAGGCGAAGGCGTACCGGCTCGGCTATTGGCTCGTCGCGCCGACGCCGCAGTGGCGGCAGAAGAAGGTCAAGACGCTCGTCGCCGCGCTGACGGCATGACGCCGATCCCGGTCCTCGAAACCGCCCGGCTGCGCTTGCGCGAGCGCACCGTCGCAGACGCCGACGCGCTGTTTCCGAGCTTCGCCGATCCCGAGCTGATGACCTATTGGTCGCACGGCCCGCACGTGTCGGTCGAGCAGACCCGTGCGAAGTTCGCTGAGTCGGACAATGGGTGGCGCGGTTGGGCGATCACGCTGCACGGCGACGATCGCGCGATCGGCTTCGTCGCGGCGGGCGAGAAGCGGCCGGGCGTGGTCGAGATCGGCTACATGCTGGCGCGCGACCAGTGGGGCAGCGGGATTGCGCGTGAAGTGGTGCGAGCGGTGCTCGATCAGCTGTTCCGCGTCGAGCAACAGCGCCGCGTGTTTGCCGATACCGACCCCGACAATACCGCCTCCAACGCGCTGCTCGAATCGCTCGGCTTCCAGCGCGAGGGACGGCTGCGCGCGGAGTGGGAAACGCATATCGGGGTCCGCGACACGATCCTGTGGGGACTCCTCGCTAGCGAATGGACGAATCGATGACGCAAGACCCGGCCGCCGCGCCGCCGCCCGACCTCAACGACCCCGTACAGCGCGCCGCCTACAAGGCTGAGCTGCGGATGGTCGCGCGGCCGATCCGCTGGATGGGCGTCGCGCTCGCGGTCGCGGGTGCGCTGCTCGCGGCGTTGCGCGCACGCTATTGGCCGCAAGTGCCGATGATCCTGCCGCTGTTCCTGCTAGGCGTGGCGGCGCTGCATCTGCTCGCGGGGATCGTCGTGCGCGCGAAATACCATCAGGCGCGGATGCAGCGGTAACGCGCGTCAGGATGAGGGAAGGGCGGCATCGCTCGTCAAGTCGAGGACTTCGATCTTGGGGACCGGCCGGCGCGTTCGAATCCGCGAGCCGGTCTCGAACTCCCACGTCGCGGTATAGGTGTAGCGCTCGACTCGCGACGTGCCTGGCCCGGTTGCGTTTGGCGCATACCGCCGGCCACGGATCGCAGTCATCACGGGTTGCGCCCATTTGCCCGAATAGTGAGGGCTCTGGCGGAGCACCTCGGCCTCGTCGACGGTGCCGTCGGGCGCGATGTTGAAGCCGATATCGACCCATTGATCCGCAAAATTGGGCTCGCCTCCCTTCATCGCCTCGCCGTCGGGGAATTCGAGATAGGCCAGCATCGGACGATCGATCGTAGGGGCGTAGAGCAGCACCGGCTTGGTCGCGCCTTTCGCCAGCGTGCGATAGGTCGCGACGAGCCGATCGACCGCGCCGGGCTCTCCGGTTCTCACCGCGAGCTTTGCCTTGAGCACGGTCGCGGCGGCGCCGAATGGCGCGATCGCGGGGTCGGTCGCGGCGCGAACGGCGTCGCACGCTTTCAGCGCCGCTGCGTAATAGCCGTCGTTGCGAACACGCGAGGCGGCGACATAGGCGTTGGCGATGCTAAGCAGCGCCATGCCTTCCGCCCGGCCGAGGTGCAGCTCGTGCGCGCGGCGCGCGACGGTGCGATACAGGCCGACCGCGTCCTCGAACCGTCCGGTCTTGAAGTACGCGTCTCCCAGCTCGAGCTTGGCGCCGAGCACGCGCCAATCGTCATCCGCGAAACCGGCCTTCAGCGTGCTGACCACGTCGAGCGCGCTCCCGAAATAGGCGCCATCCTCGCCAAGATGCGCCGCGACACGCGAGTGCGCGCGATAGAGGTCGGACACGGGCTCAGGATAGGTCTTGGCGAAGCGCCGGTTGCGATCGATCGATTTGAGCATCGTCGCGCGCGCATCACGGTATTGGCCGGCGACGAACTGCGCCTCCGCCACCGCCAGCGTGGCGTCGATGTCCTTGTCGGGCGGGCAATGCTGCTCGAGACACCGCGCGAGCGCGTTTCGCAGATCCTTGAGCGGTGTTCCCGTGACGACGATGTCGCGGCCGCTGGTCGATGGTGCCGGGAGCGGCTGCTGTGCGGACGCTGCGCCAGTGGTGAGCAATGCGACCAGGGCAAACGACGTCGTTCGAAACATGGCAACACTCCTGGCTGCTATAGCTGGCGGGAAAGCTATGCTTCGAAAGGATATATGTCGATTCCAAAGTAATACGCAGTAATCGCCATCAAGATCACGGGTTTGCTGCAGCGAGATCCACCGCCCTGCTGACCAATGCCACGAAGCGTGCATCATTGACCGCCGCCGCGGGATTGTTCCAGCTTGCCGCCAGCGCATACCAGGCGCCCGCCTTGGACTGCAGCAACAGCGTCATCACGATCACTCCCGGCTCCGACCCGCCCTTGTAGCCGACATAGCCCCAGCGCGCCGCTTGCGCCGGGCCGACCCCGGGGTTGACGCCGAGGATCGCGCGAGCCTCCGCGCCGGGGCCGGTTCCGGTGTTGCGGCGGATCCAGTCCATCGTGCGAACGAGGTCGGCGGGGCTGGCGAACCATTCGATGTCGAGCATTACCGGTACGCCCCGCTGGAACATCCGCGGGTCGATCGCGCCCAGCGGCGTTGCGGCGATGTCCTTGGCGAGCAGCGCACGGCGTCCCGCTTCGTCGAGCGCCAGCCACCGCTTGCCGAGTGCTCCGCCCGGAATCCCCTTGAGCTTGAAGACGTCGAGTGTGCCGAGCAGCGGGCGATTGCGCGCAGCATGGCGCCAGCCGATCACCGGTAACATCGCCTCGACCTTCGCGCGGCCGAGCGCGGCGAGCAGAATGTCGGTCGCGCTGTTGTCGCTTACCGAGATCATTTTCTGCGCGAGTTCGCGCAGCGTGACCTTGGTGCCCGCAGGCTGCTGCGTATAAAACCCGCCGGGGAGCGGGGCGCCGTCGAGCGTGACGAGATCGTCCCACCGCCGTTCGCCCGCATTGGTTGCGCGGATCGCCTCTGACAGGATGGCGAGCTTGAACGCCGAGCCGATCGCAAAATCCGTATCGGGCCTTGCGGCAAGCAGTTGACGCGGCACACGGTCGTCGAGCCGCACGAGGGCAAACCCGGCGACTCCCGGCAAGTTGCCGATCGTCGCGACGATCTGGTCGAGCGATGCCTCGCGCGAGGTCGTGCCGGTGACGAGCAGGCCGGTGATGCGATGCGCCGCGCTCGGCTCGACCGTCATAGTCATCGCCACGCTTCCACGCGCATAGCGGACGGTGAGACTGGCTTTCTGCGGAGTCGCAGAAGTCAGCGACTCGATCGCCAGCGGCGCACCGAAGGCGTCCGACAATTGCTTGGCGATCGTGCGGATCTTCGCGTCGGGGATTTGCGCCAGGAAAGTCGGGTCGAATTCCGCCGCGGTGTCGCCGCCGCCACCGAGGATCCCGAGCAGCGCCTGCGCGCGCGGGCGGAGCGGGTCGCTCGCCACGGTCGCTGCCGCCGGCAGGGTCTGCGCAACGGCGGGCGCACCGAGGCCCAAGATCGCGACCAGCAAAACGACCTTGCGAATCATCGTGTGTCCCCCGTCACATAGCCTGGATCGCAGCGTATCGCAGTGGTGCGGGGTCGAAAAGCCTCGCTCAGGCGTCGATCGCCGCTTCGTCGAGCCGCGCGGCATTTTCCTGGATGAAGGCGAAACGGTGCGCGGGGTTGGTGCCCATCAGCCGGTCGACCAGATCCTTGACGCCCGCACGGTCCTCATATTCCTGCGGCAGCGTGATCCGCAGCATCGCGCGCGACTTGGGGTCCATCGTCGTTTCACGCAGCTGCATCGGGTTCATCTCGCCGAGACCCTTGAAGCGCCCGATCTCGACCTTCTTGCCCTTGAACTCGGTCTTTTCGAGCAGCTCGCGATGCGCGTCGTCCATCGCGTAGAGGCTCTTGGTGCCCGAGGTGAGGCGATAGAGCGGCGGCTGCGCGAGATAGACATGCCCCGCGCGGACGATCTCGGGCATTTCCTGGAAGAAGAAGGTCATCAGCAGCGTGGCGATATGCGCGCCGTCGACGTCTGCGTCGGTCATGATGACGACGCGTTCGTAGCGCAGGTTTTCAGCCACGCAGGTTTTCCGCGTCCCGCAGCCGAGTGCCTGGATCAGATCGGCGATTTCCGAATTGCCCGCGATCTTGGCCATCGTCGCCGAGGCGACGTTGAGGATCTTGCCGCGGATCGGCAGGATCGCCTGCGTCTTGCGGTCGCGCGCCTGCTTGGCCGAACCGCCTGCCGAATCGCCCTCGACGATGAAGATCTCGGTGCCCTCGGGTCCGGCCGAGGCGCAGTCGGTGAGCTTGCCGGGCAGGCGGAGCTTGCGCGCCGACGTCGCGGTCTTGCGCTTGACCTCGCGCTCGGCCTTGCGCGCGAGCCGCTCGTCCATCCGCTCGATGACATAGGTCAGCAGCGCCTTGCCGCGCTCCATATTGTTGCTGAGGAAATGGTCGAAATGGTCGCGCACCGCTTTTTCGACGAGCGGCGTCGCCTCGGGGCTCGAGAGTCGGTCCTTGGTCTGGCTCTGGAATTGCGGATCGCGGATGAAGACCGAGAGCATCAGCTCGCTGCCGGTCATGATGTCCTCGGCCGAGATTTCCTTGGCCTTCTTCTGCCCGACCAGCTCGCCGAACGCGCGGATGCCCTTGACGAGCGCGTTGCGCAGCCCCGCTTCGTGCGTGCCGCCATCGGGGGTCGGGATGGTGTTGCAATACCAGCTGTACGAGCCGTCGCTCCACAACGGCCACGCGACCGCACATTCGACGCGACCCGCCGCGCCGGGGAAATCCTGGCGCGTGACGAAGAAGTCGCTCGTCGCGCACTCGCGCGCGCCGACTTGTTCGCGCAAGTGATCGGCAAGGCCACCGGGGAACTGGAACACCGCTTCGGCCGGCGTGTCATCGCCGATCAGCTCGGGCGCGCACTTCCAGCGAATCTCGACGCCCGCGAACAGATACGCCTTCGAGCGCGCGAGCTTGTGCAGTCGCGCGGGCTTGAAGCTCATCTCGGGGCCGAAGATCTGCTCGTCGGGGATGAAGCTGACCATCGTGCCGCGCCGGTTGGGTGCGGCACCGACATGCTCGATCGGCCCGAGCGTCTCGCCGCGCGAGAAACGCTGGCGATAGAGCTCGCGGTTGCGCGCGACCTCGACGATCGTGTCCGACGACAGCGCATTGACGACGCTGACGCCGACGCCGTGCAGACCGCCCGACGTCGCATAGGCCTTGCCGTCGAACTTGCCGCCCGAGTGCAGCGTGGACAGGATCACTTCGAGCGCCGACTTGCCGGGAAATTTCGGATGCGGGTCGACCGGGATGCCGCGGCCATTGTCGACGATTACCAGCCGGTTGCCCGGATGCAGTTCGATCTCGATCCGCGTGGCGTGGCCCGCGACGGCTTCGTCCATCGCATTGTCGAGCACTTCGGCGGCGAGATGGTGATAGGCGCGCTCGTCGGTGCCGCCGATATACATGCCCGGTCGGCGGCGGACGGGCTCCAACCCCTCGAGCACCTCGATCGAGGAGGCGTCGTAATCGGTCGGCTGGTGTTTGGGGGTGGCGGCGAACAGGTCTTCGGACATGTCCTTGCTATAGGACCGCGGTGGCACCGCTGCCAACCACTGCGTGACGGCGCGGTCGCAGCGGCCGAGTGTGATATTTTCGCATCAACATGACAGAATGTTCATGTCGATGCGGCCAAGCGCCGCGCTCGCACGTCTCTCCTGCGCTGAAGCAGCAACCCAGGAGTTTCCATGCGTACCAAGTCTCTTCTTTCCGCCGCCACCATGCTCGTTGCCGGCCTCGCTTTCGCCGCCCCCGCCCTGGCGCAGGAGGCCGATCCCAAGCCGTTCGACGGCCTGTATGTCGGCGGCACCGTCGGTTTCGACGCGCAGCCCAACGATGTCGGCTCGAGCATCCTGTTCGACCGCAACCGTGACGGCAATTTCAACGAGCTGGTAACGACCGCAGCTGGCGCGAATGCCTTCGCCCCGACCGCCGCGCAGCCAGGCGCCGGTTTCTGCAACGGTCGCGCGACCAGCACCGGCGCGCTGACCGGCTGCACCAACGACAAGGACAATATCAGCTATTCGGGCCGCGTCGGCTTCGACAAGCAGTATGGCCATTTCGTGATCGGCGTCGTCGGTGAGTTCGGCAAGAGCCAGGTGCGTGACAGCGTCTCGGGCTTCAGCACGACGCCTGCCAGCTATGTCATGACGCGCAAGGTCGACTTCGACGCCAATGCCCGCCTGCGCGCCGGCTATGCGTTCGACAAGACGCTGTTCTATGCGACCGGTGGCGGCGCCTATGCCAAGACCAAGTCGAGCTTTGCCACGAGCAACACCGCCAATGCCTTCGCCGACAATGGCAGCCGGCATGACGCATGGGGCTTCGTCGCGGGCGGCGGCATCGAGCAGAAGCTCGGTCGTCACTTCTCGATCGGTCTCGAGTATCTGTACAACCAGTATAAGGACGATGAGTATCGCGTTCGTGTGACGCAGGGCACTGCGCCGGCGACCAATCCGTTCGTGCTCGCACCGAACACTGGCGGTACCGACTTCAAGCGCAGCGACGACAAGTTCCGCTGGCACAGCGTGCGCGCGACCGCGAACTTCCGCTTCTAGGAACCGCGACGCGTCACTCCGGGCGTTTCCCGGGGTGACGAACGCAAGCAAACAAAAAGGGGCGCCCGGCATCTGCCGGGCGCCCCTTTTTCGTAACGCTTCGCGTGCGTTCAGCGCGCGCGCGGGCCGCCGAACGGGAGCGGCGGGGCGGGGCGGCGATCGCGGCGCGGCAGCTGCGCCTGATACGCGTGGCCGCAATGCCCGACGCAATATGGGAAACCGGGGTTCACCTTCTCGCCGCAGAAGTGGAAGTCGGGTTCGCCCGGGTGGCCGATCGGCCATTTGCAGATCTTGTCGTTGAGATCGAGCAAGGTCGTCTTGCCCGCCATTTCGGCCGAGGGCTTGGCGGGCACGAGGCGGCGCGGCGGCGCTGGCGTAATCGGCGCTTGCTGCTCGCCGGGCGCCTGGCGCAGGAAGCCGCCGGGGCCGACCGAGCGCAGGATCGGGGGCGCGGGACGCACGACGACGGGGGCTGCGTCGGCCTCGTCGGTGTCGTCGTCGCTATCGGCCTCGACCGCGACCTCCTCTTCTTCCTCCTCGTCTTCGATCTCAGCGACCGGGGGCGCTGCGACGACCGCAGGGCGCGGGGCAGGCGGCGCTGGCTTGGGTGCGGGTGCGACCGGGGCCGCGGCCTTGGGCGGTGCTACTGGTGCGGGCGCGGGTGCCGGCGTCGGTGCGGGCGCGGCGGCGGTGGCGGCCGCTGGCTCGTTCGGCTTGACCGGCGAGGGACGCGACTGCAGGCCAAGGCGGTGCGCCTTGCCGATGACGGCATTGCGGCTGACGCCACCGAGTTCCTCGGCGATCTGGCTTGCGGTCTGGCCTGCTTCCCAGCGCTTGCGCAGCGTATCGATGCGTTCGTCGGTCCAGCTCATTCAATTTTCCCAATCGTCATGCCGGGGTTGCGGGCGGCGGCGGCAGTCTTTAGCGACACCCCCATGAGCAGCCAGCCCCCAATCGGCGAAATTCGTACCCAAATGAACGCTCCCGGCGTTCCGGTCATCCGGAATGTCAATTGGGGCGGTCTTCGAACGCTCTATATCAAGGAGGTGCGCCGTTTCTTCAAGGTGCAGCTGCAGACGATCTGGGCGCCGGCGATCACGACGCTGCTGTTCCTGATCATTTTCACCGTCGCGACGGGCGGAAAGCGCCCGGTGATGGTCGGCGGGGTCGCGGTTCCCTTCGCTGATTTCATCGCGCCCGGGCTGATCGTGATGGGGATGCTGCAGAACGCGTTCGCCAATGCGAGCTTTTCGCTGCTGGTCGGCAAGATCCAGGGGACGATCGTCGATTATCTGATGCCGCCGCTGTCGACCGCCGAATTGCTCGTCGCGATGGTCGGTGGTGCGGTGACGCGCGCGATTTGCGTGGGGCTCGCCGTGTCGGTCGCGATGGCCTTGTGGCCGGGCGTCCATATCGTGCCCGTCCATCCGCTCGCGATCCTGTGGTTCGGGCTGCTCGGCTCGGCGTTCCTGGCGCTGGTCGGGGTGCTGACCTCGATCTGGGCGGAGAAGTTCGATCATGCCGCCGCCGTCCAGAATTTCGTGATCGCGCCGCTGACGCTGCTGTCGGGCACGTTCTATTCGGTCGATACGCTCGCGCCCGCGTTCCGCGCGTTCAGCCATGTAAACCCGTTCTTCTACATCATCTCGGGCTTCCGCTACGGCTTCCTCGGCACCGCCGACTCGCCCGTGCTGGTCGGCGGCGCGGTGATCCTCGCGATCGACGTCGCGCTCGGGACGCTGTGCTACGCGCTGCTGCGCTCGGGCTGGAAGATCAAGAACTGAGGCGTTCCGTGTCGCGCGCGCTTTGCGTAGCGCGCGGGCAGAAGGAATTGGCGATGCGGATCTGGTGTGCGCTGGGAATGGGGCTGCTCGTCGCGGCGTGCGGCAAGGCTGCGCCAAACGCCGTCCCGACGGCGGGGGCGACGGCGCAAGCCCCGCAGGCACCGCAAGTCCGCATCGCACAAGTCGGCGGGACGGTGTTTGCCGCAACCGTCAGCGGACCCGGCACGGTCGCCGCGCGCGCGCTCGAGGCGATGCCGGGGACCGCGGCACCGGGGGCGAAGGCCGCCAACGCCGGCTATGCCCTGCTCGCCACGCTGCCCGCGGCGGACGCGGCGCGCATCACGCTCGGCGCAAGCGCGCAAATCCGCTTTCCGGCATTCCACGGCGATGTCGTCGTCGGGCGCGTGATCCGGATCGCGCCGCCCAAGGCGGGCGCATCAGAGGTCGAAATCACCTTGCCGCGTGATTCGCGTTTCGCCGCTGGCCAGTCGGCAACCGCGCGAATTGTCGCGACGGGCGCGGGCACGACGATGCTCGCGGTCCCGCCGAGCGCGATCCTCGGTCCGCATACAGGCGCCGCGGCGGTCTATGTCGTCGATCTGGCGAGCGCGCGCGTGCAGCGGCGCGCGGTGACGCTCGGCGAACAGACGCCCGACGGCATCGGCGTAAGCGCTGGGCTGCAAAAGGGCGAGTGGGTCGCGCTGACGCGAGTCGATCAACTCGGCGACGGCATGAAGATCGCGCCGGTCGGCCCGTCGCAATAGCGTCTTCCCGGCCGATGCCGCGCGGTGTTGCGCTTGCGGCGGCATCTTCGTAAAACGGGATTCGGGCGACCGGTTGGGTCGCCCTTTTGCTTTTTCAGGAGACGGCCCGTGTCGACCCCCGCTTTGATGCCTGTGTACCCGCGGTGCGGCGTACGCCCGGTGCGAGGCGAAGGCTGCTATCTGTACGGCGAGCAAGGCGAGCAATATCTCGATTTCGCCGCCGGCATTGCGGTCAACGCGCTTGGCCACGGCCATCCCAAATTGGTTGAGGCGATCGCCAAGCAAGCAGCCACGCTGATGCACGTCTCCAATCTCTACGGTTCGCCGCAGGGCGAGCATCTCGCGCAGCGCATCGTCGAGAATTCGTTCGCCGACACGGTGTTCTTCACCAATTCGGGCACCGAAGCGGTCGAATGCGCGATCAAGACCGCGCGGCGCTATCACTACGCCAACGGCAATCCGCAGCGCACGACGCTGATCACCTTCAACAACGCCTTTCACGGGCGCACGATGGGGGCGATCTCGGCGACCAACCAGCCCAAGATGCGCGACGGTTTCGAGCCGCTGCTGCCGGGCTTCGCCTATGCGCCGTTCAACGATCTCGAAGCAGCCCTCGCGCTGATCGACGATACGACGGCTGGCTTCATGGTCGAGACGATCCAGGGCGAGGGCGGCGTCTCGGCATCCACCACCGAGTTCCTGCAAGGGCTGCGCAAGGCGTGCGACGAGCACGGCCTGCTGCTTGTGCTCGACGAGGTCCAGTGCGGCTATGGCCGGACCGGCAAGATGTGGGCGTATGAACATTACGGCATCACCCCTGACATCCTGTCCTCGGCCAAGGGCATCGCCGGCGGTTTCCCGCTCGGCGCGTGCCTCGCGACCGAGGAAGCGGCCAAGGGGATGGTATTCGGCACGCACGGCTCGACCTATGGCGGCAACCCGCTGGCGATGGCGGCGGGCGAGGCGATCCTCGACGTGATGCTCGAGCCGGGCTTCCTCGAGCATGTGACCGCGATGGGCGAGCGGTTGCGCGCCTCGGTCGAGCAGATGATGCCGAATTACGACCAGATCTTCGACAGCCTGCGCGGCAAGGGGCTGATGTTCGGGATCAAGCTCAACGATGCCGTCGTCGCGCGCGATTTCGTGGCGCATCTGCGCGATCATCACGGGCTGCTGACGGTCGCGGCGGGCGAGAACGTCGTCCGCGTGCTGCCGCCGCTGGTGATCGAGGACGCGCATATCGCCGAGTTCGTCCAGAAGCTGAGCGACGGCGCGCGCGATTTCACGCCCGTGGCGGTGGCGGCGTGAGCTAAAACTCCCTCTCCCTTTGGGAGAGGGAAGGGGCCCGCTCGGCGCAGCCGGGTGGGAAGGGTGAGGGCAACGCACGCCAACACCCTGTCCTCACCCTTCCGCGGCTTCGCCGCTCCCTCCCTCTCCCAGAGGGAGAGGGAATTAAGGATTTAGGATGCGTAACTTCCTCTCGCTTTCCGATGCCGGCCCTGACGGCGTGGCCGCGATGCTGGCCGATGCGCTCGACCGCAAGGCGGAGCGCGCCGGCTGGCCCAAGGGCAAGCCCGACGCCGACGCACCGCTCGCCGGCCACACGCTCGCGATGGTGTTCGAAAAGAGCTCGACTCGTACGCGTGTGTCGTTCGACATGGCGATCCGCCAGCTGGGCGGCAGCTCGGTGATCCTCGACTCCGGCACCACGCAGCTTGGCCGCGGCGAGACCGTTGCCGACACCGCGCGCGTGCTGTCGGGCTATTGCGACGCGATCATGCTGCGTACCGACGATCACGCCAAGCTCGAGGAAATGGCGCAGTATGCGACGATCCCGGTCATCAACGGCCTGACCGACGATTCGCATCCGTGCCAGATCATGGCCGACCTGCTGACGATCCTCGAAGCGGGCAAACCGCTCCCGGGGCTCAAGGTCGCTTGGCTCGGCGATGGCAACAACGTCCTCGCCTCGATCGTCGAGGCCGCCGGGCTGATGCAGTTCGACGTCGTCGCGGCGTGCCCGCAAGGGTTCCAGCCCGACGATGCCGTGATCGGCCGCGGCGCGGGGCGCGCGCGCGTCGTCTCGGACCCCGCGGAGGCGGTGGCGGGCGCCGATGTCGTCATCACCGATACCTGGATCTCGATGGGGCAGACGCATGCCGACACCAAGCTCAAGGCGATGCTGCCGTATCAAGTCGACGCCGCGCTGATGGCGCAGGCCAATCCCGGTGCGGTGTTCCTCCACTGCCTCCCCGCGCATCGCGGCGAGGAGGTGACGCCCGAGGTGATCGACGGCCCGCAATCCTTGATCTGGCCCGAGGCGGAGAACCGGCTCCATGCGCAGAAATCGGTACTGCGCTGGTGCTTCGGGCAGATCGGTTGAACCCGCGCTGAGCGTCCACCATATCCGTCATCCCGGCGAAAGCCGGGATCTCCTGGCTGTAGGGCGCTCCCGAGCCCCATGAGACCCCAGCGTTCGCTGGGGTGACGAAAGTTTGCGATGACCGATCCGATCACCACTGACACCGACCGCGCGCTCGGCTTCACCATCCCGCAGCGCCACGCGCGCGGTCGCATCGTGCGGCTGGGGCCGGTGCTCGACACCATCCTCGCGGCGCACGCCTATCCGCCCGCGATCGAGGCGTTGCTCGCCGAGGCATTGACGCTCGCCGCGTTGATCGGCTCGACGCTCAAGGATGCCGGCGGTCAGCTGACGATGCAGGCGCAGACGCAGAACGGCATCGTCACGCTGCTCGTGTGCGATTACCGCGGCGGCGAACTGCGCGGCTATGTCCAATACGATGCCGACCGCCTCGCGGCAGGGCCGGAAGAGCCGAGCCTGTTCGCGCTGTTCGGTGCAGGCTATCTTGCAATCACCTTCGACCAGGCGACGACGGGCGAGCGCTATCAGGGCATCGTCCCGCTCGACGGCAGCTCGCTGAGCGAAGCGGCCGAGCATTATTTCCTCCAGTCCGAGCAGATTCCGACGCTGGTGCGCGTCGGCATCGGCCGCGCGACCGATGGCAAGCGCGTCGCGGGCGGGTTGCTGCTCCAGCATCTCCCCGAGGGCGAGGATGGCCGCGAGCGGCTCCACACCCGGCTCGACCATCCCGAGTGGGAGCATGTCGCGATCCTGGGTGGGACGATGGCGGCCGACGAACTTGCCGACCCGGCGCTGCCGCTCGAGACGCTCGTCTGGCGCCTGTTCAACGAGGAAGAGGAAGTCCGCCTCCACGGCGAGACCGCGTTCGCGCGCGGCTGCCGCTGCTCGCCCGATTACATCGCGCAAGTGCTCGGCAAATTCCCGCCATCCGAGCAGCAGGCGATGGCCGATGAGAACGGCGTGATCTTCGTCGATTGCGCGTTTTGCGCGACCAAATTCCCCGTTCCCGTCGCGAGCGAGATCGTTACGTAAACGCATTGTAACACGCCGGGTGTATCCCCAGATACGCGTCTGGAAGCGAGCCGGCGTGCGGAGGCGCGCCGCCGGACAGGGATCGATACAATGCAAGTGCGAAACGTGGTGCGCGCAATGATTGCGGGCTTGGCAGCGACGGGCGGCTTGGCCGCCGCAGCGCCAGCGGGCGCGCCGACACTGGCCGCGCTGGCGCGGATCGAATCGGGTGAATGGCAGTTCAAGGCGCTCGATAGCGATGCGCCGCCGCGGTCGATCTGCATCGCCGATGCACGCCCGCTGATCCAGTTCGGGCATGGCAATGCGCAGTGCCAGCACAAAGTCCTGGTCGACGATGCCAATGTCGCGCGGGTGACCTATGTCTGCCCCGGGACCGGCCATGGGCAGACCAGCGTCAAGGTTGCGACGCAGCGGAACTTCAATCTCGAGACGCAGGGCATTCTGAGCGGTGCGCCGTTCGACGAGCAATATGAGGCGCGTCGCGTCGGCGACTGCGCGGCAGGTGTCGCGCGCCTTAAGTGATCGCAGTAAAGGTCTTTTCAATCTTTCGGCACTAGGACGGGTTCGTGCAATTCTTGTGAGCGCACGCTTTTCTCCCAATCGCCCAGAGATGGGCATCCCCTGGGCCGCCTAAGGGCGGCCCGTTTTTCTGACGGGGCTATACTTGCGTAATGCGAGGGCGGGGGGTACCCGCGGGATATTATGACAAACGAAAACCTTTCGGCAGCGCCTGCAGGCGCCGCACCGCTTGCGGTCGTCTTGGTCTCAGGCGGTCTTGATTCGATGGTCGCGGCGGCCTTTGCGCGCGAGGCGGGTTATCGGCTGCTCGCGCTGTCGGTCGATTATAACCAGCGGCATCGGCTCGAGCTCGCTTCGGCAAGGCGGATCGCGCATGTGCTCGGCGCCGAGCGACACGTCATGTTGCCGCTCGATCTTGCGGCGTTCGGCGGATCGGCGCTGACCGCCGATATCGACGTGCCCAAGGACGGCGTCCAGCCGGGGATCCCGGTGACCTATGTGCCGGCGCGCAACACGATCTTCCTCAGCCTTGCGCTCGGCTGGGCCGAAGCGGCGGGCGCGCGCGATCTGTTCATCGGCGTCAATGCGCTCGATTATTCGGGCTATCCCGATTGCCGTCCCGAATTCATCGCCGCGTTCGAGGGGCTTGCCGAACTTGCCACCAAGGCAGGCGTCGAGGGCAGCCCGTTCCGCATCCATGCGCCGTTACAGGACATGACCAAGGCCGACATCGTCCGCGAAGCGGCGCGGTTGAAGATTGATCCGGCGCTCAGCTGGTCGTGCTACGACCCCGCGCCCGGTGGGTTGCATTGCGGCGTGTGCGACAGCTGCCGGTTGCGCAAGAAGGGCTTCGCGGAAGCGGGGTTTCCCGATCCCACCGCATACGCGGTCTGAGCCGATGTCGTACGCGGTCAAGGAAATGTTCCTCACGCTGCAGGGCGAAGGCGTGCAGGCCGGGCGGCGCGCGGTGTTCGTCCGCTTTGCCGGGTGCAATCTGTGGTCGGGGCGCGAGCAGGACCGCGCGAGCGCGATTTGCCGCTTCTGCGACACCGATTTCGTCGGAACCGACGGCGCGGGCGGCGCGAAATTCGCCGATGCGGTCGAGCTGGTCGCGGCGGTCGCGGACTTCTGGGGCGCTGACCCGGCGCATCGCTTCGTCGTGCTCACCGGCGGCGAGCCGATGCTGCAAGTCGACGATGCCTTGGTCGACACGCTCCATGCCGCGGGTTTCGAGATCGCGATCGAGAGCAACGGGACGCTCGCGGTACATCCCGGGATCGACTGGGTGTGCATCAGCCCCAAGGCCGGGAGCGAAGTTGTCCAGCGCAGCGGCGACGAATTGAAGCTCGTCTGGCCGCAGCCGGGCAGCGATGTCGCCGAGCTCGAAAGCTGGGACTTCGCGCATCATCTGATCCAGCCGCTCGACAGCATCGCTGCCGAGGCCAATCACGCCGCCGCGATCGACCTCGTCATGGCGCGCCCGCAGTGGCGGCTGACGTTACAGGCGCACAAGGCGCTGGGCCTGCGCTGAGGCAGGCCCTGACGCGCCGCGTCAGCGGAACGTCGTCGTGAATTCCCCGCACTTGCGCTGGAGCCAGGTGCCGCGCTTGTCCCAGCACGCGTCGTCGAGCCGCGGCAGTGACAGCCGCGTGTCGACGCGGACGCGGCGCGCGAAGCGCTCCTCGCCGAACGGGATCAGCGCATTGCGCAGCGAACTCATGTCGCGCACCGCGACCTTGTACAGCTCGCCGCGCGGTGCGTAAGCCGCATCGGTCGCGACGGCTGCCGCGGTCTGGCAGAAGCCGAGCTGCGCGTTGACCGTGGTGAACGCCGAATAGGTCTTCGTGCCATAGCGGTCCATCGCCGCTTGGCCGGGCTTGAGGCCCTTGTTTACGCGCGTGAAATATTTGGTCAGGATGTCGAGCGACTTCTTGAACTCGTCCTTATGGTTGATCAGCGAGATGTTGTAATTCTCGACCGTCAACAGGCTCGGTTCGAACTGGCACTGCAGCGCCGCGACGTTGAGCGCCGAGCGCATGTTCCACACGAGGTTCGCCCGAACTTCCTCGTCGGTTGCGCCCGGCAGCGTCGGCAGGCCGGGCTCGTCACCACGGATCGGCGGGCCACTGAAATCATGCGGTTTGAAAAAGAACTGTGCCGACGCAGGGGTGACGGCGAGGGCGGCGCCCGCGATTGCGGTGATCGCAGCCAGTTTACGCAACACGGTCATTGAAAGCCTCTCGTTAACGATGCTGCGATTACGGCTTTTTGACGCGCAACCCAACTCTTTTCGTTTCATCGCATGCCGATGCCCGGGCGTTCCGCGCTCGAATCGAAAGGGCCGCCCGGCTGCCCGGACGGCCCTCGCGATAATCGTTCCCTGACGGGAAGATTACATTGCGTTGGTGGTGGTCGTGGTGTTCGAGGTCATCATGGTGTCGTTTGCCATCATGCCTTCGTTGCCAGCGGCGTCGGTCGACGTCATCGTGTCGTTGGTCGTCGCGCCCATCGTGTCGGTCGAGTTCATGTCGGTGACCATCGTGTTGTCGGTCGTCGTCGTCTCGGTCTTCGGGGTGCATGCCGAAATCGCGATCGCCGCAACAGCGATCATCGAACCAGCAGCGACCTTGGAAATGAATGCACGCATTGGAAAGCTCCCTAGATAAATGGTTGGTTGGCCTCGAGACCTTTAATACCCAAACCGTGGTGGACATTAGTCCGGAAACGCCTGACCCTCAAGCCCAGTTTTGTTGCCTGATAGAATGAGTTTGCAGGAACGCTGCAAGGCGCAACGCCAAGGCTGCGTCAAAAGTTGCATAATCGGTCGGCCGGCCGAGCATCTCGGCGCTCGTCACCGCGAAGTCGGGGAGGCCGCAAGGCACGATCCCGCCGAAGTGCGCGAGGTTGGGCGAGAGGTTGACCGAAAAGCCGTGGAGCGTCACCCAGCGCCGAACGCGCACGCCAATCGCCCCGATCTTGGCCTCGACCGGGTCGCCGCCGAGCGGGCCAGCGATGTGCGTCCAGATGCCGACGCGGCCCGGCGCACGAAAGGCGGTGATGCCGAGATCGCCGAGCGTGTCGATCACCCAGCCTTCGAGACCGTGGACGAACTGGCGCACGTCACGCCCGCGCTTGTTGAGATCGAGCACGACATAGCCGATCCGCTGCCCGGGGCCGTGATAGGTGTAGCGCCCGCCGCGCCCGGTCTGCACCACCGGGAATTGCGGGTCGCGCAGTTCGCTCGGGTCGGCGCTCGTCCCGCCGGTGTAGACCGCAGGATGTTCGAGCAGCCAGATCAGCTCGCGCGCTCGGCCTTCGACCACCGCCGCGGCACGCGCCTCCATCTCGGCGAGCGCCTCGGCATAGGGGATCGGCGCGGGGGAAATGCGCCATTCGATGTCGTCGCGAAGATCGGTCACCTGCGCGATGTGGCCCGGCTGCAGGCCGGACGCAAGTGATTGGCAAGCGCGGCGGCGTCGGTCTAAGAGCGGGCGCGCGGTCGGGGCCGCGCGGCGAAGCGGGGAGGAACGACGTGAGCGTGACGATGAGCACCGTGTGGGATCGCACCACGGACTGCCTGAGCGAGCGCCGCGCCGCGATGCTGCCGATCGTGCTGCTCGGGCTGTTCGTGCCGCTGGCGCTGATCGGTACGCTGATGCCGCTGATGGGATCGAGCGGGCATGGCGGCGACCTGCTGCTCGGGATCATCGTCTTGCTGCTGTCGCTGCTGACGAGTTGGGCGGGGCTCGCGCTCACCGCGCTCGCACTCGATCCGGCGATCTCGCGCGTTGCCGCGGTGCAGGCCGCCAATCGCCGTTTTCTGCCCGTGCTCGGGATCGGGCTGGTGACGCTCGCGGTGGTCGTGGTGCTGGCGATGCCGATCGGGATCGTGCTTGGCCTGAGCGGGATGAACATGGCCGCGCTTTCTGCCGGCACGCTGCAGCCGGGCGACGTCAATGGCGGCGCGATGGCGTTCGTCTCGCTCTACAGTCTCGTACTGGCCGTCGTGCTGTTCTGGGCCTATGCGCGCTGCGTGGTGCTGGTGACCCCGATCGTGCTCGAGGAGCGGCGCGGATTGGGCGTCTATCGCCGGAGTTTTGAATTGACGCGGCATATCGCGTGGAAGGTGATCGGCGTGGTGATGCTGTACGGCGTGGTTTCATGGGTCGCCTCGGCGGCGGCCAAGAGCGTATTCGGGACGGTGTTCGCGCTCGTCCTCGGCGGCGAGGGGACCGTCACGCTCGCCAGCATCCTGACGCAGATCGTCGTCGCGGGCGTCTCGACGCTGTTCTCGCTGCTCGCGGTGGTGTTCCTCGCCAAGCTGTATCTCGCCGCCCGCGAGGCGATCGTCGCGCGCTCATGAAGCTCGATGCTGCCGCCGTTCTGCGCGACGCCTGGGCGATGGCGAAGCGCGATCGCGACCTGTTGATCGCGGTCGGGGGCGTCTTCCTGCTGGTGCCGAGGGTGGCGCAAGTGATGTTCGTCGACCCGACCCCGCCGTTGCCCGCGTCGAGCTCGGATCCGGTCGCGCTGCAGGCGTGGCTCGATGCGGTCGCTGTGTGGTCGAGGCATAACGACCTGCTCGTGCTCGCGTTGACGCTGGCGTCGCTGTTCGGAACGCTGACGCTGCTGCTGCTCTATACCGATCGCGACCGCCCCGATGTCGCCGGCGCGTTGCGCAAGGCTTTGCCGCTGCTGCCGCGCTACATCCTGCTGGCGCTGGTGGTGACCTTCCCCGTCAACATCGCCTCGCTGCTGCTGATTCCGGGCCTGTATCTGAAAGGGCGGTTGATGCCGATCGGCCCGGCCTTCGTCGCCGAGCGGCCGCTCGGCGTGATCGCGGCGTGGCGGCGCAGCTTTGCACTCACGCGCGGGCATGGCCTCACGCTGATGGCGTTTGCGTGCGTGCCGTTGATTGCGCGCGACGTGCTGGCGCTGCCGTTCGAATTGCTCGGCTCGGCGATGAACGGCGCGCCGATGGCCAACCCGGTCGTCGCTGCAGTGCTCGACGTGTGCAATGGCGGCGCGCGCAGCGTCGCGACGGTCGCCGCGATCCTGCTCGAGGTCGCGCTCTACCGGCGGCTCAGAAGCGGAATCTGAGGCGCCGTCTCGGGCGGGAGATGCCCGGTGATGCGCGGATCGGCGAAGGTCTCGATCGTCCGCTGGATCGCGGTGAAGCCTTGCGCGCGGTAGAAATTGAGCGCGCTCGGATGGTCGAGCGTGCAGGTGTGGAGCCAAACGCGCGCGATTCCCTTGGTCCAGGCGCGCGCGAGCGTTTCCGCCATCAGCCAGCGGCCAAAGCCCTGACCCGCAAGTTCGGGGATGAGCGCGAAGTACGAGATTTCGCATGTTGCGGGCTGGCGGAAGTCGAGCTCGACCATCCCCACTTCGATCCCCGCGGGATCGACCACGGCATAGATCGCAACGGCCGGATCATGGATGATCGCGCGCAGGGCGGCTTCGTCGATCACGAGGCGCGAGAACCACAGCCACGGCGCACCGACGCGGCGGAACAGAACGCGGTAGCGATCGGGCGTCGGCGCCTCCCAGCGCGCGAGCCGCAGTCGCGAGGCGGGGAGGGGGCGCAGCGGCGGCTTTTGCCGCATCTCGAGCGTGGTGACGATCGCCGCGACCTCTGCGTCGCGAACCGGGGTCAGCCCCATTGGCTCACGACCAGGTCGCGAGCGGCGGCAAGCTCATCAGGATCGCATCGATATTGCCGCCGGTCTTGAGCCCGAACAGCGTGCCGCGATCATAGACCAGGTTGAATTCGGCATAGCGCCCGCGCCATTCGAGCATCTGTGCGGTGTCGGCGGGCGTGAAGGGCAAGTTCATCCGCCGCCGCACGATCTTCGGGTAAACGTCGAGAAACGCGCGGCAGAGATCCTGGATGAAAGCGAAATTGGCGGCGAAATCGCCCTCGAGATGGTCGCAGAAGATCCCGCCGACGCCGCGGTGCACCTTGCGGTGCGGGATGTAGAAATAGTCTTCGGCCCATTTCGAATAGCGCTCGTAATAGTCCGCGCCGTGCGGGTCGCACGCGGCCTTCATCGCGGCGTGGAATTCGGCGGTGTCCTCGGGATAGGGCAAGGGCGGGTTGAGATCGGCGCCGCCGCCAAACCAGCGCTTAGTGGTCACGAGGAAGCGGCAGTTCATATGGACCGCGGGCACATGCGGGTTGGCCATGTGCGCGACCAGGCTGATGCCGGTCGCAAAGAAGCTCGGGTCTTCGGCCGCGCCGTGGATCGACTTGGCGAATTCGCCCTCGAACGCGCCACCGACGGTCGACACGTTGACGCCGACCTTTTCGAACACGCGTCCCTTCATCACGCCGCGCACCCCGCCGCCGCCGTCACCACCGCTCGGGTCGGTGCGGTCCCACGCGGTGTAGTCGAAATCGGCGTCCGAGCCGGCCTCGCGTTCGATCGCGACGAATTCGGCGCAGATCTGGTCGCGCAATTGCTCGAACCAAAGGCGGGCGGTGGTTTGTTCGGGGTCGAGTTGCATGGCGCTGTTGTGACGAGGGATCGCGCCCAAGTCGAGATGGCTTTCCACATCCTCCCCCGAGTTCCGAGCGCGAATTTAGGCAGGCCAGCCGCCGGTCTGGCGCAGCGCCTCGCTCAACGCGATTCCCGCCGCCACCGCGATATTGAGCGAGCGCATCCCCGGTACAAGCGGGATCCGCACCGCAAGATCGGCCTGGTCGTGCACCGCATCGGGAACGCCGCTGCCCTCCGATCCCATCAGCAGCACGTCGTCGGCGCGGAACGGTGCGGCGTCGAGCCGCACGCCGCCGCGCGTCGACAGCAGCACGATTCGCTGCGGCACAGTCGCGACGAACGCGTCCCAATCGACATGTCGCCGCACCTCGACCAGTTCGGCATAATCCATCCCCGAGCGGGCGAGCGCCTTCTCGCTCCAGGTAAAGCCCGTCGGCTCGATCACGTCGACGCCGACGCCGAGACAGGCGCCGAGCCGGAAGATGGCGCCGACATTGCCGGCCATGTCGGGTTGATAAAGAGCAATACGCATGCCGCCCCGCTAGCACCCTTAAAATGCAGTTGGCAAAAGCTAGGCGGCCCGGCTAACAAAGCCCTCAAGCTTCCCCGATCGAGGGAAGCGTTCAGGCGTGCCTGTGGATCCGTCGTGCAGGGCGTCGTGTCAAAAATTGATCGCTCGACCGCGCGCAGTGGCGGGGGGCGAAGAACAAGGGCGAGTGGATGGCAAGCGGAAACACCCTGGACGTTCCCCTACACGAGGAACCGCACCATGACGGGGAGCCGCGACGTCGCGATTTCCTCAACATCGCGGCGGTCTCTGTCGCCGGCGTGGGCGCGCTCGCCATCGTCGTCCCCTTGATCAACCAGATGAACCCGTCGGCCGACGTGCTCGCGCTGGCGACGACCGAGGTCGATCTCAGCAAGGTCGAGGCCGGGCAGGGCGTCGTCGTGTCGTTCCGCAAGCAGCCGCTCTTCGTCCGCAACCTGACGCCCGCGGAAATCTCCGCCGCCGACAAGGTCGACATCAAGTCGCTGCGCGACCCCGAAACGCTCGAGCAGCGCACGCGCGGTCAAAAGAACTGGCTGATCACGCTGGGCGTCTGCACGCATCTCGGCTGCATCCCGCAGGGCATCACCAGTGGCGAGGATCGCGGCCAGTTCGGCGGCTATTTCTGCCCGTGCCACGGGTCGCAATACGACACCGCGGCACGCATCCGCAAAGGCCCGGCACCGAAGAACTTGCTCGTGCCGGATTACAAATTCACGTCGCCGACGACGGTCGTGGTGGGTTGAGGATAGCGATATGAGTTTTCCCTGGGCCAAGCATTACGAACCCAAGAGCGGGTTCACCAAATGGATCGACCAGCGCCTGCCGCTCCCGCGGCTCGTCTACGGCGCGGTCGGTGCGGGCTATCCCGTGCCGCGCAACCTCAACTATTTCTGGAACTTCGGCGTGCTCGCAGGAGCCGCGCTCGCAATCCAGATCGTCACCGGCATCGTTCTCGCGATGCACTATGCGGCCAATGGCGGCGTGGCGTTCGATTCGGTCGAGCACATCATGCGCGACGTCAACGGCGGCTGGTTCCTGCGCTACGCGCACGCCAACGGCGCCTCGATGTTCTTCGTCGTAGTCTATATCCACATCTTCCGCGGCCTCTTCTACGGATCGTACAAGGCACCGCGCGAGATGATCTGGCTGCTCGGCGTCACGATCTTCCTGCTGATGATGGCGACCGCGTTCATGGGCTACGTCCTCCCCTGGGGGCAGATGAGCTTCTGGGGCGCGCAGGTCATCACCGGCTTCTTCTCGGCGATTCCCGTGGTCGGCGAGACGATCCGGATCTGGCTGCTCGGCGGATACGCCCCCGATGACGCGGCGCTCAACCGCTTCTTCTCGCTCCACTATCTGCTGCCGTTCGTGATCGCGGGCGTCATCATCCTGCACATCTGGGCGCTGCACATTCCTGGCTCGAACAACCCGACCGGCGTCGACGTGAAGGGCGAGCAGGACACCGTCCCGTTCCATCCCTATTACACCGCCAAGGACGGCTTCGGGCTCGGCGTGTTCCTGTTCATCTTCGCAGCGCTCTTGTTCTTCGCGCCCAACAGCCTTGGCCACCCGGACAACTATATCCCGGCCAATGCGCTGCAGACGCCGGCGCACATCGTCCCCGAATGGTATTTCTGGCCGTTCTACGCGATCCTGCGCTCGTTCACCGCGGACTTCCTGTTCATTCCGGCCAAGCTGCTCGGCGTGCTCGCGATGTTCGGGTCGATCCTGATCCTGTTCTTCCTGCCGTGGCTCGACAGCTCGCCGGTGCGATCGTCCAACTATCGCCCGCTGTACCGCATCTTCTTCTGCGTCCTGGTGGTCGACGTGCTGGTGCTCGGCTGGGTCGGTGGATCGGAGATCTCGCCGTTCAAGGTCGCGCTCGGGCAGATCACCGCAGCCTATTATTTCGCACACTTCCTGATCATCCTGCCGATCGTCTCGCGCGCCGAGCGGCCGCAGCCATTGCCGAACTCGATCACCGAGGCGGTGCTGGCGAAAAAGGGTGGCACCAGTCCGGCTCATACCGCGCTCAGCGGTAGCCCGGTTCCGGCCGAATAAGGGGCATTCAGACCAATGGTTCGCGCAATCGCAATCCTCATCGGCGCCGGTATCGTCGCCTGCCTCGCCTGGGCGCTGTTTGGCACCGTCTCGGGCGCCATCACCGACCCGGCGCCCCCCACCGCGGTCGAGGAATTCCATCGCCATCCCAAGGACGTCGAGCTCGCCTCGAACGGCTTGCTCGGCACGTATAACGAGCGTCAGCTCCAGCGCGGCCTGCAGGTCTACAAGGAAGTCTGCTCGAACTGCCACTCGCTCAAGCACGTCGCGTTCCGCGACCTGACCCAGCTCGGCTATTCGGCGGGTCAGGTGAAGAAGTTTGCGGCGGACTGGGCGGTCAAGGCCAAGCAGTTCGACCCCAAGTCGGGCGACACGACCGAGCGTCCCAACACGCCGGCCGATTATTTCCCGGCGGTCTATTATCCCGGCACCGGCAACCCGCCAGATCTCTCGCTGATCACCAAGGCGCGGCATGAAGGCCCGGCCTATGTCTATTCGCTGCTGACGGGGTATCAGGATCAGCCGGCTGCGTTGCTCAAGCACTTCCCCGACGCGAAGGTGCCCGACGGCCTCTACTACAATCCGTATTTCGCGAACCTCAACCTCGCGATGCCGCCACCACTGACGCAGGATGGGCAAGTCACCTATCTCGACGGCACCAAATCGACCGTCGACCAGAATGCCAAGGACGTCGCGGCATTCCTGACCTGGGCGGCCGAGCCCAACCTGCCGGCACGGCATGGCTATGGCCTCGCAGTCCTCGGCTTCCTGCTGCTGTTCTGCGTGCTTTCCTACGGCGCCTACCAGAACATCTGGCGCGACATTAAGCACTGATCCATACGTCGCCCCGGCGAAAGCCGGGGCCGCTGCGTTGACTCGCGGAACGCCTGGTTCGCGAACCGACATAACGGCCCCGCCTCCGCCGGGGCGACGAGGAATTTTCGTGTCCGACAATGACGACCTCAAGGCGCTGATCCGGACGATCCCGGACTTCCCCAAGCCCGGCATCCAGTTTCGCGACATCACGACCTTGCTGATAGACCCGCACGGCTTTGCGCAGGCGATCACGCGGATGGCGGCGACGACGCTCGGGCCGATCGATCTCGTCGCCGGGATCGAGGCGCGCGGCTTCATCTTCGCCGCCGCACTTGCCCGCCCGCTCAACGCCGGCGTGCTGCTGATCCGCAAGGACGGCAAGCTGCCCGGCGCAACGATCGCCGAGGATTACGCGCTCGAATATGGGACCGACCGCATCGTGATGCATGCCGATGCGCTGGCACCTGGCAAGCGCGTGTTGCTGGTCGACGATCTCATCGCCACCGGTGGCACCGCGCGCGCCGCGCTGCGGCTGCTGCGCAAGGCAGGCGCGGTGGTCGAACAAGCGCAGTTCCTGGTCGATTTGCCCGATCTGGGCGGCGCCGATGCGTTGCGCACCGACGGCGTTACGGTCGATTCGCTGATCGCCTTCCCCGGGCACTGAGCACCGGACAGGAACCAAGCACGGGCCGCCGGGTTGAGGATCAACCCCCGCGCCCCGCATGATGTCCGGCGCGTCGTCCAGCAGGAACGCGCCATGTCCTTTATCAAGCTAACCCTCGCCGCAGCCGCCCTCGTCACCGTCGGCGGGCTTTCGGGCTGTGTCGACGATTACGGTTATGGCGGCGTCCAGGTCGGCTACGGCGCAAGCGCGTGGGATCCCTATTATGGTGGCTACAGCGCCGATCCGTATTGGGGCTGGCAGGGCGACTATTATTACCCCGGCTCGGGCTATTATGTCTACGATCGCAACAATTACCGCCACCGCTGGAACGACCAGCAGCGTGGCTATTGGCAGGGCCGCTCGCAGCAGTGGCGCGGTGCGCGGCGCGAGGTTCGCCCGATGTGGCGCGATTACGGCATCCAGGGGCGCCTGGGTGGCGGGTTCCGCGGGTCGCCAGGGCGCGGGCCACAGGGCGGTGGCGGCTATCACGGCGGCGGCAATCGCGGCGGTGGGCATCACCGCTGACCGCCGTCAGTCGTCCTTACTGAATCCGCCGCGTCGAACCATTACGCGGCGGGTCGGGCGCGAATGAGGCCAATCGAGACGAAGGTCATCACCGTGACATCGTCCTGGTTGAGCACGGTCATCCGGCTGCGATAGCTCCCCATCTCGGGCCGGCTCTGCGATGCGCGCTTGTCGAGGATCTCGGTTTCGCAGCGCAGCGTGTCGCCGGGATAAACGGGCTTGAGCCAGCGCAGTTCGTCGATCCCGGGCGAGCCGAGACCGGCTTGATCGTGTGCCTTGAGGTTCTCGACTACCATTGCCATCGTCATCGCGCAGGTGTGCCACCCGCTCGCCGACAGCCGGCCGAAATGCGTCTCAGCGGCGGCCGCATCGGAGAGGTGGAACGGCTGCGGGTCATAGGCCTTGGCGAATGCGACGACCTCGTCGTGCAGCACTGCATACTGGCCGAACGACGCTTTGGTACCGACCACGATATCTTCGAAATATTGCATCGCGCGAGTGTCTCGCGCGCCCGCGGCGAAGGCAAGCGCTACTTGGCGAGCGCTGCGCGGAACGGCGCGTCGTCGCCATCGAGTCCGGTCCCCGCGGGCAGGCCGAGCACATCGCGGATCAGCGGCGCGACATCGACATTGTCGAAACCGGGCAGCGGGCCGAGCGGCTTGATCGCCGGGCCGCTGGCGATGAACAGCGCGGCCATTTCGGGCGCGGCATTGTCGAAGCCGTGATTGCCGCCGGGCTTGGCATCGGGCTTCGGCGTGCTCGCGGTGAGCGACCAGCCCGTCTCGGCCAAGCAGAAATAGGGCGGCACGCGCGGGTTGGCGCCGTAGTGCAGCCGTGCCGGGATCTCGCGCTTGCGCCAGCAATCGTAATGCGCGTGATGGCCGAGCAGTGCCTTTTCGAGCGCCGCCTCATGTCCGGGCACCGCATAGAGGCTGGCGAACGGCCCCGATTCGAACAGGCGATAGTCCGCCGGGTTGGCAATGCTGTCGAGCGCGATCGTACGCGCCGGGCTGGTCGCGGCCATGCCGTGATCGGCGACGATTATTAGATTGGCGGGCTGGCCGAGTGTTCGCAGGCCCGAGACGAGCGCCCCGATCTGGGCGTCGATCTGCTTGACCGCTTCGGTCGTCTCGGGCGCGTCGGGGCCAAAGCTGTGGCCCGCACTGTCGACGGTATCGAAATAGAGCGTGATAAAGCGCGGGCGCTGCGCCGCCGGCCGGCGCAGCCAGTCGATCACGCCGGCGACGCGCTGTTCGCCCGGCACCGCTTGGTCGAATGGCCACCAATCCTCGGGCCGCACCCCGCCATTGGTCGCGCCGTGACCCTTGAGTGTGCCGCCCCACGCGACGTTCGAACCCGGCCAGAACATCGTCGCGCTGCGGACCCCGCCGCGCTCGGCAGTGACCCAGAGCGGCTCGGCGGCGTTCCACCAGAAGGGGTCCTTCGAATCCTCCATCGTGAACTTCTCGCCCGGCCGCGCGACGTCCTCCATCGCGTTCGAGACGATGCCGTTGCGATCGGGCCGGAGGCCGGTGACGAGCGTCCAGTGATTCGGGAAGGTCTTGGAGGGGAAAGACGGCCGCATCGCCGCGCTGATCCCGCTTGCGGCGAGCGCATCGAGGTTCGGCGTCACCCCGCGGGTGCGGTAATCGGGGCGGAAGCCGTCGATCGAGACGAGGATCGTGACGGGCGTCCGCGCTTCCTCGCGCAGCGCGCTGGGGCGCGGTCCGGGGGCGGGCGCGGTGACGCAGGCCTGGAGAGCGGCGCACAGGGCGGCGGCAATGATCTTGGTGGTAAAACGCATGTGCGATTCCCTGCGACACGATTGCGTCGGCGCTATGACAGGGTGCGCTGGGCGCGCCTAGCGGGCGCCGCCTGCTGTTCTCCCTTTTTGATCCTCCTTCTTCCCTGGCGAAGGCCGGGGCCCAGTCGAACAATGGCGAGAAAGCGCGGCGCTCGCTTGCGATCGGCTCGCTCCTGGGCCCCGGCCTTCGCCGGGGAAGAGAAGAAGAAAAGGGGAAAGGGTAGACGAGAAGGGCAGGCGCGATGGTGCGCCTATCCCCCCAGCGAGACCTTGGCGAACAGGCTGAAGCTCACCGGCATCTTGCCATATGCGGCATCGAGTGCTGAAGGCTTGGCGAACACCCCGACCGACCCGCCGAGCGCGAGATCGAACGGCCCGACGAACGGCAGCCGATAGGCATAGCCCCCCTCGAGCTTGCCGACGCGGAACTTGCGGTCGTGCAGCGGGTCGGTCCGGTCGGGGAACAGCTCGTCATTCGCGACGTCTTCCGCGCGCGCGAACAGCGTGTGGTGCCGGTCGATGTCCCAATTCGCCTCGGCGAGCCATGCCGTCAGCGTGCGCCCGGGCAACAGATGTTTGTTCGAGAAAGCGAGCAGCGCCGAGACGCCGTGCTGCGCATATTGCACGCTCGCGGTGGTGCGCGCTTCGTCGCGGTCGGGCTCGAGCTGTTCGGGGCTCTTGAGCCGGCCGTGGCTGATCTGCACCGCCCAGGCGGGCGAGGGGGTCCAGGTCGCGCGCACGCTCCACGAATCGAGGCTGGGGCGCTCGATGTTCCAGCGAAACTGGTCGGGCTCGCGTCCGCGAAACGCCGAGGCCTCGAGCTGCCAGCGCGGCGCGGCATAACCGAGCGTCACCACGCCGTAGCTGATATGCGTGCTGTCGAACCAATGGTGCGTGATCGGCGAGAGCGGCTGATAGGTCGCCGAGGTGCGGTGCATGAACGCCGACGGTCCGATCGCCGGCTCGGCGACGGGACCGCCATAGACGAACACGCTGCCGGGCCCGGCATCGACATCGAGCCGCGCCGACAGCTCCATGAAGAGGTCGTGCGGATGCTGGCGATCGGTCAGCTGGATCCTGCCGTCGGCGGTTTCGCCGGTGGCGAAGAGGTTGGGGTAGCCCTTCGCGCCCATCGCCGGTTCTAGGCTCATCATCGAGCGCAGCTGCAACCGCGCTCCGCCATAATCCCGCGCGGCGGAGAGCATCGCCATCGAGGTGACGAACGCCTCATTCTCGCCGCGCGGCCCGCCCTGGTCGGTATAGACGCCCCAGGCATAGCCGTGGAGCATCAGCATCCAGTCGCCCGCCATGAAGTGCGACCCCCGCATCGCCCCATCGTTGCCGGGGTTGCGCGCGGTGCCCGAGCCTTCGGCATAGGCACCGTCGGGCGGGCCCATCGTCATGCCGGGCATGGCCGCCACGTCGTGGCTGGTGTGCTCGGTGTGGCCGACGTGGTCCGCGTGGTCGACCTGCCCTGTGGCGGCGGGGGCTGCTGGCGGCATCGCCATGCCAGGCATCGCCTCGGATGTCGGATCCGTGGCGGCATCCTCTGCTTGCTTCGCCGGCGACGGCCGGGGCGAAGGCGTGGAGGTGGGTGTCGGCGCGTGCTGCGCGTGATTTTCAGCCGCTCGCGACTGGGCCCCGGCCTGCGCCGGGGAAGCGGAAGGGGGGAGGGGGGAAGTGCCGGGAGCCGCAGCGGGCGTATGCACGGGTGAAGCGTCATGCTGATGCACCGGCGCCGGAACCGCGCGTTTCGGCTTCGGCTTGGCGGGCATCGGCATGTCCATCTTCATGCCGGGCATCATCTGCGCGAGCGCGCCCGTCGGCAGCAACGCCGCCACGGCACAGCCCGCGATCATCATCGATCGAGTCATTGTCGGTCCTCACGAACAAGAAAGCAAAGCGGGCACATGGCCCGCCGGTTCAGGCTTTCGAGCGCGGAGGGGGCAAAGCGGGCGGCGTGCCCGACGCCGGGTCGAACGCCGCGGCAACGATGCGCCGTGGCGGTGCGGCGGGTGCCAGCGGCGCGGTTACGCCGCGCGCGGCAAGGCTCGCGGGCGGTATGCAGCCGATGCACATGTGCGGGATGGTCGCATGGTCGTCGCGGACCGGCGCGGCGTGGCCGGCATGATGCATCGCCGTGGCCTTCGGCGCGGGCGCGTCATGGCACGGCGCGCTCGCGAATGCCGGGAAGGCAAAGGCTGCCAAGAGCAGCGCAAGGATCAGGCGGGCGAACACGGGGACAGCGCTACGCCGTGTCCGCCCGCACGACAAGGTCAGACGTTGAAGCGGAAGTTGAGCACGTCGCCGTCATGGACGACATACTCCTTGCCTTCCTGACGCAGCTTGCCGGCATCGCGCGCGCCGGTTTCGCCGCCAAGCGCGACATAGTCGTCATAGGCGATCGTCTCGGCACGGATGAAGCCGCGCTCGAAATCGGTGTGGATCTCGCCTGCCGCCTGCGGGGCCTTGGCGCCGGCATGGACGGTCCAGGCGCGCGCTTCCTTCGGGCCGACGGTGAAGAAGGTGAACAGCTTGAGCAGCCGATAGCCAGCGACGATCACGCGCGTCAGGCCGGTCTCGGTCAGCCCGAGCTCGGCCAGGAACTCGCCGCGCTCTTCGGCGGCCATCGTCGCGATCTCGGCTTCGATCGCGGCGGAGACGACGACGGCTTCGGCGCCCTCGGCCTTGGCCTTTTCGAACACGCGCGCCGACTGGCTGTTGCCGTTGGCGGCGCTCGCTTCCTCGACGTTGCAGACATAGAGGACGGGCTTGGCGGTGAGCAGCTGCGCCTGGCTGAAGGCGCGCGTCTCGTCCTCGTCCTTCGGCACAGTCAACCGCGCGGGCTTGCCTTCGCGCAGCAGTTCGAGTGCTTGCCCCAGGACCGAGGCGGCGACCTTCGCCTCCTTGTCGCCCTGCGTAGCCTTTTTGAGCAAATTGGGGACGCGCTTTTCGAGGCTCTCGAGGTCCGACAGCATCAGCTCGGTCTCGACCGTCTCGGCATCGGCGATCGGATCGACCTTGCCCTCGACATGCGTGACGTCGTCATCCTCGAAGCAGCGTAGCACGTGGACGATCGCGTCGACCTCGCGGATGTTGCCGAGGAACTGGTTGCCGAGCCCTTCGCCCTTCGACGCGCCGCGCACGAGCCCGGCAATGTCGACGAAGCCGAGCTGCGTTTCGATGATCTTGGCCGAGCCCGCGACCGCGGCGAGCTTGTCGAGCCGCGGATCGGGCACCGCGACGTTGCCGACGTTCGGCTCGATCGTGCAGAACGGATAGTTCGCCGCCTGCGCCGCCGCGGTCTGCGTCAGCGCGTTGAAGAGGGTGGACTTGCCGACATTGGGCAGCCCGACGATGCCACAGCGAAAACCCATGATATTCCTTGGTGTGCGATGATGTGCGTGAAAGCCCGCCCGATACGGCGTTGCGCCGCGAAAGACCAGCCTGTCGCACCATGAAGGCCCTTGATGAAGGCCCTTGCCGGGAACCCGCAAAGGCATAGGCTGTTGATTCTGGATCAAGTCGCTTGCTTGCCGAGTCGTACGTCGGAGTTTCTTGCTGGGGTCAATGCGATGCGCCGAAAGTTTCTGCAGAGCTGTTGTGTCACGATCCTGCTTTCGGGCGCGGCGGCGGGCGTTGCCAGTGCGGCCGACTTCGAATCGCACATCGTTTCGCTCGAAGACCCGGCGAGCACGCAAGACCCCGCCGCTGTGCGCGGCACGACCGCTCATGCGCTCGTATCGATGTCCCCGCATACCGAAACGGGTGACCAGCCTGCGGTCTCCTACGATCTGCGGCTGGCGCGGGGCTATCAGGCGAACGCGGTGACGACGCTCAAACAGTCTCTGCGCGCGCGCGGCACCGGCATGAAGGACGCCTATGCGCATGGCGATCGTGGACTGCGGGTTTCGGTCGGATCGAGCTATCACATGCGCTACCGCGCTTCGGATGTCGGGCCGGGCGCCGCGGCTGGCACCGCCGCGCTGATGCGGCTCCCGGTCGGCGCGGTAAATTTGCGAGACGGGTATGAAAATTACGCGCCGGTCGCGATGCTTGGCTATGACGCCGCGGTCAGCGAGCGGATGAAGGTCGGGATCGAAGGGGGCATGATGGTCGGCCGCTCGACCGCGATGTATGCCGACGAGACGGTCCCGGGCCTGCGCGAGGAGAGCCATAGCGCGCGCAATCCGGTGGCGGATCTGGTGATGACCTACGCGTTTTGAACGCCACAGCGTGACTCGTCACCCCGGGCTGGTCCCGGGGTCCACCGCGATACTAATGCCGCAGCCGCAATGCGCGCGGCACGGTGGGCCCCGGCACAAGGCCGGGGTGACGATTGGGTGCTTAGCCGACGCTACCAGCGATAGTTGAAGCTGATGCTCACGCGTTCGGTCTTCGCGGTCCCGGGCGCGACCTCGTGGCGCAGCCAGCTTTCCCACAGCAATACGCTGCCCGCCTGCGGCTCGACATAGACGAAGGTCTTGAGCGCCTCGGCGACATCGTCGCGGCGGCGCGGGGCGGCCATCATCATCGGCAGCCGCGGATCCTCGAACTTGATCGGGCCTGCGCCCGGCGGGACGGCGATGTAGACCGTTCCCGAAATCACGCTGTGCGGGTGGATATGCCCCGAATGCGTGCCGCCAGGCTTCATCACATTGACCCACAGGCTGTCGAGCTTGAGCTTGCCGCCGTCGAGTTCGAAGCCACAGTCCTCTGCGAAGGCGGCGACATGCTTGTTGAGCAGCTTTACCAGGTCGGCGAACGCCGGATCGCGCATCGGCAGGTCGTTGAGCGAGGCGTAGGAGGTGTAGCCGCGATAGCCATGCGCCTTCGACCAGCTCCGTCCGGCGCGATCATCCTCGGCAAGCGCGTGGCACGAGCGTTCGAGATCGGCGACCAGCGCCGCGTTCTTGAGCTTCGCCTCGTAGAGCGGGGTGGCGAACAGGCTGCGGGTCGAGGCATTCTTCATGCTGCGCCCTATCCTCCAGTGCGACGCCGTTGCCAAGGTGTCGGATGCACGTCTAGATTTCGCACGTGACCTTTGCAGATCTCGTCGCGCCGCTCGACAGCGCCGTCTTCCAGTCGAGCTATTGGGGCGTGCAGCCCGTGCATATTCCCGCGCCGCCGGGCGGGCGGGGCGCTCTGCTCGATTGGGCGCGCTTTGCCGAACTGCTCGGGGTCGGCGCGCACTGGACCGCGTCGAACCTCAAGCTGATCCTCAACAGCCGACCGATCGTCCCCGATTTCTACCTCGACGGCGATGCGACCATGCCGATCGAGGCGCGGCGGGTCGATCCGGCACGAGTCGACGTGTTCCTCGGCATGGGCGCCAGCCTGGTCGCCAACGATATCGAACGCATCGCGCCCGAAATCCGAGACTGGACGCAAATGCTGGGCGAGCAGTTCGCCGCGCTGACCAACGCGAACGTCTATTGCTCGTTCAAGGGCGTCCAGGCGTTCGCCACGCATTTCGACGTGCACGACGTGTTCGCGGTGCAGTGCGAGGGCGAGAAGGTATGGCGCGTCTATCAGAACCGTGCCGACGCGCCGCTCGTCGCACCGCACGGTGGCGAAGAGGTGCAGCGCCAGATCGACGCGGCGCGCGGGCCGTTGCTCGCCGAGGTGCGGATGCGGCCGGGCGACGTGCTGTATCTGCCGCGCGGCTGTTACCATGATGCCTTGGCGCAGGACGGCGCGTCGCTGCACGTCACCTTCGCGGTCGCGCCGCTGACGGGGATTACGCTACTGCGCGTGCTCGAGACCGAGGCGCGGCGCGATCCGCAGTTTCGCGCGTATCTCGAGGATGCGCGGGTCGATGCGGGCCAGCCGCTCGCGGCGCAGCTGCACGCGCTCGCGACGCGGCTCGGCGAACTCGCCGCCAGTCCGCTGGTCCGCGATGCGGTGATCGACGCGCAGCGTGCGCGGATTCGGCCCACCCATGCCTTCACGCTGCCGCAGCGGCCCGCGCTCGAGTCCTATGCGCGGACGCAACGGCCTGCACGGATCGATTGGCGCGATAGCGGGATGGTCCTGCTCACGCAGAGCGGTGCGCATCCGCTCGGGACGTTCGGCGCGGTGGCCGAATATGCGCTGTCGCGGCCGGCCTTGTCGGCGCAGGAATTGCGCGCGCGGTTCGCGCATGTGCCGGTGGCCGAGCACGCGGCGCTGATCGCGTTGCTGGTGCGCGAACGGCTGTTCGAACGCTACACGCCCGAGATGTGACAGCGCGGCGGGCGTTCAGCCCGCGAGGCGCACCGCCACGTCGCTCATGAATCGCCCGTCGTCGCCGCTCGCGAGCCACGGCGCTTCGGCCGCGACCGCGCCGAGCATGTCGGCGAGCGGATCCATTTCGGCTTTGGCGTAATTGCCGAGCACGTACGGGCTGACTTTGTCTTTATGGCCGGGGTGGCCGATGCCGAGGCGAACGCGGCGGAAGGCATTGCCGATATGCGCTTCGGTCGAGCGCAGGCCGTTGTGGCCAGCGGTGCCGCCGCCGGTCTTCACCTTGACGCGGAACGGGTCGAGGTCGAGCTCGTCGTGGAAGACGGTGACGTCGCCCTCGCCAAGCTTATAGAAGCGCATCGCCTCGCCGACGCTGCGACCGCTTTCGTTCATGAAGGTGGCGGGTTTCAGGAGCAGGATCTTTTGCGCGCCGATGCGGCCTTCCTGGGTCCAGCCCTGGAACGCCTTCTTGACCGCGCCGAAGCTGTGGAGATCGGCGATCGTGTCGAGCACCATGAAGCCGACATTGTGCCGGTTGAGCGCATATTGCGCGCCGGGATTGCCGAGACCAACCCAGATTTGCACGGCGAATGCCTACCTTTTCAAACGAACGGGGCAGCGAAAGCGTCTGCTTCCGCTGCCCCGATTGTGCGCATCCCGCAAGGGGACCGCTGCTTACTCGGCCTTGTCGCCTTCGGCTTCGGCTTCTGCTTCGGCGGCTTCGGCTTCTGCTTCAGCCGACTGGGCTTCGGCAACGGCAGCCTCGAGCTCTTCGTCCTCGACGGTCGGAACCGTCGGCGGAACGATCGTCGCGATCGCGAAGTCGCGGTCGGCGATCGCCGGCGTCACGCCCTTGGGCAGCTTGACGTCCGAGATGTGGATCGAGGCACCGACGTCGAGACCTGCCAGCGAGATCGTGATCTCGGTGGGGATGTCGGCCGCGTCGCAGACCAGCTCGAGCTCGTGGCGCGTGATGTTGAGCACGCCGCCAGCCTTGGCGATACCGGGGGCATCGTCCTCGTCAGCGAACACGATCGGCACGTTGACGTGTACGGTGGTGTGCGCGCCGATGCGCAGGAAGTCGACATGCGTCGGACGATCGGTGACGGCGTCGAACGAGACGTCCTTCGGCAGGGTGCGGATCTGCTGGCCACCGGCGTCGACCATGACGACCGAATTCATGAAGTGACCCGTCATGAGGAGACGCATCAGCGCCTTTTCCTCGACGTGGATCGAGAGGGGTTCTTGCTTGTTGCCGTAGATCACGGCGGGGACGCGGCCTTCGCGACGAAGCAAACGGGAGGCTCCCTTGCCAACCTGTTCGCGCGTCTCGGCTGCGAGCTCCAATTGGTCGCTCATTGCATTACTCCGAAATACGGTTGTGGTGTTTCCGGCCAAGCCTCCAGGGATGACCCTGGCCGAAGCGCGGCGCTATAGGGGAGGGGAGGCTTAAGTGCAAGACGACGGTTCGGCGCTTCCGCCCCACACGTCACCCCAGCGAAAGCTGGGGTCTCCCCGGAAGGCGCGCACCCGGAGAACCACGAGACCCCAGCTTTTGCTGGGGTGACGGGTGGAGGGTGAGCCTTCGCACGATATCGCCCGCCCGTTATCCTATTCGACCCGCTCGACCTTCAGTCCCCGCGCCTGCAGCATCGCAACGACCGACCCCGGCCCTACCAGATGCCCCGCGCCAACCGCGACGAACACCCGCCCCGGCCGCGCCAGCCGACGCACGATCGCGCTCGCCCAGCGGGCGTTGCGATCGGTCACCAGCGCCGCCCCCATCGCCGGATCGCGCTGTAACGGCGCGACATCGGCGGCAAGTCCCGCCGCATCGCCGTCCTTCCACGCGGTGAGCAGTGCGGCATCGCCCTTCGCCGCCGAAAGGGCGTCGCGCGCTGCAGCGATCAGCAGCGTCCGTTGCGATTGGGCAGGCAGCCGGTCGAACAGCCGCAATTGCCCCTCGCGGCTCTCCAGCGCACCGATCGCCTTGCCGGCAAACGCCCGCGTCAGCACCGCCTCGACGCCATTGGCGGCGTCGGAGTCGAAGAGATGTCCGGCCCCGGCGCTGATCGTCAGCGCCGCCGCCCAGGTCTTCAACCCATCGAGCGTTTCCGGCGATTGCCCCGCGACCGCCATGCCCCGCGCGAGCGTCGCGCGATCGGCCGCCGCCACCCGGTCGAGCAACGGCGGCAAACCCGGTTGCTCGGCCAGCGCCAGGAACTGCGCGCGCGCCGCGGCGTCGGCGGCGGGCGGCACTTCGAGGATCAGCGTGTCCGCCGCCGCGATCGCGCCCGCCACCGTGGGCGTCTGCCAGGCGACGCGCGGCGGCAGCGCGTGGATCGATCCGAACAGCCAGATCGTCGTATCGCGGTCCGCCACGCGCCATAGTGCTGGATGCGCCGGGATCTCGGGCGCCTGCGCGCACGCGGCGAGCGCCAGCCCGATCGCCAGCGCCGCGTACCTCAATAGCGGATCCGCGTCGCGACGATGCGATGCTTGGCGAGCTGCGCCTGGACGCTATCCTTGCCCGCGAGATGCCCCGCGCCGACCGCGATGAACACCGTGCCCGGCGTCTTCATCCGCGAATCGATCCAGGTCGCCCAGCGCGCGTTGCGATCGACCAGCAGCACCTTGTAGAGATTCTTCTGCCCGGTCAGATCCTCGTTCATCAGCTTGCTCAAGCCCTCGGCGTCGCCGGCTTTCCATTTGTCGACCATCGCGTTGATCGTGGTGTCGAACTTGTCGAGGTCCTTCACGCTTTCGAGCAGGAAGGCCATCTGGTCGGCCTGTGGCAGATCGTGAAAATAGCCGAGCTGCTGCTCGAGCGTCTCGAGCCCGGTGACCGGCTTGCCCGCGGCCTTGGCGGCGGCGTCGAGCGCCATCTCGGCACCGTCGGCGGCGCTGTAGCCCGCCTTTTGCAGCGAGATCTGCGACATCGTCACCGCAGCGAACCACGGCTCGAAGCGATCGAGCGCGGCGGCGGGAACGCCGAGCTTGGCGAGCGCGGCGGCGTAGGCCGCGCGGCTCTTTTCGGGGAGCTTCTGCGTCAGCGTGGGGCCGGTCGGGTCCATCGCGAGCGGTCCGATCACCTTCTGCGCCTGCTCGGGCGTGGGCAACGGGATTTCGAGCACGAGCTGCCCGCTCGCGTCGAACGCCTTGCGCACCGCCGAATCGAACCAGCTGAGGTTCGGCTTGAGCGCATGGACCGTGCCGAACAAATAGATCGTCGTGTCCTTGTCCTTGACCACCCAGAGCGCGGGGTCGGCGGGAACGGTGGCGACGGGCGCGGGCGCCGCCGGGGCAGGGGCAGGAGCTTGCGGCGCGGTGTTGGCGGCGAGCAGCAGTGCGGCGAGCGTGATCACCGTCTGCCCGAAATCGAGCGTCTTCATGGTTCGATCCTTCTTAAAGGTGTGGCGAGGTCAGCGCAGCTTGCGCCAGGCATAAGCGAGGCCGGTCGAGACCAGCACCGCGAGATACAGCGTCATCGCATCTGGGGCGGGGACGAGGCCGCCCTTCCAGAGGATCAGCCAGACGGGATAGGCCATCAGCAGCACGTTGGCGCCCATCGTCGCGGCCCAGTAATTGTCGAGCCGCTGGAGCTCGTCGATCGTGCGGTAATAGACGAGGCTGCCTGCCGTCACCGCGCCGATCAGCAGCAGCGCGGCAAGGATCGCGAACCACGCCGGCAGCGAGCCGCCGGTGGTGAGCGTCGCCTCGTGCGGCTCGATCAGCGCGGCGGTGAAGCCGACCGCGCCGCCGAGCACGCTGAGCACGGCGAAGGTGATGAACGTGCGACGCGAGCGCGCGCGATCGGCGGCTTCGCCGGGGCCGATCTCACTCTGCGGCATGGCTATCTTCGGTCTGGTCATCGAAAATCTCCTCGATCGGCATTTCGAACAGGCGCGCCAGCTTGAACGCGAGCGGAAGCGACGGATCGTATTTGCCGGTTTCAATCGCGTTGACCGCCTGCCGCGATACGCCGAGCCGGCCGCCAAGCTCGGCCTGGCTCCAGTCGCGCTCGGCGCGCAGCACCTTCAAGCGGTTCTTCATAGCGGTTTCCATCGGAGCCGCATCGTCAAGCGAGCGGCGACGTCGGGCTTGCTGAATGATCGTACATCGGTCCCTCCATCATGCGACGCTGACACTCTGTCAGCTGTCCATGACTAAATGACATTGAGTCGTGTCCATGTCAAGAACCCCTGACAAAAGGTCAGTGCAGGCTGACCGGGGGCGGCAATGCCCAGCGCGCGGTTGAAATTCCCGTCGCCCTGCGCCAAAGCCCCCCCGTGACCGACATCGTGACCGACAGACCCCTCAGCTTCCAGGGCATGATCCTCAAGCTCCACGAATACTGGAGCCAGCATGGCTGCCTCATCCTCCAGGCCTATGACATGGAGATGGGGGCGGGGACGTTCCACACCGCCACGACGCTGCGCGCGCTCGGCCCCAAGCCGTGGAACGCCGCCTTCGTCCAGCCGTGCCGCCGCCCCACCGACGGCCGCTATGGCGAGAACCCCAACCGGCTGCAGCATTACTATCAGTATCAGGTGATCCTGAAGCCGAGCCCGTCGAACCTGCAGGAGCTGTACCTCGGCAGTCTGGCGGCGATCGGGATCGATCCGCTGGTCCACGACATCCGGTTCGTCGAGGACGATTGGGAAAGCCCGACGCTCGGCGCGTGGGGGCTCGGCTGGGAAGTGTGGTGCGACGGGATGGAAGTCACCCAGTTCACCTATTTCCAGCAGATGGGCGGCTTCGACATGAAGCCCGTCGCGGGCGAGCTCACCTATGGGTTGGAGCGGCTCGCGATGTACGTGCAGAATGTCGACAATGTGTACGATTTGGCGTTCAACGATGCCGGCGTGACCTATGGCGAGGTGTTCCACGAGAATGAGGTCGAGATGTCGACCTGGAACTTCGAGGTCGCCGACACCGACAGCCTGTTCGACGCCTTCCGCAAGCATGTCGCCGAGTGCGAGAACAGCCTTGCCGCCAAGCTGCCGATCCCGGCGTACGAGCAGGCGATCAAGGCGAGCCACGTGTTCAACCTGCTCCAGGCGCGCGGGGTGATCTCGGTCGCCGAGCGCCAGGCCTATATGGGCCGCGTGCGCGATCTCGCGAAGGGCAGCTGCCAGGCGTGGATGGACAAGAATGCCGAGGGCTGGAAGGCCGAGTATCCCGCCTGGAACGCCGCGTGATGGCCAGCGCCGCAGGCACTCTGCCTCTTCCTTCGGCTCTCCGCGTCTCCGCGTCTCCGCGAGAACCAAATTTCTTGTTCGCCCGGAGACGCGGAGACGCGGAGAAGAAGAGTTTCTTCGCGTCTTCGCGCCTTCGCGTGAACCAACCTTCTTTTTCACGCGAAGACGCGAAGCCGCGAAGCCGTTGCGTTTCGATCGCTGACGGGGTGTGCGCATGACGGACTTTCTGCTGGAGCTGCGCTCCGAGGAAATCCCCGCGCGGATGCAGGATCGCGCGCGCGAGGATCTCGCCAAGCTCTTCACCGCCGAGCTCGCCAAGGCTGGCCTCCAACCCGGCGAGCTGCAGACCTACGCCACGCCGCGCCGCCTGGTGCTGATCGCGCGCGATCTCCCCGCGCAGACCGCCGCCGTGTCGGAAGAGACCAAGGGGCCCAAGACCAGCGCGCCACCGCAAGCGCTCGAAGGCTTCCTGCGCAAGACCGGCCTGACGCGCGAGCAGCTCGTCGAGCGCGACGGCATCCTGTTTGCGGTGATCGACAAGCCCGGCCGCGCCACCGCCGATGTGCTGGCAGCGGCGATCCCCGCGATCGTCCGCGCCTTCCCCTGGCCCAAGGCGATGCGCTGGGGCGCTGCCTCGACCACGATGGAATCGCTGCGCTGGGTGCGCCCGCTGCAGGGTATCGTCGCTCTGTTCGGCGACGACGTGATCGATTGCGAGATCGCCGGCATAACCAGCGGCGCCGCGACCGTTGGGCATCGCTTCCACCATCCGCACGTCATCACGATCGGCAACGCGAACGACTATGTCGAGAAATTGCGCGCCTGCCATGTGATCGTCGACCAGGCCGAACGCCGCCAGATCATCGCGCTCGGCGCGACGATGGCCGCGCGCAAGGCCGGGCTCGAGCTGGTGCAGGACGAGGGGCTGCTGACCGAGAATGCCGGGCTGACCGAATGGCCGGTGCCGCTGCTCGGCCGCTTCGATGAGGCGTTCCTGGAAGTGCCGCCCGAGGTGATCCAGCTGACGGCGCGCGTGAACCAGAAGTATTTCGTGTGCCGCTCGACCGACGGCGCCTTGGCGAACGCGTTCATCTGCACCGCCAATATCGACGCGGCCGACGGCGGCGCGAAGATCGTCGAGGGCAACCGCAAGGTGCTCGCGGCACGGCTGTCCGACGCGAAATTCTTCTACGAGACCGATCTCAAGGTGCCGCTCGAGGAGCAGGCGGCCAAGCTCGACCGGATCGTGTTCCACGAAAAGCTCGGCACGGTGGCGGACAAGGTCGACCGCGTGGCCAAGCTCGCGCGGTGGCTGGTGGAGGAGGGGATCGTTAAATCCTCCCCGGAACGGGGAGGGGGACCACCTGCTTCTTCAGCGGGTGGTGGAGGGGGCGTGCCACACGCGAGTGCCTCTCCTGCTGCAGCCCCCCTCCACCATTTGCCGGAAGAGGCAAATGGTCCCCCTCCCCGTGCCGGGGAGGATCTTGCGTCGCTCGCCGAGCGCGCCGCGCGCCTGTGCAAGGCCGACCTCGTCACCGGCATGGTCGGCGAATTCCCCGAACTGCAGGGCCTGATGGGCGGCTATTACGCTGCCGCGCAAGGCGAGCACCCCGCCGTCGCCGCGGCGATCCGCGATCACTACAAGCCGGTCGGGCAGGGCGATGACGTGCCGACGGACCCGGTAACGGTGGCGGTGAGCTTGGCGGACAAGCTTGATACGCTGGTCGGATTTTTCGCAGCGGGTCTGCCTCCAACCGGATCGAAAGATCCGTTCGCGTTAAGGCGAGCGATGCTTGCGGCGCAAAGTCTGACGTCCAATAATGATCTGCGGTTTCGGCTCTCTGACGCGGTGACTTTCGTCATTGATATCTTGGCACCGAAAGAAGACACCGGTCGGCGCTGGATTTGGGGTGAAAAGGAACTTGCCGCCCGTGACGTCGCAACCGGGATTGTTGCGTCTCCGCAAACCCTTGTCGACGAGCCCGCAACGAGCGCCGCGCTGACTAACTTCTTCGCCGACCGCCTCAAAGTCCAGCAGCGCGAAGCCGGCGTTCGGCACGACCTGATCGACGCGGTGTTCGCGCTCGGCGGCGAGGACGATCTCGTCCGCCTGCTCGCGCGCGTGCGGGCGTTGCAGGGGTTTGTCGGGACCGAGGATGGGGCGAACCTGCTCGCCGGGTACAAGCGCGCGGCGAATATCCTGAAGAAGGAGGGCTTCGGCACGTCCGCCCCGGCCGTCACCCCAGCGAAAGCTGGGGTCTCCGCGGCGGGCGCGCACCCGGAGAACCACGAGACCCCAGCGTTCGCTGGGGTGACGGTTGAAGAGAGCGCGGGTTCGCACACTGCACCGTCCTACACGCCAGAACCTGCCGAAACCGCACTCGCGACGGCGCTCGACGCGGCCGAACCGGCAGCCTCCGCAGCGATCGCGCGCGAGGATTTCGAAGTCGCGATGGCCGCGCTCGCGACGCTGCGCGCCCCGATCGACACGTTCTTCGAAAGCGTCATCGTCAACGACCCCGAACCCGCCAAGCGCACGGCGCGGCTCGGGCTGCTTGATCGCGTTCGTGCTGCGGTGCACAACGTGGCCGACTTCTCGAAGATCGAGGGCTAGCCCCCGCGATGATGTGATCATACCGCGACTTTTGCCGACGCCTCCCCAGCGAAAACCCAGGCACTGAGTAGGGAATATCCATGACGTACGTATATCGGTTCGGCGGCGGCGTTTCGGACGGCGGCAAGGGCGATCGCAACCTGCTGGGGGGCAAGGGCGCGAACTTGGCCGAGATGGCGTCGATCGGCCTGCCGGTGCCGCCGGGCTTCACCATCTCGACCGATTTCTGCGCGGTCTATTACGACGAAGGCGGGCAGTTTCCGCAAGGCCTGCGCGACGAGGTCGCCACCGGGATCGCGCATATCGAGGGCGTGACGGGCAAGCGCTTCGGCAATTCTGCCGATCCGCTGCTCGTCTCGGTCCGCTCGGGCGCACGCGCTTCGATGCCGGGCATGATGGACACCGTGCTCAACCTCGGCCTCAACGACCAGACCGTCGAGGGCCTCGCCACCACGAGCGGCGACGCGCGCTTCGCGTGGGACAGCTATCGCCGCTTCATCCAGATGTATTCGGACGTCGTGCTCGAGCTCGACCATGACGCGTTTGAGGAAGCGCTCGAAATCGCCAAGGAAGACCGCGGCTACTTCCTCGACACCGACCTCACCGCCGACGATTTGCGCGCGCTCGTCGCCGAATATAAGGCGCTGGTCGAGAAGCAGTGGGGCAAGCCCTTCCCGCAGGACGTCCACGACCAGCTGTGGGGCGCGGTCGGCGCGGTGTTCGGCTCGTGGCAGTCCGAGCGCGCCAAGGTCTATCGCCGCCTCAACGACATCCCCGCGAGCTGGGGCACCGCGGTCAACATCCAGGCGATGGTGTTCGGCAACATGGGCGACACCTCAGCGACGGGCGTCGCCTTCACGCGCGACCCCGCCAAGGGTGACCGCGCTTATTACGGCGAATTCCTGATCAATGCGCAGGGCGAGGACGTCGTCGCCGGCATCCGCACCCCGCAATACCTCACCACCGCGGCGCGTGAGGCGGCGGGTGCCAAGCCGCTGTCGATGGAGGAAGCGATGCCGGTGGTGTTCGCCGAGCTCGCCAAGGTGTTCGACCTGCTCGAGACGCATTACCGCGACATGCAGGACATCGAATTCACCGTGCAGCAGGGCAAGCTGTGGATGCTCCAGACGCGCTCGGGCAAGCGCACCGCCAAGGCCGCGCTCAAGATCGCGGTCGACATGGCCGAGGAAGGGTTGATCACGCGCGAGGAAGCCGTCCAGCGGATCGACCCCGCCGCGCTCGACCAGCTGCTCCACCCGACGCTCGACCCCAAGGCGCCGCGCGATGTGCTGACCAAGGGCTTGCCCGCATCGCCCGGCGCGGCATCGGGCCAGGCGGTGTTCGACAGCGACACCGCCGAAAAGCGCGCGAACGCTGGCGACTCAGTGATCCTGATCCGCACCGAGACCTCGCCTGAGGACATTCACGGCATGCACGCGGCGCGCGGCATCCTGACGGCACGCGGCGGGATGACGAGCCACGCCGCCGTGGTCGCGCGCGGCATGGGGCGGCCGTGCGTTTCGGGCGCTGGCTCGATCTCGATCGACGCCAAGGCCGGCGTGATGAAGGTCGGCGACCGGACGATCCGCGAGGGCGATCTCGTCACGATCGACGGCACCACCGGCGAAGTGATGGCGGGCGAAGTGCCGACCGTGCAGCCCGAACTGTCGGGCGATTTCGCCGCATTGATGGTGTGGGCCGATGGCGTGCGTCGCCTCAAGGTCCGCGCCAATGCCGAGACGCCGCTCGACGCCAAGGTCGCGCGTGAATTCGGCGCCGAGGGCATTGGTCTGTGCCGCACCGAGCACATGTTCTTCGATGCGCAACGCATCACCGACGTCCGCCAGATGATCCTCGCCGAGGACGAAGCCGGCCGCCGCACCGCGCTCGACAAGCTGCTGCCCGCACAGCGCAGCGATTTCGTCCAGCTGTTCGAGGTGATGGCGGGCCTGCCCGTCACGATCCGCTTGCTCGATCCGCCGCTCCACGAATTCCTGCCGCACCAGGAAGCCGAATTCGCCGAAGTCGCGCGTTCGGCGGGGATCGACATCGACGTGCTCAAGCGTCGCGCTGCCGAGCTCCACGAGTTCAACCCGATGCTCGGCCATCGCGGCTGCCGCCTCGGCGTGACCTATCCTGAAATCTACGAGATGCAGGCGCGCGCGATCTTCGAGGCGGCGATCGAGGTCGCGGTCAAATCGGGCGCGGCACCGATTCCCGAGGTGATGATCCCGCTGGTCGGCACCGCGCGCGAGCTCGAGCTGATGAAGGCCGTGGTCGACAAGGCGGCGGAAGCCGTGTTCGCCGACAAGGGGCACCGCATCGAATATCTCGTCGGCACGATGATCGAGCTGCCGCGCGCCTGCCTGATGGCGGGCGAGATCGCCGAGTCGGCCGAGTTCTTCTCGTTCGGCACCAACGATCTGACGCAGACCACGCTCGGCGTCAGCCGCGACGACGCCGCGCGCTTCCTGACGACATATGTCGAGCGCGGCATCTACGCGCGCGATCCGTTCGTCTCGCTCGACGTCGAGGGCGTCGGGCAGCTGATCGGGATGGCGGCGGAGCGTGGTCGCGCGGCGCGCCCCGGCATCAAGCTCGGCATTTGCGGCGAGCATGGCGGTGACCCGGCGAGCATCGCGTTCTGCGAGGCGACCGGGCTCGACTACGTCTCGGCCTCGCCGTACCGCGTGCCGATCGCGCGGCTGGCAGCGGCGCAGGCGGCGCTGGCAAAGCAGGGCTGAGCGGGCTCGGCCGCACCGCGTTGCGCGCCATGCTCCCGAAACCCTCCTCCGCATAGCGGGGGAGGGGGGTCGCCAGCCGTCTTCAGGCTGGTGGTGGAGGCGGTACCTCAGGCGCCTGCAGTGCGCCCGTTTCGACGTTTTCCCCCGGCGCATCCGCCGATCCGGCGCGGAGTGCCGCAGCCTGCGCGCGCCATTCGTCGCGCGCGATCAGCCCCGCTGGCAACGCGAGCCGCTGCTCGAGCGCGATTTCGTCGGCGGCCGAGAGCTTCTCGATATCCTCGAACCGCACCAAGCCGAGGCTGAACAGCCGCGTCGCAAGCAGCGCGTCGATCCCGCGGATCCGCGTCAGATCCTCGCGCCCCGGGCGCGGATCGACTCTGGCGTGGGGAATGCCGTTGTCCGCTTCGACAACAGGCTCGTGGGGCGGCGCAACCGTCGCCGGCACGACCTCTGGCGTGACATCGTGCTTCGCGCCGCTCCGCAGCCGCGCGATCGTCTGCTCGGCGTCGGCATGGTCGGCGCGCAGCGACGCAAGCTCGTCCTTCAGGTCGGTCGCGCGCTGCTGCGCCGCGCGGAGCTTGTCCTCGGCATCGCGGTGATAGGCCGCAGAGCTGTCGGCCTGCGCCCGCGCGCGCCGTTTCCATTTGGCGGCATTCGGTGCGCTCGCAAACCCGATCAGCCACCCGCTCAACAGCACGACCGTCAATACGACGAACTGCTCCGATGTAGTAAACAGCATGGCCTCATCCCTCGACATAGCGTCGCGGGATAAAATGCCGGTAACCGCGTCGTGCGGCAAGGGCGCTTGCCGGCACCCCCGCCGCCGCTGTCGTCAATGGTTGAACGCGTCGGAGATCGAGCAAGCCGCCGGGCCGAGAATGACGACGAACAGCGTTGGCAGGATGAACAGGATCAGCGGGATCGTCATGATCGCGGGGAGGCGCGCGGCCTTTTCCTCGGCGCGCATCATGCGTTCGTTGCGGAACTCGCCCGACAGCACGCGAAGCGCAGACGCCAGCGGCGTGCCGTATTTCTCGGTCTGGATCATCGTCGTGACGACGCCCTTGACCGCGTCGAGCTTGACGCGCTGTGCGAGGTTCTCGAACGCCTGGCGCCGTTCCGAGAGGAAGCCGAGTTCGATCGCGGTGAGCGTGAATTCGTCGCCCAGTTCGGGATAGGCGCGGCCGAGTTCGCGCGCGACGCGGTTGAACGCGGCGTCGACGGTGAGTCCCGCTTCGGCACAGATCACGAGCAAGTCGAGCGCGTCGGGCAAGCCCTTCTGGATCGCCTGGGAGCGTTTGGTGACGAGATTGTTGAGGTAGATATCGGGCGCTTTGTACGACAGCACGAAGTTCATCGCGACCAGCGCGTACGCCTTCCACGGCGTCCAACCAGCGAACATCTCGGTACCGTACACGACATAGACGCCGAACACGCCCCAGGTGAGCGGCAGCATCAACCGGCCGAAAATCACCGCGACGGCATATTCCTTCGAGCGGATGCCGGCCTGCATCAGCTTGACCTGCGCCGCCTTGACCTGGCTGTCCTGAAGCACCTTGAGGCCCGACAGCAGCGCCTTGATCCGGTCGGTCGTCTCGTTCTTGGTGACGAGCTTGGCGCGGCGCTTGGTCGATGCGGTGATGCCCGCCTTCAACTGCTCGCGCCGGTCGTTGAGCGCCTTGACGCGCTTGGTCATCGGGTCGCGCGCGGTGGTCGCGGCATAGACCGCGAGCAGCACCATGAACGCCGCGATGCCGGCGAGGAAGGTCGCGACGGTGAAGACGTTGACGCCAAGGATGACGGGGCCAGCGGGATGATCGAGTGGGGTCATCGCATCAAATCTCGAAATTGACCATGCGGCTCATGATGAACGCGCCAAGCCCCATCCAGAGCAGCCCCCCGCCGCCGACGACCATCAGCCGCTGGTCGACGAAGAAGTTCTGCATGTAGCTGCCGTTGATCATCCAGATCATCCCGAACACGATGAACGGCAGCGATCCGACGATATAGGCCGACGCCTTCGACTCGGACGACATCGCCTTGATCTTCAACTTCATCTGACTGCGCATGCGCAGCACATTGGCGAGGTTGGCGAGCGTTTCGGCCAGATTGCCGCCCGTTTCGCGCTGGATCGCGATGGTGATGACGAAGAACTGGAATTCGGGCGTGCCGAGCCGGTCGGCGGTTTCCTGCAGCGCGGCGTCCATCGTCCGGCCGATCTTCATCTTGTCGGTGATGCTCTTGAACTCGACGCCGACCGGACCGTCGACCTCGGCGCCGACGACCGCGATCGTCTCGGTGATCGGCAGGCCCGAGCGCAGGCCGCGCACGAGCAGCTCGATCGCATCGGGAAACTTGCTGGTGAATTGCGCGATGCGGCGCTTGATGAAGAAGCCGACGACCATGTGCGGCACGCCACCCCCGATCACGACGCCGAGCAGCAGCCCGAGCAGCACCGGCAACCCGATGATCGACAGCAGGATCGTCACGCCCATCACGATGCCGATCGTCGCCATGCCGTATTGGCCGACGGTCCAGGTCTTGCCCGTCATCGCCAGCCGCTTCTTGAGCAGCGCAGGGCGGGGCAGGAAGCGCGCCGCGGCAGCATCCATCTTGGTGCCTTGCAGCGACGAGATGCGGCGCATCTGGGCGTCGACCAGCGTATTGGCCGAATCGCCGTGACGCGCGCGCATCGCCGCGACACGCCGCGTTCGAGCGCGTTCGGGCGAGGGGCCGGCAAAGGCGAACGCGACCAGCATCAGCATGATCAGCGCGCCGCCACCCAGCGAAAGAATGGGCATCAAGTCCATGAGCCTATCAAGCGCTCCGCTTCGTTACGACGGCGTTTACGGCGCCCCCAAAAACTGACCCAAAAACCGACATCGGCGTGGCTTCACGCCTTCTTCTTGCGCGACACCAGCGCCTTGAAGTCGAATTTGCCGACGAGCGAAGTGCCCTTGGCGGCAGGTTTCTTCTTGCCGCCGGTATCGATCGACTCGGCCGAATCGCCGACCGCCATCAATTTCGTCGCGAGGTCGATGATCGGCAGGATCGTCTTCGAACCCTTGCCCGCCTCGGCAAACGGCTTGCCGAGCTTGGCGGACTGCGCCGCGAGCTTCTGATCAAACACGATGCTGAAATCGATCTTGCGCTCGATCGACCCCTCGAAGTCCTTGCGGCTGATCTCGAGCTGCGCGACCGGCTGGACGCGGTTGGCGACGACCACGACTTGCGTCTGCGGCGCGTTCGACTTCATCCACGATAGCAGCCGGATCGTGTCGCGGGCGGCCGCCAGAGTCAGTTCGGTGACGATCACCGCGACTTGAATGTCCGAGATCAGGTGCGGATGCTGGACCAGCATGGTGCGCGGCAGATCGACCACGGTGCATTCGAACGCGGCGCGCATTTCCTCCTGCAACTGGTAGAAGGCCGATCCGTCGGTCATCAGCGGCGAATTGATCGGCGCCTCGGCCGACAGCACCGACAGGCGCTCGCTCGATTTGACCATCGCGCGTTCGATGAACAGCCCGTCGATGCGGCTCGGATTCTCGATCGCGTCGGTCAGGCCGCGGCCGGGCTCGAGATCGAGCGACAGCGCGCCGGTGCCGAAATGCACGTCGAGATCGAGCAACGCCGTGGTCCGCGCGCCCTTTTCGCTCAGCACCCAGGCGACCGAGGTCGCCAGGCTCGACGCGCCGACGCCGCCGCGCGCGCCGATAAACGCGGTCGAGATATGCGGACGCTCGGTCCCCGCTTCGACCGCTTTCGGCGCGTTGAGGATCGCCTGCGCGTTGGTGAAGGCCTCGCGCAGCATGTCGGGGTTGAGCGGTTTCAGCAGATAATCCTGGATCCCGCTGACGACGAGATCGCGATAGAGCCGGACGTCGTTGACCTGGCCCGCCGCGATCACGACGGTGCCGGGCTCGCACACCTCGGCGAGCGCATTGATGTCGTTGAGCGGGTCGCCGCTTTCGGACAGATCGACGAACAGGATCTGCGGCGAGGCCGAGACCGAGAGCGATTGCACCGCGTTGCGCAGGCCGCCCTTGTTCACCTTTTCGGGCGCCCAGCCCATTTCGGTGACGATCGGCCGTAGCGTCTCGGCGGTGGTCTCGTCGCAGACATAAGCGGAGAAGGGATCGCGAAGACCCATCCGGCCGGGATTGAACGGTGCGTTCATTATTTGCCTCCGGCGCTTTCGGCCTTGATGGTGGTGCCGCCGGCGCCGCTCGGCGGGGCCTTGCGGAAGCTGTCGATCGCCTTTGCCGAAGCGGACTGATCGGCGACGCCGTTGCCCGTCTGGCCGAGCACGAGATCGGCCGGGTTGGCGATCATCGCAGCGAGCGTCGCGTTGCTCGCACAGCCATGATTCGAGGACGTGTTCGCCTCGAAATCGGTCGAGCTATCACGGCTGAAATCGGGGCAGCCGGGGACGCTCGCCTTCATCCGCGTCACCACCACACGGACGGTGCCCGCGGTGATCGGCGCGTTGGTGACGGGCGCGTCGTCCGAGACGAGCAAGCCGTAATGCGCCACCTGGCGCGCCACCGCCTCGCGCACGCCAGCGCCGTAGGGGTTGGGATCGTCGATCGCGACTCGGTCGCCATAGCCGACTCGGAGCGAGGCCATCCAGCCGGCGAGACGCTGTTCTTCGCCGGGTGCGAGGTCACCGCCGCTGGTCGCGACGTCGAGTGCATAGTCGCTGCGGCTGACGACCGGCTGGTGGACCGATTCGAGCCCGCGATTCTGCGTGCCGGCGCATGCGCCGACGAGCAACGCGGGGGCGAGGGTGGTCGCGATCAAGAGACTGCGCTTGAACATGATCATGTTCCTCCGGCCTTAGTTGCTGAAACCGGGCGCGACATTGGCGCCCCTTTTGGGCTTGCCCGCGGGTGCGGGAAGAGCGGGCAGCGGTGCGCTGTCGCGATCACCCGGTGCCGAAGGCGCGCGCTGCGGCACTTGCAGCGCGGCCTGGAAGGCGGGCTGCATTGGGTCGCGCGGGGCCATTGTCGGCTTGGGACGATCGCCGCCGGTGGTGCCGCCGCCCAATTGCCCCATGAACACGCGGCCGAGATCGGTCGGCGCCTTATAGCCATCGGTCGGCAGGACGATGTCGGCGGCGTTGACCGGCTTGACCAGATACGGCGTGATCACGATCACCAGCTCGGTCTCGTTGCGCTGGAACGCGTTCGAGCGGAACAGCGCGCCGACGACGGGCATGTCGCCGAGCGCCGGCGCCTTGTCGATCGAGTTGTTGTGGTTGTTCGACAACAGCCCGGCGATCATCATGCTCTGGCCCGAGCCGAGCTCGACCGTCGTTTCGGCACGCCGCGTCGTCAGCGCGGGGATGCTGACGCCCGACAGCGTGACCGCGCCTTGCGACGACAGCTGCGACACTTCGGGGCGAACGTGGAGCGAGATGCGCCCGTCGGAGAGCACCGTCGGCGTGTAGGACAGGCTGACGCCATATTGCTTGTAATCGACTGACACCGCGCCGAGCCCCTGCGAGATCGGGATCGGGAATTCGCCGCCGGCCAGGAACGAGCCGGTCTCGCCCGAGATCACGGTGATGTTGGGATTGGCGAGCGTCGAGACTTGCCCGTCGCGTTCGCCCAGATCGAGCGAGGCGAGCAGATCCATGCCGAACGCGCGCCCCGCGATCCCGAGCGCAGTGCCCATGCCGGTCGCGGCCGGGAAGGCGAATTGCGTCTGGCCGGGCTTTAGGCCGCTCGCGATCAGCGTCGGATCGCCGGGCACGCCAGGGACGGTCGTGATGGATGCCGCGCGGCCCTGATTGAGGTTGAAGATCGCGCCGCTGCCGATCTGGCGGTTGGCGAGATTGACGCCGATATTCTTGACGAAGCTGCGGCTGACTTCGGCGATCCGCACTTGCAGATTGACTTGCAGCGGAGTCGCCGCGCGCAGCCGGTTGATCACGCCGATCTTGAGCCCGGTCTCGGCCCCTGGCACGACGCCGGGGTTGAGCAGTCCGCTCACCAGCCGTTGTGCCTGGGCGCTGTCCTCGGGCGAGGCGACCGTCCCGGTCAGCACCGCGATCTGGCCGACCGTGGTGACGCGGATGTCGCTGTCGGGCATGGCGAGCTTCACCATGCGGTCGATCGAGGTCAGGTTCTGGCTAACGCGGATGTTGGCGGCGTAGATCACAGCACCGCTCGCGCTCGTCGCGAAGATCGTCGACTCGCCGAAATCCTTGCCGAACAGATGGATCTGGTGCGGGTTGCTGACATAGACGTCGGCGACACCCGGGTTCGAGATCCACACGTCGCTGACGCTGGCGGGCAGGTTGATCAACTCGCCCTGACCGGTCGACAGCGTAACCTCGTTGGTCGGCCGCACCGTGCCCGTGGGGGCCGATCCGATATGCGTCACGGCGTGGCTGGCCGGGCGGGCGGGCGAGCCTCGCCGCGGTGGCTTGCCGCCTGCGGCGAGGAGCGGAGCGGGTGCGCTGGCGACCAGCGCTGTCAGGACCGTCGCCGAAACGGCGCGGTGCAGGAAGCCGAGGTTGCGCATCACTTCTTCCCCTCAACGGCGACATCGGTCACCGCATTGCCGCGAACGATATGGACCATCGGCCCGGCGCGTACCGCACCCCCCCCGGGAAAACCGCCGCTTGGAGCGACCATGCCAGGGGCCCCTGGAGCGCCGGCCTGGGCTACTTTTCCCGGAACCGAGCTGCGCTGGAAGCGCGAGACATCGGCACCCGTCGCCATCGTGCCGCCACCCGCCGAGGGCGAGGCCGCGATGCGCGTGAGCATCGCCTTTTCGGCCTTGGGGTCTTCGGGCATGGTGACGTTGCCGCTGGCGATCGCCTGTTCGAGATCGCTGTTGTTGTCGGCGATCGAGCGCAGCGACAGCGACAGCGAGCCGAGCGTCTGCGCGACGGCAATCTGTTCTGCGATCTTGGGCGTTGCCTCGATCGTCACGTTCGAGAAGGTGCGGACGACCGACTTGCCGTCTTCGCCGACGCCATTGTCGGTGCGCTGATCGGTGGCGAGCACGCGCAAGTTGCGCATGATCGTCTCGGCCGCCTTGAGCGGGGGACCATCACCGCCGCCCACCACGGCCTGCGTCAGGATCAGATCGATTCGGTCGCCTGGAAACACGAAGCCCGCGACGCTCGTCTGAGTCTGCACGGGTACGGTGACGGCGCGCATGCCAGGCCCGAGCGCTGCAGCGAGGAACCCGCGGTCGCCCGGCTTGACCAGCGCGCCTTGCGTCAGCGGCTGCCCGGCGGTGATCGCGTTGCGCACCACGGTGCCAAGCAGCGTACGCTGATCGAAGCCACCCTTCTTGATGAAATAGGCATTCTCGACGAGCTCCTTTGGCCAGGGCTGGAACTTCAGCGCAGTGGCATCGAGGATCGTGCCGACCGGCAGCGCCTTGGTCGCGACGAGCACTTCGGGCCCGTCGACCACCGGAGCGGCGACCACGGCATTGGCTTGCGGCGCCGAACTGCCGACGATCAGCGATCGCGCCATGAACGCGGTGATCGCAGCGACGATCAGCGCTCCCACCAGCAATAGGACCTTGCGACTATCCATTTCGAACCTTTCGAACGTGGGCGGTTGAGCCCGCGTTAAGCATTCACACCAAAGTGGTTAAAAAGCGGTTCACGAAGCGCGAACAAGGCGGCGATTGCGATCGCGACGCCATAGGGGATCTCGATCGGGGTGGTCCGACGGCGGAGACGATGCTCGATCATCACCACCGCGGTCAGCGCGCCGCCGACCAGCGACATCACGATCAGCATCCACACCAGCGGCACCAGCGGCAGCCACAAAGCGAGCGCGCCGATCATCTTGACGTCGCCGCCGCCCATCCAGCCCAACTGGAATGTGGCGATGAACAGCGCGAATACGATCAGCGCGAGCCCGAATTGCGCGGCCATGTCGGGCCACACCGCGAGCCCGCACGCCCACCAATAGAAGGGCGCGAGCAATGCGATCGCGGCGTTTTTCCAATTTGCGATATCACGCGTGCGCGCGTCCTGGATCCCGGCCGAAACCAGGATCAGCGCCAATGTCGCCACCAACACAATCGAAAGAGTATCCCCACGCATGCGGGAAAGGCCTAGACGACAGGCCTTTCGAAACCGTAACCATGATCCATGGTTTCCCCCCAGCTGTATCGACGCGCGATTCCCGCCGCGGCGCGGATCACGCGCTGGACTGCGCCCGACGGCTGGGCGCTGCGCCGGTTCGACTGGCCAGCGAACGGGCCCGCGCGCGGGCGGATGCTGTTCCAGGGCGGGCGCGGCGATATCTTCGAGAAATATCTCGAGGCGTTCGCGCATTGGCAGGCGCAAGGCTGGTCGATCACCTCGTTCGACTGGCGCGGGCAGGGCGGCTCGGGGCGGCTCTCGCCCAATCCGCATGTCGGGCATGTCGACGATTTCCAGCTCTATATCGACGATTTCCGCGCGTTCTGGGCGGAATGGCGGGCCGAGAGTGCCGCTGGCACTGGCGGGCCGCTTGTCGCGATCGGACACTCGATGGGCGGGCATTTGCTGCTGCGCGCGCTGGTCGAGGGTGCGGCGGAGCCCGATGCGGCGGTGCTGGTCGCGCCGATGCTGGGGCTACACAGCCCGCTCGGTGCGACGCTCGGCGAGCGCCTCGCGGTCCTGCTCGGCGGGATCGGCGATGCCGCGCGGCCGGCGTGGCGCGGCAATGAGAAGCCCGCGACGACCGAAACCCGCCAGGCGCTGCTGACGCACGATCAGGATCGCTACGAAGACGAGCTCTTCTGGCAGGCGAGCAAGCCAGATTTGCTGCTTGGCCCGCCGAGTTGGCGCTGGGTGATCGAGGCATTCCGCTCGACTCGACGGTTGCGCGCCGATTCGCGGTTGAAAACGCTCTCCGTGCCGCTGCTGTTCGTCGTGCCCGAGAACGACCAGCTCGTCGCGCCCAAGGCCGCTTACGGCGTCGCGGCAAAGCTGCCCGATGCGCAGGTCGCGCGCTTCGGCGTGGAATCGGCGCACGAAATTCTCCGCGAGGTCGATGCGGTGCGCAATCGCGCGCTGGGCGCGATCGACGGCTTTCTGGCGGCGCGGGCACCCGGACCACGCGCATGAAGCACTACGATGTCGCAATCGTCGGTGCGGGAATCGCGGGCGCGAGCCTTGCCGCGGCGATCGCGCCGTTCGTGCCGGTGGTGCTGCTCGAGGCCGAGGACGTGGCGGGCTATCACGCGACGGGGCGGTCGGCTGCGTTCTGGTCGGAAACCTATGGCGGCCCGGGGATCCAGCCGCTGACCACGGCGTCGGGGCCGGCGCTGCGGGCAGGCGGGTTCCTGCAGGATCTCGGGTCGCTCCATATTGGCCGCGCCGAGGATGCGCCCGCGATCGACGCGTTTCTTGCCGAATTTGCCGGGAGCGGCGTCGCGCTCGACCGAGTCGACCCGCACGCGCTCGTTCCCGGCCTGCGTCCCGAATGGACGCTCGGCGTGCTCGAGGCGAGCAGCACGTACATCGACGTCGCCGCGCTGCACGCCCATTACCTCGCCCAGGCCAAGCGCGCGGGTGCGACGCTGCTGGTCTCGGCACCGCTGCAAAGCGCCGAGCGGCGCAACGATTGCTGGGAAGTGCAGACCGGGGGCGGGCCGGTGAGCGCGCCGATCCTCGTCAACGCCGCGGGCGCCTGGGCCGATCAGGTCGCTGGGCGCGTCGGAGTCGCGCCGATCGGGATCACCGCGTACCGCCGCACCGTCGTGCAGCTCGCGACCGACCCGGCCGCACCCGATACGTTGCCGCATATCGCCGACATTTCGGGAAGCTTCTACTTCAAGCCCGAAGCAGGCGGGCGGTTGTGGCTGAGTCCGCATGACGAGACCGAAGCACTCCCCGGCGATGCCCAGCCCGAGGAACTCGACGTCGCGATTGCGATCGACCGATTCGAGCATGTCGTCGACTGGACGATCACGCGCGTCGAGCGGCGCTGGGCGGGATTGCGCAGTTTCGCGCCCGATCGCTTGCCCGTTTATGGCTTCGCGGCCGAGTCGCCGGGCTTTTTCTGGTTTGCCGGGCAGGGGGGATTCGGCATCCAGACCGCGCCGGCCGCCGCCGCCCTGGCCGCTGCGCTGCTGCTCGGCAGGGAGCCTGATCCAAGCGTCGCGGGAATCGATCCCGCGCGATATGCTCCGGGTCGGTTCGTCGCGGTAGCGTAACGACCGAATTCGCGCTATGCCTGCGGCTCATCCGGGAGAGCGATGATGGCGCATAAGTTCGTGATCGAGCAGAACAAAGCCGGCGAGTACGTCGCAAAGTTCAAATACAATGCCGAGCTGATCTGGTGGACCGAAGGCTATTCGAGCAAGGCCGGCGCGAAGAACGCGATCGAGTCGGTGCTCAAGAACGGCCCGGGCGCGCCGGTCGAAGAGGCCTGAGGCCGAGGCCTTACCCGCGTCGCCCGGCGAGCACCGCGGCATCGCTCGCCAGCCGATCGGCGCGCTCATTGTCGGGGTGGCCGGCATGGCCCTTGACCCACACCCAGTCGATCCGGTGCGGCTTGGCGGCGTCGAGCAGCGCCTGCCACAGTTCGGCATTCTTGACGGGCTGCTTCGCGGCGGTCTTCCAGCCGTTCTTCTGCCAGCCCTTGATCCACTTGGTCAGCCCATCCATCACGTAGCGGCTGTCGGTCGATAGCGTAACGCGGCACGGGCGCTTGAGCGCGTTGAGCCCCTCGATCGCCGCCATCAGCTCCATGCGGTTGTTGGTGCTGGGATTTTCACCGCCCGACAGTTCCTTTTCGGTCGCGCCCGAACGAATCAGCGCACCCCAGCCGCCGGGGCCGGGATTGCCCTTGCACGCGCCATCGGTGGCGATTTCGACGCGAGTCATTTCGGCGGCAGTATCGGTCATGGGAAGAGGTCGTCCGTGGCATAGGTCTGGAAGCGCCGCAGATAGGCCAGCGGATCCTTGCGTGTCACCAGCGCATCGGCCGGGGTGTTGAGCCAATCCCACGCGCGCGACAGGAAGAAGCGCAGGCACGCGCCCTTGGCGAGCGTGCCGAGCAGGCCGCGTTCGGCATCCGACAGGCCAAAGCTCGCATCATAGCCGTCGATCAGCGCCGCGCCGACCTCGCGATCGACCGAGCGGCCCTCGGCATCGAACGCCCAGGCGCTGTGCAGGATCGCGACGTCGAACGCACGGATATCGGTGCACGCGAAATAGAAATCGATCAGCCCGCTGACCTGATCGCCGCGCATCAGCACGTTGTCGGGGAACAGGTCGGCGTGGATCGTCGCGGTCGGCAAGTCGCTCGGCCAGTCGCGCAGCACGGTGTCGAGCATCGCACTTGCCTCGGCGTGCAGCCCCGGCGCGATCGAATCGAGATCCGCGCCGCAGCGCTCGAGCAGCGGCTGCCACGTTGCGACGCCCATCGAATTGGGGCGCTCGCGCGTGAAATCGGCGAGCGCGGCGTGCATCCGGCCCATCGCCTGCCCGGCGGCGAACGCTTGCGCCGGGGTCGGGTGCGTTACCGATACGCCCGGCAGGAACTGGATCAGGCAGGCCGGCCGCCCCTCGAGCATCTGGATCGAAATGCCGTCGCGGTCCTTGATCGCGGGTGGCACGGGGTTGCCGCGCGCGGCGAGATGATCGAGCAGATCCATGAAATAGGGTAGGTCGCCGCCTTCGACGCGCTTTTCGTAGAGCGTCAGGATGAAGCGGTCGGTCGTCGTGTCGACGAGATAGTTGGTATTCTCGACCCCCTCGGCAATGCCCTTGGAGGAGACGAGTTCGCCGACATCATAGCGCGCGAGGAAGGCGGCCAGCAGTTCGGCCGAGACGGGAGTGTAGACAGCCATCGGTCAGGCAGCGGCGACGGCGTCGAGTTCGCGCGGCAGCTTGAAGATGATCGTCTCGCGCTTGGTTTCGACCTCTTGCTCGCTGACCGCATAACGTTGGCCGAGCAGATCGACGAGTTCGCGCACCAGCAGTTCGGGGGCCGACGCCCCGGCGGTGATGCCCAAAGTCTTGACGCCATCGAGGAAGCCGAAGTCGAGGTCGGCGGCGCGTTCGATCAGCCGCGCGGGCGTGCCCTCGCGCTCGGCGACTTCGACGAGCCGCACCGAATTGGACGAATTGGGCGCGCCGATCACCAGCACCGCGTCGCACGCATGCGCGATCGCCTTGACCGCGGTCTGGCGATTCGACGTGGCGTAGCAAATGTCCTCGCCGCGCGGCGAGAGCATCGAGGGGAAGCGCCGCTGCAAGGTCGCGACCACTGCGGCGGTATCGTCCATCGACAGCGTCGTCTGCGTCAGGAAGGCGAGGCTGTCGGGGTCGGCGGGGGCATAGGCCTCGGCATCGGCGACGGTCTCGATCAGCGACATCGATCCTTCGGGCACTTGGCCGAAGGTGCCGATGACTTCGGGATGCCCGGCATGGCCGATGAACACGATGTGCCGCCCCGCCTCGACCAGCCGCTCGGCCTGGCGATGCACGCGCGAGACGAGTGGGCACGTCGCATCGAGGAAGATCATGCCGCGTTCGGTCGCCTTGTCGGGAACCGCCTTGGGAACGCCGTGCGCCGAAAAGACCACGGGTACGCCCTCGGGCACTTCGTCGAGTTCCTCGACGAACACCGCACCTTTGCCGCGCAGCATGTCGACGACGAAGCGGTTGTGGACGATTTCGTGGCGGACATAGACCGGCGCGCCGTATTTCTCGATCGTCAGCTCGACGATCTGGATCGCTCGGTCGACCCCGGCACAAAAGCCTCGCGGGGCGGCGATGATCAAATCGAGTCTAGGCTTGGAAGCGGGCACCATCAGGCAGGGAGCCTACGCGATTGCTTGCGCGGGCGGAAGGCGGTTCCTATGGTGAAGCGCCCTCTGTGCCGAGAATTCTCATCGGCCAGCGGATTCCTTTTGCATGAATAAGGTGCGTGCCCCCGTGACACTCCGGAAATCGACCATCGCCGCTCCAGTGTTCCTGCTGTCGGCGCTTTCGCTGCTCGCGGGGTGCAAAACGACGGGCGACTTCGACGAAACCGGCGGCATCACCGCGATCCGCAGCGCGTGCCCGAGCGTCGCTGTCCCAGCGCATACCGGCGACATCACGCTGTTCGACCCCGCCACCAGCCGCGATTCGAGCGCGATCGACGTGACTGCCGTGCTGACCAATGTGCGTTCGACCTGCGACGATACCGGCGCCGACGTGGTGACCACCGTCACCTTCTCGGTCGAGGGGCGGCGCGTCCGTACCGAGGCGGCGCGCGACGTGACGCTGCCGTATTTCGTGACCGTGGTGCAGGGCGGCAATGCCGTCGTTGCCAAGCGCATCGGCCGTTCGGTGCTGCACTTCGACGCTGGCCAGGCGCGCGCCGTCGTCCAGGGGACCGGCACTGCGACGGTATCGCGCGCGGCGGCGACCCTCCCGGACGACGTCCGCAAGAAGCTGACCGAGAAGCGCAAGGCCGGCGGCGACGATGCTGCGGTCGATCCGCTGAGCCGCCCCGAAGTCCGCCAGGCGGTGCTCCGCGCGACCTTCGAGGCGCTGGTCGGATTCCAGCTGACCGACGATCAGATGAAATATAACGCGACGCGGTGATCTGGCGCGTTGACTCGCTTGCTGCAGCGCGTCAAACCGAATTGGTCGATGCAGGGCAACCTGGATAGGCACGCGCGGGAGAGTGCCCGGGGGTCCGCAAGGATCAGCCGGGCCGCCGAAGGAGCAACCGCCCCGGAATCTCTCAGGCAACCGGACCGCGCGGGCTAACGACACTCTGGAAAGCGCTTCCGCCGCGTTGGTGGGGGCCACCGAAGGGGTAAGCCTGCAACACGCAGGTCAAAGCTCTCAGGTATCCGTGACAGAGGGGGCGGTGTGGGTATCGGCGCAATCGCGTCGAGCCGCGCCGTAGTCCCAGCACGGAAGGCCCGACATGAGCGACACCGAGATTCCCGACGAGATCGCGACACAGACGCTGCCGCTCGACGCATGGCACCGCGCGCAGGGCGGGCGGATGGTCGAATTCGCCGGCTATCACATGCCCGTCCAGTATGAAGGCATCATGGCCGAGCATCTCTGGGTGCGCGAATCGGCCGGGCTGTTCGACGTCAGCCATATGGGCCAACTCGTCTTCCGTGCAGAAGGTGGCGCCGATGTCGTCGCCGCGCTCGAAGCGCTGCTCCCGGCCGATATTGCCGGGCTTGCCGAGAACAAGCAGCGCTACTCGCTGCTGCTCGCCGAGAATGGCGGCATTCTCGACGATCTGATGGTCACGCATCTGCCGCGCGAGAGCCCGTTCGCCGCGGATGACGAAGCGGCCGAACCCGCCGAGCCCGCAGGCTGGTCGCCGCTCGACGCGTCGCCGACCGATCCCGACGCGCCGACATTCTACATGGTCGTCAACGGCGCGACCAAGATCGACGATATCGCGCATCTGCTCGAATTCCTGCCCGATGGCATCGCGATCAACCATCTCGAGGAGCAGGCCTTGCTCGCGCTGCAGGGGCCGAAGGCGGTCGATGCGCTCGCGCGGCTGGTGCCGGGCGTCGAGGCGATGGTGTTCATGACCGCCGGCGCGTTCGACTGGAACGGCGTGCCGCTGTGGATCAGCCGCTCGGGCTATACCGGCGAGGACGGCTTCGAGATTTCGGTGCCGGGCGAGCATGTCGTCGCGCTTGCCGATGCGCTGATCGCCGAGCCCGAGGTCAAGCCGATCGGCCTTGGCGCGCGTGATTCGCTCCGTCTTGAAGCGGGGCTGCCGCTTTATGGGCACGATCTCGACCCCGAGACGACGCCGGTCCAGGCCGATCTCGGCTTCGCGCTGTCGAAGCGTCGCCGCGAGGCGGGCGATTTCATGGGTGCCGAACCGATCCTTGCCGAGCGTGCTGCCGGTGCAACGACCAAGCGCGTCGGCCTGCTGATCGCCGGCCGCCAGCCGGTCCGCGAGGGCGCGACCGTCGTCGATGCCAGCGGCGCCGACATCGGCCGCGTCACCAGCGGCGGCTTCGCGCCGAGCGTCGGTGCGGCGATCGCGATGGCCTATGTTCCGGCCGAGCTCGCGACGCCAGGCACCACCGTTTCGCTGTCGCAGCGCGGGAAGGTCCACACCGCGACTGTCACCGCAATGCCCTTCATTCCCCACCGCTACGTTCGTGCAGGAGGCAAGTGATATGAGCCGTTATTTCACCGAAGACCATGAATGGGTCGATGTCGATGGCGATATCGGCACCGTCGGTATCTCCGAATATGCGCAGAGCCAGCTCGGCGACATCGTGTTCGTCGACGTTCCCGAAGAGGGCAAGGCACTGACCAAGGGCGACGAAGCCGCCGTGGTCGAATCGGTCAAGGCGGCATCCGACGTCTATTCGCCGGTGTCGGGCACGGTGATCGAGGGCAATCCTGCGCTCACCGAGACGCCGGGCCTCGTCAACAAGGAGCCCGAGAGCGACGGCTGGTTCTTCAAGCTGACGCTGTCCGATCCGGACGAGCTGAGCGGTTTGATGGACGAGATCGCCTACGCGGCGTTCGTCGAGAAGCTTTAAGATGCGTCGCCCCGGCGAAGGCCGGGGCCGCTGGGTTGTCTTGCCCGGCGCGTAATCCAAACCTAGCGGCCCCGGCCTTCGCCGGGGCGACGGGAATTCTGATGCGCTACCTGCCCCTGACCCAAATCGATCGCGACGCGATGCTCGGCGTGATCGGCGTCGCGACGATCGACGATCTGTTCGTCGACGTGCCCGAAGCCGCTCGCCTCGAGGGCCCGATCCCCGGCCTGCCGATGCATGCGAGCGAGATGGCGGTCGAACGCCACATGACCGCGCTGTCGCGGAAAAACCTCACCGCGGGGGAGGTGCCCTTCTTCCTCGGCTGCGGCGCGTACAAGCATCATGTGCCCGCTTCGGTCGATCATCTGATCCAGCGCGGCGAGTTCCTCACCGCCTATACGCCGTACCAGCCCGAGATCGCGCAGGGCACGCTGCAGATGCTGTTCGAGTTCCAGACGCAGGTCGCGCGGCTGCTCGGCACCGATGTCGCCAATGCTTCGATGTACGACGGCTCGACCGCGTGCTGGGAGGCGATCGGCATGGCGCGGCGCATCACCAAGCGCGGCAAGGCGCTCCTCTCGTCGGGGCTCCACCCGCATTATGTCTCGGTCGCCAAGACGATGGCCAAGTTCACCGGCGATGCGCTCGAGACTTCGGCACCGACGCTCGGGGCAGATACCGATATCGACGCGCTGATCGCGGCGATCGACACCGATACGTCGTGCGTCGTGGTGCAATACCCCGACATTCTCGGCCGCATCGCTGATCTGAAGCCGCTCGCCGATGCGTGCCATGCCAACAAGGCGCTGCTGATCGCCGTCGTGACCGAGCCGGTCGCTTTGGGCGCGATCAAGGCGCCGGGTGAGATGGACGCCGATATCGTGGTGGGCGAGGGGCAATCGCTCGGCGTCGGCTTGCAGTTCGGTGGGCCTTACGTTGGGCTGTTCGGCTGCAAGGAAAAGTACGTTCGCCAGATGCCGGGCCGGCTGTGCGGCGAGACGCTCGATGCCGATGGGCGCCGCGGTTTCGTGCTGACACTCAGCACGCGCGAGCAGCATATCCGCCGCGAGAAGGCGACGTCGAACATTTGCACCAATAGCGGGCTGTGCGCGCTGGCGTTCTCGATCCACATGACCTTGCTCGGCGAGGCTGGCCTGCGCCAGCTCGCGGCGATCAACCATGCGGGCGCGGTGGCGGCGGCCGAGCGGCTGTCGCAGGTGCCGGGCGTCGAACTGGTGACGACGCACTTCTTCAACGAATTCACGCTGAAACTGTCCAAGGAAGCACGCCCGATCGTGCGCACGCTCGCCGATCGCGGGATCCTTGCGGGCGTGTCGCTTGGGCGGCTCTATCCGGGCGAGGATTCGCTGGCGAACGGCCTCGTCGTCGCCGTCACCGAGACGACCACCGCGGAGGACGTCGAAATCCTTGCCGCTGCGCTTCAGGAGGTACTGGCATGAGCATCAACGCAAGCGGATGGCGCCCCGAAGCGCCGATCTCGGGCGGTAAGGCTGCGCCAACGACCACCGGCAACAAGGCACTGATGCTGGAGGAAGCGCTGATCTTCGAGATCGGCGATACGACGACCACAGGCGTCGACCTTGTCGAACCCGTCGCCGCCACCTCGCGGCTGGGCGACCTCGCCCGTACCGCGCCGATCGGCCTTCCTGGTTTGTCCGAGCCCGAAACGGTGCGCCACTACACGCGCCTGTCGCGCCAGAATTACGGGATCGACCTCGGCTTCTTCCCGCTCGGCTCGTGCACGATGAAGCACAATCCGCGCCTCAACGAGAAGATGGCGCGGCTCCCTGGTTTCGCCGACATCCACCCGCTCGCGCCGGTGCAGAGCGTGCAGGGCGCGCTCGAAGTGATCCAGCAGCTGGCGCACTGGCTCGTCACGCTCACCGGCATGGACTCGGTCGCGATGAGCCCCAAGGCGGGCGCGCATGGCGAGCTGTGCGGCGTGCTGGCGATCCGCGCCGCGCTCGAGGCGCGCGGGGAGGGGCATCGCAAGATCATCCTCGTCCCCGAGAGCGCGCACGGCACCAACCCGGCGACCGCGGCGTTCGCGGGCTATAGCGTCGAGGACATTCCCGCGACCGCCGACGGCCGCGTCGATACCGAGAAGCTGATCGCGCGACTCGGCCCCGACGTGGCGGGCGTGATGATCACCAACCCCAACACTTGCGGCCTGTTCGAGCGCGACATGCGCGTGATCTCGGACGCGGTGCATGCGGCAGGCGGGCTCGTCTATTGCGACGGCGCCAACTTCAACGCGATCGTCGGGCGCGTCCGGCCGGGCGATCTCGGCATCGATGCGATGCACATCAACCTCCACAAGACCTTCTCGACTCCGCATGGCGGCGGCGGGCCGGGTTCGGGGCCGGTGGTGTTCTCGAAGGCGCTGAGCCCCTTCGCGCCGCTGCCGTTCGTCGAGAAGACCGACGATGGCTTCCACCTCGTCGAGGAGGAAACCGCCGGCGAGCATCATGCCGGCGCGTTCGGCCGGATGGTCGCGTTCCATGGGCAGATGGGGATGTTCACGCGCGCGCTGACCTACATCCTCAGCCACGGCGCCGATGGGCTGCGGCAGGTGTCGGAAGATGCGGTGCTCAACGCGAACTATATCCTGCGCAGTCTCGACTCGACGCTCGAGGCGCCGTTCGGTGGTTCGGGGCCTTGCATGCACGAGGCGCTGTTCTCGGATAATGGCCTCGCCGACGGCTTCTCGACGATCGACGTCGCCAAGGGGCTGATCGACGAGGGCTTCCACCCGATGACGATGTATTTCCCGCTCGTCGTCCACGGCGCGATGCTGATCGAGCCGACCGAGACCGAATCGAAGGCCGCGCTCGACCAGTTCATCGTGGCGCTCCGCTCGGTCGCCGAGCGCGCCAAGGCGGGTGATATGCGCCTCAAGTCCGCGCCGCATTTCGCGCCGCGCAGCCGGCTCGACGAAACGCTGGCGGCGCGCAAGCCGATACTGGTATGGAAGGACCCGGGACTCGCGCAAGCCGCGGAATAACGGGGGGAATATATGCAGGTGCATCAGGTGCAGGCCAGCTGGCAGCAATATGCCATCATGGCCGTCGTCTTCGTCATCGTCTTTGCGATCCGCGGACGGAGCCTGATGCGCGTGCGGCCGCTCAAGATCGAGCAATTGTGGATCGTGCCGGCGGTCTATGCGCTGGTCGTCGCCTATCTGTTCGTCCGCTTCCCGCCGAGCGCGCTCGGTTGGGCCGTCTCGGCACTCGGTCTGGTGATCGGCGGGGCAATCGGCTGGCAGCGCGGCAAGACGATGCGGATCCATATCGATCCAGCGACCGGGCTGCTGATGCAGAAGGGCTCGATCTGGGCGCTGGCGATCATCGTCGTGCTGATCGCGGTCAAGACGGTCGCGCAGGCCGAGGGCAGCGCGCTCCATTTCGACGTCAGCGTGCTGGTCGACGGGCTGGCGGCGCTGTCGCTCGGCATCTTCGCGGTGCAGCGGCTGGAGATGTACCTGCGCGCCAAACGCCTGCTCGAAGGCGCACCCGCTTGAGCGAGCCGTGGATCCCGGCCGAGGCGGGCGTCGAAGCGCGGCGCCATGCGCCGGCAACCTTGCGCAACCGGATGACGATTGCAGACACGCTGCGCGGCGTGTTGCCGTTGTCGGGAAGCGTGCTCGAGGTCGCGAGCGGATCGGGCGAGCATGCCGCCTATTTTGCGGGGGAGTTTCCCGCGCTCGACTGGCAGCCGAGCGACCCCGATGCCGCTGCGCGCGTGTCGATCGCGGCGTGGTGCGAGGGAATCGAGAACGTCCTGCCGCCGCTCGAGATCGATGCGGCCGCCGCTGCGTGGCCGGTCGATAGCGCCGATGCGGTGCTGTGCATCAACATGGTGCATATCAGCCCGTGGGAAGCGACGCTCGGGCTGATGGCGGGCGCGGCACGGCTGCTTCCGGCAGGAGCGCCGCTGATCCTGTATGGCCCGTTTCTCCAGTATGACGTGCCGACGGCGCAGAGCAATCTGGCGTTCGACGAGTCGCTCCGCGCGCGTGATCCGCGGTGGGGGATTCGCTCGGTCGATGCGGTACGCGAGGCCGCTGCGGGGTTCGTGCTCGAGCAGACGATACCGATGCCCGCGAACAATCTGCTGCTGGTGTTTCGGCGCGCTGGTTAGCTAAGGCCCCCGTCCGGTCGCCCCGAGCGTGCTGAAAGCCTGCGCTCGACCTCCGTGCGCTCGCGCGGGGAGGGCAGGGCTTCGACAGGCTCAGCCCGAACGGAGATGGGGCCGCCGGCCCGGATCGAGATCACCCGGGGGTGACGCCGCCGCTTCTCCGCGCTATCCGCGCCAGCATGATCAAGCATGCACTCCCCGTCACCCGCGAGGCCGATTTCTCGGCCTGGTACCAGTCCGTCATCGCGGAGGCCGACCTCGCCGAGGAATCGGGCGTGCGCGGTTGCATGGTGATCCGGCCGTGGGGCTATGGCATCTGGGAGCGCATCCAGCGCTTGCTCGATGACCGGATCAAGGCGACCGGTCACGAGAATTGCTATTTCCCGCTGTTCATCCCGCTCTCCTATTTCGAGAAGGAAGCCGATCACGTCGAAGGCTTCGCCAAGGAAATGGCGGTCGTCACGCATCACCGGCTGGTGAGCGACGGCAAGGGCGGGTTGATGCCCGACCCGACCGCCAAGCTCGAGGAACCGCTCGTCGTGCGCCCGACTTCGGAGACGGTGATCGGCGCGGCGTTCGCGCGCTGGGTGCAGTCGTGGCGCGACCTGCCGGTGCTGATCAACCAATGGGCTAATGTGGTGCGCTGGGAGATGCGCACGCGGATGTTCCTGCGCACCAGCGAGTTCCTCTGGCAGGAGGGGCACACCGCGCACGCGACCGCCGAAGAGGCGCGCGAAGAGACGCTCAAGATGCTCGAAGTCTATCGTTCGTTCGCCGAGGATTGCCTCGCGTTGCCGGTCGTCGCGGGCGAGAAGCCCGAGAATGAGCGCTTCCCAGGGGCCGTCTCGACCTACAGCATCGAGGCGATGATGCAGGACGGCAAGGCGCTCCAGGCGGGCACCTCGCACTTCCTCGGCACCAACTTCGCGCAGGCGCAGGACATCAAGTTCCAGAATTCGGAGGGCGTGTTCGAGCTCGCCAACACGACGAGCTGGGGCGTGTCGACTCGGATGATCGGCGGCGTGATCATGGTGCATGGCGATGACGACGGTCTGCGCGTGCCGCCGCGGATCGCGCCGTGGCAGGTGGTGATCGTGCCGATGCTGCGCGAAAGCCCTGAGGACGCAGCGCTGATCGACTATTGCAAGGCGCTTCAGGCCGAGCTGGCGCAGCAATCGGCGCTCGGCGAGCCGGTGCGCGCGCTGCTCGACCTCAAGTTCGGCAAGGCCGCGACCAAGCGCTGGGGCTGGGTCAAGAAGGGCGCGCCGATCGTGATCGAAGTCGGCGGACGCGACATGGCGGGCGGCAACGTCTCGGTGATCCGCCGCGACCGGCTGTACCGCGCCGATGGCAAGCTCGACAGCGCGATCGTCGCGCAGGGTGATTTCGTCGCTGCCGTCTCGGCGACGCTCGAGGAGATCCAGGGATCGCTGCACAGCGAGGCGCGTGCGCGGCTCGAGGCGAGCATCGTTCCGGGTGCTGATTTCGCAGCGCTCGAGACGCATTTCGCCGAGGGCGTGAAGAACCCGGGCTGGCTCGAAGTGCAATGGTCGAAGCCGACCGGCGCAGCGCTCGACGGTGTCGTCGAGCGGCTCAAGAAGCTCAAGCTCACCATCCGCAACGCGCCGATGGCGCAGGGCGCGATCGACGGCACTTGCGTCTTCACGGGCGAGCCTGCGGTCGAGCGGGTGCTGATCGGGCGGTCGTACTGAGGCTGCGGCTGGCGGGTCAGCTAACAAGACCCGGTTCCCCGGCGAATGCCGGGGCCCAGTCGTGATGGCCAACGTCATCATGCGCAACGCCAGCGTTGACCGCCCGCAACTGGGCCCCGGCCTTCGCCGGGGAACCGCATCCTAGCGAGTCTAGAGCTTCTCGAACGAAGCCCCGACATGCGCCGCGCCGCGGGCTTCGGCGAGCTTGACCTGGCGGTGGCGCTCGGCGGCTGAAGCGCGCTTGGTTGCGTCGATCGTCTCGGCGCAGGCCGGGCAGGCGACGCCCTCCTCATAGAGCGGCGAAAGGCGGTCCTCAGGGCTGACCGGCATCCGGCAGCCGCGGCACAGTGCGTGCGTTCCCGGTGCGAGGCCATGGCCGACCGCGACGCGCTCGTCGAAGACGAAGCATTCGCCCTGCCAGCGGCTCTCGGCCTCTGGCACTTCCTCGAGATATTTCAGGATGCCGCCGTCGAGGTGATACACTTCGTCGAGGCCCTCGGCCTTGAGGAAGGCGGTCGATTTCTCGCAGCGGATGCCGCCGGTGCAGAACATCGCGATCTTCTTGCCCTCGAGCTCGGCGCGGTGCGCGCGCGCCCAGGCGGGGAAATCGCTGAAGCTTGCGGTCTCCGGGTCGATCGCGCCGGCGAAGGTGCCGACCTTCACTTCATACGCGTTGCGCGTGTCGATCACGATCGTGTCGGGCGAATCGATCAACGCGTTCCAGTCGGCGGGTTTGACATAGGTGCCGACGCCGCCGAGCGGGTCGATGTCGGGTTCGCCCATCGTCACGATCTCGCGCTTGAGGCGGACCTTGAGGCGGTGGAACGGCATCGTTTCCGCGTGGCTGTATTTGGGGGCAAGCGCGGCGCAGTCGGGCAGGGTGCGGATGTGCGCGACGACCGCGGCGATGCCGGCTTGCGGGCCGGCGATCGTGCCGTTGATGCCTTCCTGCGCCAGCAGCAGCGTGCCGCGCACGCCATTGGCGGAGCAGAGATCGAGCAGCGGTTTACGGAGCGCCGCCGGATCGGGGAAGCGCGCGAAGCGGTAGAGCGCGGCGACGGTGATGGGGGAGGGGGCAGTCATGGCACGGCCCCTCTAACGCGTTTCAGGCATTAGGTGAACAACACCCATCCGTTCGCCCTGAGCCTGTCGGAGGGCCCTCGCCACAGGCGAACGCGCGCCAGGGGAGGGCTGCCCTTCGACAAGCTCAGGGCGAACGGGTGGGGGGAAGCAGGCCGGGTTACGCCGCCTTCAACGACTCCATGTCGATGACGAAGCGATACTTCACGTCGCTCTTGATCATCCGGTCATAGGCGGTGTCGATGTTCTGGATATCGATCATCTCGATATCCGCAGTCAGGCCGTGCTTGACGCAGAAATCGAGCATTTCCTGCGTCTCCTGGATCCCGCCGATCAGCGAGCCCGCGATCGAGCGACGCTTGAACACCATCGCGCCGATGCTCGGCGAGGGATGCGGCGTCTCGGGGACGCCGACCAGCGTCATCGTGCCGTCGCGCTTGAGCAGGTTGAGGAACGGGTCGAGATCGTGGCTTGCCGCAACGGTGTTGAGGATGAAGTCGAAGCTGTTGGCATGTTCGCCCATCACGGCTTCGTCCTTCGACACGATCAGGTCGGTCGCGCCGAGCCGCTTGGCATCCTCGCGCTTGCTCGGCGAGGTGCTGAAGACATAGACGTCGGCACCCATCGCCTTGGCGATCTTGACGCCCATGTGACCGAGCCCGCCGAGACCGACGATGCCGACCTTCTGGCCCGGACCGACCTTCCAGTGGTGCAGCGGCGAATAGGTGGTGATGCCGGCGCACAGCAGCGGGGCGACGGCAGCGAGATCGGCCTCGTCATGCCCGACCTTGAGTACGAAATCCTGCTTCACGACGATATGGTCGGAATAGCCGCCGAAGGTGTAGCCGCCCGAGCGCGTGTCCGGCGCATCATAGGTGCCGACGAAACCCGTGGTCTCGCAATATTGCTCCTCGCCATCGGTGCACGACGGGCAATGGCCGCAGCTGTCGACCATGCAGCCGACGCCGGCGAGATCGCCGACCGCGAACTTGGTGACGTCGCTGCCGACCGCCGAGACGCGGCCGACGATCTCATGCCCGGGGACGCACGGATAATTGACCGAGCCCCACTCGCCGCGCGCGGTGTGGAGGTCGGAATGGCAGACTCCGCAGAACAGGATGTCGATCGCGACGTCGTCGGCGAGCAGGTCGCGCCGCTCGAACGAAAAAGGCGCGAAGGTCGCGTCGGCGGATGGCGCCGCGAACGCGTGGGCGGTGGTGGTCATGGGGGAGTCCTCGGATTTGGAAACGGAATGTCGAGGTCCTCAAGATCGGGTTGTGTACCGCTCGTTACAAGGCGCCTTGCTGCACCGCGGCAGAAAAGAGCCGATCCCAATGCTCGGCAAAACGCGCCTGCGCGGCATCGGACAAGTGAAGCCCGAGCTTGCTGCGACGTTTCAGCACATCGTCGGGGGTGCGCGCCCATTCGCGGTCGTGGAGCCAGCGCGCCTCGATTTCGGTCAGGCCACCGCCGAGGTCCGGCCCGAGCTCGTCGGCGCCCGTCACCTCGGCCAGCAGCTCTGCCAGCATCGCGCCATAGGCGTGCGCCATCCGCTCGGCGCGGGCATCGCCGAGGAACGGCCAAGTCGCGCGAACGCTTGCGAGGAAGGTGTCGAAATCGGCGATCGCGCCGCCGGGGAAAACGCGCGCGCGGCTCACCGGGTGCGCGGTGAAGCCCATCGGCGTCGCGAGCTTCTCCATCGCTTCCTCGGCGAGATGGCGCGCGGTGGTGATCTTGCCGCCGAAGATCGAGAGCAGGGGCGGGCCATTGGTGTCGAGCTCGAGCACATAGTCGCGCGTCACCGCCTTCGCCTCGCTCGCGCCGTCGTCGTAGAGCGGGCGCACGCCCGACCAGGTCGAAGTGACGTCGGCGGGGGTGATCTGCTTGCTGAAGTGGAGGTTCACCGCGTCGCAGAGATAGGCGATCTCGGCATCGTCGATCTTGGCGTCCTCGGGCGCATCGACCGGGATGTCGGTCGTGCCGATCTCGGTGAACTCGCCCTGATAGGGGATGGCGAAGACGATGCGGCGGTCGGGTTGCTGGAGGATGTACGAATGCGTCCCCTCGAACAGCTTGGGGACGACGATATGGCTGCCCTTGACGAGTCGCACGCCCGACGCGGCGTTGACGCCGAGCTTGCCGAGCATCTGGTGGACCCACGGGCCGGCGGCGTTGACCATCGCGCGGGCGCTTACCGTCCTCCCATCAGAGAGCGCGGCCTGCCACAGCCCATCCTCGCGCCGTGCCGACTCGACTGCGGTGCCGACTCGCACGTCGGCGCCATTGGCGGCGGCATCGATCGCGTTGAGCACGGTCAGCCGCGCATCGTCGACGAACGCGTCCGAATAGACGAACCCGGTCGCCGCACCCTTGAGCGGCGCGAGATAGGCGGTGTCGGTCTTGCGCAGCCCGCGCGAGCGCGCCAGCGTCATCTTGCCGCCGAGGAAATCGTAGAGGTAGAGCCCGAGCCGAACCATCCACCACGGCCGCACCGCATTGGTCTGCGGCAGCACGAAGCGCATCGGGTGGATGATGTGCGGTGCCGCCTTCACCAGCCGCTCGCGCTCGCGCAGCGCCTCGGCGACGAGCTTGAACTCGTAATATTCGAGATAGCGCAGGCCACCATGGATCAGCTTGGTCGAGGCCGACGAGGTATGCGCGGCAAGATCGTCGCGCTCGACCAGCAGCACGCTGAGCCCTAAGAGGGATGCTTCGCGCGCGATCGCGCAGCCGTTGATCCCGCCGCCGACGATGAGCAGGTCATAGGGTGATGGTGTCATGCGACTGGCCTTACCAGCATGATCGGCCCATCGGAAGCGCCGAAGATTGCAGCGGTGCGCGGTTGACCCAAACCGAGTCGCATTGTATGCGCACCCCCGCTCGACCGGAGTTTTGCTCCGGGACGGTGCTTGAACATTGCTGGATGCATTCCAGGGCCCGGTGGCGGTTTCGCTGCCAACGGCCCTTTTTGTATTCCCCGAATTGTTCTGGGGGGGCGTCAAGGCTCCAGCAAAGTAACCAACAGTCAAGGTGAAGAGATTCAATGCCGACAATCAACCAGCTGGTCCGCAAGGGCCGCGATCCGCAGAAGGCCAAGTCCAAGGTCCCTGCAATGGAGCAGAACCCGCAGAAGCGCGGCGTTTGCACCCGCGTCTACACGACGACCCCGAAGAAGCCGAACTCGGCTCTGCGCAAGGTGGCCAAGGTTCGCCTGACCAACCAGCGCGAAGTCATCAGCTACATCCCGGGCGAGGGTCACAACCTGCAGGAGCACTCGGTCGTGCTGATCCGCGGCGGTCGCGTTCGCGATCTTCCCGGCGTGCGCTACCATGTCCTGCGCGGTGTCCTCGATACACAGGGTGTCAAGGATCGTCGCCAGTCGCGTTCCAAGTACGGCGCCAAGCGTCCGAAGTAAGCCGGTCGGCTCGATAGCCGATCATCGAATGGCTGAAGTTTAGAAGGAAATTGAAATGGCACGTCGTCGTCGCCCAGAAAAGCGTATCATCCTCCCCGATCCTAAGTACGGTGATGAGGTCCTCTCGAAGTTCATGAACTCGGTTATGCTCGACGGTAAGAAGTCGGTCGCAGAACTGATCGTGTACGGCGCGATGGAAACCGTCGAAGCCCGTGCGAAGAAGGATCCCGTCGCGGTGTTCCATGACGCGCTCACCAACGTGAAGCCCGGCATCGAAGTCCGCAGCCGCCGTGTCGGTGGTGCGACCTATCAGGTCCCGGTCGAAGTGCGCCCCGAGCGCGCTCAGGCTCTGGCGATTCGCTGGTTGATCTCGGCTGCCCGTGCGCGCAGCGAGAACACCATGTCGGCCCGCCTTTCGGGCGAGCTGATGGACGCCGCCAACAACCGCGGCAACGCGGTCAAGAAGCGCGAAGACACGCACCGCATGGCCGAGGCCAACCGCGCGTTCTCGCACTACCGCTGGTAAGCTAGCGCTCGCTGCAATCGTAACCTATATCGTGGGGAGCCGGACCATCCGGCTCCCCACATCGCTAAGGAAGCACTGACATGGCCCGCAGCCATCCGCTCGAACGCTATCGCAACATCGGCATCATGGCGCACATCGACGCCGGCAAGACGACGACGACCGAGCGTATCCTCTATTACACCGGCAAGTCCTACAAGATCGGCGAAGTGCACGAAGGCACCGCGACGATGGATTGGATGGAGCAGGAGCAGGAGCGCGGGATCACGATCACGTCGGCTGCGACGACCTGCAAGTGGCGCGCCAGCGAAGGCAAGGGCGAAGAGCACCTGATCAACATCATCGACACCCCGGGCCACGTCGACTTCACGATCGAAGTCGAGCGTTCGCTCCGCGTGCTCGATGGCGCGGTTGCGTGCTTCGACGGCGTTGCCGGCGTTGAGCCGCAGTCCGAGACCGTGTGGCGCCAGGCTGAAAAGTACAAAGTGCCGCGGATGTGCTTCGTCAACAAGCTCGACCGTACCGGCGCCGACTTCTATTTCTGCGTCCAGTCGATCATCGATCGCCTCGGTGCGCGTCCGGCCGTGCTGTATCTCCCGATCGGTATGGAAGGCGGCTTCAAGGGCCTCGTCGACCTCGTCGAGAACCGTGCGATCATCTGGCTCGAAGAAAGCCTCGGCGCGAAGTTCGAATATGCCGAGATCCCCGAGGATCTCGCCGAGAAGGCCGCCAAGTATCGCAGCGACCTGATCGAAATGGCTGTCGAGCAGGACGACGCGCTGATGGAGGCGTATCTCGAGGGCAACGAGCCTTCGACCGCCGACCTGAAGAAGCTGATCCGCAAGGGCACGCTCAACTTCTCGTTCGTGCCGGTCGTTTGCGGTTCGGCGTTCAAGAACAAGGGCGTTCAGCCGTTGCTCGACGCCGTCGTCGACTATCTGCCTTCGCCGCTCGACGTTCCGGCCATCCAGGGCCTCAAGCTCGACGGCACGACCGTCGACGAGCGTCCTTCGTCGGACGAAGCGCCGTTCTCGGCGCTTGCGTTCAAGATCATGAACGATCCGTTCGTGGGTACGCTGACCTTCGCGCGCATCTACTCGGGCAAGCTCGAGACCGCGTCGCAGGTCACGAACTCGGTCAAGGACAAGAAGGAAAAGGTCGGTCGCATGCTGCTGATGCATGCGAACGAGCGCGAGGACATCCAAGTGGCCTATGCCGGCGACATCGTCGCTCTCGCAGGCCTCAAGGACACCACGACGGGCGACACGCTCTGCGCGATGAACGCTCCGATCATCCTCGAGCGGATGGAATTCCCCGAGCCCGTGATCGAGCTCTCGGTCGAACCCAAGACCAAGGCCGACCAGGAGAAGATGGGCGTCGCGCTCAATCGTCTCGCACGCGAAGATCCGTCGTTCCGCGTTTCGTCGGACGCCGAGTCGGGCCAGACCATCATCAAGGGCATGGGCGAGCTCCATCTCGAGATCCTGGTCGACCGCATGAAGCGCGAGTTCAAGGTCGAGGCAAACGTCGGCGCGCCGCAGGTTGCTTACCGTGAGTATCTCGGCAAGCCGGTCGACGTCGACTACACGCACAAGAAGCAGTCGGGTGGTACCGGCCAGTTCGGTCGCGTGAAGGTCAAGGTCACGCCGGGCGAGCGCGGTTCGGGCATCGTCTTCAAGGACGAGATCAAGGGCGGTAATATTCCGAAGGAATATATCCCGGCGATCGAGAAGGGCTTCCGCGAGACGGCGGCTACGGGTTCGCTGGTCGGCTTCCCGATCATCGATTTCGAAATCCTCGTCTATGACGGCGCCTACCATGACGTCGACTCGTCCGCGCTGGCGTTCGAAATCTGTGCGCGTGGCGCGATGCGTGAAGTCGCGCAGAAGGCCGGCATCAAGCTGCTCGAGCCGATCATGAAGGTCGAAGTCGTGACCCCGGAAGATTATCTGGGCGACGTCATCGGCGACATGAACAGCCGTCGTGGCCAGATCCAGGGCACCGATACGCGCGGCAACGCGCAGTCGGTGGACGCGATGGTCCCGCTGGCGAACATGTTCGGCTATGTGAACGCGCTCCGCTCGTTCACCCAGGGCCGCGCGAACTACTCGATGCAGTTCTCGCATTACGAAGAAGTCCCGGCCAACGTCGCGGACGAGGTCAAGGCAAAGCTGGCGTAATTGCAAGCCCTGGCGCCCGGTTGGGCGCTAGGGCTAGCGTATCCCGAAATAGGTCGCTATGGGCCCGCGTTCGCGTGGAGCTCTGAAGGCCGCGAGCGAATCAATAAGGTAGGAAATCATGGCGAAAGCAAAGTTCGAGCGGAACAAGCCGCATCTCAACATCGGCACGATCGGCCATGTCGATCATGGCAAGACGTCGCTCACGGCTGCGATCACCAAGGTGCTCGCCGAGACCGGTGGCGCCACGTTCACCAGCTATGCCAACATCGACAAGGCTCCCGAAGAGCGCGAGCGCGGCATCACCATCTCGACCGCACACGTCGAGTATGAGACGCTGGCACGTCACTACGCGCACGTCGATTGCCCGGGCCACGCCGATTATGTGAAGAACATGATCACCGGTGCGGCACAGATGGACGGCGCGATCCTCGTCGTCTCGGCGACCGACGGCCCGATGCCACAGACCCGCGAGCACATCCTGCTCGCACGCCAGGTCGGCGTGCCGACGATGGTCGTGTTCATGAACAAGGTCGATCTCGTCGACGACGAGGAAATCCTCGAGCTGGTCGAGATGGAAATCCGCGAGCTTCTCTCGAAGTACGATTTCGACGGCGACAACATCCCCGTCATCCGCGGTTCGGCTGTTGCAGCGCTCAACGACACCACGCCTGAGATCGGCCATGACGCCGTCCTCAAGCTGATGGAAGCTGTCGACACGTACCTGCCGCAGCCCGAGCGTCCGCTCGACAAGCCGTTCATGATGCCGATCGAGGACGTGTTCTCGATCTCGGGTCGTGGTACGGTCGTCACCGGCCGCGTCGAGACCGGCATCGTCAAGGTTGGCGAGGAAGTCGAGATCGTCGGCATCAACGACACGCGCAAGACCACGGTCACGGGCGTCGAAATGTTCCGCAAGCTGCTCGACTCGGGCCAGGCTGGCGACAACATCGGCGCGCTGATCCGCGGCGTTGGTCGTGAAGAAGTCGAGCGTGGCCAGGTTCTCTGCAAGCCCGGCTCGATCAAGCCGCACACGGCGTTCTCGTCGGAAGTCTATGTGCTGTCGAAGGACGAGGGTGGCCGTCACACGCCGTTCTTCGCCAACTACCGCCCGCAGTTCTACTTCCGCACGACCGACGTCACCGGCACCGTCGAGCTGCCTGAGGGCACCGAAATGGTCATGCCTGGCGACAACATCGCGCTCGGCGTTAAGCTGATCGCACCGATCGCCATGGACGTCGGCCAGCGCTTCACGATCCGCGAAGGCGGCCGTACCGTTGGTTCGGGCATCGTCTCGGGCATTTCGGCCTAAATTTTCTAGCAATAGAAATAAGTGCAGCCCGCGCCTCGATGAGAGGCGCGGGCTGTTGCTTTTTATGGAAGGGCCCTGTAGTGGCCCGCCTCCAGTTTTGGTTTTAATCAGTAGAGGCGGCCATTCAGCCGTCATCCCCGGCGCGAGATGCCGGGATGACGAATGGGTGAGTTGCCCCGCTCTTTCGCATCGGTAGGGACTATGGACAGCAATATCCGCATTCGTCTGAAGGCATTCGATCATCGCGTGCTCGACCAGGCTACCGGCGACATCGCCGACACTGCCCGCCGCACCGGCGCGCTCATCCGTGGCCCCATTCCGTTGCCGACGCGCATCGAGAAGTTCACGGTCAACCGCGGCCCGCACATCGACAAGAAGTCGCGCGAGCAGTTCGAGGTCCGTACCTACAAGCGCATGCTCGACATCGTTCAGCCGACCCCGCAGACGGTCGACGCGCTGATGAAGCTCGACCTCGCCGCAGGCGTTGACGTCGAGATCAAGCTGGCTTAAAGGCCGCTCCTCTACGAGATTCGGTGCCGCTTTCGGCGGCATCAAATAGACGGGATACCGCCGGATTTATCCGGGTCTGCGTCCCCCGACACGCTCCACCGCCAACGCGGGGAGCACCAGCCCGGGTCGGGGCCGCAGTATAAAATAAGTTTGGGCTGAGTACGCACCCTTCGGAATGGTCCGAGGGGTGCCTCTGCATTGTATGGAGCATTGATCATGCGCACTGGCGTGATCGCGAAAAAGATGGGGATGACCCGCTGGTTCCAGGACGACGGGCGCCATGTGCCCGTGACCGTTCTGGCACTGGAAAATCTTCAAGTTGTGGCCGTTCGCGAGGCCGATCGAGATGGGTATGTTGCAGTCCAGCTGGGCGCAGGTACCGCAAAAGCAAAGAATGTCGCCAAGCCGCAGCGTGGCCACTTCGGCAAGGCCGAAGTCGAGCCCAAGGCGAAGCTGGCGGAATTCCGCGTGAGCGATGATGCCGTGCTCGAAGTCGGCGCGACCATCTCTGCCGACCATTATGTTTCCGGCCAGATCGTCGATATTCAGGGCGTGACCCAGGGTAAGGGCTTCCAGGGCGGCATGAAGCGTTGGGGCTTCGGCGGTCTGCGCGCGACCCACGGCGTTTCGGTCTCGCACCGTTCGCTCGGTTCGACCGGTCAGCGCCAGGATCCGGGCAAGGTCTTCAAAAACAAGAAGATGGCCGGGCACATGGGCGACAAGAACCGCACCCAGCAGAACCTCGAAATCGTCTCGACCGACGTCGAGCGTGGCCTCATCTTCGTCAAGGGTTCGGTCCCTGGCTCGAAGGGCGGCTGGTTGCTGGTGAAGGATTCGGTCAAGGTCGCGCGTCACGCCGATGCGCCGTACCCCGCCGGCCTCCGCCAGGTTGCCAACACCAACGACACCGCTCCCGCCGAGACGCCTGCTGACGTCGCGACCGTGGACGCGACCGACGGCCAGGAGGGCTGATCATGAAGGTTACATCTCAGTCTTTCGACGGCGCAGCCGGCACGGAAGTCGAGCTCAACGACGAGGTCTTCGGTCTCGATCCGCGCGCCGACATCCTGCACCGCGTCGTCACCTGGCAGCTCGAGAAGCGCCGTGCGACCGCAAGCGGCACGCGTGAGCGTTCCGACGTTGCGCGTACCGGCAAGAAGTTCGGTCGCCAGAAGGGCGGCGGTACGGCACGTCACGGCGATCGCCGCGCTCCGATCTTCGTCGGTGGTGGTAAGGCGCACGGTCAGCGGACCCGCGACTTCAACCCCGGCCTGAACAAGAAGATCCGCGCACTCGGTCTCAAGATGGCGCTGTCGACGCATGCACAGGCCGGTACGCTGGTCGTCATGGACAGCCTGGGCGTTGCCGAGAACAAGACCAAGACGCTGATCGCGGATTGGGCAAAGCTCGGCACCGGCAAGACCGCGCTCGTCATCGACGGCGACATGGTCGACACGAGCTTCGCACTGGCGGCGGGCAACCTGCACACGATCAACGTGATGCCGGCGGCTGGCGCCAATGTGTACGATATCCTGAAGCACGACACGCTGGTCCTGACCCGCGCTGCCGTCGAATTGCTGGAGGCGCGCTTCAATGGCTAAGCCAAAAACCGGGATCGACGCACGTCATTACGACGTGATCGTTGCTCCGCACATCACCGAGAAGGCGACCTTGCTCTCCGAGCATAACGCCGTCGTGTTCAAGGTCACCAACGACGCGACCAAGCCGCAGATCAAGGCTGCAGTGGAAGCGCTGTTCGACGTGACCGTTCTGGGGGTCAACACGATCGTCCAGAAGGGCAAGACCAAGAAGTGGAAGGGCGCGCCCTACACCCGCTCCGACATCAAGAAGGCGATCGTGACGTTGAAGGACGGCCAGTCCATCGACGTGACGACGGGGATCTGATCCGATGGCACTGAAGCATTATAACCCGACGAGCCCGGCACGCCGCGGGCTCATCCTCGTCGACCGTTCGGCACTGCACAAGGGCGGCCCCGTCAAGGCGCTGACCGAAGGCAAGCGCAAGACCGGTGGCCGTAACAACAAGGGCCACATCACGTCGCGCGGCATCGCCGGCGGTCACAAGCAGCGCTACCGCATCATCGACTTCAAGCGCCGTAACTGGGGCGTCGATGGCGTGGTCGAGCGGATCGAATACGATCCCAACCGCACCGCGTTCATCGCGCTGATCAACTATGGTCAGACCGCCGATGGCAAGGAAAACGTTGCCTACATCATCGCGCCGCAGCGCTTGGCCGTCGGTGACAAGGTCATCGCGGACAAGAAGACCGACGTGAAGCCGGGCAACGCGATGGAACTGGGCCAGATGCCGGTCGGCACGATCGTCCACAACGTCGAGATGAAGCCGGGCAAGGGCGGTCAGATCGCGCGTTCGGCCGGCACTTATGTGCAGGTCGTCGGTCGCGACAAGGGCATGGTCATGGTCCGCCTCAACTCGGGCGAGCAGCGCTACCTCCATGCGAACTGCATGGCCACGGTCGGCGCCGTGTCGAACCCCGACAACGGCAACACCAACCTCGCCAAGGCAGGCCGCAGCCGCTGGTTGGGCATCCGCCCGCTGACGCGTGGTGTCGCCAAGAACCCGGTCGACCATCCGCACGGCGGTGGTGAAGGCCGTACCTCGGGTGGCCGTCATCCGGTTACGCCATGGGGCAAGCCGACCAAGGGTGCGCGCACCCGTCACAATAAGTCGACGGATAAGATGATCATCCGTTCGCGTCATTCGACGAAGAGGAAGGGCTAAGATGGCTCGCTCAGTCTGGAAGGGTCCCTTCGTGGACCTCCACCTGCTCAAGAAGGCAGAAACCGCGCAGGAAACCAATGCGCGCGGTGCGATCAAGACCTGGTCGCGTCGCTCGACAATCCTGCCGCAGTTCGTGGGCCTCACGTTCAGCGTCTATAACGGCCGCAAGTTTGTGCCGGTCTCGGTCAACGAGGACATGGTGGGCATGAAGCTCGGCGAGTTCGCGCCCACCCGTTACTTCCCCGGCCACGCCGCGGACAAGAAGGGCAAGCGCTAATGTCTAAGGCGAAATCCCCCCGCAAGGTCGGCGAGAAGGAAGCCCTCTCGGTCGGCACGCAGATCCGTGGTTCGGCGCAGAAGCTGGGTCTCGTTGCAGCGCTCATCCGCAACAAGCCGGTTGGCCAAGCGATGAACATCCTGCAATTCTCGACCAAGGGCATGGCAATCGAGGCGCGCAAGGTGCTGGCCTCGGCCATCGCCAACGCTGAGAACAACCATAACCTCGACGTCGACTCGCTCGTCGTCTCGGAAGCCTCGGTCGGCAAGTCGATCGTCATGAAGCGGTTCGCCACGCGCGGCCGCGGCAAGTCGACCCGCATCCTCAAGCCCTTCAGCCGCCTGCGCATCGTCGTTCGCGAAATGGAAGAAGAAGCGTAATGGGTCAGAAATCGAACCCCATCGGTCTGCGCCTGCAGATCAACCGCACCTGGGACAGCCGCTGGTATGCCGAAGGCGCCGACTACGGTCGTCTTCTGCTCGAAGATCTCAAGATGCGGGCGTTCATCATGAAGACGCTGCCGCAGGCAGCGATTTCCAAGGTGGTGATCGACCGTCCGGCCAAGCTGTGCCGCGTCTCGATCTTCGCAGCACGCCCCGGCGTGATCATCGGCAAGAAGGGCGCAGACATTGAAAAGCTGCGCCGCCTGCTCGGCAAGATGACCACGTCCGACGTCAGCTTGAACATCGTCGAAATCCGCAAGCCGGAAGTCGATTCGAAGCTCGTCGCACAGGGCATTGCCGATCAGCTCGAGCGTCGTATCGCTTTCCGCCGCGCCATGAAGCGTGCGGTCCAGTCGGCGATGCGTCTCGGCGCAGAGGGCATCCGGATCAACTGCGGTGGCCGTCTCGGCGGTGCTGAAATCGCGCGTTCGGAATGGTATCGCGAAGGTCGCGTTCCGCTCCACACGCTGCGCGCCAACGTCGATTATGCCGAAGCGACTGCACACACGGCCTACGGCGTGTGCGGCGTGAAGGTCTGGATCTTCAAGGGCGAAATCCTGGGTCATGACCCGATGGCGACCGACCGGCTGATGATGGAAGCACAGACTTCCGGCGTCCGGCCTGATCCGCGCCGCTAAGGAATAGATCATGCTGCAACCGAAAAAGACCAAGTTTCGCAAGGCCTTCAAGGGCCGCATCCATGGCGACGCCAAGTCCGGCACGACCCTCAACTTCGGCTCGTACGGGCTGAAGGCGATGGAGCCGGACCGGATCACTGCACGCCAGATCGAGGCGGCTCGCCGCGCGATCACGCGTCACATCAAGCGCCAGGGGCGTTTGTGGATCCGCGTTTTCCCGGATCTTCCCGTCTCGGGCAAGCCTGCCGAAGTCCGCATGGGTAAGGGCAAGGGTTCGCCGGAATATTGGGCAGCCCGCGTAAAGCCGGGCCGCATCCTGTTCGAACTCGATGGCGTTCCGGGTGACATCGCCGCTATGGCGTTCAGCCGCGCAGCGATGAAGCTGCCGATCAAGGTGAAGGTCGTTGCCCGTCTCGGCGACACCTCGCATCTGGGAGTTGCATAAGATGGCAAAGCTCGACACGCGTCGTTCCGACCTGGTCGCCAAGACCGAAGACCAGCTGGGCGAAGAGCTCGGCAACCTGAAGCGTGAGGCGTTCAACCTCCGCTTCCAGGCGGCGACCAACCAGCTCGAAAAGTCGAGCCGGGTGAAGGAAGTCCGTCGCGACATCGCTCGCATCAAGACCCTGCAGTCGACGCGTTCGCGCGACGCTGCGGCAAAGTAAGGATTTAGACATGCCAAAGCGCGTGCTGACGGGGCTGATCGTCTCCGACAAGGGCGACAAGACGGTGGTCGTGAACGTGGAGCGCAAGGTCAAGCACGCGCTCTACGGCAAGATCATCCGTCGTACGAAGAAGTATCATGCCCATGATGAGGGCAATGAGTTCAAGCAGGGCGAAACCGTGCGGATCGAAGAGACCGCACCGATCTCCAAGCTGAAGACCTGGAAGGTGATCGATCGGGTTAACACCCACGCGACGCCTGAGCGGGTCGACGTCGACGCCTGACACCTCCGCGCGGTCCCCCGGTGAAAGCCGGGGCCGCATGGAAAGGGTCAGGCAATAGTCGTGCTACCCCGGTCTTGGGGTGACGACTGAGTTTAGGCGGCACCGGTCGGAATCGGTGCCTGGAATGAGAAGGAAGCGGATCCAATGATCCAGATGCAATCCAATCTCGAGGTCGCTGACAACAGCGGCGCGAAGCGGGTTATGTGCATCAAGGTGCTTGGGGGTTCCAAGCGTCGTGTTGCAGGCGTGGGCGACATCATCGTCGTCAGCGTCAAGGAAGCTGCCCCCCGTGGCCGCGTGAAGAAGGGCGACGTGCACCGTGCCGTCATCGTGCGTACGGCGAAGGACATTCGCCGGGCCGATGGCACCGTGATCCGCTTCGATTCGAACGCAGCCGTGCTGGTCAACAAGAACGAAGAGCCGATCGGCACGCGTATCTTTGGCCCAGTGGTGCGCGAGCTCCGCGGCAAGAAGCACATGAAGATCATCTCGCTCGCACCGGAGGTGCTGTAAAATGGCCGCCGCTAAGATCAAGAAGGGCGATCGCGTCATCGTCCTGTCGGGCCGCGACAAGGGCAAGACTGGCGAAGTCACGATGGCCATGCCGAAGGACGGCAAGGTCGTTGTCGCCGGCGTCAACGTCGCTGTGCGCCACACCAAGCCGAGCCAGGGCGACCCCGAGGGTGGCCTGAAGCGTTCGGAAGCGCCGATGCACATTTCCAAGGTTGCGCATGTGACCGCCGACGGCAAGCCGACGCGCGTTCGCTTCGAGACCCAGGACGGCAAGAAGGTCCGCGTTGCGGTCAAGACCGGGGAGAAGATCAGTGGCTGATGCTGCAACCAAGCCCCGGATGAAGGGCATGTACGACGACAAGATCGTCGCTGCGATGACCGAGAAGTTCGGCTACAAGAACGCGATGGAAGTTCCTCGCATCGACAAGATCGTCCTCAACATGGGCGTTGGCGAAGCGACGCAGGACAAGAAGAAGGTCGACCAGGCAGCCCAGGAAATGGAGCTGATCGCCGGCCAGAAGCCCGTCGTGACCAAGGCCAAGAAGTCGATCGCTCAGTTCAAGCTGCGCGAAGGCATGCCGATCGGCGTGAAGGTTACCCTTCGTCGTGAGCGCATGTACGAGTTCCTCGACCGTTTCATCACGATCGCGCTCCCGCGCGTTCGCGATTTCCGCGGGCTCAACCCCAAGTCGTTCGACGGACGCGGTAACTATGCCTGCGGCCTGAAGGAGCAGCTGGTGTTCCCGGAAATCAGCTACGACCGGATCGACAAGATCCGCGGCATGGACGTGATCGTCACGACCACGGCACGGACCGACGACGAAGCGCGCGAGCTGCTCCGCCTGTTCGGCTTCCCGTTCCCGCCGGAAGTCACTGAAGACGCGACCGAAAAGAAGGCGGCATAAGATGGCGAAGGTAAGTTCTGTCAACAAGAACGAGCGTCGCAAGATGCTCGTCAAGAAGTACGCGCCTAAGTATGCGGCGCTCAAGGCAATCGCTGGCGACAACTCGCTCAGCGACGGCGAGCGGATCGAAGCCCGTCTGAAGATGGCCGAGATTCCCCGCAACGGGAACCCGACGCGCATCCGCAACCGCTGCGAGCTGACGGGTCGTCCGCGCGCTTATTATCGCAAGTTCCGCCTCTGCCGTATTCAGCTGCGCGATCTGGCCAACAAGGGCCTGATCCCGGGCGTTACGAAGTCGAGCTGGTAAGGATCAACAGATGGCATTGACCGATCCCCTGGGTGATATGCTCACCCGCATCCGCAACGGCCAGCGCGCGCGCAAGGACTCCGTCCTGACGCCGGGCTCCAAGCTGCGGGCCCGCGTTCTCGACGTTCTCCAGCGCGAAGGCTACATCCGTGGCTATAGCGAAGAGCAGATGGGCCCTGCGGCCGGCATCCGCATCGAGCTGAAGTATTTCGAGGGCCAGCCTGCGATCAAGCACGTTGCCCGCGTTTCGAAGCCTGGCCGTCGCGTCTATTCGGCTTCGACCGAACTGCCGCGCGTCATGAACGGCCTCGGCATCACCATCGTCTCGACGCCTCGCGGTGTTCTGTCCGACGCCGAAGCGCGCGAACAGAATGTCGGCGGCGAAGTCCTCGCGGAGGTGTTCTGATATGAGCCGCATCGGTAAAAAGCCGGTCGCGATCCCCAGCGGCGTGACCGCGACGATCGAAGGCCAGCAGCTCACCGTGAAGGGGCCCAAGGGCACCCTCGCGATGCCGCTGCGCGAAGAGATCAGCTATGTGCTCGAAGAGGGTGGCGTTTCGGTCAACCCCGCAAACGAGACCAAGCGTGCTCGCGCGTTCTGGGGCATGCAGCGTACCCTCGTGCAGAACCTGATCACCGGCGTGTCGGACGGCTTCACCAAGAAGCTGCTGATCAACGGCGTTGGCTATCGTGCTGCGGCGCAGGGCAAGAACCTGAACCTCAAGCTCGGCTACAGCCACGACGTCAACATCGACGTGCCGGAGGGGATCGAAGTCAAGACCCCCGACAACACGACGATCGAGATCTCGGGTTCGGACAAGCAGAAGGTCGGCCAGCTGGCAGCTGAAATCCGTCGTTGGCGCAAGCCCGAGCCTTACAAGGGCAAGGGCATCAAGTACGACGGCGAGTTCATCTTCCGCAAGGAAGGGAAGAAGAAGTAATGTCGACCAAGGGTATGTCTCTCTTCGAGAAGCGGCGCCGCCGCAACCGCACCGCGCTTCGTGCACGGGGTTCGGGCCGTCCGCGGCTGTCGATCCACCGCTCGGGCCGCCACATCTATGCGCAGATCATCGACGACGCCAAGGGCGTGACGATCGCTGCCGCTTCGACGCTGGAAAAGGACGTGCGCGACACGTCCGGCGCCAACCTCGACGCAGCGACCGGCGTCGGCACGCGCATCGCCGAAGCCTGCAAGGCTGCTGGCGTGACGCAGGTCGTGTTCGACCGCGGTGGCTTCCTGTTCCACGGCCGGGTCAAGGCGCTGGCGACTGCCGCGCGTGAAGCCGGATTGGAGTTCTAATTATGGCTGACGACAACATTCCGAACGAAATCGCAGCGTCGCCCGACGGCGCACCGGTTCCGCAGCAGGAAGCGCCGCGTGGTCGTGGTGGCCCTGGTGGCAACCGTGGCGGCCCTGGCGGCGGTCGTGGTCCTGGCGGCGGTGCGAACCGTGGCGGCCGTGACAACCGTGGCGGTCGCGACAATCGCGGTCGTGGCGGCCCTGGCGCCGACGATGGCGGCGAAGAGCTGATCGAGAAGCTGGTTCACATCAACCGCGTCTCGAAGACGGTCAAGGGCGGCAAGCGCTTCGGCTTTGCAGCACTCGTCGTCGTCGGCGACGGCAAGGGCCGGGTCGGCTTCGGTCATGGCAAGGCGCGCGAAGTGCCGGAAGCCATCTCGAAGGCGACGGCTGCTGCCAAGAAGGCAATGGTCCGAGTTCCGCTCAAGGAAGGCCGCACGCTGCATCATGACGGTAACGGTCACTTCGGTGCCGGTCTCGTCACGCTGCGCTCGGCGCCGGCGGGTACGGGCATCATCGCTGGTGGTCCGATGCGCGCCGTGTTCGAATCGCTCGGCGTTGCCGACGTCGTGACCAAGTCGGTCGGCACGTCGAACCCCTACAACATGATCCGGGCAACCTTCGAGGCGCTGACCTCGCAGGTTTCGCCGAAGTCGGTTGCACAGCGTCGCGGCAAGAAGATTGCCGACCTGCTGGGCCGTGGTGGATCCGAGACTGCCGAGGCCGATGCGGCCGCGGTTGTGGAGTAAGCGACATGGCAACCATCAAGATCACGCAGACCGGTTCGCCGATCCGCCGCGAAGCCGACCAGCGCGCAACGCTTATCGGCCTCGGCCTCAACAAGATGCACAAGACGCGTGAGCTCGAGGATACCCCCGAAGTTCGTGGCATGATCCGCAAGGTCGCGCATATGGTGAAGATCGAGGCGTAAGCCCGTTCTCAAGCCCTCTCCCGCTTTCGCGGGAGAGGGTTGGGTGAGGGTCTTCTTCTTTTGCGAAGCTCGCAGAAAAAGAAGGCCCTCACCGACTACGACTAGGCCCGCCTGAAGTAGGCGGACCAAGTCTCCGTTGCCTCTCCCGCATGCGGGAGAGGATACTGGGGACAGTCGGATATAGACAAACGCGGGGCAGGGGGCTAACGGCCCCTTTCTCCATTTTATCAGCGCGACAAAAGCGAAAGCGAGTGCACTCATGAAACTCAATGAAATCCGCGACAATCAGGGCGCGCGTAAATCCAAGATGCGTGTCGGCCGTGGTATCGGTTCGGGCAAGGGCAAGACTGCCGGTCGTGGCCAGAAGGGCCAGAAGAGCCGTGAAGGCGTCTCGATCGCAGGCTTCGAGGGCGGCCAGATGCCGCTCCACATGCGTCTGCCGAAGCGTGGCTTCAACAACATCTTCGCCAAGGACTATGCCGAGGTGAACCTCGGTGCGATCCAGGCAGCAGTCGACGCAGGCAAGATCGAAGCCGGCGCGACGCTCGACCATGACGCACTCAAGGCCGCTGGCCTGGCGCGTGGCGGCAAGGACGGCGTCCGTCTGCTCGCCAAGGGCGAGATGGCGGCTGTGCTCAGCTTCACCGTCGCCGGCGCGTCGAAGGGCGCGATCGAGGCAGTCGAGAAGCTCGGCGGCAAGGTCGACGTGATCCACGTCGTGCCGGCTGCCGAAAAGGCTGCCGCCAAGAAGGGCGTCAAGTATCGCGAGCGCAAGGCGCACAAGGAATCGTTCAAGGCCTGAACGCTTCGGGCCTGAGTTTCCCTGGCCGACGCCCACCGCCGCCATTCCCGCGAAAGCGGGAATCCCGCTTCTTCTTCTGCGTACGATAGCAGGAGAAGCGGGACCCCCGCTTTCGCGGGGGTGGCGGGCTGGGATGCACGGCAACACCGGGAAATATAACCGCAAGGTTAGACAAGCCCTTACGGGCCCCTATATGAGCGGCGGGGGGCGGTAACGCTTTCCGCCGTTTTTTGTTTCCTGACACCTGAGTTACCGGGACGATACGCAGCATGGCATCCGCAGCCGACCAGATGGCTTCCAGCATCAGCCTGTCGAAATTCGCACAGGCGACCGACCTCAAGAAGCGGCTGTGGTTCACCATCGGCGCGCTGATCGTGTTCCGCCTGCTGAGCTATGTTCCGCTCCCCGGCATCGATCCGACCGCGCTGACCGAGCTCGCGAATCGCACCAGCGGCGGCGTGCTCGATTTCTTCAACGCCTTCTCGGGCGGCTCGCTCAAGCGCGCCAGCCTGATCGCTTTGGGCGTCACCCCGTACATCACCGCCTCGATCGTGGTGCAGCTCGCGACCTCGCTGTCGCCGACGCTTGCCGCGATCAAGAAGGAAGGCGAGAGCGGGCGCAAGAAGCTCAACCAGTACACACGCTACGGCACCGTCGCGCTGACGATCATCCAGGGCTATTTCCTCACGCTCGGCTTCCAGAGCCAGGGCGTGGTGGTCGATCCGGGCCCGATGTTCATCGTCGGTTCGATCGTAAGCCTCGTCGGGGGCACGATGTTCCTGATGTGGATCGGCGAGCAGATCACCGCGCGCGGGATCGGCAACGGGATGTCGCTGATCATCATGGCGGGCATCGTCGCCAACCTGCCCACCACGCTATACAATCTCGCGCAGGGCGGCCGCGCGGGTAACCTCAACGGCTTCACGATCATCGCGATCGCGGTCGCCGTCGCGGGCCTGATCCTGTTCATCTGCTTCATGGAGCGCGCACAGCGCCGCATCCTGATCCAGTATCCCAAGCGCCAGACGCAGCGCGGCATGCAGTCGGACCGCAGCCATCTGCCGCTCAAGATCAACACCGCGGGTGTGATCCCGCCGATCTTCGCCTCGTCGCTGCTGCTGATGCCGCTGACGGTGATGCAGCTCGCGGGCAAGCAGACCGCCGGCGCCAAGGAAACTTGGTATGGTGACCTGGTCATCACGCTCAACCAGTATCTCCAGCACGGCAGCCTGGTGTACATGCTGCTCTACGGTGCCGGCATCGTGTTCTTCTCGTTCTTCTACACCGCCGTGGTGTTCAATCCGGAAGAGACCGCCGACAATCTCAAGCGGCATGGCGGGTTCATCCCCGGCATCCGTCCCGGCAAGAACACCGAGAATTATTTCGACTATGTGCTGACGCGGATCACCGTGATCGGTGCGGGCTATCTCGCGATCATCTGCCTGTTGCCCGAATATCTCGTGTCGGCGCTGGCGATCCCGTTCTACCTGGGTGGCACTAGCCTCCTGATCGTGGTCAACGTAACGATGGATACGGTGACGCAGATCCAGAGCCATTTGCTTGCGCATCAATATGGCGATCTGATCAAGAAGGCGAAGCTGAAGGGCGGGCGTCTGCGCTGAGCGCGACGCCGCCGAAGAGCGGGTCGAAGAGGGGATTGTGGCGTGAATATCATTCTGTTGGGGCCTCCGGGCGCGGGCAAGGGCACCCAGGCGAGCCATCTCGAGGCGACGCGCGGGATGATCCAGCTCTCGACCGGTGACATGCTGCGTGCGGCGGTAAAGTCGGGCAGCCCGGTCGGATTGCAGGCGAAGGCCGTGATGGAAGCGGGCGAGCTCGTCTCCGATGCGATTGTCTCGGGTATCATCGATGAGAAGCTTGCGTCGCTCGATCCCGCGCAGGGCGTGATCTTCGACGGCTACCCGCGGACCGCGGCGCAGGCCGAACAGCTCGACACGATCCTCGCCGGCCGCGGCCGCACGCTCGACAAGGTGATCGAGCTCGAGGTCAACGAGGACAAGCTCGTTGCGCGGATCGTCGGCCGGTACACCTGCGCGGTGTGCGGTGCGGGTTATCACGACCATTTCAAGCAGCCCAAGGTCGCCGAGACTTGCGACGTCTGCGGCAGCCACGACTTCAAGCGTCGTCCCGACGACAATGAAGACACCGTTCGCACGCGCATGGCCGAATATCGCGCCAAGACCGAGCCGATCATCCCGATCTACCAAGCACGCGGCCTGCTCGCGCGCGTCGACGGCATGGGCGAGATCGGTGCCGTGACGCACGCGATCGAAGCGATCCTCGACGCCGCCTGACCGCGGCGCCCGCTTCGGTCCCCGATTCATTCCAAATGACGATTTCGTCACCTCGCCGTCACCGCCGTGGCAGCCGCGCGGCGCCATACGGTGTGCATCGCCGAGTGCATGCGGCGGGAAGATTTGACGAGATCGGCACTCGCACTCCCGGGAGTGTCGTTGGCTGGCGGAAGGCTTGCTTTCCGCCAGCCTCATTTCATTCTAGGCACGAGGAAACCGCCCGGAATGCCACCTATGTCGCGTAAAATCCTGATCGTCGAAGACGATGCCTCGACCGCCGCCTATCTCGCCAAGGGGCTGGGGGAGGCGGGCTATGTCGTGCAGACCTGCGGCGATGGTCGCGACGGGCTGTTCCTGGCGAGCGAAGGCATTTTCGACCTGATCGTGGCGGATCGAATGCTGCCCGGCCTCAACGGGCTGGCGATGCTCGGCGCGATTCGCGCTGCGGGCGTCGCGACCCCCGCCTTGATCCTCTCTGCGCTCGGCACCGTCGACGACCGTATCGATGGGCTGAACGCCGGCGCCGACGATTATCTCGTCAAACCCTTCTCGTTCGCCGAGCTGACCGCGCGGATCGACGCGATCTTCCGGCGCGTCGACCGGGGCGGCACCGAGGGGCAGCCGACCAAGCTGTCGGTTGGGGACCTCGAGATCGACCTGCTCGCGCGCAGCGTCGTCCGGCAGGGGCGAACGATTGCGCTTGGCGCGCGCGAGTTTAACTTGCTCGAATATCTCGCGCGCCACGCCGGGCAGGTGGTGACGCGCACGATGATGCTCGAGAAGATCTGGAACTATCATTTCGACCCGGGATCAAACGTCGTCGACGTCCATATCGGGCGGTTGCGGCGCAAGCTCGAGGAAGGCTTTAGCGCGCCGATCCTGCATACCGTGCGCGGCGCGGGGTATCGGTTGTCGACCGAGCCTTGATCCGGCTTTCGGTCACCGCGCGGATCGCGCTGCTCGCGATCGGGCTGGCGCTGATCTCGAACCTCGTGCTCGTCGGGTTCGTGTGGAAGCTCGTCCATGACGACGCGATCGACGCGGTGCGGCGCGACACGATCGAGGAATCGGATGCGCTGGTCGCGGTCTATCGCACGGGGGGCCTGCCGGCGCTCGTCCGCGCGATCGAGGATGCGCAGGCGCCGAGCGATCCGACCAGGATCGTGATGGTGGTCGCCGCCGACGGCCGTCGGCTGGCGCAGGTCGGTCCCGCGATCGGGCATGTCGGGCGGGCGCCTTCGATCGGCTTCCATATTGGGCAAGTCGGCGATTCGATGCCGTGGTCCGAACGCGAGGCAGGCTACGCCGTGCGCCAGATCGGGCCCAATCGGCTGGTCAGCGGGCATCTGCTCGACGATTGGGAGGCCGAACAGCGCGGCATCGAACGCGCGCTGGCCGCCGCGACGCTGCTGTCGCTCGCGCTGGGGGTCGGGGGCGGTCTCGTCGTCACGCGCTATGTCGGGCAGCGGCTCAACCGCGTCACCGACGTGATCGAGGGGGTCGCCGAGGGCGATCTGTCGCGCCGCGTTCCCAATGCGGCGAGTGGCGGGGACGCGTTCGACCGGCTCGCGCTGCGGCTCAACGCGATGCTCGACAAGACCGAACGGCTGATGACCGAATTGCGGATCGTCACCGACGGGCTCGCGCACGATCTCCGCTCGCCGCTCGCGCGGCTACGCGCAAAGGCCGAGGCGGCGGTGTTGCAGGCCGATCCCGCGCAGCGCGAGGCAGCGATGGGCGGGCTGCTGATCGAGACCGACCTCGTGATGCGGATGCTGTCGACGATGATCGAGATCACGCGCGCCGAATCGGTGCCGCGCGACCGGCTCGCGCCGATTGATCCCGCCGCATTGATGGAAGAAATCGCCGAATTGTACGCGCCAGTCGTTGAGGATGCAGGAATGCGCTTCGAGGCGGTGATCGAATCCGGCGCGCCGCGCATCGTGCTGCACCGCGAATTGATGACGCAAGCGCTCGCCAATCTGATCGACAATGCGCTGCGCCACGCCGGGGCGGGCGGGGCGATCACCTTGCGGCTGGCGATCGCGGGGGGCGAGGCGCGCTTCCAGGTCGAGGATCGCGGGCCCGGCATCGCCGAGGCTGACCGCGCGCAAGCGCTGCGTCGGTTCGGTCGGCTCGACAGTGCGCGCAGTTTGCCGGGGGCGGGGTTGGGGATGGCGCTGGTCGAGGCGGTCGCGCGGTTGCATGACGGGCGGATCGCGCTGGGCGACAATGCGCCGGGGCTGGTCGCAGCAATCGTCGTGCCGGTGACGTTGTGATAACGGGCGGTTTTTGGTAAGAAAGGCCATGGGTGCCGAGCAAGCCATTCGAGCCGCCGACGCCTCCGTGGAGGAGGGCGATCCTGTTCGTCATCTGATCACCGTCGATGAATTTCTGATCTTGGACGAAGCGGGGGCTTTCGAAAATGTCGGACGCGTGCAGCTCATCGATGGTGAGATCTTCGTCATGAACGCGGTTCATCGCCCGCACGCTAAAGCGCAGGCCGAGATCTTGATTGCCATCAGTCTCGGTGTCCGAAAGTTGAAAGCCAACCTCACGGCTTATGCACCCGTCTCGACGCACCTCGACGATCACAGTCTGCCCGAGCCTGATGTCGTCGTAGCGACGATTGAAGACGATCGCTTCGTCTCGCGCGACTCGGTTCGGCTTGCGGTCGAAGTGTCGAGCAGTTCGCTGCAGTTCGACCTTGGACGAAAGGCCCGCCTGTATGCGCGGACGGGTGTACCCGAATATTGGGTCGTCGATGTCGTCGCTCGAAAGATTATCCGAATGGCGGGCCCGGAAAACGAAACCTACGCGCAGCGCGACGAGTTTGCATGGGGCGCTCCCGTGCCGTCCGCGACCATCCCCGATCTGCTCGTCGACACTACAGCGCTCGCTTGACAGCACCCGAGTCGGGGCTTACCGAGCCTCTATTCCGAAACACCGGTCTCCGGCGGCGCTGTTTGCGTGCGCCGGTGTCGTGCGTTACGGTATTCAACGCGTCGAGATGGGGTCTGCAGCCATGCAGCCCCGTGGAGCAGGAGAAAAAGTTCATGGCACGTATCGCCGGGGTCAACATCCCGACCAACAAGCGCGTCGTTATTGCGCTCACCTACATTCATGGCATTGGCAACACCAAGGCCAAGGAAATCGTCACCAAGCTGAACATCCCGATGACGGCGCGTGTGCAGGACCTGACCGATCAGGAAGTGCTCCACATCCGTGAGGCGATCGACGCTGACTACACCGTCGAAGGCGATCTGCGTCGCCAGGTTGCGATGAACATCAAGCGCCTGATGGATCTCGCTTGCTATCGCGGCCTGCGCCATCGCAAGGGCCTGCCGGTTCGTGGCCAGCGCACGCATACCAATGCGCGCACCCGCAAGGGCAAGGCTAAGCCGATCGCCGGTAAGAAGAAGTGAGCTTGAGCCGCGGGTGACCGCGGCTCGCTCCTCGTTCAGGATTTAGGATTTCAAAATGGCACGTGAACCACAGCGCATTAAGCGGCGCGAGCGCAAGAACATCACCTCGGGCGTCGCCCATGTGAACGCAAGCTTCAACAACACCATGATCACGATCACCGATGCCCAGGGCAACGCGATCTCGTGGTCGTCGGCCGGCGCAATGGGCTTCAAGGGCTCGCGCAAGTCGACTCCGTACGCAGCGCAGGTCGCTGCCGAAGACGCCGGCAAGAAGGCTGCCGAGCACGGCGTCCGTACGCTCGAAGTCGAAGTGAAGGGCCCGGGTTCGGGCCGTGAGTCGGCGCTTCGCGCGCTGCAGGCGGTCGGTTTCCAGATCACTTCGATCCGCGACGTGACCTCGATCCCGCACAACGGCGTGCGTCCTTCGAAGCGTCGTCGCGTCTGATTTCTCTCGGGCGTGCGCGGTTGATCGCGCTGCACGCCCGGGATTCGTAATTGGTCGGCATTGCGCAGTGCCGACCCAAAACCAAGGGATAGCCTATGTCCGTCAATGCAAAGAACTGGCAGGAACTGAAGAAGCCGTCCGGCCTCGAGAAGAAGTCCGGTGATGGCAAGCGCAAGGCAACCTTCGTCGCCGAGCCGCTGGAGCGTGGTTTCGGCCTGACGCTCGGCAACGCGCTGCGTCGCGTTCTGCTGTCGTCGCTGCAGGGGGCAGCGGTCACCTCGATCAAGATCGAGAACGTGCTGCACGAATTTTCGTCGCTTGCCGGCGTTCGCGAAGACGTGACCGATATCGTGCTCAACGTGAAGCAGATCGCTTTGCGCATGCAGGGCGAGGGGCCCAAGCGCCTCCAGCTCTCGGCAACGGGTCCGGGTGCGGTCACGGCTGGCGACATCGCGGTGACGGGCGACATCGAGGTGATGAACCCCAAGCTGGTGCTGTGCCACCTCGACGAGGGCGCGACGCTCAACATGGAATTCACCGCTGACGTCGGCAAGGGCTATGTCGCTGCCGTCGCCAACCGTCCGGCCGATGCGCCGATCGGCCTGATCCCGGTCGACGCGCTGTATTCGCCGGTCAAGCAGGTGAGCTACAAGGTCGAGAACACTCGCGTCGGGCAGGAGCTCGATTACGACAAGCTCACGTTGACGATCGAAACCGATGGCACGATCACGCCTGAGGACGCCGTTGGTTACGCAGGTCGCATCCTGCAGGACCAGCTCGCGCTGTTCGTCCACTTCGACGATTCGTCGGTGACGCGTTCGGCTCCGATCGGTCACGCTGCTCCGGCGGCTGCGGCTGGCGAAGTGTCGGGCGACACGCAGCAGATCAACCGCTACCTGCTCAAGAAGGTCGACGAGCTCGAGCTTTCGGTGCGCAGCGCCAACTGCCTCAAGAACGACAACATCATCTATATCGGCGATCTGGTCCAGAAGACCGAAGCCGAGATGCTGCGTACGCCGAACTTCGGCCGCAAGTCGCTCAACGAGATCAAGGAAGTGCTGTCTTCGATGGGGCTCCGCCTCGGGATGGAAATCCCGGGTTGGCCGCCTGAGAACATCGAAGAGATGGCGAAGAAGCTCGAGCAGGAAATCATGGGCTGAGCCGCACAGGATTAGCGCACGCTAATTCTGAGACGGCGTAAGCCCGGCCGGCGTCGCTTGCGACGTCCGACGACGCGGTTTCGCCGCGGCGGGCGCGAGTAGAAGAAGACCCTCACCCAACCCTCTCCCATGAAGAATGGGAGAGGGCTACGGTCAGCAAGACGGCGATAGGTGGCGGCCATAACGGTCACCTGGTCTGGGGTACCTCACACGGCCCCCTAACGAACGAAGGAAATCACCATGCGTCATCGCGTAGGCGGTCGTAAACTGCAGCGTACCTCGGCACATCGCATTGCGTTGTTCCGCAACATGTCCGCTGCCCTTATCAAGCACGAGCAGATCACCACCACCGTCGCCAAGGCGAAGGAACTGCGTCCGTACATCGAGAAGCTGATCACGCTCGGCAAGAAGGGTGGTCTCAGCAACCGCCGCCTGGCGCACGCACGGCTGCTCGACGATGCGCAGCTGATCAAGCTGTTCGACGTTCTGGCAACGCGCTATGCCGATCGCAACGGCGGCTACACCCGCGTGATCAAGGCCGGCATCCGTATGTCGGACGCGTCGCCGATGGCCGTCATCGAATTCGTCGACCGCGACGTGAGCGCCAAGGGCCAGGATTCGGGCCCGGTGATCGTCGACGGCGAGTATGACGAGGCCGCATAAGCCTTCGTTGCTTTGCAGGTTGAGAAAGGAGTCGCGCTCGGTAGAGTGCGGCTCCTTTTTCCGTTTCGGAGCCCTACATGCGCTTGACCCTGCCGCTGATCGCTCTCGTTCTCGCGGCCCCCGTGCAACTACAGGCCCAGACCATGCAATATCCCGAGACCCGCCGTGTGCCACAGGTCGATGAACAGTTCGGCGTCAAGGTCGCCGATCCGTATCGCTGGCTCGAGAACGACGTCCGCACCGATGCCGAGGTGGCGAAGTGGGTCGCCGACGAGAATGCCGTCACCAGCGCCTATCTGGCGACGCTGCCGGGCCGCGACGTCTTTGCCGCACGGTTGAAGCAGCTGCTCGATTACGAGCGGTTCGGCGTGCCGGTGAAGAAGGGCGGTCGCTACTTCTATACGCGCAATGCCGGACTGCAGAACCAGGCGGTGCTCTATGTGCGCGATAGCGTCGATGGGGCGGGCCGGGTGCTGGTCGATCCCAACGGCTGGTCGAAGGACGGCGCGACGGCGCTCGCCGAATGGACCCCGTCGGAGGACGGCCGCAAGCTGCTCTATGCGGTGCAGGACGGCGGCACTGACTGGCGTACCGTAAAGGTGCTCGACGTCGCGAGCGGCGGCATCAGCGACCAGATCGACTGGGTCAAGTTCTCGAGCCTGTCTTGGGCGAAGGATGGATCGGGCTTCTATTATTCGCGCTTCGCTGCACCCGCCCAGGGCGCCAAGTTCCAGGCGCTCAACGAGAACCAGCAGGTCTATTTCCATAAGCTCGGCACGCCGCAGAGCGCCGACTCGCTGATCTACGCAACCCCCGATCGGCCCAAGATGGGCCATGGTGCGATCGTGACCGACGACGGCAAATGGCTCGTCATCACGACGCATGAGGGCACCGACAATCGCTACGAGATCACCGTCATCGATCTCACCGCGCCCAAGCTCGCGCCGCGCACGATCTTCAAGGGGCTGCAGAACCAGTGGACCTTCGCTGGCAATGTCGGCGGCAATTTCTACTGGCTGACCAACAAGGACGCGCCGCGGCTGCGGATCGTCGCGACCAACCTCTACGCGCGCTCGGCCGAGGTGCCTGAGCATGAGGTGGTGCCACAGGGCAAGGACGTGCTCGACGGCGCGTCGATCGTCGGCGGCAAGCTGCTGCTGTCCTATCTCGCCGACGTGAAGAGCGAAGTGCGTCGCTACACGCTCGACGGCAAGCCCGATGGCGTCGTGCCGCTCCCCGGTATCGGCGATGTCGGCGGCTTTGGCGGCGACCCCGACGATCCCGAGACCTTCTACGCCTTCACCAGCTTCGCCAGGCCGACGACGATCTATCGCTACGATGTCAGCACGGGCAAGGCGACGCCGTGGGCGGCGCCCAAGGTCGCGTTCGATCCGTCGCGCTATGCGGTCGAGCAGCGTTTCTACGCGTCGAAGGACGGGACCAAGGTCCCGATGTTCATCGTCAAGCGCAAGGACGTGACGGGCCCCGCGCCGACGCTGCTCTATGCGTATGGCGGCTTCAACATCTCGGTGACGCCGGCGTTTTCGGCGACGCGGATCGCGTGGCTCGAGCAGGGTGGGGTGTTCGCGGTCGCCAACATCCGCGGCGGCGGCGAATATGGCAAGCCGTGGCACGACGGCGGCCGGCTCGCCAACAAGCAGAACGTGTTCGACGATTTCATCGCGGCGGGCGAGTATCTGAAGGCGCAGCATATCACCGGCGCGGATCAGCTCGTCATCCAGGGTGGATCGAACGGCGGTCTGCTCGTCGGGGCGGTGACCAACCAGCGGCCCGATCTGTTCGCGGCGGCGCTGCCAGCCGTTGGCGTGATGGACATGTTGCGCTTCGACCGCTTTACCGCGGGGCGTTATTGGGTCGACGATTATGGCTATCCGTCGAAGGAAGCCGATTTCAAGACGCTCTATGCCTATTCGCCGTATCACAACATCCGGCCGGGCAAGCCGTATCCGGCGATCCTGGCCGAGACGGCGGATACCGACGACCGCGTCGTGCCGGGGCATACGTTCAAATATACGGCCGCGCTGCAGGCGGCCGACCTGGGGCCGAAGCCGCGGCTGGTGCGGATCGAGACGCGCGCGGGGCATGGGTCCGGCAAGCCAACCGACAAGGTGATTGCCGAGACGGCGGATGCGTGGGCGTTCGCGGCGAAGTGGACCGGGTTGCAGGTGAAGCCGGTGCAGTAAACTCCGCCGTCACCCCGGCCTTGTGCCGGGGCCCACCGTGCCGCGCGTCGTGCGGCCGATATGTCTGAATAGCGGTGGGCCCCGGCACAAGGCCGGGGTGACGGGTAGAGCGCTATTCCTCGCGCCACACCAGCAACTGGTGCCCATCATGCACCCCCACGACGCGCACCGCGGTCCCCGCCGCCAGCTCGAGCGGCACGTCGAACGGATAGTATTGCGCCCCCCAATGCGATTTCGCATCGGGGCCAGGCCGGTTCTCGTAATCGAGGACCTCGTCGAGCTGCAGCCGGATCCACTGCACGATCCCGCCGACGGGTCCGCCCTGTGCGACGAGCGTCGCCGTACCGTGATGCGGCTCGCGCGCCGCCTCGCCGGTAAAGTCGAACGACAGCAACGCCGCCGGGTCGCTTTGCAACGTCAGCGTCGCATCGCTCACCGCGACGTTGCGCGGCACTTGCGTCAGCGCGTTGAAGCCGCCGAGGTCGAAGCCCGCCACCATCGTCATCCGGTGCTCCTCCGCCGCTGACCAGCTGCCGAGCGCGATCATCACCTCGCCGCCCGCCGGGATCATCTGCCCGCCGGGCGCGAGTAGCCGCGTCGCGGCGTCGGCGAGCGTCTTGAGCACACCCTCGGCCAGCAAATTGTTCGAGACGATCTCCGAGACGATCACGTCGGCGCGGCCTTCAAGATCGGATTCAACGTCGAGCTCGGTCGAATTGCCCGTCACCACGCGCACGCGATCGGCAAATCCGTTCGTCGCGACGATCTGTCGCGCCATATCGGCGATCGCGGGATTTTCCTCGCATGCGACGACGCGCCCGGCGCCGGCGCGCGCTGCCATCATCGAGAGCAGGCCGCTCCCTGCGCCGATGTCGAGAACATGCGTGCCCGGCGTCACCGCGCGGCGGATCGCGGCGTCGAACGCGGCGTTGCGTGGTTCGTCGCGCAGCATGTTGAAATGCCAGCGCGGGACGCTCTGGCCGATCAGTTGCTGCGTCCGCGCGGCGACCTCGACATCGTCGGGCTCGTGCGTGCGCGCTTGCATCGCAAGCGGGTAGACGCGCCCACGCAGGCCGATCTTCGCAGCGAGCCCGGCAAGCCCTGCGAGCTTGCGCCCGTCCTCGCCGGCGGCAACGACCATCGGCTCGAATCCGGCGCGCGCTGCGGCTTTTAAATAGGTGTCGGTCATTTCGTCCCCAAAACTCTTCCCCCACGGCGCGCATCTGCTATCTGGCGGCATGACCCATCCGACAGACTCGATCCTCATCGTCGATTTCGGCAGCCAGGTAACGCAATTGATCGCGCGACGCGTGCGGGAAGCCGGCGTCTACAGCGAGATCGCTCCCTTCACCACCGCAGAAGCGGCCTTTGCGCGAATGGCGCCCAAGGGCGTGATCCTGTCGGGCAGCCCGGCCTCGGTGCTCGACGAGGGGAGCCCGCGCATTCCGCAGGCGATTCTCGACAGCGGCGTGCCGATCATGGGGATCTGCTACGGCCAGCAAGTGCTGATGCAGCAGCTCGGCGGCAACGTCACGCTCGGCGAAAGCGGCGAGTTCGGCCATGCCGTGATCGAGATTACCGACGACTGCGTCCTCTTCGACGGCGTGTGGAAGACGGGCGAGAAGCACACCGTCTGGATGAGCCACGGCGACAAGGTCAACGCGCTCGCCCCCGGCTTCCGCCCGGTCGCGGTCAGCCCCGGCTCGCCGATCGCGGTCGTCGCCGACGATTCGCGCAAATATTACGCGACGCAGTTCCACATGGAAGTCGCGCACACCCCCGACGGCGCCAAGCTGATCGCCAATTTCGCGCGCCACGTCTGTGGCCTCACCGGCGACTGGACGATGGCCGAGTTCCGCGCCGCCAAGGTCGCCGAGATCCGCGCGCAGGTCGGCAGCGGCCGCGTCATCTGCGGTCTGTCGGGCGGTGTCGACTCGGCGGTTGCTGCCGTGCTGATTCACGAAGCGATCGGCGAGCAGCTCACCTGCGTATTCGTCGACCACGGCCTGATGCGCACCGGCGAGGCCGAGCAGGTCGTCAGCCTGTTCCGCAATAGCTACAATATCCCGCTCGTCCATGTGAACGCGGAAGAGACGTTCCTCGCCGGCCTTGCGGGCGAGACCGACCCCGAGAAGAAGCGCAAGTTCATCGGCGGCGCGTTCATCGACCTGTTCGAGGAAGAAGCGCGCAAGGTCGGCGGTGCCGATTTCCTTGCGCAGGGCACGCTCTATCCCGACGTGATCGAGAGCGTCAGCTTCACCGGCGGCCCATCGGTGACGATCAAGAGCCACCACAATGTCGGCGGGCTGCCCGAGCGGATGAACATGCAGCTCGTCGAGCCCTTGCGCGAGCTGTTCAAGGACGAAGTCCGCGCGCTCGGCATGGAGCTTGGCCTGCCGCAGGCGTTCGTCGGGCGGCATCCCTTCCCGGGGCCGGGTCTCGCGATCCGCATTCCAGGCGAAGTGACCAAGGAACGCTGCGACATCCTGCGCAAGGCCGACGCGATCTATCTCGAGGAGATCCGTGCGGCGGGGCTGTACGACACGATCTGGCAGGCGTTCGCCGTGCTGCTGCCGGTGCGCAGCGTCGGCGTGATGGGCGACGGGCGCACCTATGACAACGTGCTGGCTCTCCGCGCCGTCACATCGACCGACGGGATGACCGCCGAAGCGTTCCAGTTCCCCGGCGACTTCCTGCCGCGCGTCGCGACGCGAATCGTCAACGAGGTCAAGGGCATCAACCGCGTGACCTACGACTATACGAGCAAGCCGCCCGGCACGATCGAGTGGGAATAAGTCCCCGCAGCTGAGGGGTTTTGACCGCGCGATCGTGTCGCGGTCCGGGGGGGAAGCATTTTGACCGGTCTGTTTCGCAAGAAGATCATCCTCCACGGCGACGACCAGCCGGTCGAGGAGCGCATGGCGCGCACGCTGTCATGGCCACATCTCGTTGCGCTGGGCGTTGGCGCGATCGTCGGCACCGGAATCCTGACGCTGATCGGCGTCGGGGCGGATCGTGCGGGGCCTGCCGTGCTTCTGAGCTTCGCGATCGCGGGAGCGATCTGCGCGTGTGCCGCGCTCTGCTATGCCGAGATGGCGACGATGATCCCCGCCTCGGGCAGCGCCTATACCTATAGCTATGCCGTGCTCGGCGAGGTGATCGCCTGGGTGGTCGGGTGGAGCCTGATCCTTGAATATTCGCTCGTCGTCTCGACCGTCGCGGTCGGCTGGTCGGGCTATGCGGTCGGCTTCCTGCATGGTCTCGGCATCGACCTGCCCGATTGGGCGACGCACGGGCCGAGCATCGGCGGCGCGTTCGGGATCAACCTGCCCGCAGTCTTCATCATCGCGGTCGTGGCAGGGCTGCTGACGCTCGGCACGCGTGAAAGCGCGCGGATCAATACCGTGCTCGTGCTGGTCAAGATCGTCACGCTGGCGCTGTTCGTTGCGGTCGCGCTGCCGCATTTCGATCCGGCGAACCTCCATCCGTTCGCGCCCTATGGCTATGGCAGCGTCGCGGGCGATGGCGGCGTGAAGTATGGCGTGATGGGCGCTGCCGCGATCATCTTCTTCGCGTTCTACGGCTTCGACGCGATCTCGACCGCCGCCGAGGAAACGCGCAATCCCGAACGCGATCTGGCGATAGGCATCATCGGATCGATGGTCGCTTGCACGGCAATCTACATGATCGTCGCCGCGGTCGCGGTCGGCGCGGTGCATTTCTCGGTGTTCGGCAAGAGCAGCGAACCGCTCGCGCTGATCCTGCGCCAGATCGGGCAGGGCGGCGTCGCGACGATCGTCGCCGCCGCTGCCGCGATCGCGCTGCCGACCGTGCTGCTCGGCTTTCTCTACGGGCAGAGCCGGATCTTCCTCGTCATGGCGCGCGACGGCTTCCTGCCGCCCGCACTCGCACGGCTTTCGACGCGCGGCACGCCGGCGCGGATCACGCTCGTCACCGCGGTGTTCGTCAGCATCATCGCGGCGCTGACCCCGCTCGACGTGATCGCCAGCCTCGCCAACGCGGGCACGCTGTGCGCGTTCGTCGCGGTCGCGGCGTGTGTGCTCGTGCTGCGCCGGCGTGACCCCGCCGCACGACGGCCGTTCCGCACCCCGCTCGTTTGGGTGGTTGCGCCGCTTGCGATCCTCGGCTGCGTCTATCTGTTCACCAGCCTGCAGGTGGTGACGCAAATCTCGTTCCTCGCGTGGAACGCGGTCGGGCTCGCGGTCTATTTCGCTTATGGTCGTGCGCGCGCTACCGTTGCGCAATAAGGCATAGTCAGCGCCGGGCGGCGCGTTTATGTCGCCGCCAAAGGGAGCTTCCACTATGTCCGCGACCAAGCAAGGCGGCTCGAACTTCGTCGTCATCGCGGCGCTTGCCGCCAATCTCGGCATCGCGGTGGCGAAATTCGTCGCAGCGGCGTTCACCGGATCGTCGTCGATGCTGACCGAGGGCTTCCACTCGGTCGTCGACAGCTTCAACCAAGTGCTGCTGCTGTATGGCCAGCACCGCGGCAAGCGCCCGCCCGACGAGGCGCATCCGTTCGGCTATGGCCGCGAACTCTATTTCTGGAGCTTCGTCGTCGCGATCCTGATCTTCGGGGTCGGTGCGGGCGTCTCGATCTATGAAGGCTGGGAGCATTACAAGCATCCCGAACCGCTGCGCGATCCGCTGGTCAATTATATCGTGCTCGGCGTGTCGTTCGCGCTCGAGGGCGGGTCCTGGTTCTTCGCGATCCGCGAATTCGCCGCAGCCAATCGCGGCGTGAACTGGTGGAAGGCGGTGCGCCGGTCGAAGGATCCGGCAGGCTTCATCGTGCTGTTCGAGGATTCGGCGGCGATTGGCGGGCTGATCGTCGCTGGTGCCGGCGTGTTCCTGAGCCATGCCTATGGCGATCCGCGGATCGATGGCATTGCCTCGATCGTCATCGGCGTGCTGCTCGGCGTCGTCGCCGCGCTGCTCGCGCGCGAGGCCAAGGGCCTGCTGATCGGCGAGGGCGCCGACCCCGAGATCGTCGCCAAGGTCCACGCGATCGTCAATCGCCGGCCGCAGATTACCGCGGTCAACCACGTCCGCTCGATCCATACCGCGCCCGAAAGCATCTTCCTCGCGATCAGTGCCGACTTCGAGGATTCGCTGACGATGGGCGAGGCGGAGTTGCTGATCGAGGACATCGAGACCGAATTGAAGGCGGCCGAGCCCAAATTGTCGTCGATCTATATCCGGCCCGAACGCAAGGAAGACGCCGCGCGGCTGCCGGCGGCTCCTGCAGACTGACGCTCAGCGCGGGATCGGAACGATCTCGACCACGTCGAGCAGCGATTCGAAGCGGGGGCGTGGCAGCACGAGGCGCCAGCGCTGCTCGCCGATCCGTTCGACATACCCGGCGAGATCGCGATTGACGTCCTGGCCGTAATTGAGCGGCCGCGTTTCGTCGCCGATCACCATCGTGCCGAGGAACACCGCGCGCGACGAGGAGTCGGGAAAGAGCAGGCCGACCGGGCGCTGTGGCCCGGACACCTTGTAGAGGCTCGACACCGCGCCATCGCGGGTGACGTGGCAATCGACCTCGGGATAGATCGTGATGTTGTGCATCGCGGTGCCGTTGGCGCCGAGTTTGTAGACGCGGCAGTGATACGCGCCGGGCGGTGGCGTCGCACCAGGTAATGCGCGGTCTGGGTCGAACAGCAAGGGATCGGCCGTCAGCGTCCCGGCATTGACGCTCGCCGACGCCTTGGCGAGCGCGGCGATCCACGCCTGGCGCCAGCCGCGCAGCCGCTCGCGATCGTTGGGGGTGGCGACGCGGCGCCAATCGGTGGTGTCGTGCGAGACGCCGATCAACGAGCGGGGCTCGATCCGCACTTCGATCGTCTTGTGCGCCCCGGCGCCGCATTGGCCGAACAGCGCGAACGGCAGCGTACACAACGTCGATCCCAAACCCCGGGCAAATCTCTTCAAGGCGACCATTCTTTCATTGCGACCGGTATAGCGCGCACAACTAACCACGGCGGTGCTAGGTTGCCAACCACGCGCCGCCGCGGCCGAAAAGCCCGATCAGGCGGCGGTCCAGCCGCCATCGACCGAGAGATTGGCGCCGGTGATCGATTTTGCCTCTTCGCGGCAGAGGAACAGCGCGAGCGCTGCGACCTGATCGACGGTCACGAACTCCTTGGTCGGCTGCGCCTCGAGCAGGACGTCGTTCATCACCTGCTCCTTGGTCATGCCGCGCGCCTTCATCGTATCGGGAATCTGCGCCTCGACCAGCGGCGTCCAGACATAGCCGGGCGAGATGCAGTTCACGGTGATCCCATAGGTCGCGGTTTCCAGCGCGATCGTCTTGGTCAGGCCGGCAAGGCCATGCTTGGCCATGACATAGGCCGATTTGTTGGGGCTCGCGACGAGGCTGTGCGCCGAGGCGGTCGAGATGATGCGGCCCCATTTCTTGGCCTTCATCAGCGGGACGGCGGCCTGCATCATGTACCAGGCCGAGTTGAGGTTGATCTTGATGATCGCCTCGAACTTGTCGGCGGGGAAGTCCTCGATTCTAGCGACGTGCTGGATGCCGGCGTTGTTGACGATGATGTCGGGCCCGCCGAGCTCGGCATGGCAGCGCGCGACCATCGCGGCGATCTCTTCGGGCTTGGTCATGTCGGCGGCGTCGTACAGCGCCTTCGCACCACTCGCCGCCTCGAGCTTGGCGCGCTCGGTCTCGATCGCGGCGGCATCGCCGAAGCCGTTGATGACGACGCTCGCGCCCTCGGCGGCGAACAGCTTGGCATATTCGAGCCCAATGCCCGAGGTCGAGCCGGTGACGATGGCGGTCTTGCCCTTGAGGAACATGCGTATCTCCGTTTCGGTCAGGGTAGGGGCGTGCGGTGAACGGTCAAATCGAACGCGGCGCTCTTGCCGGTCTCGATATTCTCGGCGACGAGTTGCGCATGCGCCATCGTCTCGGCGACGGCTTCCTGCCCCGCCTCCCAATGTTCGCGCATCGTGCGGGCGGAAAACTCGAAATCGCGGCTGCCGCCCTCCCACGCATTTGCGCGGTAGATCAGGTGGACGAGATTGACCGGATCTTCGTTCGAGCGGTTGCGCAGCGCGACGACGTCAGGGTCGTCGGCGAGCTCGGGCGGCAGCTTGGCGAGCACCTTGCGCGCGAGTTCGCGATCCTTGCGGACCTTCATCACTTGATCGGACACTTGCCGCGTCCGGCTCGAAAAGCGGATTTCCTTCTCGCGCGCCATCACGTCCATGATCGTGCGCGGGCGCTCGGTCGCGGCGGAGAAGAGATCGACCTGGAAGGCGAGCAATGCGCCGTCCTGATGATCGAGCACGTGCGTCAGCGGCGTGTTCGAGACGAGGCCGCCATCCCACCACAACCGCCCGTCGATTTCGACTGGCGGCAGGCCAGGCGGGAGCGCCCCCGACGCCATGATATGGCGCGCGTCGATCACGGTCTCGGTCGTGTCGAAATAGCTGAAATTGCCGCTCTCGACATCGACCGCGCCGACCGAGAGGCGGACCGGGCCGTGGTTGAGCAGATCCCAATCGACCAGCGCGTCGAGCAAATCCTTGAGCGGCGCGGTGTCGTAGAAGCTCATCGCGCCGGGCGTGCCGGGCGCCGCGAACATCGGCGAGACGAGCCGCGGCTTGAAGAACCCCGGCACGCCCGCCGCAAGCACGAAGCCCGCCGACCATTCGTGGAGGAATTCGCGGATCCGGTCGTCGGGGAAGATCGGGAAACTGGGCAAGGCCGAGGTGACCGTGTCCCAGAAGATATTCAGCCGCTCGACCCGCCGCTCGGGCGGATTGCCCGCGACGATCGCGGCGTTGATCGCGCCGATCGAGATGCCGGCAACCCAGTCGATCTCGATTCCGCTCGCCGCCAGGCCCTCGATCACGCCCGCCTGATAACTGCCCAGCGCGCCGCCGCCCTGGAGCACCAGCGCGACGCAATCGGGCAAGGGAAGCGCCTTCGCGCGACGTTTCGGCCGGGTCGGAGCTGCATCTGCCATGCGTCCGACATGCGCGTGTTGCCGGAGCGGATCAACGACAGTTTGATGAAAGCCGCGTCATGCGGCGGTCGATCGGGAGCAAGTGCTCCTTGCAACAAGCGCGCGCGCGAAGCATTCAGCATCGAGCGGCAACGACCCCGGGACTGATCCAATGCGCCTCGATGATTTCGACCCCAACATCAACGTCGAGGACCAGCGCGGTCAAGGCGGCAGCGGATTTGGCGGATTTGGCGGCGGCGGCGGTGGGGGTGGCTTGCTGCTCGGGCTGCTGCCGATGGTGTTCAGTCGCTTCGGCTGCGGCGGCGTCGCGATCCTCCTCGCCGTGCTGTTCTTCTTTGGCGGCGGGATGGGCATGCTCGGAAGTGGCGGAACGAGCCAGCGATCGGCGCCGACCGAACAGGTCGGGCAGCCGAGCTCCGGCAAGAGCGTGACCGCGAGCTGCACCACCGATGCGGCGAGCAAGGTTGCATGCAACGCCTTCAGCTCGGCCGACAAGACCTGGGCGTCGATCTTCCAGCGTGAAGGCAAGACCTTCCAGCAGCCGAAGCTGGTCTTCTTTGCCGGCAACGGCCGCTCGGGCTGCGGTGCGGCGCAGAGCGCGATGGGGCCCTTCTACTGCCCGCGCGACCAGGGCGTGTATCTCGACACCAGCTTCTTCGACGAACTTGGTAATCGCTTCGGCGCGAAGGGTGATTTTGCGCAGGATTATGTCGTCGCGCATGAATTCGGCCATCACATCCAGAATTTGCTCGGCACGTCGGATCAAGTCGCGTCGATCCAGCAGCGTGGTAGCGCGCTCGAGGGCAACCAGGCCTCGGTCAAGCTCGAGCTCCAGGCGGATTGCTATGCCGGCGTGTGGGCCGCGCAGAACAAGGATCGGCTCGACGCGGGCGATGTCGAGGAAGGCATGACGGCGGCGCAGGCGATTGGCGACGATACGCTCCAGAAGCAGTCGCAGGGCCGCGTCGTGCCCGACAGCTTCACCCACGGCACCTCGGCGCAGCGCATGGCATGGCTGCGCAAGGGCATGGATAGCGGCGACCCCGCGCAGTGCGACACCTTCTCGGGCGCGCTGTAACCGGACCAACAAAAAGCCCCTCTCCACTGGGGAGAGGGGCCGAGTAGCGGCGCGGCGGAAGGGGGGCGGCTTCCGCGTCGTGCGCCACCTTTCGCGCGGCTGGCGCCGCTCCCGACCGGGAGCGGGGCGCCTCGCGTCAATAGGTCCGCGTGGTCTGGCCGAAGCCCTGCGTGCCGGTGGCGGTCTTGTCCTCGCTCCCTTCAGCGCGATGCGTGCCGTCTTCGTTGAAGAACGCCTGGTTGCGTTCCTCGTCACGCCAATGCGCCTTGGCGTCCTCGGCGGTCTTCGAGATCGTCACCTTGTCGGCGACCGACTGGAGCCAGCGCGACGGGATCGAGTGATGCCGGCCGCCGGCGTCGGCGTCGTTCTTCGTCAGGATGATCCGGTCGCCGCGCACCTTGTCGACCGTGCCCACATGCGCGCCGTCCGAACCGACGACTTCCATATGCTCGGTGACCTGCGCGAGCGACCCGCGCTGCGTCTGGCGCTGGGTGCGCCACGTGCCGAATTCGCTGTCGAAGTTGGTGCGGTTTTCCTGGCGATATTCGTGATAGTCGCGGTCCAGCGCATCGATCTGCGAGCGGCGCCAGTCGCTGTAATGGTCATCACTGGGATGGCCGGAGCGCTGCTCGTCATAGCGTGCGTCGAGCTCGCGGCGGCGATTGGCTTCCTCGTCGCCGAACCACGAGCGGACTTCGTCACCGGCGCGGTCGAAGAAGCCGCGATCGTCATAGTCATAGCCCTGCGGCTGGCGGCCGTAGCCCTGTTGGCCGCGACTCTGCTGGCCACGATCCTGCTGGAAGCGATCGTTGGTGGTGCCGCGGTACATGTCGGGACGGCCATAGTCGCGTGCGCCGTAGCGATCGCCCTGATTGCCGTTCTGTCCGTAGCCGCCGCGGCCATCATTGTCCCGGCGGTATCCGCCCTGGCCCTGATAGCCCTGACCTTGATAGCCATAGTCGCGCCCGGACTGCGGCTGGGAGTCACGGCGGGCGTCGTCGTTATAGCGGTCGCGCTGGCCGAATTCGTCATAGGCGCCCCAGGGCTGGGCGTCGCGGCTGCCATAGCGATCGCGGTCGGCGCCGTAGGAATCGCGGTTGTTGGATTCGCGGCCATATCCTCGGCCCTGGTCGCGATCGTCATATCCACCCGAAGTGCTGCGGGGATAGCGTTCATAACCCATGATATCGTCCTCCTGAGACGGTGAACGCCGCGCCGCATGATCTGCTCGTGTCGGCGGGGCTGTTCAATACAGCGCAGGAGATCGCCATCCGTTCCGGGACTTAGCCGCGTTCGGGCCGAATGCGTCGCAGCCTGCATTCGTTTCGTCGCAAGGAAATTTCTGCTGGCGAAGGCGGGCAGTTGCGTCGCTCAAAAAGCCTCGTTAAGGCGGCGTACCGCCCGGAATTACGGCGCGGGCGTGGTGCGGGGCTGTAGCTCAGATGGGAGAGCGCTGCAATCGCACTGCAGAGGCCAGCGGTTCGATTCCGCTCAGCTCCACCACGCCAGATGTTGCTCTCGATCAAATCCGCTCCGCGCTGCATCGCGGGCCTAGCCGCACTGCCTTCCTTCGGGCACGATGCGCCGCATGTCTCCTGCCAGCCACCTGACTCGTCCGCTCAAGGGCTTGATCGTCGGGCAAGTGCGCGCCGTGTTCAATGATGCGGCGCGGGGTGAAAAGCCCGTGCAGCGCCACGCGGACGCACTGTTTCCGCCCGATTCGGTGGCGTGGCGCGTCCATGGCGACGTCACCTCGATGATGGTCGGCGGGATCGCTGCGCTGCTGCTGCAGATGCTCCATCCCAAGGTGCTCGCCGGCGTGTGGGATCATTCGGGCTTTCGTGACGACATGCAGGGGCGGTTACGCCGGACCGCGCGCTTCATCGCGGTCACCACCTTCGGCGCGCCCGACGATGCGCGCGCGATGATCGCGCGCGTGCGGCTGATCCACGATCATATCGGCGGCACGCTCCCCGATGGCACGCCGTATCGCGCCGGCGATCCCGCATTGCTCGCCTGGGTGCATGTCTGCGAGGTGCTGAGTTTCCTCGATGGCTGGATCCGCTATGGCGAGCCAACCATGTCGCGCGCCGACCAGGACCGCTACGTCGCCGAGATGGCGCGGATCGCCGCGCCGCTCGGAGTCGATCCGGTGCCGCACAGCCGCGCCGAGGCCGAGGCGATCATGGCGGCGATGCGGCCCGAGCTGCTGGTCGATGCGCGCACGCGCGACGTGGCGAGCGTGCTGTTCGACCAGCCTGCGCCCTCGGTCGCGGCGGGCCCGTTCGCGTCGATCACGTTGCAGGCCGGGGTCGATCTGCTCCCCCGCTGGGCGCGTGCGATGCATGGCCTCGCGCAGCCGAGCCTTGGCGTGCCGTTCCTGCGCGCCGACACGTTCGGCGTCGCGAGCACGCTGCGCTGGGCATTCCGCGCATGAGCACGCCGATCCCCGCCGCCACGCTGGTGCTGTTTCGCGAGTCGGGTGGCCCGGCGTCCGAACTTCTGTTCGTCGAGCGATCGCGCGCGATGGTGTTCGCTGGTGGGGCATTGGTGTTCCCTGGCGGGCGCGTCGATCCGGGCGATCGCGCGCTCGCGCTCGAGCTTGGCGGCGACCCCGACGATATGGCGGCGCGGATCGCCGCGATCCGCGAGACGATCGAGGAAGTCGGCGTTGCCGTCGGCATGTCGCCCATGGCGGGGGCGACGCTCCAGCGGCTGCGCGCCGCGCTGCATGACGGTGTCGCGTTCGGCGCGGTGCTCCACCAACTGTCTTTGACGCTCGATCCGTCGGCGCTGACCGGCTTTGCGCGGTGGCTGCCGGCGCACGCGGCGAGCCGGATCTTCGACACGCGCTTCTATCTCGCACGGCTGCCCGCGGAGTCGGCGGCCGCGGTGGTCGATGCGACCGAGAATGTCCGCACCTTCTGGGCGACCGCGCAGGATGTGCTCGACGATGCCGATGCGGGCCGCGCGACGATCATCTTCCCGACGCGGCGCAATCTCGAGCGGCTCGCGCAATTCGCGGATTTCGATGCCGCGGTGGCGGATGCCCATGCGCATGAAATCCGTACCGTGACACCGTGGAGTGAAACGCGCGATGGGCGCGAATATCTCTGTATTCCCGACGATCTCGGCTATCCCGTCACCGCCGAGCCGATGAGCGCGGCGGTTCGGGGGTAGCGTCGCGCCTCAGTGCGGAAGCGCGGTCGATTCGACCTTTTCGACCCATTTCGGATAGAAGGCCGGCTGGCGGTTCGACCAGCCCGATGCGGTCGCCGCTGCTTCGCTGATCGACTGGAGCAGCTTGCGCCGCAGATCGGGATGGAGATGCGGAAGCGCCGCCGCCGAGCAGAACGCGGCGGGCAGCCACGGCCGCACTTCGGCGCCGATCAGGCGTTCGTACAGGAAGCGATATGCCGCGAAGGTGGTGAGGCGACCCTGGCCGAGATCAAACGCGGTGACCGTCATCAACGGCGTCAGGAACGGTTCGATCGCGTCGAGCCCGGTATCGTCGGGAAGCAGCGCCCGGATCACGGGGAGGCGGGTGTAGAGTCGGGCCTGCGCGCGAATGCTCGCGGTTTCGACACCATCGCGCGACCAGCGTTCGATCGCGTCATTGCGGTCGAGGCCGATGTCGAGCGAGCGACGCACGTAGCGCTGCGTCGCTGAGGCAAAGGTCGCAAATTCCTGCATTTCCGACAGCGTCATCGCGCCATTGGCCGGTTTCATTCGAGAGCCCATTTCCGTCACCCCACTCTAAAGTGCAGTCGAGTAACGTTGCGCCTCAAGGCCTTTCGCCATGGTTAACGCCGCACCGTCCCCGCCCATCAAGCGACCACGTTTCGTGATGCGACGCAACATATCTTATGAAAGAAATGACCTATCAGAAGGATAAGTTCGCCATCTGCGGCGATCGCGCAACATCTGCGCGACCGCCGCTGGAGTTCAGTCCGCGTCGCTCGCGCGCTTGGCTTCTGCATCCGAGTCATAGCCCGAAGACTTGGGCGCAGCGCCATTGTCGCCCGGCTGGGTGTTCGAGGGCGGATCCGATGCGTCCATCGACTCGTCGAGCGCATTGTCGAGGGCCGCATCGGGGCTGTCGGGATTGCGTTCGAGCCGCTTGGCGATCGACTCGTCCTGGCCCGCATTCTGACGCGGATCGTGAATATCCTTGGCATCGTCGGGGTTGCCGGGCGCAACCGACAGGCTGTCGAGCGCTTTTTGATCAACCAGTTTGGTGTCTTCGGTCATCTTGGCTCTCCTGAATAGCAGAAAGCCCCAACACTCGAGCGCGCGGCGGTGTTCCCTCAGGACAGTTTCGTGACCGCAACATTCTGCCAGTTGAGCGTAGCGGTGCCGAACACGGTCATGAAGGCGATGTCGGTGGCATCGCGCCCCACCGCGACGCGGGCAAGGTCGGCGCACGATGCCATTCCGGTCGCGTCGATCAAATGCCAGCCGCCATCGATCCACAATTCTGCGACGGCGTGGAAATCGGGCGGATCGACGCCGGGCGCATAGGCCGAGACGCAGCGCGCCGGGATGCCGCCAGCGCGCGCGAGCGCGACGAGCAAATGTGCGTAATCCCGGCACACGCCGCGGCGTTCGGCAAAGGTCATCATCGCGGTGGTGGTGCCGGTCGATGTCCCGCAGGCGTAGGTGAGGTGGTCGCCGACCCACTGGGTCAGCGCGATCGCGAGCGGCCCGGCCGCAAGACCCGGAAATTCCTGGTGGACGAAGCCCTCGAGCCGGTCGGATTCGCAGTAGCGGCTGGGGAGGAGATACGGGATCGTCTCGCCCGGCATCAGGCGGATCGGTGTATCGCCAAGCGTCGCGAGGTCGATCGGCGTTCGGGCGATTTCGACGATCGCCTTGTATTCGGCGCGGAACGGACCGTCGCCGCGCGCCCAGCAGCGTTGGCCGATCCCGGCTTCGCCCGGCACCGCGCGGAGCGGAGTGTCGGTGTAGACTCGCATGTCCTGCAGTTCGAGCCGCTGGTCGATGCCCTTTGCGGCCTCGATCAGCAACAGCACATCGGCCGCGCCATCGATCGTATAATCGAGCGTCACATCGATCCCGAGCCGCATGCTGGTCTTTCGCGCAAAAGAAAGGGCCCGACGGAGCGGTCCGCCGGGCCCTGTAAGATGGTATCCCTGATACGCTTAGTTGCGGTTGCCGAACAAGCGCAGGATGAACAGGAACATGTTGATGAAGTCGAGATAGAGGCTGAGCGCCGACATGATCGTCACGCGCTGTTCGTCCGACGTGCCCGCGACCTGCGCGTAGAGGCTCTTGGTGCGCTGCGTGTCGTAGGCGGTGAGGCCCGCGAAGAGCAGCACGCCGACCAGGCTGATCACGAAGCCGAGCGGGCCCGACTGCAGGAACATGTTGAGGATGCTCGCGACAAACAGGCCAACGACGCCCATGATGAGGAAGGTGCCGAACGCCGACAGGTCACGCTTGGTGGTGTAGCCGTAGAGGCTCAACGCGCCGAACGAAGCCGCCGTCGCAAAGAACGCCTGCGCGATCGCGACGGGCGAGTAGACCAGGAAAATCGTCGAGAGCGACAGGCCCATCGCGACCGCGAAGCCCCAGAACATCGCCTGCAGCGTGCCGTTGGTCATGCGTGCCTGGCCAAAGCTCATGCCGAACACGAAGCCGAGCGGGGCGAGCGAGATGACCCACTTCAGGATGCCGGGGCCACCGAAGACCTGCGCGGCAAAGCCGCTGGCGACGAAGCCGAGCGCGACGATACCCGTCAGCAGCACGGCCGACGCCATGTAATTATAGACAGAGAGCATGTAGCGCCGCAGACCCGCGTCATACGCGTCGGTGCGCGTGGTCCCGGCCGTCTGGAATGCCGAGGCATTCGAACGGGGATCAGACCAGTTTGCCATTGCGAAAAGCTCCTAATGACCGGCCAAGTGCCGGATACCAGCAATATCGGCCTTCACCCGGACCATTTCAAGCGAATCCGCAGAGCGTGAGCGGTAGCGTTTTGTGACAGCAGCACTTTGTTACAAACGCGCTTCCCCGGCGTGTGTGCGATCGTCCGGTCGCACACACGCCGAGGACGTGCGAAAATCGCTTTCGTATTTCGGGTATGGTCTGCTAGGTCCATCGGCAGAGCAGAAAATGCCGAGAGGATCGATTGATGGCGACCATTCCGGGTTCCGCGCCGACGCGCGCGCTGGCCTATGCCTGGTATGTGCTCGGCATCCTTTTCCTCGTGTACGTGCTCAATTTCGTCGATCGGCAGATCATTTCGATCCTCGCCGAAGACATCAAACGCGATCTGCATTTGAAGGACGAGGATCTCGGCTTTCTGTATGGAACGGCGTTTGGCGTATTCTATTCGTTGTTCGGGATTCCGCTCGGGCGGCTCGCCGACAATTGGCACCGCGTCCGCTTGATGACGCTCGGGCTCGCCTTGTGGTCGGCGATGACCGCGTTTTCGGGGATGGCGCGAAGCGGCGGGATGTTGGCGACCGCGCGGATCGGCGTCGGCATCGGCGAGGCGACCGCCAGCCCGTCGGCCTATTCGCTGATCTCGGATTACTTCCCCAAGCGGCTGCGCGCGACCGCGCTCGCGATCTATTCGTCGGGCCTGTATGTCGGCGGCGGGCTGTCGCTCGGGATTGGCGGGCTGATCGTCCAGCGCTGGAACCACGCCTATCCCGATGGCGGACCGTTCGGGCTGCACGGCTGGCAGGCGGCGTTCATGATCGTCGGCATTCCGGGTCTGGTGCTCGCGCTCGTGATCGCGACCTTGCGGGAACCGATCCGCGGCGCGGTCGAAGGCCTGCCCGAACCGCCGGCGCATCCCGCGCCGTTCAAGGAATTCCTCGCCGAGCTCGTCACGATCCTGCCGCCGCTGACGCTGATCGGCGCGGCGATGGGCGGGGGCAGGGCGTTGCTGGTCAATCTGCTCGGGCTGGGCATCGTGGTCGGCGCGGTGACGCTGTTGATCGCGTTCGGCGAGCCCTGGCCGCAATGGGTCGCGATCGGGATCGGCGCCTATGCGGTGTTTTCGTGGGCGTGTGCGCTCAAGCGCCGCGATCCGCCGACCTTCCGCTTGATCGTCGGCAATCCCGCCTTCCTGTGCGTCGTGATCGCGTACGGCCTCAACGCCTTTGTCAGCTATGCGGTGAGCTTCTGGGCATCGCCCTATGTCCTGCGCACGCTGCACGAGACGCCGGCGATGGCGGGGCTGTTGGTCGGGTCGAGCGGGGCGCTCGGCGGGTTTCTCGGCGTGACGCTCGGCGGCATCGCGGCCGACCGCTTGCGGCGGCGCAACCCGGCGGGGCGGTTGATCGTCGTGCTGTTCGGGGCGACCGTCCCGCTGCCGTTCGTCATGCTGGCATTCACCGCGACGTCGACGATGGTGTTCTATCCCGCGGTATTCCTGTCGGGGATCTGCGCCAGCACGGCGCTCGGCGCGGCGGGGGCGACGATGCAGGACCTCGTGTTGCCGCGGATGCGCGGGACCGCGACGGGGACGTTCTTCATCGGCACCACGCTGCTCGGTCTGGCGATGGGGCCGTATCTCGCCGGGCGGATCTCGACGCTGTCGGGGAGCCTCTCGACCGGGGTGCTGTCGCTGCTGCTCGTCGCGCCGATCACGATCGCCGCCGCCATCGGCGCGTACAAGCTCGTCCCGCGCGCCGAGGCCAACCGTGAGGCCTGGGCGCGCGCGGCAGGGGAAGCGATCTAACGTCTAGCTCGCGGCGAACACACCGCAGGCGATCCGCCCGCCGCTATTGCCCGACGGGTCGGTCATCAGATCGTCGGCCTTGTCGTGAATGACGATCGCCGCGCCATCGGCATCGAGCAACGCCGCCATCGTCGCGGCGGGCAGCACCGCGCCGATCGTGCCGCGCCCGTTCGCCCCGACGATCAGATTGGGCATGTCGCCCTCGTGCGGGCCTTGCGGGTTCATCGACCCGTGCTTTGCGCCGAGCGGATTGAAGTGGCCGCCCGCGGTGGCGAAATCGGGTGCGTCGCAGCGCCCGACGGTGTGGATATGCGCGCCGTGCGTGCCCGGCGGCAAGCCCTGCAGGTCGAGCGTCACGCGCAGCCCGCCGGTAACTTCGGTCACCGTCGCGCGCCCGACATCGGCACCATCGGCGGTGCGCAGCATGGCGACCGCACGCGCGCCTTGCGCGATCGGCGCGCCGGTCTTGCCGGGGTGCTCGGTATTGCAGGCTGCCAGGCCCAGCAGGGCCGTCGTCGCGATCATCACCTTACGCATCGGATCCTCCTTGTTTCAGGGCTGCTTGCTGCGCGCGAACGCCGGGTTGCGCAACCGCGCACGACGTCGCCCACGAAAAAGGCCCGCGCGGCAGGTGTCGCGCGGGCCATGAACGTGCGGTGCGGCGGTTTAGTTCGCTGCGCTCGTCCGGATATTGCCGTTGATGCCGTTCGGGAAGAACCCGCCACCGACCAAAGCCGACTTCGACAGATAGACGATGTTGAGCACCTGGCCCGTCGTCCGGCTGTAGGCGAGGCCATTGGCATCGGTCGGCACGATGTTCGACTGGCTCGCGTCTGGGCCAGCGATGCCCTGATCGTCGTCGCTTGCGCCATCGAGGCTGTCGCGCGCATCGCTGATCTTGCCGGCCGCGGTGACGAGCGACGGCGTCGCCAGACCCTTGGCATAGAGCACCGTGCGGACGAGGCCGGCGTGATAGGCCTCTGCTGCAAGGATACCGGCGGCCGCCTCGAGATAGGTCTTGTTGGTAATCAGCGGCGACGCACCCTTATAGGCCGACACGCCGACGTCTTCGAAGATGAAGGCGCCGAGCAGGAAGTTGACGTCGCTGGCATAGGGATCGAACGTGCCTGCAGTGTTGTCGATCGCGCCGCTCGAGTTCGTCGCGATCCCGGCAGCGCGGGCTGCCATGGTGAATGCGCCATTGGCGCCACCGTCGATATTGATCGCCGGTTGCGCCACCGCTGCCGACCCGAGCGCCGAGCGCAGGAAGGTGACGTGCGCCGCTTCGTCGGCCGCGATCTCGCGGGCGTATTGGGCGACGACCGGGTCGGTGAAGGTGACCTGGCGGCCGCCGACGACGGCGCCCTGCGTTCCCGTGCCGGTCAAGGCCGACGCCGGGAGGCCCTGGCCGTACACCGCGTTCACATAGAATTGCGCCTCGAGATATTCGAGGTTCAACGCGAAGTTGAGCACGTCGAGATCGGTCTGCATGCTCGACGATGTCGTCGGCGTCGGGGTCGGGGTGGGCGTGGGTGTCGGGGTCGTGCTGTCGTTGCACGCTGCAAGCAACGACAGGCCACCGGCCGCTACGGTCGCGGTTGCGGCGGTGCGCATGAAGTGACGGCGCTCCTGGCGGCGGCGTTCACCGGCCTCGAGGACTTGCGCGAGTATGGTCTGATCGGTCATGTCGATATCTCCCCAAATGGGAACGGCGCGGCTTAGTTCGCGGCGCTCGTCTTGATGTTGCCATTCACGCCAGCCGGGAAGAACCCGCCCATCGCGACCGAAGCATTGTTCAGATAGACAATGTTGAGCACCTGGCCGGTGGTCCGGCTGAACGCGATGCCGTTACTGTCGAGCGGCACGATGTTCGACGCAGCGCCGCCGTTGATCGTCGTCGGGGAGATGCCTTGATCGAGGTCGGTCGCCCCATCGAGCGAGTCGCGGGCGTTCGAGATCGCATCGGCCGAGGTGCGCAGCGACGGGGTCGCAACGCCGCGCGCATAGAGCGCGGTGCGCACGAGTGCGGCATGATACGCCTCGACCGCGAGGATGCCGGCGGCCGCCTCGATATAGGTCTTGGTGAGCAGCGGGGCAGCGCCCTTGTACGCGGTGACGCCGACGTCTTCGAAGATGAACGCGCCGAGCAGGAAGGCATCGTCGTTCGCATAAGGATCGAACACCGAAGTCTGCGCGGTGCCAGCAGGGGCGGAGGCGATCAGGCCTGCGGCGCGGGCGGCCGAGCTGAACGCGCCGGTTGGCGTAATGCCGATGTCGATCGCGGGCTGCGCGACCGCCGAACTGCCGAGGGCTGTACGCAGGAAGGTCACGTGCGTGATTTCATCCGCCGCGATTTCCTTGGCATAGGCGGCGACGAGCGGGTCGGTGAAGACGACCTTGCGGCCACCGACCGCGGCACCTTGCGTACCGGTGCCGGTCAGCATCGATGGCGACAGGCCGACGCCGGTGACGGCCACGCTGTAGAACTGTGCCTCGAGATATTCGAGGTTGAGCGCGAAGTTGAGGATGTCGGGATCGGTCGGGGTGGTCGGGTCAGCTGCCGAGGCGCGGCTGCCCATCGACATCGCGCCGATGCCGGCGCCTGCGACGGCTGCGGCGCCAAAGGCAGTCTTGAAGAAATCACGGCGTTCGTTGCGGCGTTCGACACGCCGATCCAGAACGTCGATCAGTTGCTTGCTTACATCGTCGGTCATCGGTTCAGACCTCCCCTGCTGCGGGTGCATCGTCGAACCATGACCGCGACGTCTCCGTGGCGGACCTTGATCTGCGATGTCACCGCTTCGCCTACACACGACAGGACGCTAACCGCCGCGAGACCGCTTTGGCTGTTCTTGTCGGCGCAGGTACGAGAGCAGGCGTGCGTAAGACGCACGCGGCATGAACAAATTTGCAGTTTGTCGGGCGTTACTGGATCGGAAGGCCGATCTTGCGTGCGCGCTCGACCACGGTGGGGTCGAGGCTCAGCGCCAGCGCGCGGTCGCCCTCGGCCTTTACCGTATCGCCGCTCTTCGCCGCGACGAGGCTGCGCATGTACAGCGTCCAGGGGTTCTTGGGCGCGATCGCCAGGGCGGCGTCATAATCGGCGAGCGCCTGGCGGAGCTCACCGCGCCGCAGCCGGATCAGCCCGCGGCTGTCGAGGTACGACGGGTTTTTGGGCTGGATCCGGATCGCGGCGTTGCAGTCCGACAGCGCCTTGTCGGTCTCGGTCCCGAGCAAGCCGCGGGCCCAGCAGCGGCCGTTGAGCGCCGATGCGCGACCGCTGTCCTCCGGATGGCTGGCGAGCCATTGATCGTAATTAGCAAGCGCGGCGGCGGGTTCGTCGAGCCGGTCGTACAGGCTCGCAACGGCGAGCCGCTTGTCCGACGAGGGGGCGATCGCGCGATCGGCGGCTTTGACGTCGTCGAGCACCTCGGCGCGTGGCGCAATCGAGACTTTCAGCCGCGCCCGCGCGATCCGTGCGTCAGGGTCGCCCGGCGCGAGCAGGATCGATTCGGCGAGATCGCCGAGCGCCGCGTCGCGCTGCCGATTGGCGAGCCGCGCCATCGCGCGCTGGTAGAAATAGCGGCCTTCGGTCGGGGCGAGCGCGCACGCCTTGGAGAAATCGAGCAACGCCTCGGTGATGCGGTGGTTGGAAAACAAGACCGCGCCGCGCCGGCTATATTCCTCGGCGGTGGTTGGTTCGGGGGCGGTGTTGGTCAAGTCGAGCGCCTTGCCCTCGGCCGACATCGCGCCCTTCGGCGTCAAGTTGAACACCGGGCCACCCTCATAGGTGATGAACAGCGCGCGATTGGCGTTCGAGACGAACATGCGGTGCGTCAGGAAGAAATCGGCACCGACCAGCATGTCGATATCCTGCATCCCGATCTCGGAAATGGTCAGGCGAGGGCGGCGGATCGCCTCGCCGCCAATGTCGATCGTGTCGAACGGCGCGAGCCACGCCGGCACCTGCCGCGCGCCGAGGCCGCGGCTGAAGCCTGTCCGGATAACACCGGGGGATTCAGGCGTTACCCCCGCGCGCTTGGCCGCGGCGAGCGACACCAGCGAGCTTTGCGCACCACTGTCGAACATCGCGCGGATCTTGACGCCGTTGAGCAGGATCGTGCCAATCGTATGCGGTTTCCACGGCCCCGGACCCGGCGCGGCGAGCGGGACCACCGTGCTGGGCTTGTCGCCTGCCCAATACGCCAGGTTGGCCTTCGCGCAGCCGGTCACCTTCATCAACCGGACAGCGCCATGCGGCAAATCATATTCGACATCGCCGATGCCGAGGACGTTCTGACCAAGCAGCCCCGCGGTCCCGGTGTCGCTACCAGCCACGACAAAATCGGCTTTCGGGATGGCGATCCCGCCTAGCGAGAAGTCCTTGGCGGTGATGAAGGCGGCAGAGGCATCGCCGCCAATGCCCGTGATCCGGAAATAGCTCGGCAGGGGCAATACGCGTTCGCCGAACTCGGCGGCGTTCGCCCGCGAGATCGTGCTGTAGAAGGCTCCGCTGTCGAGGATGAAGCGCGCATCCTTGGCGCCGAATTTGGCGAGCACCATCGGTGATCGGCCGTTCATCGTCACGGGAAGCTCGAGCATTTTGGCGATCTGACACCCCGCCGGCGTTCTGGCGAATGCCGGCATCGGTGCGATCAGCGCTGCCGCAGGAAGGATAAGGCGCAACATTTGCATCAACGGCCCCCTCGTATCGCAGTCTCGAGCTGTTGCGCCGGAGCGAAAATCTCCAGTCTGCTCAATGCTAAGCCGCCATTCGGCCCGGCTGAGACGTAGCGCGCCCGGCGCCTGCGCGAATAGTGAAAAAACGCTCACGCGCCGAAGATTGCGCGCGTCGCGCCTGCGCGCGGCCGTCACGCCCTTCCCCAAGCGACACCTCGCTGCTATCGGCCTCCCGACTCTCGCATTCGCATAGTCGGTCGCGCCCGCGCGGAACCTCCAAGGTTTCGCCTCCCCGCCGCGGCCTGACGCAAAGGGAAGGACCCGCTGCTTATGACCGCCATCGGCCAGGATACCCTCGGTACACGCACCACGCTCGACGTGGGTGGCGTGCACTACGACTATTACAGCCTCGCCGCTGCGGCCGAGAAGCTCGGCGACATCAGCCGTCTGCCCTTCTCGATGAAGGTGTTGCTCGAGAACCTGCTGCGCTTCGAGGACGGCAAGACCGTCACCACCGAGGATCTCCAGGCGATCATCGACTGGCAGCAGGAGCGCAAGTCCGACCGCGAAGTCCAGTATCGCCCCGCTCGCGTGCTGATGCAGGATTTCACCGGCGTCCCTTGCGTCGTCGATCTCGCGGCGATGCGCGATGCGATCACCAAGCTCGGTGGCGATGCCGCCAAGATCAACCCGCTCGTGCCGGTGCATCTTGTGATCGATCACTCGGTGATGGTCGACGAGTTCGGCACGCCCAAGGCGTTCGAGGATAACGTCGAGCTCGAATATCAGCGCAACAACGAGCGCTACGAGTTCCTGAAGTGGGGCTCGAAGGCGCTCGACAACTTCAAGGTCGTGCCCCCCGGCACCGGCATCTGCCACCAGGTCAATCTCGAGAACCTCGCCCAGACGGTGTGGTCCTCGGTCGCGCCCGACGGCAAGACGATCGCGTACCCCGACACCTGCGTCGGCACCGACAGCCACACGACGATGGTCAACGGCCTCGGCGTGCTCGGCTGGGGCGTCGGCGGGATCGAGGCCGAGGCCGCGATGCTCGGCCAGCCGGTGTCGATGCTGATCCCCGAAGTCGTCGGCTTCAAGCTCCACGGCTCGCTCGCCGAGGGCATTACGGCCACGGATCTCGTGCTCACCGTCACGCAGATGCTGCGCGCCAAGGGCGTGGTCGGCCGCTTCGTCGAGTTCTATGGTCCGGGCCTCGACGCGCTGTCGCTCGCCGATCGCGCAACGATCGCCAACATGGCGCCCGAATATGGCGCGACGTGCGGCTTCTTCCCGATCGATGACGCGACGCTCACCTATCTGCGCCTGACCGGCCGCAGCGAAGAGAACATCGCTTTGGTCGAGGCCTATGCCAAGGCACAGGGCATGTGGCGTCTGGCCGATGCGCCCGACCCCGTCTTCACCGACACGCTCGAGCTCGACATGGCCAATGTCGTGCCGTCGCTCGCCGGTCCGAAGCGCCCGCAGGACAAGGTCATCCTCACCGAGGTCGACGACACGTTCAACGCCGACCTGGCGAAGATCTATCATCATTCGACCGCCAAGCGCGTTCCGGTCGAAGGCCGCGACCATGACATCGGCGACGGCGACGTGGTGATCGCCGCGATCACCAGCTGCACCAACACGTCGAACCCGTCGGTGCTCGTCGCCGCCGGCCTCGTCGCGCGGAAAGCCAATGCGTTCGGTCTCAAGCCCAAGCCGTGGGTCAAGACCTCGCTGGCGCCGGGTTCGCAGGTCGTCACCGACTATCTCGACAAGGCCGGCCTGACCGAGGACCTCAACGCGGTCGGCTTCAACCTCGTCGGTTATGGCTGCACCACCTGCATCGGCAATTCGGGCCCGCTCGCACCCGCCATCTCGGCAGCGATCAACGGCAACGACATCGTCGCTGCCTCGGTACTGTCGGGCAACCGCAACTTCGAGGGCCGCGTCTCGCCCGACGTGCGCGCCAACTTCCTCGCCTCGCCGCCGCTCGTCGTCGCGTACGCACTCAAGGGCACGGTGACCGAGGACTTCACCACCACCCCGATCGGCCAGGCGACCGACGGCACCGACGTCTATCTCAAGGACATCTGGCCGACCAACGCCGAAGTCCGCGACGTGATGGACGCGAACATCGACCGCGGCATGTTCCAGTCGCGCTATGCGAGCGTGTTCCTCGGCGACAAGAAGTGGCAGGCGATCGCGATCGAAGGGTCGGACACCTATGCCTGGCCGCCGGCATCGACCTACATCGCCAACCCGCCGTACTTCGAGGGCATGTCGATGACCCCGGCGCCGGTGCAGGACATCATCGAGGCGCGTCCGCTCGCGATCCTCGGCGATTCGATCACCACCGACCACATCTCGCCGGCCGGCTCGATCAAGGCGGATTCGCCTGCAGGCGCGTGGCTGATGGAGCGGCAGGTCACCCGCGCCGACTTCAACTCGTACGGCGCGCGTCGCGGCAACGATAACGTGATGGTCCGCGGCACCTTCGCCAACATCCGCATCAAGAACGAGATGGTCCCCGGCGTCGAGGGCGGCATGTCCTCGTACAAGGGCGAGACGATGCCGATCTATGACGCGGCGATGCGCTTCAAGGCCGACGGCGTTCCGCTGATCGTCATCGCGGGCAAGGAATATGGCACCGGCTCGTCGCGCGATTGGGCGGCGAAGGGCACCAATTTGCTCGGCGTGCGCGTCGTCATCACCGAGAGCTTCGAGCGCATCCACCGTTCGAACCTCGTCGGCATGGGCGTCTTGCCGCTGCAGTTCGCCGAAGGCGTCGATCGCAAGACGTTGAACCTGGATGGCTCCGAGAGCTTCACGATCATGAAGGTCTCGGAAATCCGTCCGCGCCAGGACGTCGAGGTCACGATGACCCGCGCCGACGGCACGGTCGAGACGTTCATGACGAAGTGCCGGATCGATACCGTCAACGAGCTGGAATATTTCCTCAACGGCGGCATCCTGCAGTACGTGCTGCGCAAGCTCGCGGCCTGATCTGCGGGGACTGAAGAGGGGACGGGTGGCGCTGCTGCCCGTCCCTTCTTTGTGTCTGGTAGGCGCGTGATCGCCCCTCCCCTTCAGGGGAGGGGATGGGGGTGGGGAGGCCTCGCAGAGAGCCCGCGCCTGTTACAGCCGCACCCCAACCCCTCCCCTGAAGGTGAGGGGCTTTTCCAAACAGGAAATGCCCGCCGCGCACGAGGCGCGGCGGGCATCCTTTCCTCCCCAGGAAACTCTCAAAGCCATTCAAACTGTGGCGCTTTTTACAAGCCCGCTCATCAGTCGTGGCGCCACTAGGAGCGATTGCGTGCCAACCGCCAGCGGGATTCGGCTGCGGTATCGGTAAAGGCGTGACCAATCCTGACGCAAACTCGGGTGATCTTGTAAAGATGTGACAGTTAGGGTCATGTACGCCCGCGACTCCGCCGGAGCGCCGAGCAGATCCGAGGACGTGTCATGGCCGATCGCAAACTCTTCGCTGGCCATGCCATCCGCCGCTTGCGGCGCCAGGCGGGGCTGACCCAGGCGGCGATGGCCGAAGTGCTGACGATTTCGCCGAGCTATCTCAACCTCGTCGAGAAGAACCAGCGCCCGCTGTCGGGATCGCTGATCGTCAAGCTCGCCGAGAGTTTCGACTTCGATCCGCGCGCGCTCGCGGCAGGCGAGCCGGGCGGGGGTGAGGCCGCGCTCAGGCGGCGGCTTGCCGACCCGATGTTCGCCGATCTCGAGATCGACCGCAACGAACTCGAGGAATGGCTTGCCGGCGCACCCGGCGGCGCCGAAGCCTTTGCGCGTGCCTTCGACCGGATCGGCGCGGGCAGCGCGGCCGCGCCCGGCGCGCTCGATTCGGTCGGCGAGGTACGCCGCGAGATCGAACGCTGGCGCGGCTATTTTTCGGATCTCGACACGATCGCGGAGAAACTCGCCGACGAGCTGCGGCTGGGAGCCGGCGATCTCTACGGCGCGATCTCGGAGCGATTACGCGTCAAGCACCAGTTGACCATCCGCGTGCTGCCGGTCGACGTTATGCCCGACCTGCTGCGCCGTACCGATCTCCACGCGCGGCAATTGCAGGTGTCCGAAATCCTCGACCCGGCCTCGCGTACCTTCGCCGTTGCCTATCAGCTTGCCGAGATCGAGGCGCGCAGCGAAGTCGACGGGCTGGTCAAGGGCGCGGGCTTTACCGATCGTGCTGCCGAGCGACTCTATCGCCGCCACCTCGCCAGCTATTTTGCCGCAGCGGTGATGATGCCGTACGCCCGCTTCCTGCGCGCGTGCGAGGCGACGGGATACGATATCGAGCTGCTCCAGCGCCGCTTCGGTGCCGGGTTCGAGCAAGTCGCGCACCGGCTGACGACGTTGCAGCGCGTGGGCGCGCGGGGGCTGCCCTTCTTCTTCGTGCGGATCGACCGCGCCGGGCAAGCGTCGAAGCGCTTTTCGGGCGCGAGTGCGTCGCCTTTGGCAGAGGCCGAAGGGCGCTGCCCGTTGTGGCAGATCCATGCCGCATTCGATCGGCCGGGCAAGCTCGTCGTGCAGCTCGTCGAACTCGAGGATGGCGCGCGCTGGTTGACGCTTGCGCGGACGGTCGCGCCGCAAGGGCGTCGCTTCGGCGCCGTGGCGGCCGAGTTCGTCGTCGGGCTGGGCGTGGCGGCGGAGCATGCCGGGGCGCTGGCGATCGCGCGCGGAGTCGATCTCAAGGGGGAGGCGACCCCGATCGGCCTCGGGTGTCGCGCGTGTGGGCGCGGGCATTGTCCGCAGCGCTCGCTGCCGCCGGCGGGGCGTGCACTGGTGCTCAACGATCGCGAGCGCGGAGTAAGCGCGTTTACCTTCGGCGGGGATTGAACGGGGATTTGCCGCCCGTCACGCCAGCGGTTAGATCGTGCCGCTAACCGGAGTGAGATCGATGAACACGCAGCCGACTGCCTGACCATCCTGCCGCGCGAGCGCGGCCTCTCATCCCTGGAATTCTCGCGTGAAACGATTGGAAGACAAACTGTGCGTCGTGACCGGCGCAGGGCGCGGCATCGGCGCGGCGATCGCGCGTGCGTTCGCGGCCGAAGGCGCGCGTGTCGTGGTGACCGACAAGAATGGCTCGCGTGCGCAGGTGCTCGCCACCGAGCTCGATCAGGCCTTTGCCTTGCTCGACGTTGCGCTTGAAGCGGATTGGGCGCGGTTCGCGGTGGCGTGGCCAGCGATCGACGTGCTGGTCAACAATGCCGGCGTCACCGGGTTCGAGGACGGCGTTGCCGCGCATGATCCTGAACATGCCACGCTCGAGGATTGGCAGGCGGTCCACCGCGTCAATCTCGACGGCACCTTCCTCGGCTGTCGCTATGCGATCGGCGCGATGCGGGCGAAGGGTGCTGGGTCGATCATCAATATCTCGTCGCGTTCGGGGATGATTGGGATCCCGGCCGCGGCGGCTTATGCCTCGTCAAAGGCGGCAATCCGCAACCACAGCAAGACCGTGGCGCTCTATTGCGCGCAACAGGGGCTGGCGATTCGGTGCAACTCGATCCACCCCGCGGCGATCCGCACGCCGATGTGGGATCCGATGCTGGGTGACGGGCCGGATCGTTCGGCGCGCGAGGCGGCGCTGGTCGCAGACACGCCGCTGCGCCGCTTCGGTGAGCCCGAGGAAGTCGCCGCACTCGCGGTGCTGCTGGCGAGCGACGAGGCGCGCTACATGACGGGGACCGAACTGACGATCGACGGCGGCATTCTCGCCGGGTCGGCGGCAAGCCCAGCGCGATAGCAGCCGGCCGGTGCAGTGTGATATTTACAATATTACACTGCACCGGCGGCGGGTTTGACAGGATAACGCGGTAGTCAGTCGATCAACGGCTTACAGCGCTGTCAATTCATGTACCTATCTCGCCATACACACAGAGCGAGGGGCACCCCCATGACCTACCAGACCGACATCGCCCAGACCAAGAGCCTGATCCAGCGCTACAACGGCACGTGGGATGGCATCGATGCCGAGAGCGTCGCGCGGATGCGGGTGCAGAACCGGTTCCAGAGCGGGATCGACATCGCGCGCTACACCGCCGCGATCATGCGCAAGGATATGGCGGCGTATGATGCCGACCCGTCGGCCTACACCCAGTCGCTCGGCTGCTGGCACGGCTTTATCGGCCAGCAGAAGATGATCAGCATCAAGAAGCATTTCGGTTCGACCGAGCGCCGCTATCTCTACCTCTCCGGCTGGATGATCGCCGCGTTGCGATCCGAATTCGGCCCGCTGCCCGATCAGTCGATGCACGAGAAGACCAGCGTTCCCGCGTTGATCGAGGAGCTCTACACCTTCCTGCGCCAGGCCGACGCGCGCGAGCTCGGCATGATGTTCCGCGATCTCGATGCGGCGCGCGCGAGCGGCAACCAAGTCGAGGAGCAGCGGCTGCTCAACGCGATCGACGGCTATCAGACGCATGTCGTGCCGATCATCGCCGATATCGACGCTGGCTTCGGCAATGCCGAGGCGACCTATCTGCTCGCCAAGAAGATGATCGAGGCGGGCGCCTGCGCGCTCCAGATCGAGAATCAGGTGAGCGACGAAAAGCAGTGCGGCCATCAGGACGGGAAGGTCACCGTGCCGCACGAGGACTTCCTCGCGAAGGTCCGCGCGTGCCGCTACGCCTTCCTCGAACTCGGCGTCGAGGACGGGATCATCGTCACGCGGACCGACTCGCTCGGCGCGGGGCTGACCAAGCAGATCGCGGTGTCGAAGGAGCCGGGCGATCTCGGCGACCAGTATAACAGCTTCCTCGATTGCGAGGAGATCGACCCGGCGACCGCGCGCAACGGCGACGTCATCCTCAACCGCGACGGCAAGCTGCTGCGCCCGAAGCGGCTAGCCTCGAACCTGTTCCAGTTCCGCGCCGGCACCGGCGAGGATCGCTGCGTGATGGATTGCATCGCTTCGCTGCAGAACGGCGCCGATCTGCTGTGGATCGAGACCGAGAAGCCGCATATCGAGCAGATCGCCGGAATGGTCGACCGCGTTCGCGCGGTCATTCCCAACGCCAAGCTGGTCTACAACAATTCGCCGAGCTTCAACTGGACGCTCAACTTCCGCCAGCAGGTCTATGATGCCTGGGCGGGCGAGGGGAAGGATGTCTCGGCGTATGACCGGGCGCGGCTGATGTCGGTCGATTATGACGGCACCGAACTGGGCGACGAAGCCGACGAGCGGATCCGCACCTTCCAGAAGGACGCCGCCGCGCGCGCCGGCATCTTCCATCACCTGATCACGCTGCCGACCTATCACACCGCGGCGCTGTCGACTGACAATCTCGCCAAGGAATATTTCGGCGATGCGGGGATGCTCGGCTATGTGAAGGGCGTCCAGCGCAAGGAAATCCGCGAGGGGATCGCCTGCGTCAAGCACCAGAACATGTCGGGCTCGGACATCGGCGACGATCACAAGGAGTATTTCGCGGGCGAGGCGGCGCTCAAGGCAGGCGGCGCGCACAATACGATGAATCAGTTTGCGGCCTGACGCAGTCGGCGGAGCGAAGCTCCGCCGCGCCCGCGGCAGGCCCGGCCGGCGGGGCCAGCAGCCCCGTCCGACGACGCGGCTTTGCCGCGGCGGGGTTTGAGCTCCCGCTCGGATTCGCCGCAGCTTCCGGCCGGTCCGGAACCAACAGCATCCATCGCGGCTTGTGCTGCGATGGATGTTGCGTTTCCGGCCTCAGCGCCTCGACTTGCCAGGGTGCGCGCACGGTGGCGGATCTACCTGACCTATTGGTGGCGACACGGGCGCTGGCCCGCGCTCGATGATCCGCGCACTTTCACCGAGCTGGTCCAGGCGCGCAAACTGGCCGGCGCCGACCCCGCGATGGTGCGAATGGCGGACAAGCTGGTGGCTAAGACGATCGTGACCGAACGGCTCGGCGCCGACTGGGTCATCCCGACGCTGTGGCAGGGAACCGAACTACCTGAGGCACCGGCATGGCCCACGCCATTCGTCGTCAAGGCGCGGCACGGCTGCAACCAGACCGCCTTCGTCTTCGACGATGGCGCCAACTGGGCGGACATCCGCCGGCGTGCGGCCGGATGGATGCGATCGACCTATGGATATTGGCTCGATGAGGATCTTTACGCCGGCATCCCACACGGGCTGATGGTCGAGCCATTCATCGGCGCGCCGCCGGTGCTGCCGATCGACTATAAATTCTACGTGTTCGGTGGGCGCGTCCGCTACGTCCAGGTTCATCTCGGTCGCGGCGGACGGCATCGCTGGATTCTGTTCGACCGTCACTGGCAGCGCGTGTCGTCGGCAACCGCCGATCCCGACCCGACGCCGCCGGTCACGCTCGGCCCGATGATCATGGCCGCCGAGCGCCTGTCCGACCGGCGCGATTTCGTGCGGGTCGATCTCTACGAAATCGATGGGCGGCCGTTGTTCGGCGAAATGACCTTCTATCCGGGGTCCGGGCTCGATCCGTTCAGCCCCGTCGCGCTCGACGCCGAGCTTGGCGCGCACTGGCTGCGCGCCAAGCTCGCCATGCTCGAACCGCTACGCGCGGTTGCCTGACGCCTGGGCGTTCAGGCGCCCGCGACCGCCAAGCGCTCGATCTGCTCCGGGCTCAGCACGAGGTCCATCGATCCCAGCAATTCCTCGACCTGAGCGACGCTCGTCGCGCTGGCGATCGGCGCGGTGACGGCGGGCTGTTCGGCGAGCCATTTGAGCGCGATCTGCGCGAGGCTCGCGCCGGTTTCCGCGGCGATCGCATCCATCACGGCGAGGACGGCCGGTCCGCTGCCGTCGAGCAACGCCTGCATCCGTCCGCCGCGCACGCTCTTGCCGAAATCGTCGGCGCTGCGATATTTGCCCGTCAGGAAGCCCGAGGCGAGCCCGTAATAGGGCACCACGCCGATATTGTACTCGACGCAATACGCCTGGAGCTCGCCCTCGAACTTCTGGCGGCTGACGAGGTTATATTCGGGCTGGAGCACATGATAATGCGGCAGTCCGTGCGCCTTGGCGGCATCGTTTGCCGATTTCAGCCGCGCGGCGTGGAAGTTCGATGCGCCGAGCGCGCGGATCTTGCCCGCGTCGATCAGCTTGCCGAACGCGGCCAGCGCGTCTTCCTGCGCGACCACGTCGTCGTCCTGATGCGCGAAATACAGGTCGATCGTCTCGACGCCGAGCCGCTTGAGCGAGGCGTCGCAGGCAGCCGCGATCCGGGCAGGCGCGAGCTTTTCGCCGCCTTCGCCGGGCAGCATGCCGACCTTCGTCGCGATCTGCACTTGGTCGCGCTTGCCCGATTGCTTGAGCCACGCACCGATCACGGTCTCGGACTCGCCGCCTTTGTGGCCGGGAACCCAGGCGGAATAGACGTCGGCGGTATCGATCATCGTGCCGCCACCCGCGACGAAAGCATCGAGCACGGCGAAGCTGGTCGCTTCGTCGGCGGTCCAGCCGAAGACGTTTCCGCCAAGCACGAGCGGCGCGATGTGGAGGTCGGTGGCCCCGAGGCGGCGAAGAGTGGTCATTGCGGCTGGTCCTCATTGCCGGGCGCGTCGTCATTGACGATCACGGCGGCGTTGGTGTCGGGAGAATTGGCGTCGAGCGAAGCGGCCGCCTCGTCGAGCGCCCGGTCCTCGCCCGGCGGTGCGCCGGTCGAGGAGGTGCCGCGCGAGCAGGCGGCAAGCATCAGCAACGAGACGAGCAGGGCGCGTCGCTTGAAACCGATGCGCATCAATCGCGGATGTCGTTGCCGAAATCGGAAATCGCGGCCCCGGCGCGATCGGCCGCGCGGTCGGCCTTGTCGGACAGCCGGTCGGCCTTGTTGCTGAGCACCGCACCGGCATTGTCGAGTCGCGTTTCGGCAGCACCCAGCGCGGCGTCGGTATCGTCGACGGCCTTGGCGCCGGTCGCGTTTGCGTCGGCGGCGACGCTGTTGGCCGCCTCGCTGATATCGTTCTGCGCCTTGGGGCTGCACGCGGCGAGGCCGATGGCGGCGACGATCGTGAGCGGCAGCAGGATGCGGGTCTTGATCATGATAGGTCCTTGGCTCCCAGCAATGGGCGCACGCTAGAGGATGGGGTCGGGGGCTTCAACTCCGCGGACGGCATGTTGTTGCGCTGCCAGTCTCGGAATAGGGGCGTTCGAACCGCGTTGACCTCATATAAAGATATCTTTATATGTGATGCCACAATGACCATTGCCCTCGATATCTTTCGCGCGCTTGCCGACGCCACGCGGCTGCGGATCGTCGCCTTGTTGCGGACGATGGAGCTGTCGGTCGGTGAACTCGCGCAAGTGCTCGGGCAGAGCCAGCCGCGCGTTTCGCGGCACGTGAAAATCCTGTGCGACGCGGGGCTTGCCGAGCGGCGCAAGGAAGGCAGCTGGGTATTCGTTGCGCTCGGCAGCGGCGCCACCGTCGGCCCGATAGCGACCGCGCTCGATGCGTGGGGCGAAATCGAGCCCGATCATTGGCGGGTCGCCGATGCGGCGCGGCTCGCTGCGGTCCGCGCCGATCGCGCGGCCTCGGCGGCAAGCTGGTTCGAGGCCAATGCCGGGCAGTGGGATGCGATTCGCTCGCTCCACATCGCCGAGAGCGAGGTCGAGGCGGCGATGTCGGCGGTGCTTGGCGACGCGCCGATCGGCCAGCTGATCGACATCGGGACCGGCACCGGGCGGATGCTCGAGCTGTTCGCGGGACGGGCAGGGCAAGCGCTCGGGATCGATCGCAGTTCCGAAATGCTGCGGCTCGCGCGCGCGAAACTGTCCGAGCGCGGGCTGAGCAATGCCGAACTGCGCCAGGCCGATCTCTATGCGCTGCCGCTCGGCGACGACGCGGCGGACCTCGCGATCGTCCACCACGTGCTGCACTTTGCGCAGCAACCCGGCGCGGCGATTGCCGAGGCCGCGCGCGTGTTGAAACCGGGGGGGCGCCTGCTGATCGCGGACTTCGCGGCGCATGACCGCGAGGATCTGCGCGCCAAGGATGCGCATACCCGCCTGGGCTTCGCGGACGATCAGATCGAAACGTGGTTCGCCGCGGCGGGGCTGGCGCCGGCCCGGATCGAAACGCTCGAGGGCGGGGAATTGACGGTCAAACTGTGGCTCGCCCGCAAGGTCGGCCAACGCGTAGCAGAGGTGAAGGCGGCATGACGGTTTCGGTAAAGCAGATGCAGGAGGCGCGGCTCGCGCTTGCAGCGCCGTTGTTCGCCGATATCGCGGGCGACGCGCGGGTGAGCTTCGAATTCTTCCCGCCCAAGACCGAGAAGATGGAGGAGACGCTGTGGGAGTCGGTTCAGACGCTCGCGCCGCTCGGCCCGCGCTTCGTCTCGGTCACGTACGGCGCGGGCGGCACGACGCGCGAGCGGACGCATGCGACGGTCGCCCGGATCGCGCGCGAGACCGACATTCCGGCAGCGGCGCACCTCACCTGCGTCGATGCGACGCGCGAGGAGATCGACGCGATCGCGGACGAATATTGGAAGGCGGGGGTGCGCCACATCGTCGCGCTGCGCGGGGACTCGCCCGTCGCGGGTCAGAAGTTCCAGTCGCCGGTCGGTGGGTATGAGAATGCCGCGGCGCTCGTCGCGGGTCTGCGCAAGCTCCACCCGTTCGAGATTTCGGTTTCGGCCTATCCCGAATGCCATCCGGATTCGGTGAGCGAGGCGGCCGATCTCGACAATCTCAAGCGCAAGCTCGATGCCGGCGCGACGCGCGCGATCACGCAGTTCTTCCATGAGGCGGAGACCTTCTTCCGCTTCCGCGATGCCGCTGCCAAGGCCGGGATCGACGCCGAGATCGTTCCGGGGATCATGCCGATCATGAACTTCGGCGCGGTGCAGCGCATGTCGGCGATGTGTGGCACGGTGGTACCCGACTGGATGGGGACGCTGTTCGACGGGCTCGACGATCGTCCCGCTGCGCGCCAGTTGGTGTCGGCGACGATCGCGGCGGAACTGTGCCGGCGCTTGTATGCAGGCGGGGTGCGTGACTTCCATTTCTACACGCTCAACCGGGCAGAGCTCAGCTACGCGATCTGCCATCTGCTCGGCATTCGCGGGCAGCCGGCGCTGATCGCGGCGCAAGCGGCGTAACGGATTTCACCCCTCCCCTTCAGGGGAGGGGAAGGGGGTGGGGGATGTCTCACCGAGCCATCGGCTTGTCGGACTTCCCCACCCCAACCCCTCCCCTGAAGGGGAGGGGCTTAGAAGGAACAAGATCATGACCACCCGCCAGACATTCCTCGCCGAAGCCGCCAAGCGCATCCTGATCACCGACGGCGCATTCGGCACCGAGATCCAGAACTGGAAGCTCTCCGAAGCCGACTATGCAGGCACGCTCGGCCTCGCCAAGGACCAGAAGGGCAATAACGACATCCTCGCGCTGACCAAGCCCGAGGTGCCAGAAGCGATCCACCGCGCCTATTTCGAAGCCGGCGCCGATATTGCGGAGACCAACACCTTCTCGGCCAACCGCATCAGCCAGGCCGATTATGCCGCCGAGCATCTCGTGCGCGAGATCAACGTCGAGAGCGCTAAGCTCGCGCGCCGACTCGCCGACGAGTTCCAGGCAAAGGACGGCCGCCCACGCTTCGTCGCGGGCGCGGTCGGGCCGACCAACAAGACGCTGTCGCTTAGCCCCGACGTCAACGATCCGGGCTTCCGCGAGATCGACTTCGATTATCTAAAGGACGTGTACCGCGAGCAGGTCGACGCGCTGCTCGAAGGCGGCGCCGATTTCATCCTGATCGAGACGGTGTTCGATACCTTGAACGCCAAGGCCGGGATCATGGCGGTGCTCGAAGCGGCCGACACGCTCGGTCGCGACGTGCCGATCATGCTGTCGATGACGCTGACCGATCTTTCCGGGCGCAACCTGTCGGGGCACACCGTCGAGGCATTCTGGCACGCGGTGCGCCACGCCAAGCCGGTGACGATCGGGCTCAATTGCTCGTTCGGCGCCGAGCAGCTGCGGCCGCATGTGCGCACGCTGTCGGACATCTGCGATACGCTGATCATGGTGTATCCCAATGCCGGGCTGCCCAACGAGCTCGGTGAATATGACGAGCAGCCGTCGACCACCGCGGGGCTGGTGCGCGAATGGGCGGCCAACGCGCAGGTCAATGTGCTGGGCGGCTGCTGCGGATCGACCCCGGCGCATATCGCGGCGATCGCCAAGGCGGTCGGCGAGCTGCCCCCGCGCGCGCTGCCGGTGCCGCCGGTGGTGACGCGGTTGGCGGGGCTCGAGCCGATGACGATGGCGGCTTAGCCGGGAGCGAACTGCCTTCTTCCCCTCTCCCGCTTGCGGGAGAGGCCGGGTGAGGGCCTTCTTTTCCTACTACGTTTTCAATCGGGTCCTGCGTCGCGCAGAAGAAGACCCTCACCCCAACCCTTTCCCGCGAAAGCGGGAGAGGGAGAAGCAGGCAAAATGACGATCGCGAACTCCTCCACCAATTTCGTCAATATCGGTGAGCGTACCAACGTCACCGGATCGGCGCGCTTCAAGAAGCTCATCATGGCGGGCGATTACCCCGCCGCGGTCGAAGTCGCGCGCCAGCAGGTCGAGAGCGGCGCGCAGGTGCTCGACGTCAACATGGACGAGGGCCTGCTCGACGCCGAGTATGCGATGACCACCTTCCTCAAGCTGATCGCCGCCGAGCCCGACATCGCGCGCATCCCGTTCATGGTCGACAGCTCGAAATGGTCGGTGATCGAGGCGGGGTTGAAGTGCGTTTCGGGCAAGCCGATCGTCAATTCTATCAGCATGAAGGAAGGCGAGGACCAGTTCCTCGCCCAGGCGCGGAAAGTGATGAACTACGGCGCCGCGGTGGTGGTGATGGCGTTCGACACCGTCGGCCAGGCCGACACGCGCGCGCGCAAGCTCGAGATCTGCGGCCGGGCGTACGACCTGCTGATGGGCATCGGCTTTCCGCCTGAGGACATCATCTTCGATCCCAACATCTTCGCGGTGGCGACGGGGATTGAGGAGCATAACAATTACGCGGTCGACTTCATCGAGGCGTGCCGCGACATCAAGGCGCGCTGCCCGCACGCGCATATCTCGGGCGGGCTGTCGAACCTGTCGTTCAGCTTCCGTGGCAACGAGCCGGTACGCCGCGCGATGCATTCGGTGTTCCTCTATTATGCGATTCCCGCGGGGCTCGACATGGCGATCGTCAATGCGGGGCAGCTCGACATCTACGACGCGATCGACCCCAAGCTGCGCCAGGCGTGCGAGGACGTCATCCTTAATTCCGATGACGGCGCGACCGAGCGGCTGATCGCGATGGCCGAGAGCTTCAAGGGCACCGATGCCGTCGCCGAGAAGGCCGCCGCCGAATGGCGCAGCCTGCCGGTAACCAAGCGGCTCGAATATGCGCTGGTCAAGGGCATCGATGCGCATGTCGTCGACGATACCGAGGAATGCCGCCAGCAATTCGCGCGGCCGATCGAAGTGATCGAAGGCCCGCTGATGGACGGGATGAACGTCGTCGGCGACCTGTTCGGATCGGGCAAGATGTTCCTGCCGCAGGTGGTGAAGTCGGCGCGCGTTATGAAGAAGGCGGTGGCGCATCTGCTGCCCTTCATCGAGGCGGCGAAGGAGCCCGGCGCGCGCGGCAAGGGCAAGATCATCATGGCGACCGTCAAGGGCGACGTGCACGATATCGGCAAGAACATCGTCGGCGTCGTCCTCCAGTGCAACGGCTTCGACGTGGTCGACATGGGGGTGATGGTGCCGTGGTCGGACATTCTCAAATCCGCCAAGGAGAATGACGCCGACATGATCGGCCTGTCGGGGCTGATCACGCCGTCGCTCGACGAGATGGTGACCGTTGCCGAGGAGATGAAGCGCGCGGGCATGACGATGCCGCTGTTGATCGGCGGCGCGACCACCTCGAAGGTCCATACCGCGCTGCGCATCGCGCCGGCCTATGATGGGCCGGTCGTGCATGTGCTCGACGCGAGCCGTGCGGTCGGGGTCGCCTCGACGCTCGTCAGCGATACGATCCGCGACGATTTCGTCCAGAAGACCGCCGACGAATATGAAGCGGTGCGGATCGCGCGCGCCAACAAGGGGCAGAGCGAGCTCATCCCGATCGAGGCGGCGCGCGCCAATGCCTTCCCGGCCGACATGGCACTCAAGCCCGAAGCACCGAAGCAGCCGGGCCTCCACGTGTTCGAGGATTGGGATCTCGCCGATCTGCGCGAACTGATCGACTGGACGCCGTTCTTCCGCGCGTGGGAGTTGGCGGGGAATTACCCGGCGATCCTGACCGATTCGGTGGTTGGGGAGAGCGCGACGTCGCTGTTCGCCGATGCGCAGAAGATGCTCGACCAGATCATCGCCGAGAAATGGCTGACCGCGAAGGGCGTGGCGGGGCTGTGGCCGTGCCGGCGTGAGGGGGACGACGTGGTGATTTCCGCAAAGCCCTTCCCCTTCAGGGCAGGGGTTGGGGTGGAGCCGTCCAGCGCGTCCGCCGCCGACAGTCTCGGTGAGACCTCCCCCACCCCCAACCCCTCCCCTGAAGGGGAGGGGCTTGAAGACGTGAGGATGCCCTTCCTGCGCCAGCAGATCGCCAAGCGCGAGGGGCGCGCCAACATGTGTCTTGCCGATTTCATTGATCCGGCAGGCGACTGGATCGGCGGCTTCGCGGTCACTGCGGGGCACGGCATCGACGCGCATCTCGCGCGCTTCAAGGCCGACAATGACGACTATTCGGACATCCTGCTCAAAGCGCTCGCCGACCGTCTCGCCGAGGCGTTCGCCGAGCGGCTCCACCAGCATGTCCGCACCGAATTGTGGGGCTATGCCGAGGGCGAGCAGCTCACCAACGAGGCGCTGATCCGCGAACACTATCGCGGCATCCGCCCGGCGCCGGGCTATCCGGCGTGTCCCGACCACAGCGAGAAGCCGATGCTGTTCGAGCTGCTCGGCGCGACCGACGCGACCGGCATCACGCTGACCGAAAGCTTTGCGATGCTGCCGACCGCAGCGGTGTCGGGCTTCTATTTCGGCCATCCGCAGGCCGAGTATTTCGGTGTCGCGCGCGTCGGGCCCGACCAGCTCGAGGAATATGCCGAGCGGCGTGGTGTCGATCTGGCGACCGCGACCCGCTGGTTGCGGCCCAATCTGGACTGACCCAACGTCATGCCGGACTTGATCCGGCATCCATGCGAGTCATCTGCCGTCTCGTATGGACCCCGGACCAAGTCCGGGGTGACGGTGCGAGGTTAACCCTCAATTAGCCTTCCCACCTAGCCTCCCCGCGGGCATCGTGCCGCGCAAAGGAGCCAGCCCCATGCGTCGCATTCTACCCCTGCTCGCCATCGCGATCGCCGCCCCCGCCGCCGCGCAGCAGCGCGCGCCCTTCACGATCGAGGGGACCGGCCAAGGCTTCCAGACGATCGATGAGGCGGTGCAGTCGATCCGCATGGGCACCGCGACGATCCTGATCGCACCCGGCGTCTATCATCAATGCACGATCCAGTCGGGCGGGCACATCACCTTCAAGGCGGTGACGCCGGGTACCGCGATCTTCGAGGGGACGGCGTGCGAGGACAAGGCGGCGTTCGTGCTGCGCGGGCAGAGCTCGGTGGTCGACGGCATCGTCTTCCGCAAGATCGCGGTCGGCGACGGCAATGGCGCTGGGATCCGCAGCGAAGTCGGCGATCTCGTCGTGCGCAACTCGATGTTCCTCGACAATCAGGAGGGCATTCTCGGCGGCCAGCCCAGCGGTCAAAAGATCACGATCGACCATTCGACCTTCGCGGGTCTCGGGCAGTGCGACATCACGCCGAGCTGCTCGCACAGCATCTACCTCGCCAATCTCGGATCGGTGACCGTCACCAATTCGCGCTTCGAACGCGGCACCGGCGGGCATTACGTCAAGCTGCGCACGCCGCGCGTCACGATCACCGACAACAGCTTCGACGACACCAAGGGCAGCAAGACCAACTACATGATCGACCTGTCGCAAGGCGCGACCGGGCTGATCGCACGCAACACCTTCGTGCAGGGCGCGCGCAAGGAGAATCACAGCGGGCTGATCGTCGTCTCGGCCGAGGCGAAGACCTACAGCGCGGCGGGCCTGCGGATCGAGGATAATGACGCGAGCCTCGCGCCGGGTGCGCCGACCAATCCGGCGTTCGTCGCCAATATGAGCGGGGATCAGCTTGCGATCGGCGCGAATCGGTTGGGGGCTGGGATCCGATCGTACGAAGTGCGGTGAATATCTCCCTCTCCCTTTGGGAGCGGGAAGGGAGGGCAGCTATTCTAGCCTGCCCTCACCCGATCTCGCTGCGCTCGGCCACCAGCATCGGGTAAACAGCGCCCCGCGCTGTTTAGGTCATGCCGGGGGCATGACCGACCCGATGCTCCCGCAGGGAGAGGGATTTTAGCGGCAGGGCGCTCCGCCAGCATTCAGATCCAGGCACCGCCCATCGACCTTCGGTGCGGTCAGCGGCAGGCCGATCTGATGCGCAAGGGTCGGCGCGATATCGACCGTCTCGACGCCACCGGTATGTTCGAACGCGCTCATCCCCTTGCGCCAGAACAGGATCGGGACGCGGCGATCGTAATCGTACGGGCTGCCATGCGTCGCCACATAGCCGCCCGCCGCGCTCGGGATCGGGGTGACGCGCGGCTGGAGGAAGACGAGCAAATCGCCCGACCGCCCGGCCCGGAACGACGCACGCGCCCGCTCGAGCATGGTCCACTTCTCGGGCGGTCCCTTGGGGCTCGGCGTCGCGCGGATTTGTGCGGCGGTGAACACCTCTGCGACTTGCGGTGACGCCTTGTAATAGGCAATCGCCGCGGCCTCGACCGCCTTGTGCTGCGCGGTCGTCAGATCCTTGGCGATATAGACGTCGCCATTGGGGATGTCGCCGAACAGCACGGGCTTTGCGATGCCGAGCTTCGCCGCGATCTCTTTCCCAGCGATCGCGGGGGCGAGCATCACCTTGGCGCGCTGCGCGGCAGGCAGCCCGGCATCGACCTCGCGTTCGGGAAGGTCGTTGCCGCCATGGTCCGCGGTGAGCACGACTTCATAATCGACCCCGGTCGAATCGAGCATTTGGAAGAACGAGCCGAGCGTCGCATCGAGCTGCTGGAGCTGGATGCACATCTCGGCGCCTTCGGTGCCATAAGTGTGGCCGATATAATCGGTCGCCGAGGCGCCGACGTCGATGATGTCGGTGGTCGGCCCTTGCCCGAGCTTCATGTCCTGCACGAGCCCCGCCGCCAGCGCGACGATCGCGCCGTCGAACGCGGGCGAGGCGCGGAACGCCGAAGCGCTCCCCGCGGCGCGCTCGAAATGTCCTGCGCCGACGGTCTTGCCGCCACCGACTTGCACCGCGCGATCGTGCGGCTTGCAGACCTCGGGCACGTCGAGCGCGGCTTGCGGCGCGGCAATGTTCGCGGCGGTCGCGGCATTGGCACGCGCGACGACCGCGGGGGTGGCGCGGCCGGCATAGCTGACGAATGCCTTGCCGTTCCACCACCAGAGCTCGTCGACGTTGTGGCCGCCCATCATCACCGCAGCGCGATCCTTGCCCGCGACCGAGACGACGCGGATCGCCGGATTGGCGGCCTTCATCCGTTCGCCGAGCGTGGGGACGAGCAGGTGCTTGTCGGAGACGGTGTACTGGCCGTCGTGCGTCGTGCCAGGAACGGTCTCGTCCTCGGCGCAATAGACGACCTTGTCGGCGCGCGCGACGCTGAGGTCGGTCCAGGTGTTGGCGATGATGCCGGTATGTTCGGGGCGCAAACCGGTCAGGATCGTCGAATGGCCGGGGCAGGTCTCGGTCGCGGCGTGGCTCTGATAGCCGCTCGGGAAGACGCCACCCTGCTGCAACCGCGCGAACCCGCCGGTGAAGCTCTTGCGATATTCGGCGAACAGGTCGGCGGAGAATTGGTCGACCGAGATGACCACGATCAGCTTCGGTGCGCTCGCGGGCGGGGTGAACGGCGCAGGTTCCTTTGCCGAGAGCGGGGCCGAGAGCAGCGCGAGCGCCATCGCCACGAGGGAAGCCTGTCGTTTCATCGGTGATCTCCGCGCCATATACTTGACCCCGCGCGAGCTATGCCCTTGGTGCGCGTGACCTACAAGGATGTGCGAATGCGCTGGTTTCATTTCGGCTTGATGACGGTTCTGGCGATGCTGACGGCAAGCGCGGCGCAAGCCGATGGCGGCACGATCGGCGCACCGGGCGCGCATCACCTCGCGATCACGCTGGTGGCGGAGAGCACGACGCCGGCGGCGGGGTCGACCGTCACGGTCGCGCTGGCGACGGTGCCCGAGGTTGGCTGGCACGGCTATTGGGAAAATCCGGGCGATGCGGGCTTCCCGGCCAAGCTCGAATGGAAACTGCCCAACGGGGTGACCGCAAGCGATCCGATCTATCCGGTGCCGGGGCGGCTCGTCGTCGCCGAGCTGATGAACTATGTGTTCGAGAAGCCCTATGCGCCACTCGTCACGCTTAAGGTACCAGCTGGCCTCGCCGCCGGGACCGCGCTGCCGATCACGCTCCACACGACCTATCTCGTCTGCTCGGCGACGGTATGCGTGCCTGAAGCCGCCGATCTGTCGCTTTCGCTGACCGTCGGCGACGGCGCGATTGCGCCCGACACGCAAGCGCGCTTCGATGCGTGGCGCCGCGCGGTGCCCAAGCCGCTCGATGCGAAGGGCGTCTTCCAAGCGAGCGAAGGGCGCATCCGCATCGCGATTCCTTATCCGGCCGGTGCTGCGCTCAAGGATGCCTATTTCTACCCGGTCACGACCGGGCTGCTCGATTACAACGCGCCGCAGAGCGTGAGCCAGGACGGCGACCGGCTGGTAATCGAGACTAAGGCCGGTGCGGCCGGCGGGGCAGCGCCGCTGGTCGGCGTCCTGCAAATCGGCGCGCAGCAGGGGCTGCGCGTGACCGCCAATGCCGGCACCGTCGCCGCGACCGCGGCGACATCGACGGCGCCGGCCGGCGGCGTGCTGATGGCGACGCTGATCGCTTTTGCCGGCGCGATGCTCGGCGGGTTGATCCTCAACATCATGCCGTGCGTCTTCCCGATCCTCAGCCTCAAGGCGCTGAGCCTCGCGCGCGGGCATCTCGACGAGGGCGCAGCGCGGCGTGAGGCGCTGGCCTATACCGGCGGCGTCGTCGCGGTGTGCGTCGGCTTGGGCGCGGCGATTCTCGCGCTGCGGGCAGGCGGGACCGCGGTCGGCTGGGCGTTCCAGCTGCAGGATCCGCGCGCGATCGTCGTGCTGCTGCTGCTGACGGTCGCGCTGTCGCTCAACCTTGGCGGGCTGTTCGAGATTCCGACGCCGCAATTCGTCAATCGCTCGGGCGGGGCAGGCGGCGCGTTCGCGACCGGTGCGCTCGCGGCGTTCATCGCGACGCCGTGCACCGGGCCATTCATGGGCGCGGCGCTGGGCGCGGCGCTGGTGCTGCCATGGCCGGCGGCGCTGGCGGTGTTCGCGGGGCTCGGGCTCGGGCTCGCCATCCCGTTTCTCACGCTCGGCTTCGTGCCAGCGCTGCGCAAGCGGCTGCCCAAGCCCGGTGCGTGGATGGAGACCTTCCGTCACATCCTGTCGGTGCCGATGTGGCTGACCGCGCTCGCGCTCGCCTGGGTGCTCGGGCGGCAGGCAGGGGTCAACGGGCTGATCCTCGGGCTCGGCGCTGCGCTGTTCGCAGGCTTCGCGTTGTGGATCGGCGGTCGCCGCCAGGCACGCGGGCTGGCGTTCGGCTGGGTCGCGCTGATCGCTTTGCTGATTGTGACGATCGGCGGCGCGGCGCTCGTGTCGCGCGCGCCGGCGCAGGCAGCGGTCGCCGAGGCGGGCAACGAGCCCTTCACCGAGGCGCGGCTCGACGCGTTGCGCAAGGCGGGGCGGCCGGTGTTCGTCTATTTCACCGCCGACTGGTGCCTCACCTGCAAGGTCAACGAGAAGGCCGCGATCGAGACCGATGCGACGCGCAAAAGCTTTGCCGATCACAAGGTCGCAGTGCTGCTCGGCGACTGGACCAATGGCGATGCGACGATGGGCCGCTTCATCGAGGCGCATAACCGCGCGGGCGTGCCGCTGTATCTCTATTACGCACCGGGCGCGGCCGAACCGCGAGTGTTGCCACAAGTGCTGACCCCGGGGATGCTGGCGGCGCTATGATCGCGCGCGCGCTTGCCGGCTTCGCCGCGCTGGTCCTCGGGGCAGGCGCGGCGGTTGCGCAGAACCCACCCGCCTGGTCGCGACCGACAGCGCCGTTCCACATTGCCGGGCCGGTCTGGTATGTCGGGACCGAGGGGCTGGGCGTCTACGCGGTGGTCACGCGCGCGGGCACGATCCTCGTCAGCGGCCCACTCGCGCAGAGCGCCGGTCTCGTCGAACGCAATCTCGCGACGATTGGCGTGCAGCCACGCCAGATCAAATGGATCCTCAATTCGCACGCGCATTTCGACCATGCCGCTGCGTTCGCCGAACTGCGCCGCTGGAGTGGCGCCAAGCTCGTCGCCTCGGCCGGCGATGCCTCCGCGCTGCGCCGTGGCCGACACGAAGCCGACAATGCGAACGGCCACACCCGCTTTGCGCCGGTTCCGGTCGACCGGATCGTCCGCGATGGCGAGCAAGTCCGCGTCGGGACCGTCGCGCTGACCGCGGTGCTGACACCGGGACATACGCCGGGCTGCACGACGTGGACGATCCCGGTAGTCGAGCGGGGGCGGCGCTTGAACGTCGTATTTCCGTGCAGCGTGACCGTGGCGGGCAATCGCCTGATCGGCAATCGCGCCTATCCCGGCATCGCCGCCGATTATCGCCGCAGCTTCGATCGGCTGGCGACGCTGCCCGCCGACATCGTGCTGCCGATGCACCCCGATCAGGTCGATCTGCTCGGACAGGCCAGGCGCCACGACGCCGGCGCGGTGGACGCCTTCGTCGATCCCAGCGCGCTGCCGCATTTGGTCGCGGAAGCGCGGCGCGATTTTGCCAGTGCGCTGGCGCAGGAACGCGCGCGCTAGACAGCAGATTTCTTTTCGGCAGCGCTTGTGCGGCGCAACAATCCATCGCAGCATGGAACCCAAGACGTATTTGGGGGCTTTACCTTCTCGATGGGGACACGACCGGCGTTTGACGAAATCATGGGGCAGGCAGGGTCGACGACCCCGCGGGACGAACTTGCCGCCTTGGGCGCTTGGATCGAGACCACCCCCGACGCCGAGCTTCGCCGGCGCCAACACTCGGCCGAGGCAACTTTCCGTCAATTGGGCATCACCTTCGCCGTCTATGGCGAGAGCGATGCGAGCGAGCGGATCATCCCGTTCGACATCGTCCCACGCATCTTCCTTGCCGACGAATGGGAGCGCCTCTCGGTCGGCCTCGTCCAGCGTGTCGAGGCGATCAACGCTTTCTTGCACGACATTTACGGCGAACGCCGGATCCTCGCCGAAGGCGTGCTGCCGCCCGATCTGATCTTCGGCAATCCGCAATTCCGCCCCGAGATCGCCGGCATCCGCCCGCCGCACGACATCTGGGCGCATATCTGCGGGATCGATCTGGTGCGCACCGGACCCGACGATTTCTTCGTGCTCGAGGACAATGCGCGCACCCCGTCGGGGGTGAGCTATATGCTCGAAAATCGCGAAGCGATGCTTCGGCTATGCCCCGAGCTGTTCCGCGATTTCCACGTCGCGGCGGTCGATTCCTACCCCGATCGCTTGCTCGAGACGATGAAGTCGGTGGCCCCGGTCGGCGTCGCCGCGCCGGTCTGCGTCGTGCTGACGCCGGGGCACTATAACTCGGCCTATTACGAGCACAGCTTCCTCGCCGATTCGATGGGGATCGAGCTGGTCGAGGCGGCCGATCTGGTCGTCGATGATGACGTCGTGTGGATGCGCACGATTGCGGGGCGCGTGAAGGTCGATGTGATCTATCGCCGGATCGACGACGATTATCTCGACCCGCTCGTTTTCCGGCCGGATTCGATGCTCGGCGTGCCGGGGCTGATCGCGGCCTATGCCGCGGGCAACGTCGCGTTGCTCAACGCGCCGGGCAACGGCATCGCCGACGACAAGGCGATCTATTCGTACATGCCCGAGATCGTGAAATTCTATTCGGGCGGTGACGCGAAGCTGCCCAATGTCGAGACGTGGCGCTGCCGCGAGCCGCAGGCGCTGAAATACGTGCTCGAAAGGCTTCCCGAGCTGGTGGTGAAGCTGGTCGACGGGTCGGGCGGATACGGCATGCTCGTGGGGCCGACCGCGACCAAGGCCGAGATCGAGAGCTTCCGCGCCGCGCTGATCGCCGAGCCGCACCGCTACATCGCGCAGCCCACGCTGGCGCTGTCGACGGTACCGACGCTTGCCGCGGCAGGCCTGGCGCCGCGCCATGTCGATTTCCGGCCGTTCGTGCTGACGGGCTCGAAGGGCGTCCAGGTCGTTCCCGGCGGGCTGACGCGCGTCGCGCTGAAAGAGGGATCGCTGGTGGTCAATTCATCGCAGGGCGGTGGTACCAAGGACAGCTTCGTCCTGATGGACAATGGCGCGGGCGCGCAACCGTCCCACCCGCTCCAGTCGCAGACGCAATCGCAGGAGCAAGTCTCGTGAGCGGCGCGCTGCGGTCCTCGCCATGCCGCGGAGCCTCGCGATGCTGAGCCGTACTGCATCGTCGCTGTACTGGCTCGGCCGCTATGTCGAGCGGACCGACTTCATCGCGCGGCTCGTCGAAGCGACCGTCAGGCTCGACGTCCTCTCACCGCGCCCGGCGGGCGAGGCGGCGTGGGCATCGGCGCTGGCGGTGACCGAGACCGACCAGGCCTTCGCCAAAACCGGCAGGGACATCTCGCAAAGCTCGGTCGCGCGCTTCCTCACCGTCGACACCAGCCATCCGGGATCGATCGTCCGCGCCCTCGACATGGCGCGCAACAATGCGCGCGCGGTGCGCACCGCGCTGACCAAGGAGGCCTGGACCGCGATCAACGGCGCCTGGCTGATCTTCGACAATCGCTCGAGCCCCGGCGGCGCGATGGCGACGCTCAACCTGGTCGAGGCGGTAAAGGCCGAGACGCGCGGGTTCGAGGGCGCGGTGCACCGCATGCTGCGCAACCAGACGACGTGGTTCATCCGCCTGGGCCAGGCGATCGAACGTGCCGACAACACCGCACGGCTGCTCGACGTCAAATATCATATCCTGCTGCCCAAGGGCGAGTCGGTCGGCGGTGTGGTCGATCGCGACCAATGGACGACGATCCTGCAGACGGTGTCCGCAGTCACCGCGTATCGCTGGCTCTATTCGGAAGGGTTGAAGCCGGCGAACGTCATCGACTTGCTGATCGCACGCTCCGAACTGCCGCGCAGCCTCGCCGCCTCGGTCGAAGAAGCCGTCGAGATCCTCAATTTGCTCGCCAAGCGTACCGGCCTGCACGGCGAGGCCGACCGGATGGCGCGCACCCGCCAGCAACGCTTGGCTCGCACCAAATCGGGCGAAGTGATCGCGCGCGGGCTGCACCAATATCTGCAGGGCTTCATCGCCGAGAACGACAATCTCCACATGGCCGTCGGCCGCCAGTTCAAGTTCAGCTGATGCGGCTCGCGATCGATCACCGCACGACGTATCGCTTCACCAACCCGCAGGCGCGGCTGACCCAACTGCTTCGGTTGACCCCGGAAGATACGCACGACCAGTCGGTCGCAGGGTGGAACTTGCACGTCGATTGCGATGCACGGCTGCGCTATGGGCGCGACGGTTTCGGCAACCGCACGACGATGCTGTATGTCGAGGGACCGCTCGACAGCATCGAGATCCATGTCTCGGGCGAGGTGCTGACCAACCGCTCGCACGGGATCGTGCATGGCGGGCACGAGCCGTTGCCGCCCGAACTGTTCCTGCGCGAGACGGCGCTGACCAAGCCCAATGCCGAGATCGTCGGCTTTTCAAGCGCGATCAGCGAGACCGATCCGGTCGCGCGGCTGCATGCGCTCAATCTGGCGGTGCACAGGCGCTTCGCGCTGTGTCGCGGGCGTCCGGTCGCAGGCCGCACCGCAATCGAGGCGTTCGCCGAAGGCAAGGTCAGCGCGCGCGATCTGGCGCAGGTGTTCGTCACCGCGGCGCGGACGCTCGGCGTGCCGGCGCGTTATGTCTCGGGCTACAGCCCGTCGTGTATCGAGGTCGGGGATGGTCGCCCCGCGCCGCACGGCTGGGCCGAGGCGCATGTGGCAGGGCTCGGATGGGTAGCGTTCGATCCGTGCACGGGCCTCTGCGCCGACGAAGCCTATGCGCGCGTGGCCGTCGCGCTCGATTCGGCAGGGGCCGCACCCGTCGCCGGATCCCGGTTGGGCGAGGGCGACGAGGTGCTCGACGTCGACCTCCATGTGGATCGCGCGGCGGGGCAATAACCCCGCGATCGGATCAGCGCGTCGTTACCATCTGCTCGGCCATGATCGCGTATTTCTCGGCGGGCGGCGAATAGACCGCATCCTCGTCGACCAGCAGGCCCCAGCCTTGCGGGCCGAGCACTTCGATCGGACGATAGCGGATCTTGTACGCCATCCGCGGCGAGCCCTTCACCCAATAGCCGAGATAGACATAGGGCAGCCCGACGGCACGTGCGCGCAGGATGTGATCCATGATGATCATGTTGCCGAGCCCCGGGCGATCGGTGCTGTCGGAGTCGAAGAAGCTGTAGATCATCGACAGCCCGTCAGAATGCTGATCGGTGAGGCATGCACCGATCAGCTTGCCGCGCTCGCCGTGGAGCGACGGCTCGCGATATTCGACGATGAAGCTGTTGACGGGCGAATGCTCGACCATGTCGGCATAATCGCCTTCGTCCATCTCGGCCATGCCGCCGCCGGGATGCCGCGATGCGAGGTAGCGGCGCAGCAGCTGGAATTGCTCGTCGGTCGCCCACGGACGGCAGGCGGAAACTTCGAGATCGGCATTCTTGCGCAACTGCTTGCGCTGCGTCGCATTCGCCTCGAAGTCCGAAACGACGACGCGGACCGAGACGCACGCGGTGCAGCCCGAGCAGCTCGGGCGATACGCGACCGACTGGCTGCGGCGAAAGCCGATCCGGCCGAGCGCATCGTTAAGATCGCTCGCTTGCTCGCCGCGCAACTCGGTAAACACCTTCCGCTCCTGGCGACCGGGCAAATACGAGCAGGGCGACGGGCTGGTGACGAAGAATCGTGGAAAGCGGAATGGCGCTGTCACCGCGGAGGGTCCCTTGAATAATCGTGTCCTGCCGCCCCGGCGGCCAGTTCGCACCGCCGTTATGAATCTTCCCGAACGTGATGAAAAGCGGCTTTACCAATATTGGTGGTTAATGCCGCATTTGCTGAATCGATTCAGCGCGCTGGCAATAAAATGCACCGATCCGGGCCCCTGCGATAGAGTCGCGGGACTCGGTTGGCCGCACGCCAGATTCGTTTCGTCACGCGAGTTCGACGGTACTCACTTCATAGCCCCCGGCGCGCAAAGCGGCGATGAGCCGGTCGAGATGCGCGCGGTCGCGCGTCTCGCATTCGACATCGGTGATCAGGCCCTTGGCGGGGAGCGTCGTGAAGACGCGCTGATGATAGATCTCGATGATGTTGACGCGTTCGGCATCGAAGATCCGCGCGACGTTGAACAATGCGCCGGGCTGATCCTGCAGCCGGATCCGCAATCGCGCGAGCCGGCCCGAGCGCGCGAGATCACGCAGCAGGACGTTGGCGAGCAGCCGCGTGTCGATATTGCCGCCGCACAGCACGACGCCGACGGTCTTGCCGGCGAAGCGCTCGGGATGCTGGAGCAGCGCGGCGAGGCCGGCTGCGCCCGCACCCTCGACCACGGTCTTCTCGATCTGCAGCAACAGGCTGACGGCGCGTTCGAGATTGCGCTCGCTGACCAGCACGATGTCGTCGACCAGCGCCTTGACCATCCCCGAAGTGATCCCGCCGGGCTCCTTGACCGCGATGCCCTCGGCGAGCGTATCGCCCGCGCACGGCATTGCGGTGCCGTTGATGCGGTTGAACATCGACGGGAACAACTCGGCCTCGACGCCGACGACTTCGATCGGATGGTCGGCCGCCGCAGCGACCACCGCCATGCCCGAGATCAGGCCGCCGCCACCGATCGGGGTGAGGAAGGTGTCGATGCTCGGCACGTCCTGCAGCATCTCGATCGCGCACGTGCCCTGGCCGGCGATCACGCGGACGTCGTCGAACGGATGGACGAAGGTCAGCCCGCGCTCGCCTTCGAGCTCGCGGGCGTGCGCATAGGCCGCGTCGAACGTGTCGCCGAACAGCACGACGGTCGCGCCGTGGCCCTCGGTCTGCGTCACCTTCACGGTCGGCGTGTTGGTCGGCATCACGATCGTCGCCGGGATGCCGAGGCGATTGGCGTGATAGGCGAGGCCCTGCGCATGGTTTCCGGCAGACGCCGCGATCACGCCGCTTGTACCCGCGGGCAGTTGCAGCAGCGTGTTGAGCGCGCCGCGCTCCTTGTACGCAGCGGTGAATTGCAGGTTCTCGAACTTGAGATAGACCGTCGCCCCGGTCAGCTCGGACAGCGTCTTGCTGATGAACGTCGGCGTCCGCACGATCTGATCGGCGATCCGCGCGTGCGCCGCCTGGACATCGGCGAGGGTGACGGGGAGGGTTTCGGGCGCGGGGCGGGGATGAGTAGCCATGCCGCCGCCTAGACCATCTGGCGCGACGAAGGAACATTGCTTATCGCATTGCGCATGCAGACCAAGTCCTTCGCCCGTCGCGCCGCATTCGTCCTCGCGGCGCTCTCGCTCCCGAGTGCTGGCTTTGCCGATGGGTTGATCGACAATGTCACCGGCATCACGCTCGACAAGGACGGCAAGGTCCTTCGCTTCACCGGCCTGCTGATCTCGCCCGAGGGCAAGGTCGTCAAGCTGCTAGCCGACAGCGAGAAGCGCCCGGTCAAATTGGACTGGCGCGCCGACGAACATGGCAAGGTGCTGCTCCCCGGCTTCATCGACGCGCATGGGCATGTCATGGAATTGGGCTTCCGCGCGCTCGAGCTCGATCTGTCGGGCACCAAGTCGCTCGACGAGGCCAAGGCGCGGATCGCAGCTTACGCTGCCGCCAACCCCGAGAAGAAGTGGATCATCGGCGGCGGCTGGAACCAGGAGGTGTGGGCGCTCGGCCGCTTCCCGACTGCCGCCGATCTCGACGCGGTGGTCAGCGATCGCCCGGTCTGGCTCGCGCGTGCCGACGGGCATGCGAGCTGGGGCAACAGCGCCGCGCTCAAGGCAGCAGGCGTCACGGCCAAGTCGGTCGCGCCCGCGGGCGGGCGGATTGAGAAGACCGGCCCGCTACCGAGCGGCGTGTTCGTCGATGCGGCGCAATCGCTGGTCGAGAAGGTCGTGCCGCAGCCGCAGCCCAAGGAGCGCGACGTCGCCTTCCTCAAGGCGCAGGAGATCCTGATGTCCTACGGCATCACCGCGACCGCCGACATGGGCACGAGCATGGACGACTGGCTGGCGTATCGCCGCACCGGCGACGCGGGCAATCTGCGCGTGCGGATCATGAGCTATGGCATGGGGGTCGATACCGCAGTGCGGATCGGCGGCGCCGGGCCGACGCCGTGGCTCTATGGCGACCGGCTGCGGATGGGCGGGGTCAAGCTCTATGCCGATGGCGCGCTCGGGTCGCGCGGCGCTTGGCTCAAGAAGCCGTATAGCGATGCGCCGGGGCAAACGGGGGCGGGGTTCATGTCCGACGACGTGATCCGCAATTACATGAGCCGCGCCGCGCTTGATCATTACCAGGTCGCGGTCCATGCGATTGGCGACCGCGCCAATGCCGAAGTGCTCTCGGCGATCGAGGACATGGCCGATACGTACAAGGGCGATCGCCGCTGGCGGATCGAACATGCACAGATCGTCGATCCGGTCGATCTGCCGCGCTTCGGCAAGAACGGCATCATCGCCTCGATGCAGCCGACGCACCAGACGAGCGACCGCGCAATGGCCGAGGCGCGGCTCGGGCCCGATCGGCTCGCCGGTGCCTATGCGTGGAACTCGATGCTGAAGAACGGTGCGACGCTCGCCTTCGGATCGGATTATCCGGTCGAGAAGCCCGATGCGTTCGCGGGCTGGGCGGCGGCGTTCACGCGGCAGGATGCCGATGGGCAGCCGTTCGGTGGTTGGCGCCCCGAAGAGCGCATCACCCGCGAGCAGGCGTGGTGGGCGTTCACTGGGGGCGCGGCCTATGCCGGCTTTGCCGAGGACAAGCTCGGGCGCCTGGGCGTCGGGCAGCGCGCCGATTTCATCATCGTCGACCGCGACCCGCTGCTCGCTTCGCCAACCGAATTGCGCGCGACCAAGGTCGAGCAGACCTGGATCGGCGGCGCCAAGGCGTGGAGCCGCAAGTAAAGAAAAGGCCGCGACGTCCCCCGATGTCGCGGCCTGTCTCCCGCCGCAGCGGGAGCGGTAAACTGTTGGGCGATCAGGCGACGGCCGCGGGTGCCATCATCTCGTCGGCCTCGCGCAGCACATAGCCGCGGCCCCACACGGTCTCGATGTAATTCTCGCCTTCGCAGGCGAGCGACAGCTTCTTGCGCAGCTTGCAGATGAAGACGTCGATGATCTTGAGCTCGGGCTCGTCCATCCCGCCATAGAGGTGGTTGAGGAACATTTCCTTGGTCAGCGTGGTGCCCTTGCGCAGGCTCAGCAGCTCGAGCATCGCATATTCCTTGCCGGTCAGATGGACGCGGCTGCCATCGACTTCGACCGTCTTGGCGTCGAGATTGACCGCGAGCTTGCCGGTGCGGATGACCGACTGGCTATGGCCCTTCGAGCGGCGCACGACGGCGTGGATGCGCGCGGTGAGTTCTTCGCGGTGGAACGGCTTGGTGACGTAATCGTCGGCGCCAAAGCCGAAGCTGCGGACCTTGCTGTCCATCTCGTTGATCCCCGAAAGGATCAGCACCGGCGTCTGGACGCGCGCGACGCGGAGCTTTTTCAGCACGTCGTAGCCGTGCATGTCGGGCAAATTGAGGTCGAGCAGGATGATGTCGTAATCGTAGAGCTTGCCGAGATCCAAGCCTTCCTCGCCGAGGTCGGTCTTGTAGACGTTGAAGCCTTCGGCCGTCAGCATGAGCTCGATCGCCTTGGCGGTCGTCGGCTCGTCCTCGATCAACAATACGCGCATCTGGCGGTCCCCATTGCTTACCAGACGATCGGAGCTCCCTGCGGCCCGATATGCCTGACACAAACCATTAACCTGATCAGTGATGAAGGCAAAAGGTTAATTTCGCATTAATCGGCCTGAATCCGCGATTCGCGGGGTGATTCGGCATCGTCTGTGAGGTCCTCGCCGAGCACCTCGCGCAGATACAGGCTGCGCACGAGCGAGAATCCGACCACCAGCAGTCCCGCCGAAAAGAAGAGCCCGAACAGCCCGAACACGAAGCCGATCGCAATGATCGCGAACACCGTGATCGCGGGCGGGATGTCGATCACGCGGCTCTGGACATAGGGCGTGACGAAGTTGGTCTGGATCACGCGGACGATCGCATAGGTGATCAGCGTGCCCATCAACGGCGCCGTACCCGCGGTCGCGGCAAGCCCGAGCGCGGGAAGCATTGCAGCGGTAGGCCCGACATAGGGAATGAATTCGCTAAGGCCCGCCAGCAGCCCGAGCGCCCACGCCGAGGGCACGCCAGCGATCCACAGCCCCGTGCCGACGAGCAGACCCATCGAGGTCATCCCGATCAGCTCGGCGCGCAGCCACAGCCGCAGCGTCGTGCCGACATCGACCAGCGCATCGGCAAACGCCGGGCGCACCGATGGCGGCACGAGCAGCAACGCGCCGCGCTGATAGACGTCGGGGTCGGCGGAGAAGAACAGGGCGCCGACGAGGAGGAGGATGCAGTTGAGCAGCAACTGGCCGCTGCCGCTCAGCAGGCCCCCGATGTCGCTGGCGACGCGCGATCCGGCGAATGCCGCCTTGACCGCTTCGACGATCTTCGCACCGACCGGCGATTGCGACATCCAGTGCGAAAGCTGGTCGAGCAGATGCGGCAATTGCGAGACGAGCTGGTTGATCTGCTGCGCGAATTCGACACCGAACAGCCACCCGAGAAACCCGATCACCGCGAGCACCGTGGTCACCGCGAGCGGCATCGTCGCGCGTTGCGGGACGACCCTGCCGTAGAGCTCGGCAATCGCGCGAATGGCGACCGCGCCGAGCATCGAGCCGAACGCGAGGATCAGCAGATTGCCCGCACGCCACACCGCCGCAGTGAGCGCGACGATCAGAATGACGATCAGGACCCGGCGGATGAACCGGGCATCGTCGGCATCGGGGGCAAGGCGCTTCACCCTTCGCGAACGCAAGGGTTGCGAACTTTCTCCGTCAAAAAGTCCATCAGCGCCTCGACGCGCGCGGGCCGGAGCGCACTTGGCGGGGTCACCAGATGCAGCGCGATCGGCGGTCCGTGCCAGTCGGCGAGCACGACCTCGAGCTTCCCCGAGGCAAGGTCGGGGCCGACAATGAAGTCGGGCAGCAAGCCGATGCCGAGTCCAGCGCGGAGCGCCGGGAGCAGCGCGTCGCCGCTGTTCGCCGATAGCGGGCCTCTCGGCCGCACGGCAGCTTCTGCACCACCAGGGCCGAAGAAGCGCCACGGTCCGGTGACGTTGGTATAGCCGAAACACGCATGTTCGCCGAGTTGCGCGGGATGGGTCGGTCGGCCCTCTCGCGCGAAATACTCAGGCGAGCCGACGATATGGATGGCGATCGGCCCAAGCCGACGCGCGCGCAGCGAACTGTCGGGCAGGTCGGCGATGCGCAGCGCGATATCGAACCCCTCGGCAACGATATCGACCTTGGCGTCGGACAGGATCAGCTCGATCTCGATGCCGGGATGGAGCAGGAGGAACTCGGCAACGAGCGGCGCGACGATCGCGAGGCCGAGCGTCATCGGTGCGCTCAACCGTACCAGCCCGGTCGGGGTCGTCGCGGCATCGTGCGCGGCTTCCTCGGCGGCGATCGCCTCGGCGAGAATCCGGGCGGCATGTTCCGCCAGGCCCTTGCCGGTCTCGGTCAAGGTCAGCCGGCGCGACGTGCGGTGGAACAGGGATTGCCCGAGATGCGCCTCGAGCCGCGTCACCGCTTTCGACACCGTCGCCTTCGAAACGCCGATCGAATCGGCGGCTCCACTAAAGGAGCGGTGTTCGACCACACTGGCGAAAATCGCCCAGGCTTCGAGATCGGGAAGACGCATTTGGTACCAGGCTCCAGGCGACGCGTTTCCTTACATGTCGAAACGATCGGTTTCCAGTGTTTCCATTTACCGCGCAATCCAAACGCCTATCTTGGTGCCAACGCAATTCCTTCGGGAGATCCGCAATGATCGAGAGACGTTCGTTCGAGAGCCTCGGCCATGCCGAGCATGGCTGGCTCAACGCCCGCCACCATTTTTCCTTCGCCAATTATTACGAGCCCGCCCGCATGGGCTGGGGCGCGATCCGCGTGTGGAATGACGACGAGATCGCCGCGAACAGCGGCTTCCCGCCGCATCCGCACCGCGACATGGAAATCGTCACCTATGTCCGCAAGGGCGCGATCACGCACAAGGATTCGATGGGCAATGAAGGCCGCACCGGGGCGGGTGACGTCCAGGTTATGAGCGCGGGGACCGGCGTGCGCCACGCCGAATACAATCTCGAGCCCGAGCAGACGACGATCTTCCAGATCTGGATCGAGCCGAGCCGCAAGGGCGGATCGCCGAGCTGGGGCGCCAAGCCTTTCCCGAAGGACGATCGTTCGGGGCAGTTCGTGACGCTGGCGAGCGGCTTTGCCGAGGACACCGATGCGCTGCCGATCCGTGCCGACGCGCGCGTGCTCGCAGCGCTGGTGCGGGCTGGCGAGACGATCACGCACGAAGTCGGCCCCGGGCGTCACGCGTATCTGGTTCCTGCGACGGGATCGGTCGAGATCGACGGCCAGACGTTCAAGGCGCGCGATGGCGCGGCGATGGATGGCGGCCAGACCGTCACGATCACCGCGCTCGAAGATTCCGAACTGGTGCTCGTCGACAGCGAGTGACGTACGCGTATCCCCCTCCCGCTTGCGGGAGGGGTTAGGGGAGGGGCGTGCCTCGGGCGCTACCCTTTCCTTTTCAGACTTCCCTCCCCCAACCCCTCCCGCAAGCGGGAGGGGGGCAAGTAAAAGAAGGATCTTACAATGACCAAAGTTCTCGTGCTCTATTACTCGTCCTACGGCCATATCGAGCAGATGGCCGACGCCGTCGCCGAAGGCGCGCGCGCCGGTGGTGCCGAGGTCGACATCCGCCGCGTCGCCGAAACTGCGCCGCAAGCGGTGATCGAAGCGGCGCACTTCAAGACCGATACCGCGCACGAAGTGATTTCCGGCCCCGACGCGCTCGCTGACTATGACGCGATCATCGTCGGCGCACCGACGCGCTTTGGTCGAATGCCGAGCCAGATGGCGTCGTTCTGGGATACCACCGGCGGGCTGTGGTTCGGCGGCAAGCTGATCGGCAAGGTCGGCGGTGCCTTCACCTCGACCGCGAGCCAGCATGGCGGGCAGGAGACGACGCTGTTCTCGATCATCACGAACTTGATGCATCACGGCATGACGATCGTTGGCCTCGATTACGGCTTCCAGGGCATGACCGGCGTCAAGGAAGTGGTCGGCGGCACGCCGTATGGCGCATCGACGATCGCCGATGGTGACGGCAGCCGCCAGCCGCATGCCGACGAGCTCGCCGGCGCGCGCTATCAGGGCAAGCGCATCGCCGAGACGGCGGCCAAGCTCAAAGCCTGAACCATTTGCGCCTCCGCCGCTCGACCGGAGCGATGATCGGCGGAGGCAGCAATTGCGGGAGCATGACGGGTGGCGGCACCGACGGTGGCTTGAGCCAGAGGTCGGATATGTCGGTCACCCGCGGGCTCGCCGGGTAGCTCGCGCGCGCGCGGCCGACCGCCAGGCGCGCGCGCGTCGCGCCAGGCACCTTCAGATTGGCGCCGACCCAGCGCCAATGCCACGGCTCCCACGTGACGCCTTGCGCATTGCCGATCGGGAACGACAGTTCGAAACCGAAGTCGGGCGCGTGGCTGATCAACCAGCGACCCGCGGGGGTCGTCGCGATGCAACTGTCGACATCGGCGCATCCCGCCGACGGCCGGATCGCGAAGTCGATCGCATAGCCCGTTGCGTGCTCGCTGAACCCCGGCGGCGCGACGGTCAGCGCGCGCATCGCCGGGTCGCCGCAATGGCCGCGTCGGCGATTGTGGCAAAAGACCGCGCGCTGGTGCGCAATCGAGCGGAAGCACGACAGGCCGCGGAGCGTCTTGCCTACGCTGGGCGTCAGCGCGGCGGCGGTCAGCATCCGCGCAAGGTCGGGCGCGGCATCGCGATTGATCACGCAAGGCTGGCCGACCGCGAAACCGGGCGGCGCCGCAACCAGATCGCCGCTTGCGACTTCAGGATAGGGCAGGTGGCCAAGCATGCGTCCGTCGGCCATCGCGGCGGGGAGGTCGCCGGGATAAAGGCTCGCCGGAACAGCCGTTTGGGCGAGCGTGGGGGAAGCCGCCCACGGCGCCAGCGCGATCCCCATCGCCCAAGTTCGCATCGCTCGCACGGCGCGGGCTCTGGCATGTCGGCGCTTGCGGTGGCAAGGGGGTGGGATGCTAGCCAATCATGTTCTTTTCCTCGACGGCGAGGCGCTTGTCATCGACAAGCCCGCCGGTCTCCCGGTCGATCGTCCGCGTGACGGATCGCTCTCCCTCGAAAACCATCTCGACGGGCTGACCTTCGCGTTCAAGCGCTGGCCGGTGCCGGTGCATCGGCTCGATCGCGACACGTCGGGCTGCCTGCTGCTGTCGCGCAATCCCAAGGCGCACGCGCGGCTGCAACAGGCGTTCGAGCAGGGTCTCGTGCGCAAGCGCTATCTCGCGGTGCTCGAGGGTGTGGTCGAGGGTGAAAGCGGGCTGATCGATCTCGCGCTTGCGAAGGTCAGCACCGAAGAGACCGGCTGGCGGATGGTCGGCGATCCGCTCGGCGCCAAGGGCAGCAAGGCATCGCGGACCGCGTGGCGCGTGCTGTCGATCAAGGACGGGCGCAGCTTCGTCGAGTTCATCCCCGAGACCGGCCGAACGCACCAGATCCGCGTCCATGCCGCCGAGGCGCTCGGCGCGGCGGTGGTCGGCGATCCGATCTACGGCAACGGGACCAAGGCGAACGGCGCCGCAACGCTGCTGCACGCCGCCGAATTGATGGTGCCACGGGCGGGCAAGGAGCCGATCATCGCCAAGGCGCCGCTCCCTGAGCGCTTCATCGCGGCGGGATTTACCGAGGCTGATGCCGCACCCGCGCAATAGCGCTTTCCTCGCGTGACCTGACCGACTAAGCCCCGCGCTCCCCGGGGGGCCGCTCATGCGCGGCTGAGAGGTGGGCTGCAGCCCACGACCCGCTGAACCTGATCCGGTTGATACCGGCGTAGGGAGGGCTGGCGGCAGACTCCGTTACCCCTCCGTGTAGGAGTGACGACGGATGACGCGAAGGCTTTTCACGACCGACGGCATCGCGCGCAGCGCGCTCGGCTTCGCGCTGCTGTCGAGCGCGATGCTCGCGGTCCCGGCGTTCGCCGAGGACAAGGATCCGCCCGGCGATATCGTCGTCACCGGCCATCCCGATCCCGAAGGCCTGCTGCCCGACCAGCACGCGCCCAAGGCGCAAAGCGCGATCTCGGCCGATTTCATCACCAAGCAAGCGCCCACGCTCAACGCGTTCCAACTCATCGGCCTGCTGCCCGGCGCGAACGTCTCGTCGAGCGACCCCTACGGCCTGTCGACCAGCTCGAGCCTGACGCTGCGCGGGCTCGGGCAGGACGAGATCGGCGTGCTGCTCGAAGGCGCGCCGCAGAACGACATCGGCTATTATTACGCCTATCCCGCGCAGTTCGCCGATGCCGAGAACCTCAAGCAGATCACGCTCGCGCAAGGTGCGGTCGATCTCGATTCGCCGACCGTCGGCGGGGCGGGGGGGCTGCTGTCGCTCACGCTCGACGATCCCAAGGCGAGCCCGCAAGCGCTCGTCAATCTCTCGCTCGGATCGTACGCCGCGCGGCGCGCCTTCGTGCGGGTCGATACCGGCACGATCGGCCGGACCGGGCTCAAGGCGTTCGTGTCCTATTCGAACATCCGCGCCGACAATTGGCGCGGTGCAGGGTTCGACACGCGCCAGCATGTCGACGCCAAGCTGCTCAACGAATGGGGCAACGGCAACCGCGCGAGCATCGCCGTGTCGTTCAACGATGCCAATTCCTCGACCTATCCCAGCCCGACGCTCGCCGACTGGAACGCCCAGGGGCGGGGGTTCAATTACGACCGCAGCTATAGCGCCGGGAACACCAATTACTGGCGGCTCCATCGCGCGCCGTTCCGCAACGTCTATCTTGCGGCGCCGCTGCATCTGGCGCTCAATGATCGGCTGACGCTCGACACGACGAGCTATCTCCAGTTCGGTTATGGCAATTCGCCCTACGGCACGGCGCTCTCGACCACCGGCAATTTCCTCGGCACCGAGGCGCTGGGGCCGGTCGCGCTGCCCGGCGCGGTCGACGGCACGGCGACCGTGCTCGGTAACTATACCGGCGACCAGTTCCGCGGCGGCACCGTCGCCAAGCTCACGCTGGCCGCCGGAGCGCACCGGATCACGGCTGGCCTGTGGTTCGATTACGGCAAGGACCGCGTGCTGCAGACCTATGGCGCGGTGCGTGCGGACGGGCGTCCGGTCGACCCATGGGGCTATCAGGAGACGGCGATCCGCACTGCCGATGGCCGCTTGCTCGCCTATGAGGATCAGCGCACGCTCACGGTGACCAAGGGTTTCTTCCTCGCCGACAGCATTACGCTCACGCCGCGGCTGACCATCGACGTCGGGTTCAAGGGCGTCAACTTGCTCCGCAATGGGCGCAATTATTTGCCCGGTCTGCAATCGGCGGTGCGCCGCGACAGCTTTGCCGCACTGCCGCGCGCGGCGATCCATTATCAACTCGACGACCGGCAGCAGCTGTTCGCCAACGTCACCACCAACTTCCGCGGCCCCAACGAATTCACGCTCTACAACAGCTATTACGGCGGTGTGCTGAGCACGCAGGGGACGAACGCGCTCAAGAACGAATATTCGGTCTCGCAGGAGCTCGGCTATCGCTACATCGGGCCGAGCCTGTCGGCGTCGGTGACCGCCTTCCATTACCATTTCCGCAATCGCCAGCTCGCCACCCTGGTCGATGTCGGCGGCGCGCAGGTCAATTCGACGCTCAACGCCGGCAGCCAGACGTCGTACGGCGTCGATGGCGAGATCGACTACCGCCCCGCCGCGGGGGTGAGCCTCTACGTCTCGGGCGAATATCTGCGCGCGCGGCTCGACAACGACCTGCCGGTCGGCGCGGATTTCCTGCCGACGCGCGGCAAGCATGCGGTATCGAGCCCGACCTTCCAGGCAGGGCTCGGCGGGACGTATGACGACGGCCGCTTCTTCGGCAGCAGCGCGCTGAAATATGTCGCGCGCCAATATGCCACCTTCGTCAATGACGAGAGCATCCCGGGCTATGCGACGCTCGACCTGTCGGTCGGCGTGCATCTGGCCGAGTGGCTCGACGGCAAGCGTACCGATCTGCGGCTCAATGCGATCAACGTCACCAATCCGCGCGTGCTGTCGGGCGTGGCGGCGGTGACCCCCAACGCGCGCGACACGATCGGGCGTCGCGGCAGCCTCATCGCCGGGGCAGCGCCGGCTTATTATGTCGGGAGCGGCGCGGCGCTGATCGCGACGCTGTCGCGCGTGTTCTGATCCCATGGCCGCGAGCGCCCCGCATCTCGTCCACGGCATGGGCACCACGCTCGAGCCGCCGACCTGGCCTGCCATCACGCATGATGACGCGGCTGCTGCGCTCTTGCGCTTCCCTGCGGCCGGGCAGCTAGAAGCGCTTGAGTGGCATTCGCCGCGGCCCTTCTCGGCGGCGGCGCGGGTGCGCACGACGCGCGGCATGTTCGTGCTCAAGCGGCACCATCCGGCGGTGCGGACGCCTGCCGGCCTGGCGGAGGAGCACGCCTTCATCGCGCATCTCGCCGCGGCCGGGATACCGGTGCCCGAAATCCTGCTGACCGACGCCGGGACGAGCGCGATCGCCGTCGGCGACTGGACCTACGAACTCCACCGTCAAGGCGCGGGGCTCGATCTGTATCGCGAGCGACTTTCCTGGACCCCGTTCCTCGCGGCCTCGCACGCGCATGCGGCAGGTGCGTCGCTCGCACGGCTACACGCAGCGTCGCGCGGCTTCGCAGCGCCGGCGCGCGCGGTGCAGCCCTTGGTGGCGAGCTTCAATATTCTTCCCAGCACCGATCCGTTGGCGGCCACCGAGGCCTATGTCGCGGCGCGGCCGGCGCTAGCGGCCTTCCTCGAACCGCGCGACTGGCGGCCGGCGGTGGTGCGACTGTTTGCCGAGCTCGGCCAGGGTGTGCCGGCAGCGCTGGCGGGGCGCGAGGCGCTGTGGACGCATAACGACTGGCATCCCTCGAACGTGCTGTGGAGCGCGGACGGCCAAGTCGCGACGGTGTTCGACTTCGGTCTCGCCGACCGGACCTGCGCGGTGCACGACCTCGCGACCGCAATCGAGCGCACTGCGATCGACTGGTTGGCGTTGGGGCAGGGGAGAGACGCGACGATCGGCCATCCCGAAACCGCGCAAGCGCTGCTCGCGGGGTATGCGACGGTGATCCCGCTCGACCGCGGTGAGGTGGCGGCGCTGCTGCGCGTGCTGCCGCTCGTCCATTTCGAATTCGCGCTGTCCGAGATCGACTATTTCGCGGGTGTCGTCGACGATGCCGAGCAGGCGAGTTTGGCGTGGGACCTGTATCTGCTCGGCCACGCCGACTGGTTCATCGCGCCACACGGACAAGCTTTCCTGAACAGCATCGAGCACGGGCCACTCGGCTGATGTCCGCGCTCGAGATCGTCGCTGTCATCGTCAGCTTTCTGGGGATCTGGCTGACCGCCGTGCGGCGGATGCTGTGCTGGCCGATCAACCTGCTGGCGTGTGCGCTCTACTTCAAGCTGTTCCTCGACGTTCGGCTCTATGCCGACATGGTGCTGCAAGCGCTGTTCGGCATCGCCATCGTGTATGGCTGGATCGTCTGGGCGCGCGGCAAGGAAGATGATGGCGACGTCGTGGTCGAGCCGCTGCGCGCGGGGCCTGCGGCAATCGCGCTTGCGGCGGGCGCGATCGGGGCGGTCACGATCGGGTGGGGCACGAGCCACTATACCGATGCGGCACTGCCGTGGATCGACTCCGGGCTGAGCAGCTTCAGCCTCGTCGCGCAATATTGGACGGCACGGCGACATCGCGAAAGCTGGCTGCTGTGGGTCGCGGTCGACGTGATCTATGTCGGCATGTTCGTGTTCAAGGGGCTGATGCTCACCGCCGGCCTCTATGCCGCGATGATCGTCCTGGCAGGGCTTGGCTATCGCCGCTGGCGGACCGCGCAGCGCGTTTGACGCTGCGACGGCGGGTAGTTCTTACCTAGCGCATGGCGCAAAAATACTAGGAACCGCGCATCGACCTCGCCGTTATATGGGTCCGATCCGAGCACAATTCGGTGGGGTGCGATGCCGGGCAAGGGATGTTCCCTGCGTTCGGCGCCACGCCGCGGTTGCGGATTTCTTCTTCGGACAAGGAGCGAGAAAATGAACAAGGACGAATTCCAGGGCGGTGCACGCTATATCGGCGGCAAGATCGAAAAGGCCGTTGGCGACACCGTCAACAGCCGCGACTGGCAGGTCGATGGCGTTGTCGATCAGGTCGCTGGTGGCGCGCAGAACCTCTACGGTCGTGCAAAGTCGGCAATCGGCGACGTCGTCGACGGCGCCCCGGAGCTCGCCGACAAGATCGGCAGCGAGGCGCGGGTCGCCGGTGATCGTGCGCTGGACGCCGCCAAGCGCGGTGCGCGGACGGCGCAGGACTCAGTCAAGCAGGCACCAGTGCTTTGGGCGCTCGGCGCGGCAGCGCTCGGCTACGGCCTCGCGTGGCTCGTGCACGGCCAGCGCGACTGATCGCGTGACCGTGGCCCCGGCCCTCAAGTCGCTGCGAGACTCTGCGGATCTGCGCCATTTGCGCCAGATCATCGCGGGGCTCGACGAAGGCGTCATCCTGGTCGACCCCGACCAATCGATCCTGTGGGCCAACGAAGCGGCGCTCGGGATGCACGGGGTTGATGCGATCGAGGCGCTCGGGGCCACGGTCGACGATTATCGCCAGCGCTTCCAGCTGCGCTATCGCAACAACCACCGCTTGCGCGGCGCCGATTATCCGATCGAGCGCGTGGTTGCGGGCGAGGCCTTTTCCGAGGTCGTTGTCGAAGTTGCGGTCGCTGGCGAGGCCGAGCCGCGCTGGGTCCACCAAGTGCGCAGCCTGGTGCTGACCAACGCCGAGGACGAGCCCGAATGTCTCGTCCTGGTGATCCAGGACGTCTCGGCACGCTTCGAGGCGGAGGATCGGTTCGAACAGTCGTTCAACGCCAATCCGGCACCGGCGGTCATCTGCCGGCTCAACGACCTGCGCTTCGTGAAGGTCAATCAGGGCTTTCTCGACATGACCGGGCACGACCGCGACACCGTGCTCGCAAAGACGGTCTACGACATCGACGTTCTGGCGCGCGCCGAGAAGCGCGATCTCGGCAAGGAGCGGCTCGCCGAGGGGCGGACCATCCCGCAGATGGAGGCCGAACTCGACTTGCCCACTGGCGAGACGAAACTCGTCATCGTCGCCGGGCAGCCGATCGACATGGGCGATCAACCGTGCATGCTGTTCACCTTCGCCGATCTCGAACCGCGTCGGAAAGCCGAAAACGCGCTGCGGCAGAGCGAGGAGCGCTTCACGCGGACCTTCTCGCTTGCGCCCGTGGCGCTCGCGATCGGTGCGCTTGACGGGCATCGGCTGTGCGACGTCAACGCGGCCTTCACCGCACTGACGGGCTATGCCGCCGACGAAATCATCGGGCGTCCGCTCGGCGAAGTCGGCTTGTGGGAGACCCCGGCGCTGCAACACGCGCTCGAGGGGGAGATCGATGCGGGGCATGCGCTGCGCGATCGCGAAGTCCGGATCCGTTTGAAGGACGGCGCGGTCATCGACGGTATCGTTTCGACCGAACCAATCCTGCTGCGTGACGAAGCATGCGTGCTGTGGGCGATGCGCGACATCAGCACGCGCAAGGCGTCCGAACGCGAACTGGTCGGCGCGATCGAGGCGGTGATGAAGGATACCAGCTGGCTGAGCCGCTCGATCATGGAGAAGCTGGCGCGGATCCGCGCGCCGCAGGCCGAGCCGAGCGGAGTCGGGCTCGATGAGCTGACGCAGCGCGAGCGCGAAGTGCTGGCGTTGATCTGTCGCGGGCTCGACGACAAGTCGATCGCGCGGACGCTCGATCTGTCGGGCAATACCGTGCGCAACCATGTCGCGCGGATCTATGCCAAGATCGGCGTCAATCGCCGCAACGCCGCTGCGGCATGGGCACGCGCGCGCGGCTTCGATGGCGACTCGATGTCGACATCGTCGACGAACGAACCGTCCGAACGGGAGGTGGCAGCATGACGCAGCGCCGCGACAAGGGCCGCGCCCGCCAGGCGAAGGGCTCGGTCCAGGAAGCGATCGGCAAGATCATCGGCGACGCCGATGTCGAACGGCAGGGGCGGCGCGAAAGCGAAGCCGGAGCCGATCAGGCCCGGGGCGACAGCCCCATGATTAAGGACGGCGACGACTGACGCCGGTCCGGCAATTTTCTACCAACAGGAGTGACTATGGCTACCAATTTGACACCCGGCTTCGTGCCGGTTGACGACGCGCGTCTGGTGAAGACGCCGACGCGCATTTCGTGGGGTGCAATCTTCGCCGGCGTCGTGCTGGCGATCGCGATCCAGCTCGTGCTCGGCATTCTTGGCACGGGGATCGGGCTCAGCCTCGTCAATCCGGTCGAGGGCACGACACCAGGGGCGACCGGCTTAGGCATCGGCGCCGGGTTGTACTGGATCGTCACGACCGTGATCGCGCTGGGTGCCGGCGGCTATGCAGCGGCACGCGTCGCTGGCGTGCACGATCGTTTCGATGGTCTGGTCCACGGCCTCGTCGTCTGGGGCGTCACGCTGATCCTGACGCTGTATCTGCTCACGTCGGCGGTCGGCGGGATCATCGGCGGCGCGTTCCGCACCGTCGGCGCGGTTGCAGGCGCAGCCGGTAGCGGGATCGGTGCGGCGGCTCCCAAGGTTGCCGACGTGGCTGGCGTCGATACGTCCGACGTCCGCAACGAAGCCGCTGCCTATCTGTCGACCGCACCGTCCGACCCGGCGCAGATGACGCCCGAGCAGGCGCAGAAGGAAATCGCCAAGCAGCTGCCCGCGCTCGCCCGCGGTGGCACCGACGGCTCGCAGGCCGAAAGCCGGATCGTCGACATCGTCGCCGCCCAGCGCAAGATCAGCCGTCCCGAGGCACAGGCCCAGGTGACGCAAGCCAAGGCGCAGTTCGTCAAGACCAAGAACGACGCGATCAGTACCGCAAAGTCGGCGACCGACACCGCCGCCGGTGTGGCAGCGGGGACGTCGTTCATGCTGGTGATCGCGCTGCTGATCGGCGCCGGTGCCGCCGGCTTCGGGGCGACCACGGCCACGCGCCGCCGCCTCTAACACGCGTGCAGTGCCGCCCGGATCCCGGGCGGCATTGTCGTTACGCGACGTGTCCTGCGGCGCGGTAGTCAACCGGCTGCCGCAGGACACCGACCAGACGGACACATGCGCAGGGCGATCGGCCAGCGCCTACCCCCGCCGCAAGCTGTCGGCATCGATCCGATCTGTCTGGCAAGCGATTGCGGCAGCATCGCGCGCTTGCCCGCACCGCCGCATGGCCGCACCGATTGCTGCGCAAGGCAGCGATACAGCATGACCAGGATCGGCGCCGCGAAAGCGCGATGCGGCCCTGGCAGAATGCCGGGCGCGAAACGCAGCTTCGCCAGCTGTTTACCTGTCAAAGACGCCCGCATATACGACGCCAGCGTCGGCGTTCGGTCCGGAGTCACGGCGCGACACCTACCGAGAGAGGATTTCTTGATGACGCTTCGTGTCGCCGCCATGCCCTTGCTGCTCGTCGCCGCCACCGCGTCCGCCCAAGTCGCCGCCCCACCGCCGCCCGCGAAGGTCGCACCGGTCGCCGGGACGCCGGTGCTGCCCGCGTGGACCAAGCCCGCGATCCGCGGCGCGTGGAACGATGCGAAGCGCGATCCCGATGCGCGTGCGAAGGCGCTGGTTTCGGCAATGACACGCGACGAGAAGCTCACCTTGGTGTTCGGCTATTTCGGGACGGATTTTCCGATCTTCCTCTATAAGGCTCCGGTCGAGGCGCATGCCGGCTCGGCCGGCTATGTCCCCGCGATCGCGCGGCTCGGCATTCCGGCGCAGCATCAAACCGACGCCGGCGTCGGTGTCGCGACGCAGGGGGGTGCCGCGGTCAAGCGCGAGCGGACCGCTTTGCCGTCGAACCTGGCGATCGCCGCGAGCTGGGACGTTGCGATCGCGCATGCCGGCGGCGCGATGATCGGTGACGAAGCGCGCCGTTCGGGCTTCAATGTCATGCTGGCGGGCGGCGTCGATCTGCTGCGCGAGCCGCGCAACGGCCGCAATTTCGAATATGGCGGCGAGGATCCGCTGCTCGCCGGGACGATCGTTGCCGAGCAAGTGCGCGGTATCCAGTCGAACCACGTCGTCTCGACGATCAAGCATTATGCGTTCAACGATCAGGAAACCGATCGCAACGCCGGCAATTCGATCATCGCGCACAGCGCGGCGCGCGTGTCCGACCTGCTCGCCTTCCAGCTGGCGATCGAGCGCGCCGATCCGGGGTCGATCATGTGTTCGTACAACCGCGTCGACGGCGCCTATGCCTGCGAGAATAGCTGGCTGCTGACCGATGTCCTGCGCACCGACTGGGGCTTCAAGGGCTATGTTATGAGCGATTGGGGGGCGACACACAGCACCGCGCCCGCCGCCAATGCCGGTCTCGACCAGGATTCGGGCTTTCCCTTCGACACGCAGCCCTTCTTCGGCGCGCCGCTGCGCCAGGCGCTCGATAGCGGAGCGGTGACGCCCGCGCGGCTCGACGTGATGACGCACCGGATCCTGCGCGCGATGTTCGCGCAAGGGCTTTTCGAGCGTCCGGTCAGCGAACAGCCGATCGATCTTCCCGCGCACGCCGCCGTCACGCGCGCCGCAGCGGAGGCGGGCGCGGTTTTGCTCAAGAATGACGGTGACGTGCTCCCGCTCGCCGCGACCGCAAAGCGGATCGTCGTGATCGGCGGCCATGCCGACAAGGGGGTGCTCGCAGGCGGGGGATCCTCGCTCGTCTATCCGGTCGGCGGCAATGCCGTGCCGGGGCTGCTGCCAAAGACCTGGCCCGGCCCGATCATGTATTATCCCTCGTCGCCGCTCGACGAGATCAAGCGCCGCGCGCCGGGCGCGGATGTCGCCTTTGCCGATGGCAGCGATCCTGCTGCGGCGGCGGCTCTGGCGCGCGGCGCCGATGTCGTGATCGTCTTTGCAACGCAGTGGCAGGGGGAATCGTTCGACGTGCCGATGGCGCTCGACGGCGCGCAGGATGCGCTGATCGACGCGGTCGGCGCGGCCAATTCCAAGACGGTCGTCGTGCTCGAAACCGGCAGCCAGGTCGCGATGCCGTGGCTCGGCAAGGTCGGAGCGGTGCTCGAGGCGTGGTATCCCGGCACTGCCGGCGGTGCGGCGATCGCCAATCTGCTGTTCGGCACGACCAATCCGTCGGGGCGCTTGCCAATGACCTTTGCGAGCAGTGTCGATCAGTTGCCCGATCCGGCCAAGCCGCACGCCGGCGACGTCATCTACAAAGAGGGCGCGACGGTCGGTTACAAATGGTTCGACGCGAAGGCGATCACGCCGCTCTTCGCCTTCGGCCACGGCCTGTCCTATACGCGCTTCGCCACCGACGGGCTGACCGCGACCGCCGCCAACGGCGCGTTGACCGCCAGCTTCACGGTGCGCAACACCGGTGCGCGTGCTGGCGCGACGGTGCCGCAAATCTATGTCGCGCCGGTCGCGGGTGGATGGGAAGCGCCCAAGCGGCTCGGTGGCTTCACCAAGGTCGCGCTCGCGCCCGGCGCGCGCCAGACGGTCGCGGTGACGGTCGATCCACGCCTGCTCGCGACGTGGGACGAAGCCGGGCATCAGTGGCGGATCGCGGGTGGTCGCTACAAGGTGATGCTCGCCGACTCGGCGACCGACATTCGCCAGACCGTGACGGTGAGCCTGCCAGCGCGGACCATGCCGGCGACATGGCGCGCGCGGTAAGCGGCGTCCCCTGTTTTCTCTCGGCCCCCACCGGGGCTCGACGAATGCCGCCCGCGCGACAGCTGTTCCTCACCCGCCGTCGATGACGTGGGCTTGTCCTGTCGGGAAGGCCGACTCGAAGCGCGCCAGACCGAGCGCCAGCGCGGCGATCTCGGCGCGCGCGCTCGTCATCGCGGGTGTCGCGCAGCCGTTGCCGGAGCGAGCGGGAATCGACCGTCCCCGGTTCGATCGCATTGCGGCGGAGCGCGGCTTGAGCCCGTGGATACCAATGAAATCCCATCGCTCGACATATTTCCCCGGCGGGCGCTGTCGCAGTGTCGGCCGCTGCGGCCACAGCGACGAACCTTTGGCAGGCGGCGGGCAACCGGCCTGAGCATGAGTCGCACGGGCAAGCGGGCTCCAACCTTGGGTGCGATGCGCGAGAGCCTGCCACCCCGACTGACAAATACGCCGGCGTGCCGGTATCGTTGCGGCAATGTAACCAAATCAGCCTTTTAAGGTAATCTTTAGGTCTGGCGGTGCAGGGAAATGGATCACAGGAGCTTTGTTTGTGCCTCAGGAAATTGCGTTCGAATCCCTTTCCCTCACGACCCTAGACGGAATGAGCGACGTCGAACGCGATGCCTTGCCGTTCGGGATCGTCGGGTTCCCTGCGGATACGACGGTACAGGTCTATAACGCCACCGAGGCACGCCTTTCGGGGCTCGACCGTGCCAGCGTCATGGGCGTCCCGTTCTTCGAGGCGGTCGCGCAGTGCATGAACAACTTCATGGTTGCCCAGCGGTTCGAGGAAGAGCCTGAAATCGACGACATCGTGCCCTATGTCCTGACGCTGCGCATGCGACCGACCAAGGTGCGGCTGCGCCTGCTGGCCTCGCCCGAAACGGCGCGCCGCTACGTTCTCATCGAACGCTAGGAACCGCCATGACCGAGCGGTCGAGTGAAGAGCAGCTGCTCGAGTTCCTTTACGCATGCCCGGTCGGCCTGCTCGAATGCGACATGGCGGGCGAGATCGGGATGATGAATCCGCACGCCATGCAGCATCTGCTGCCGTTGGCGGGCCCGCGCGATGCCGGCAATCTGTTTTCGGCTTTGGAACAGCACGCCCCCGAGCTGCGCAGCATCGCTGCCGCGTTCGCCCCCGCGACTGGACGCGTCTGCGACGGCCATCGCATCTTCGTCGAGCTCGGATGTGCGCGGCGTACTACCCCGCGCAAGGTGCTGGCGTGCACGATGGTAAAACTTGCGCCCGATCGGCTGATGGTGACGCTGACCGATATCAGCCAGCAAGTCGTCCAGGAACAACGGCTTCGCCAAGCGGATACGTGGTTCGCAACGCTGCTGAATGGGATCAACGATTATGCGGCGCTGACCGTCCGGCCGGACGGTGAGGTCATCACTGGCGATCCCGGCTTCACGCGCCAGACGGGATACGATCTTGCCGCGGTGATCGGTCAAAAACTCGGCGACGTGCTGAAGACCGATACGACCGGCGGGGACTTGCGTCTGGACGAGCAACTGGTGGTCGCCGAGCGCGATGGCTGGCACCTGCAGGAAGGCTGGCAGCAGCGTGCCAATGGCGAGCGCTATTGGTGCCAGCGTCTGGTGGTCGCGCGCTCGCGCGATGACGAAACGGGCCCGATCGGCTTCTCCGTGATCCTGCGCGACGTGCCGCGGCGCGAAGCGGCGGCAGAGGATCTGCGACGCGTGCTGACCCGCGACCATCTCACCGGCGCCGCCAACCGGCGGCATTTCAGCCACGCAATGGAACGCGAGCAGACGCGGTGGCGCGACCTGCGGCATTCGCTGTCGCTGATCATGCTCGATCTCGATCATTTCAAGGCGATCAACGACACTTACGGGCATCCCGTCGGCGACATCATGTTGCGCCGCGTCGCGGAGGCGTGCGCGCCGTTGCTCCCGCCGCGTGGCGTATTCGCGCGGCTTGGGGGGGAGGAATTCGCTGCGTTGCTGCCACGGTACGATGGGCAACAGGCAATCGGGCTCGCCGAGGACCTGCGCGCGGCCATCGCCGCAATCGAGGTCGAGACGGCGGGCACGATATTGACGCTGACAGCCAGCTTCGGCTGCGCGACGCTGGATGAAGCGGACGGTTCGATCGACGCGCTGATCGCGCTGGCGGACAAGCGGCTGTATGCGGCCAAACGCGGCGGACGCAATCAGGTGTTCCAACCACAAGCCGCTGCAGCGTGAGCAGCGTCGAACTGCGGCGCTCTGCCGTGCATCGCATCGCGTGTGCCGCGGTGGCCGCCGAAGTGCGGCGGATCCGGGAAACGGTTCTGCCACCGCTTGTCGAGGGGATCTGGCCCGAGGCGATGGCGATCGACGAGGCGGGGCTTGGGCTCGATTCGCTCGAGCAGCTCGGCGCGCTCGGCGCGTTGGCGGAGATGTTCGATCTCGACGATAGCCTGCTCGATGAGGCTCCACCGAGCACCGTCGGCGCGTGGATCGACTGGATTATGGCCGGGCAGGCGGCGGCGGACAGCAACATGACGGTGAGGACGTCGGGTTCTACCGGCGAGCAGCGGCCGTGCGTCCATGCCATGTCCGATCTGCTCGACGAGGCGGCGTGGCTTGCGGCGCGGTTTGCCGATCGGCGGCGCATCGTCGCGCTGGTTCCCGCAAACCATCTCTACGGCATCGTCTGGACCGCATTGGTGCCAAGCGTGCTCGGCGTTCCGATCGTCGTGCGTACGCTCGGCGCGCCGCTTGGCCTCGTCGCTGGCGATCTCGTCGTCGCGGTCCCCGAACAGTGGCACGCGGCGCTGCGGCTGATCCGCCGTTTCCCCGAAGACGTGGTTGGCGTCAGTTCGGCAGGCGTGCTCGACGGATCGGTTGCCGATGCGCTGCGTGCGGCGGGGCTGGCGCGCCTGGTGGACGTCTATGGCGCATCGGAGACCAGCGCCATCGCGATCCGCGAAGTGCCGGCGGCGCGTTATGACTTGTTGCCGCGGTGGCGCCTGGTGCCGCACGGCGTGGACGACTGGCAGCTCAGCAACCGCGCAGGTGTGATCACGGACTTGCCCGATCACATCGAGCGAACGGGCGATCGCGCCTTTCGGCTGCTCGGTCGGCGGGATGGCGCCGTGCAAGTCGCAGGACATAATGTCTGGCCGGCCCGCGTCATCGAAGCCTTGAGATCGGTCGATGGAGTGGCGGAGGCGGCTGTCCGGCTAAACGCAGCCGGGCGGCTCAAGGCCTTCATCGTGCCGCGCGATCGGCAAGATCCTGTCACCCTCGGCGTCCTCCTCGAGCAGGTCGCGGCGGAGCAACTGACGGTTCACGAACGGCCCAAGAGCTTCCGTTTCGGGGCGGCGCTGCCCCGCAACGCGATGGGTAAATTGGAAGATTGGGCATGAACGACGGTGAAGTCGGCATCGGCGCTGCTGCGTATCCCGCCAAGGCGGCTTGCGCGGGTTGCAAGACGAGCAAGCCATTGAAGACGCAAATCACCATGGCCTTCCAGCCGATCGTCGACATCGCGAGCGGATCGGTCTTCGCCTATGAGGCGCTGGTACGGGGCATCGCCGGCCAATCCGCGGCCGAGGTGATCGCGAGTGTCGAGCCGGACGTGATCTACAAGTTCGACCAGACCTGCCGCGTCAAGGCGATCGAGCTCGCCGGGGGTCTGTTCGCGCCCGACAGCGCCACCAAGCTCTCGATCAACTTCATGCCCAATGCCGTGTACGAGCCGAACGCCTGTATTCGGGCATCGCTCGCGGCGGCACGGCGTGTCGGGTTCGATCCGGCGCGGTTGATGTTCGAATTCACCGAAGACGAGCGGATGCGCGATGTCACCCACGTCCGTAGGATCATCGAGGCCTATCGCGCGCGCGGCTTCACCACCGCGATCGATGATTTCGGTGCCGGTTATGCTGGCCTCGGCTTGCTCGCCGATCTTCGCCCGGACATGCTGAAGCTCGACATGGCGCTCATCCGCGGGATCGATTCCTCGATGGCGCGGCAGACGATCGTCGCGGGCGTCGCTCGGATGGCCGAAGCGCTCGGTATCGGTTGCATCGCCGAGGGGATCGAGACGGCCGCGGAATTGCAGACGCTGAAGACGATCGGGATCCGCCTTGTCCAGGGCTATCTGCTCGGCCGGCCTGCAATCGAAGCGCTTCCGCCCAGCTACCTGGTGCCGCCGCGTGGGGTGCTCGCGTTGGAGGACGCTAGGAGTACCATCAACCGAGCATGGCCTTGGTCTGCACCGGTGCCCGAAGCGAGCGCGGCTAGGGTTTTGCCCGCCGCGCCGTCAGAACCTTTACCGGTGCTATCGGCACTTCGCCCTTGAATGCGCCACGCTGCGTGGCGGTCGGCGAGACGGGCGCGTCCATGATGCCGACGATCACGTCCATCCCCTCCACGACGTGGCCGAACGCTGCATAGCCAAGATTGTCCGCGGGCTGCCCCCGCCCGGCGTCGAGCGAATGCGTCTGATCGCCGACGCTGATCGTGAATTCGCTGCCGCCGGTGCCCGGCGCGCGGCGGGCGAGCGAGATTTCGCCGTCGGTGTGGTGAAGGCCGGTCTGTGTCGTCGGTTCGTGGGCAATTGGCGGGAGCAAGCGCTTGGGGTCACTGTTCGCCCCGAATTGCACGAAACCAAAATGATCGGCGGCTTTCACCGCGCGGTAGAATTCGGTGCCGTCGAGCTTCTTCTGTTCGACGTATTTGAGGAAATTGCCGGCGGTGATCGGCGCTTTCACCGTCTCGAGTTTGATCACGATCCTTCCCGCACTGGTCTCCAGCGCGACGCGGGGCAGCATCGGGGATGGCGCGGCAACCGGCACCGGTGCGGCCGCCGGCCCCTGCGCCAAAGTCGGGGCGCCAACAGCGACCAGCAGTGCGGCGAGACAGACCTTCATCGCATTTCCTTCTATCTATAAGGCGTGTCGAATAGCGTCCGTCCGTCGTCCCGGCCACTTCCGATGACGAAACCCGGTGGCGGCAAATGGAACAGCGGCACGCCTCTCGCTTTGTGGGGCAAAGTGCGTCCAACTGGCGATGCGATGGATCGGCTCAGCGCGGCGCGGCGCGAAGCGGGCTTCCGGGCTTCCACGCCGGCGCGGTCGGCTGATCCGCGACGCGAGCCGCGAGCGTGTAGAAGAACCGGTTGAAGTCCGCGGCCGCCTGCCAGTCGATCGGCTGGTCGAGATCGTCCTGCGGCTTGTGATAGCCGGTCTTGTACCAGCGGCGGTAGATGCGCTCGCTCTCGGTGCCCGGGCGGTAGCCGAAGACGAACGCGGTCGCCGGAATGCCGGCCTGGAGGAAGGGCCATTGGTCGGCGCGGCGCAGCAGATTGCGCTCGGGCTCCGGATCTTGCTGGACGGCGATCTGCAGGCCGGCGGCGACCGCGCGCGCATCGTCGCCGAGCGTAGTGTCCGTGAGCGCATGTACCGTCAGCAGCCGAAGCGGGAAGATCGGGCGCAATTGGTCGAGGTTGATATCGGCGGCGATGCGGGCGATCGGAACCGTCGGATGCGCGACGAACCAGCGCGCGCCGAGCAGGCCCTTTTCCTCGCCGGTGAAAGCGGCGAACAGCACTGGCCGCCGAAACCCGGACTGGTGCCGCCGCTCGGCCAAGCGGATCAGCAACGCGACATAGGCGGCGTCGTCGAGCGTGCCGTTATAGATGCGGTCGCCGGCAACGGGTTCGCCGGGGCCGTAGCCGTCGAGATGCGCCGACAGAACGATCGTCTGCGCGGCAAGCGCGGCATCGGTGCCCGGCAAGCGTGCAAGCACATTGGGCGCGCTGATCGCACGCTCCGCCAGTCGAAAATCGGCGCGGAAGCGGCCGGGGGTGTCGAAGGCGGGCAGGGGGGCGCCCGCGCTCCCCGCCGCGATCAGCTGCGCGGCATCGTGGCCGGCCCCTGCGATCATTCGGCCGAGCGCATCGGCATTGAGGATGAAACGGGCGATCCCCGGCGCCTCGGGCGCGCTGCCGCGGATCCACACCGTGCGCGCATAGGCGAACGGCCAGCGCGGCGGCTCCACCGCGAAGCCGGGATCGGCGATGGTGACGAGCGCGACGGCACCCGCCGTCTTCAACGCGGCGGCGCGATCGGCATCCGTAGGCAGGCCGGCCCGGTGGGTCCCGTGACAGATCACCACCTTGCCGCGCACATCGCCGAGCGTACCCGCCGCGCAATAGCCGCGATACGCGATCGCAGCGTCGAACCGCGTCGGCATGCTCGGATAAGGGTTCGCCATGATGTCGTGCAGGAACCGCAGCGGCCGGGAATCAATGCGCACCGTCGCCCGTTCGATCGACAACGCCTGCATCGGCACGCGCTGGAAATAGCTGCCATTCTCGCCGGCGGGTACGAGCCCGGCGGCCGCGAACCGCGCCGCCACCATCGTCGCGGCGCGCTCGTAAGCGGCCGAGCCAGTGTCGCGCCCCGCCATCGCATCGCCCGAAAGCGCGGCGGTCGTCGCCCACCAGGCGCGCGTGTCGGGATCGACCGGCAGAGGTCGGGACGCCCCGGTCAGGAGCAGGCAAAGCGGGATCACCGCGCGGAAGGGCTTGAGCATAGCGGCGAAGCTGCCCAAAACGCGGCGCCGCGGCAAGGTGTACCGGTACTCGACATCCACGTCGCCCCCGCCGACGCGCGGACCGAGGTCTTCGTGCGCCCCGCGCGTGATCGCGACGTTGGAGCGCGGCGTGCCACCCCGAGGGAACCCCGGTGGACCTACGGGGCGTTCCCAGCATCCTGCGCTGTGACGGCAGCACGTCCTGACCCTAGTCGTGACCGCCGGATCAGTGTAGCCGGAAGGCAAGAGTCCTGGGGCGAGTGCTGTGCTCAAGCCGGACGATCGAGCTTCGGAGTGACCGACATACCACGCAAGACAAATTACGACTTCGAGCGCCGCGAGCGGGAAAAGACCAAGGCGGCCGAGACGGCAAAGAAGGCGCAAGCCAAGGCGGACAAGCGGGCCGTCGATCAGGCAACGCCGGATGCCGATGAATGAGGACGTCCTCAGGACGGCTGAAGTTGCGGTGAAAACGTCCGACCTCAGTCTTGCGCAGCTCGGCTGGAAAGCGTTCTTCAGCGAGCAGGTTTCTCTCGAGGAGAGACGCAGCTTTCAGCCTGCCCGGGTGATTTCGGTGCACCGCGGAAGGGTGACCGTTGCGGGTGAGGGGCTCGAAGACTCGATCCCCTCCAGTCTGCCCGTGGCAGGGGGCGCGGAGGACAGGCCGACCGTGGGCGACTGGCTGCTGGTCGACCGGAACAGCCGAACCATCGTGCGCATCCTTGCGCGGACGAGCCTTTTCAAGCGGCCTGCCCCCGGGGATGAGCGCCGGGTGCAGCTCATCGCGGCGAATGTCGACACGCTTTTCATCGTCACGGCGTGCAAGCAGGACTTCAACATCGCGCGGCTGGAACGCTATCTCGTGCTCGCGCGCGAGGTGGGTGTTCGTCCCGTCGTGGTCCTGACGAAGGTCGATCTATCGCCTGCGCCTGAGCTGTTGGTCGATGCAGCGCGTGCGCTCCAGTCGGGACTACAGGTGGAACTCGTCGACGGGCGAGATCCAGCGAGCGTCGTTCGCCTGGCAGACTATTGCGGCGTCGGACAGACCGTCGCGCTGGTGGGATCATCGGGTGTCGGCAAGTCCACGCTCGTAAAGACGCTGACGGGATCGAGCAGCATCGCAACCCAGGCGGTCCGTGAGGACGACGGCAAGGGCCGCCACACGACGACGGTCCGCGAGATGTATCGCCTCGCCAATGGCGCGGACGAAGGTGGCTGGCTGGTGGACACGCCCGGCATGCGCGAGCTCCAGATGTCCGAAGTGAGCACTGGGGTGACCGAGGTCTTTGACGATGTCACGAACGTGGCGCTCGACTGCCGGTTCTCGAATTGCACGCATATCGCGGAGCCCGGATGCGCTATCAACGCCGCGATGGCGGCGGGAGAGCTCGATCCCGCCCGCGTTGCCCGGTGGCGCAAGCTCGCGCACGAGGATGCGGCAAACAGCGGTGCCGCGGCCGCGCGCCGCTCCCGACCTGGAAACGCTGCAAACAGGCGATGACGCTTTCGGGCATGCCCGCTACCCCGCCGCGTAAGCGAGACCCCGTTCGAGCCCGCGCAATTCGGCAAGGCCCCGCATGCGGCCAAGCAACGAGTAACCCGGGTTGGTGATCCGCGCGAGATCATCGAGCATCTGATGCCCGTGGTCTGGCCGCATCGGGATGCTGCGGTGTTCGCGCACCGACAAGCGATGCACTGCCGCGACGATCGCTGCCATCGCGGCGTCGCCGCCGAGATGCTCGGCCTCGTGGAACGCGCCGTCGGGCTCGCGCTGGACCGAGCGGAGATGCAGGAAACCGATGCGATCGCCGAGCCGATCGACCATTCCGGGCAAATCGTTGTCGGCGCGAACCCCGAGCGACCCCGTGCACAGGCACAGCCCGTTAGACCGGTTCGGTACGCGCGCGAAGAGGTTGGCGAGGTCGGCTTCGGTGCTGACGACGCGCGGCAGGCCGAAGATCGGGAAGGGTGGGTCATCGGGATGGACGACCAGGCGGATGCCCAGCGCATCCGCGGTCGGACACACCGCCGCCAGGAACGCGACATGATGGTCGCGCAGCGTGGCGGCGTCGATGTCGGCATAGGTTTCGATCGCGCGCAGGAAGGCAGGCGAGGTGAAGCCTTCCTCGCTGCCCGGCAGCCCGGCGATGATCGTCCGTTCGAGCTCGCGGCGCGCGGCCTCATCCATCGTCGCATAGCGCTGCTCGGCCGCAGCGCAGGTCGCCGCGTCGTAGCTCTCGGCCGCCCCCGGCCGCTGCAGGATGAACAGATCGTAGGCGGCGAGCGCGACCAGCTCGAAACGCAGCGCGCGCGCGCCGTCGGGCAATTCCCAGCCGAGGTCGGTGCGCGTCCAATCGAGCAGCGGCATGAAATTATAGGTCACGACATCGATGCCGCAGGCCGCGAGGTTGGTCAGGCTCTGACAATATTGCGCGATCAGGCGGTCCCACTCGGATGAGCGCGTCTTGATCCCTTCGTCGACCGGCAGGCTCTCGACCACGCGCCAGTCGAGCCCGGCGGCGCGCACCATTGCCTTGCGCGCGGCGATCGCGTCGCGCTCCCACACCGCGCCGTTCGGCACTTCGTGGAGCGCGGTCACCACTTCGGTCGCGCCCGCTTGCCGAATGGCGCGCAACTGCACCGGATCGTTCGGACCGAACCAGCGCATCGTCTGTGTCATTAACACGAATTAGCCTTTCTGCATTTCAACGGGTGCGCGCGGCTTGGCGCGCAACAGGCTCCACAGCACAGCGGCTGCGAGAAGATCGAGCGCCGCCAAGGCGGCAAAGAGCGGGTCATAGCCGAATGCGTCCGCGCTCTGCCCGATGAGCAGCGTGAACAGCATGCCGCCGATCCACGCGGAGGTACCGGCCATCCCGCTCGCGGTGCCGACCGTCCGGCTGTCGAACATGTCGGCGCACAGCGTGATCAGCGCGCCGCTCAGCATTTGATGCGCAAAGCCACCGACGCAGAACAGGATGATCGCGACGCCGGGGGATCCCGCAAGGCCGATGCACGCCGGCCCGATCATGCACAGCGCGCCGACCGTCATCGTCACCTTGCGCGACGCGACCAGCGGCACGCCGCGCTTCATCAACCAGGTCGGCAGCACGCCCGCGGCAAGGCTGCCGAAGTCGGCGGCGAGAAAGGGCATCCACGCCCACAGTGCGATGCTCTTGAGATCGAGGTGCCACACCGACACGAGATAGAGCGGGATGAAGAAGTTGAAGGTCTGCCACGCCGGTTCCGCGAGGAAGCGCGGCACGGCGATACCCCAGAAGGCGCGGCTTCGCAGCAGGTCCTTGCGCGTCGCGGGCTTGGCGCTGACATCCTCGTCGCGCGCCGCGGTGATCGCCGCGCGTTCGGCCGGGCTCAGGCGCGGATGGTCGGCCGGGCTGCGATAGCTCCAATACCATAGCAACGCCCATATCAGGCTGAGCCCGCCGGTGACGATGAAGGCCGCCTGCCAGTTCCACGCGAGGATGCAGAAGGCGACCAGCGGCGGCGCGATCATGTTGCCGACGCTGGTGCCCATCTGGAACACGCTGGTCGCAAGCGGGCGCTCGCGCGGGGGGAACCATTCGGACACGGTCTTGGCGCCCGCCGGAATGGCCGCCGCTTCGCTCGCGCCGAGCAGCGCGCGGAACACGGCGAGGCTCGGCCAGCCGGTCGCCAGCGCGTGCGCCATGTTGGCGAGCGCCCAGCCGAGTGCGAAGAGGAAGAAGCCGAGCCGCGTGCCGAGCGCATCGAGCACGCCGCCCGCGACGGTCTGCATGATCGTGTAGCTCGCCTGGAAGGCGAGCACGACCCAGCTGTAATCCTCGGTCGTCATGCCGAATTCGGTCTTCAGACGCGGTGCCGCGACCGACAGGGTCGAGCGCGCGAGATAGTTGAGGATCGTCCCCAGCGTGACGAGCCCGATCAGTTTCCAGCGGAGCGGCACGTCGCGCCAACCGCGACCGGCGATCCTCAATGCCATGCCGCAATCCTCCGCTGGCGGGTCGGCGCGATCATCGCAGGATCTCGATTGCCGAGACGATCGCGTCGCCAGTGCGCGGCACGAACGCCAGGTCGAGCTTGCCGCCACGGACGGTGACGGTCGCGGTGCGGGTCAGCGCCTTGGCCGATCCGCCGGCGGTGCGCGCGATGTCGAGCCCCTGGACGATCGTGCGCCCATTGGCGGTGACGTCGAACACGCGAGCGCCGGGCGCCAGCGACGGTTCGACGAAGGTCAGCGCGACGCGGTACTGCCCGTCGGGGAGCGGGACCGCATAGCTGAAGCGGCCCTCGCGATAGGTCGCAGCGACGGCTGCGTCCTGCGCTCCGGCGATCACCGCTGCGACGGCGGGCTTGCCGTAATCGGCAGGCTTGGTCAGCGTGCCCGTCTTGCCGCCGGTGAAGAAAGCGTCCGATCCGAACCGCTCCGTCGCCTTCGCCGCGACGATCGCGCCGGCGTCGATCCGCACGTTGGCGGCGGCGTCGGGCGACAGCGTCCAGGTGAGGCTATCCTCTGCCGTGCCGCCCCGTGCGACGAGCGCGTTGTTGCCGGCGGTGAGCGCGACGTTTTGCCACACGCAGATCCGGTCGGGGCAATCGCTGCGCTGCCCGAGCGAACGTCCGTTGAGCAGCAGATCGGTCGTCGCGGCATTGCTGTAGACGCGCACGTCGGTCACCCGATAGGCGCGATCAGCATAGCGTCGGCCGGTGATGTGGACCGTCGGCGTCGCGCTCCAATTCGCCTTGTAGAAATAATAGGCGTCCTTGCGGATCGCGCGATCATAGGTGACGAGCCCCTTGGTGTTGATGTCCTGCGCGTGGCCCTCGGCACGGATCGTCGTCGCGAAATCGAACGCGTTCCACAGGAACGTGCCCCAGAGATACGGCCGCGCCTTGAGCGCACGCCATGCCTCCTCATGGACATAGCTCTCATATTCCTCGGGCTGCGTGACGCCGCGTGAATCGATCGGGCCGCCCAGGACATCGTCGCTATGGATGCTGGTCGCGCCGCCCGCGCCATATTCGGTGACCGACAGCGGCTGCTGCGGCCGCTTGGCGTGGAGCATGTCGAGATGCGGGCCGAGATCGCCGGGCACGCCGAAATACCAGCCGAAATAGCGATTGGCGCCGCCGAGATCGGCGGCGGTGGCGGTGGTCGGGATTGCGACCCCCTGATCGAACAGCCGCCCCTCACAGCACGTGGCGAGCGCGGTGGGGCGGCTCGGATCTTCGCGATGCGTGAGATCCTGCAGCGTCTTGAGCAACGGCATCGGATCGGGCGTCTTGCCGTCGGGGAAGCCGGTCAGGAAGGCCGGGAAGGAATTGCCGAAATCGACTTCATTGGCGATGCCCCAGGTCACCACCGAGGGATGGTTGCCGTTCTGGCGGATCAACTCGCGCATCTGTTGCTGCGCATTGTCGACCAGCGCGGCGCGCGGCTCGAGCTCGCCGCGCCGAGTCCAGGCGGACACCAGCGGAATCTCGTCCCACAACAGCAGGCCGTAGCGATCGGCGAGATCGTGGATCGTCTGACCGTGCTGGTAATGCGTCAGGCGGATCGCGTTGACGCCCATCTCGCGCATCGTCGCCACGTCGGCGGCGACGTCGGCGGCGTCGATCGCCCAGCCTTTGCCCTCATGATCCTGGTGATAGCCGACGCCGCGAAGCTGGACGTGCTTGCCGTTGAGGAACAGCCCCGTGTCGGGGTCGATCCGGATCGTGCGGATCCCGAACGGCTGGCGCACGCGATCGAGCAGACGGCCGCGCGCGTCGGTGACATCGACGGCGAGCGTATAGAGATAGGGATCCTCGACGCCCTGCCACAGATGCGGATTGGCGACGGTGAGCTTCAGTGCCGCTTCCTGCGTCGTCGACGCGGCGAGCGTTTGCGAGGTCTGCAGCGACGCCGCCACGCGGCCGTTCGTGTCGATCAGGCTGGCGGTGATGCGGACCGCGCCCGAACGGCGGCTCGCATTGGCGATGCGCGTCCGCACATCGACCTGCGCGGTGGCCGCCGTGGCGGCGGTGGTGGCCGCGGACACGCCCGAGCCGCCGAAATCGGCCAAGTCGATATGGATCGGATCGACCGCAATCAGCCGCACCGGGCGATAAAGGCCACCATGGACGAAGAAGTCGCCGGTCAGCGGCAGGATGTCGGCGGTCGTCGCGTCCTTGCCGCCGGGCGCGCTATTGTCGGTCCGCACCACTAGCACATTGTCGCCCGAGGCGCGCAGCGCATTGGTGGCATCGAGCCGGAAGCGCGAGAAGCCGCCGGCATGGTCGCCGAGTTTGGTGCCGTTGAGCCATACGCTCGCGGTGCGGCTGGCGGCGTCGAATTCGAGCCAGATGCGCTTGCCGCGCATTGCCGCGGGCACAGCGAACCGCTGGCGATACCAGCCGAGGCCCTGCGTCTTGTTGATCGTATCGGCGCGGTTGATGTGACTTTGCGGATCGGGGCGATAGAAGCCGACGCGATTCCACGTGTGCGGCACTGCAACCGACTGCCAGTCAGCATCGTCGAACCCGGGGGTGGTCACCGCCTCTGGCGCATCGCCCTGGTGGAACCGCCAGCCGGTCGCCAGCGTGCTGGCAACCCGGGCATCGCTCGCTGCCGCTTCCGCCGCGATGGCCGGGGCGGACGCCATCATCAGTGCGGTCGCAGAGACAAGCGTTGCGGCGGCGATCCCGCGCATAAGACGGTCGTTCATGGTTTTCGCTCTCCTATCCGACCATCGATATCATTGCCGATGCGGTCTTACCAGATAGTGTGCAGTGCCAGTCGCAACTTTCTACCTCGCCGAAATGGAAATGCGCCGATGGCCGCAAAATGAGGATAATCCGGGTAATTTGTGGCAGAACCTGACGGTGATCTAACCACATCACGTTTTAACTGACCGTAAGGCGCGGCCAAGTGGCTAGACCAAACTGCGGCTACGCGGTGTCTTTTGAGGGTAAGGATTTATGCGCAAGGGTATCGTTTGGCTCGGTGGCGTAGCGGCAATGGCATTCGCCACTCCGTTTCGGCGCCAGTGAGCCGCGCGGCAACGGCGCCCGTGCCCCACTCGCGACAGCGCGGTCGCTCCCCAAGTGGCGACGACAGCGCCCGTCGCCGACGGCACTCTGACCGACATCGTCGTTACCGCGCAGAAGCGCGAACAGGCTATTCAGGACGTGCCGGTCGCCGTCACCGCGATCTCGGACGGCACGCCGATCAACCGCAACGTCGCTACCGTGACCGACCTCACGCGCCTCGCGCCGAGCCTGACCGCCCCTACCGGCGCTGTACCGACCAACACTTCGCTCGACATCGGCATCGACGACGCCGTGGATGATTGCGATCTGATGCGTGCCGTCGCCTTTTGCACCAGGATGATGCAACTCCCTATGCGATTGGCGCTGCTGCTAAGCGTTTGGCTTCTTCGCCTCGAATGGCGAGCAGGTACATCACCGGCGTGACGATCCGGCTGAGGAAGGTCGAGCTGATCAGCCCGCCGATGATCACCCACGCCAGCGGAGAATACAACGACGATCCCCCGAGCGCCAACGGAAGCAACCCGCCGATGGCGGTGACCGAGGTCAGCAGCACCGGGAGGAAGCGGATCTCGCCCGCCTTCTCTATCGCTTCGCGGAGCGGCATCCCGCGTGCGCGCAGTTGCGTGGTGAAATCGACCAGCAGGATCGAATTCTTGATCTCGATCCCGATCAACGCGACGAAGCCGATGATCGCGAGGAACGACAGCGAATTGCCCGTCAACAGCATCGCCACCAGCCCGCCGACGGTGCCGAGCGGAATCACCCCCGCCACCACCATCGTCTCGCGGAAACGCCCGAATTCGAGCACCAGCACGCCGAAAATCCCGAAGGTCGCGAGCAGGATGATCGGCCCAAGCCCGGAGAAATTGCGCCGCGCCGCCTCCGCCTCGCCACCGATGCCGAAGCTGTAGCCGGCTGGCAGGTCGATCTTTGCCAGCCGTTGCGTCACCGCAGTGTTGAGGTTGGAGGTCAACACGCCCGGCTGATTGTACGCGGTGATCGTGACGGTGCGCTGCAATTTGTAGCGCGTGATCAGCGGCGGCACGCTCGTCAGCTTGGGGGATGCGATCTCGAGCAAGGGGATGCTGCCGCCGGCGAGTGTCGGCACATAAATGCTCGAAAGCGCCGAGACCGGCTGGTTCGTCGCCATCGGGAGGCGGACGGTGACGGGCCAGGTATCGCCTTCATTGTCGCGCAACCGGCTCGCTTGCTCGCCGCTGATCGCGAGCCGAACCGCACGCCGCGCTTCGCCCGGCGCAACGCCGAGCAGACTGGCCTTCGCGGCATCGAGCCCGAGATCCATGTCGACCCGGTCGAACGCAAAGGGATTGTCGATATCCCGCAAGCCCCGAATTTGTGTCAGCGCCGCACCGACCCGGTCTGACAGCGTTTTCAACACGGCGAGATCCGGTCCGCTGATCCGCACCGCGACGGGGGCTTCGACCGGCGGGCCATTTTCGAAATTGACCAAGGTCACGCGCGCATCGGGATAGGCGGCGAGTGTGGTGCGCAGGCGTTTCAACAGCTTGGGGCTTTCACGCACGTCCCAATCCTGCATCGTCACGAAGATATCGCCGTAGCGCGCACGCTCCTCGCGCGGGAAGATGTTGTAGAAGATTTGCGGATTGCCGCGCCCGGCATTTTCCATGACGTTGGCCACCACCCGCTCGCGCCGGAGGATCGCCGCGACCTGCGCCACGGCGCGGTCGGTCGCGGTGATCGTGCTGCCCTCGGGCGTTTCGACGCGAACGATGAAATATGGCGTCTCGGCGGCGGGAAACAGGCTGAAGCCCAGCACCGGGACGAGCGCGAACGCACCGACACACACTGCCATCGCCGCCCAGAACCACGTGCGCGGCCGATCGAGCGCGCGGTGCAGGATCGGCGCGTAAATGCGGTGGATCCCCGCCATGATCCAGCGCAGGAGCGCATTGCCCGCGCCGGCGTGCGGGCGCAGCAGCTTGCTCGCGACGAATGGGATGATCGTCAGCGACACGAGCAGCGAACTCGCCACCGTGACGAGCACCGCCATCGGCAATCCGCGCACGAAATCGCCCGCCCCCTCGGGCAGGAAGGTCAGGGGCAGGAAGGCGAAGAGCAGCACGCCGGTCGCGCCCATCACTGCCGCCGTGATCTCGTTGGTGCCGTTGATCGCGGCATCGGTTGGCGTGTCGCCGTCGCGCAGATGGCGCTCGATATTCTCGGTCACCACGATCGAATCGTCGACCAGCAGTCCGAGCGAGATGATGAAGCCCGAAATGCTGATCTGGTTGAGCGAATAGCCGAGCAGGGCAAGCAGCAGCACGCCCATCGCCAGGCTCAAGGGTATCGAGATCGCGACGATCAGCGACGGGCGGAACCCGAGCGGCAGGATCGTCACCAGCACCAGCGCCAGCGCGATCGCGAAATCGCGCGCGAGTTGTGCGAGTTTGCGCTGGATGTCGTTGCTCTGGTCGAAGCCGATCTCGAGCTTCAGATCGGGCGGCAATTGCGTGCGGACTCTCCCGATCGCCGCAACAAGATCGTTGCGCAACGTCCCCGCATCGGCCTCATCCTTCTGCCGCACGGTCACGAACAAGGCGCGGTGTCCGTTGAAGCGCGCGATATGCGTCTGCTCGGCCTCGCTCCAATCGACGGTCGCGATGTCGCCGACGCGCACCAGCCGACCATCACCCGCGCGTACCGGGACCGCGCGGATCGCCTCGACATCACGGTAGGCGCCGCCCGCATCGAGATTGTAGCGCCGACCTGCAGCGTTCAGCGTGCCGGCCGGCAAATCGACCCCGCCCTGCTGGATCGCGGTGGCAACAGCGGAGGCAGGGATGCGCGCCTCGGCCAGCCGCCCGGCATCGATCGCGACGCGCACCTCGGGGCTGGCCGCGCCGTCGATGCTGGTCGAGCGCACGCCGCGAACGACGTTCAGCCGGTCGCGCATGTCCTCGGCGAACTTCGCCATGCGGCGCCAGCTCGCGGTGTCGCTGACCAAGGCGAGCTGCAACACCCCCGCCTCGGTCGTACGCGGGCGGCGGAAGGCGATGCGTTGAATCCCCTGTGGCAAGCGGTCGCGCACCGATTGCACTTCGCGCACGACGCGGTCGAGCGATTGTTCGGCGTCGGTGCCATGTTCGAAATTGACCGAGATGACCGCCGTGCCATCGGTACTGGTCGAGCGAATCTCGTCGATCTTGTCGAGGCCCTGCAGCACGTCCTCGAGCGGCTTGGCGATGGTCTCCTCCATATCGGCGGCGTCCGCCCCGGGCAGGATGACCGTCACCACCACAGTCGGGATTGGAAAATGCGGATCGACCGAGCGCGGTATTGCGAGGAACGCCGATACGCCCAGCAATGCGAGCAGCACGAAGGCGACCAACGTCACCTGCCAGCGCCGCACCGCAAAGGCGGTCAGGTTCATCGGGCGGGGCCGAGCGGCGCGACCTTCATGCCGTCGGTCAGCCGGTCGACGCGCGACAGCGCGACCCATTCGCCGGGTTTGATGCCGCCGGTCACGCCAATGCCCGCGTCATTCGCCTCGCCAATGTGGATCTTGCGCAAATGCACCCGCGACGTGGCGAGATCGACGACATAGACCAGTGCCTCGCCCGCGCGCGGGCCGAACACCGCGCTCGGCGGGACTGCGAGCGTGGTCGCACCGACGCCGTTTGCGGTGATCCTGGCATTGCCGATCTGGCCCGACCGCAAGCGCTTGTCGTCGGGCAGCGCGATCTCGACCGCGAAGGTGCCGGTCGCCCGATCGGCGCGGCCCGCTATCTCGATCACGCGCCCGACGATCACAGCATCGCCGAGCGCGGCAAGCGTGGTTTGCGCCGCCGCGCCGAGCGTGAGACGCGCGGCATCCCGGTCCGACACCGGTAAACGCAGCACATAGCCGCTCGCTTCCTCGCCGATCACGAGCACTGGCGTCCCCGCGGCAACGACTTGCCCCGGCTCGGCGAGCCGCGCGAGCACGGTGCCGGGGCCGGGCGCGGCGATCGTCGCATTCGCGCGCTGGAACCCCGCCGCACGGACTTGCGCCTCGGCCGCGAGCAGTGCTGCGCGCGCGCTTTCGAGGCGTGGCCGCGTGATCCAGCCTTGCTGCATCAATCCGTCGCTCCGCGCATATTCCGCGCGCGCGCGCTCGCGCTCGGCGGTCGCGCGTGTCAGATCGGCGGCGACCGTCGTGGTATCGAGCGCGGCGAGGATCTGCCCGCGCCGAACGGTGTCGCCTTCATTGACGCCGAGCCGCGCGATCCGGCCCGCGCTGGTGAAGCCGAGCGATGTCTCGCGGCGGAGTGCCACGGTGCCGACCCCGGCAACGGTCGGCGCAATCGCGGTGCCACCGATTTGTGCAATCCGCACCTGCGGGAGCTGCGGGACATCGTTTTCGACGGCTCGAGTCCCACACGCACTCACCACGGCACACAGGACAAGGCCGATAAGCCTTCGCGTGTACGCCCCATGTCGCCGATGCAGTCCCGCGCGGTTCGTCGTCAGACAAAAAATCAATCGTCTCCTTTGCCGCAAGTAGGCGATAGAAACAAATAATCGATCAGAATCAGTAATATGCTAAAAACTAGATCTATATTTACGAAGTGACACTGAGGGCCGCAAATCTTTCGAAAGATACGACGGTTTTATCCGATCAGTCTATCTCTGATTGAGACGAATTTGAATATAGGTCGGGTCATTGCCAACCATGAAACGCGCTTGCGCGAAGTCGGGAGGTTTCATCCAGACTTTGGGATTGTTGCTCCAGCCAAGCCCTTCCTTGGGCAGGACGCCAAGCGTCATATCGAGCTTCTGGTTGCTGTTTTCATCATGAAAGGCGGTGATCGCGGCCGGGCCGGTTTCGACGCCTTGGAAGACGCAGGTTGCTGTTCTGCCCGATACTGTCCCGATGATCCGCTTGGCTGCCAGTTCGGGCTGGCGGGGAAAGCCCTGGGCCGAGCGGAACAGCGTGCAGTGCATCTGGCCGGTTCCGGTTTTCAGGTTTGATACCGTCACTACGATGCTGGAACGCGCGGGCTCTTGCGCTGCACCTGTACACGGTGCGGTTGCGGTGGCGGCGGCGACAGCGAGCAAAGCAAAGTTTTTCATCTTCATGACTCTTTCCTAGTCTCAGGGCGAGTGTTGCTCTGCCGGTGGAGCAAGTCCGGCTTACCGCGCGTGTCGAGGATCACCGCACCCAGAAACAGGGCCATGCCGGCAAGCGCAGTCGTCGCCCCCAGCTTGAACACCCAATCCAAGTCCGAACCCAGCGCACGCAGAGCGTGGGCGAGGGGTAGCACCAGCCCGCCGCAACCCGACATCAGGAGATTGAGGAACGACCAGCGCGGCCGGGCTGGCGAATGGCGGTAATAGCCCCCCATCAAGGCGAGCGTGACCCAGCCGAGCAAGTTGAGATGCGCGTGTGCGGCGATCAGGGTATAGTCATCCCTCAGGCCCATCAGCGCGCCGACGCCCATGCCGCCCAGGCCGCACAGTGCTGCCAAGCAGAAGAAATATTGCGAGATGCGGCGCTGTCCGCCGTCAGTGTTCGATGGCATCGTTACCGCCCTCCATCGGACAAGAAATAGATCGCCTGTTCCGGGCAGACGGCTTCGCACATGCGACAGCCGCGGCAGGCGGACGGATCGACCAGCACGGCCTGTTGCCAGCCATGGGCATAGCCCTTTAGGATTCCCCGCAGCGAAAGCCCTTGCCGTTCGACCTTGGGCAGCGGCGCCACCACAAGCGCGTCCCATGGGCATGCAGGCACGCAGGCGGCTTTGCCTTCGCAGCGGTTGCGGTCGATGATCGGCCGGTGCGCGCTTTGGTCCGCGTTCGGGTCAGTCATGGACCAGCCCCCGCCGTTCGGCTTTCAAAACGCGGCGATAAGCCAGTTTGTTAACCATCAACACATCCTTGCTGCTGGAGTCACGGTCGAGACGATAGCCACCCTTGGACAGGAGATCGAACGCTGTGCGGCGTGCCTTGCTGGCGGTCAGGTATGTCGCAATCAACTGCGCCTGCCACTCGAAGACGCGCCAGTGCGCGCCGATGGGATGGATCAATCCAACGAAGAAGAGCGTCGGTTCATCTCGATGGAAGATCTGCCGCCGCAGCGCGCTTTTACGCTCCGGGTCAGTCGGCTGATGCTTGGGATCGAGGAAAGGGAAATCGGCGCGATACCCGGTACTGCACACGATCAAGTCGATGGCATCGCGGTTTCCATCTGCAAAGGTGACGTATTCGTTATCAAGCGCCGCCACCGGCCCGCGATGGATGATGTCGCCGATCGCGTAGAAGGTATAGACTCGCTGATCCATGGTGGGCGGTGGCGGGCTGTCATCTATTGTGTACGGTGGGATCCCTAATTTGGCATTTGTCGCGCCGGAAACGCGAAGCACCGTTTCGGACATCAGCGCGATCATTCGAAACATGCTGGTCAATGGTAGGCGCGCCAGCAGCGCACCGATCAACGGCGGCGGCGATTCCATCATCGCTTCGGTGGGGTGACCCATGAAAAACCGGGGTGTGCAAATGAAGCCGCGGCGCGTGCTATGGTAGACGGCTTTCGCGACCGCCGCAGCGTCGCACAGCACATCCATGGCGGATTGGCCCGCACCGATCACCAGCACGCGCTTCCCGGCGACCGTCTCGGGGCCGGTATAGTCTTTCGAATGGAGAATTCGCCCGGCAAACGGGCCGTTGAGATCCGGCATCCGCGGGGCGTCGTGGTGGCCGCTGGCGACGATCAAATGGCTGAACCGGCCTTGCGTGCCGTCGGCAAAATGCAGTTGCCAGCCGCCCGCGTCGCGGCGTGCGCTTTCAAGCGCGCGTCCGCACTGGACATGATCGCGCAAGCCGCACGATTCCGCATAGTCTTGCAGATAGGACAGTACGAGATCGTGGCGCGGATAGGTCGGAAAGGCGTCGGGCATCGGCTGATCCGAGAAAGCCTGTGCCGATTTGGGCGAAACAAGGTGCGTGTTGCGCGCGACGCCGCTGCCACTGTCGGCGTGCCACAACCCGCCAATATCCGGCCGCCGTTCGAATACGGTGATCGCCACATTGGCATCCAGCAGCGCCTTGGCGGCGGCCAGCCCGGCGGCACCCGCACCGACGATAGCCACATGTCGCTCGGTATCGGGGCTGTGCAGGTCGGCGCGCGCGACCTGCGCGCCGGCGAGCGCCGATTCTTCGACCGCGCGCCGTCCAGAAAGGAGGATTGCCTCCAGGACGCCAAACGCCAGCGCCGTCATCCACGCGCCATGGATCATCGGGACGGCCGCAATCTCGATCATCACGCCGAGCCAGTTGGGATGGCGCACCACCGCATAGATGCCGCCGGTCTCCGCTGCCTCGCCTGGCTTCACGATCGTCGGCAACGTCCAGCGCGACCCGAGGCGGATCATCGCCAAAACGCGCAGGCCGAGCGCGATCAAGGCGAGGGAGATCGCCACACGGCCGATCGAGCGATCAAAGCCGCGGTTCAGCCAGTGCACTTCCGCGAGCATCGCGACGATCCAGCCGCACCTGAGCGCAATGTTGGCTCGGCCGATCCCGCTAGCATCGACCTTGACCGCGCCGTGCGCCAGCCGACGCACGACATTATGTCGGCTATACAATGCCAACCCGATGAGCTGGGCCGCCGTCACTGCAACCACGACGTCGAACAGGGCAAGCGGCGCCATGGCGGTCAGTGCCAGTGGACTAGCGTGGCTTCTTGCGAGAATCCTGGACCCATCGCGACGAGCAGCCCGTTGCGGTTCGTGGGTCGGTCGCCGCCGCGCATGATGCGATCCAGCATGACCAATACGGTAGCCGAAGAGATATTGCCCAAGTCCCGAAGGATGTCGCGGCTCGGGCGCATCATCGCTTCCGACAGCTTGAACGCGTGTTCTGCGGCGTCCATGATTTTGGGACCGCCGGGGTGAAGCGTCCAATGGTCGATATCTGCGACGGCCAAATTCGATTCAGCCAGCATCGGCAGGATGACATCCGCCAACGCCTCCCCGACAAAGGTCTTGACCTCGGGCCGCAGGATGTTGCGCATGCCTTCGTCGATATAGTCCAGCCCCATGATGTGCGCCGTATCCGGCACCCAGTTTGAGCGGTTGTCGATAACGGACAGCACGGCCCGGTCGGCCAGTGGATGTTCATCTCCCACCAGCATCACTGCACCCGACCCGTCACCAAACAGCGCCGCCGTGACAAGCGCCATGACGATTTCGCCATAGAGATGAGGCTCGCCTTCCAGGCGCGTAATCATCTTCTGAAGATCCGCTTGAACCGAACCCTGCCAGAGGCCGGATGACAGTTCGCAAGATATCAGAATCGCCGCCTCATCGGGATGACCCGCGAGATAGTCTGCCACGCGATTGATGCCGGCAACTCCCGCCATGCACCCAAGGCCGGCTAGCGGCATCCGTCGCGTGCTTCTTCCGAAATCGATCCGGTTCATCAGCCGGGCTTCAATGCTGGGGACCGCGGGCGTCAGGGTGACGGAAGCGATCAGCGCAATGTCGCGCGGGCAAAGTCCGGTATCGGCCAGCAATGTGCGGACGTTCGTCTCGGAATGCGCCACGCACGCCTCGACTGCGCTAGCGGCCGAATGCGCGATGGTTGGCGGCGCGCAGAAATTGCTGACGCTGAATTCAAAATGCCGTCCGTCGACGCGCACATTGGCGAAAAGACTTGCGACAAGCTGCCGTGAAAAATCGAGATTGTGCTTGTCGAGGAACGCCACAATCGTCTCGGCGAGTTCCGCCTGAGTGTAATAGGTCGCTGGGAGAGAACTGGCGGACGCGACGATATGCGCCTTAGGTCGGGTGGGCGGCTTCAGCATGAAAGAACCTCCTCGGGTGGGGACGTATCTGCGTGATCCAGGAGGTGGTTCTGCACGGCGGCGATGCGGCTGATCCCGGCTAAGGCGGCGTCGGTCGGCACGCCAAAATCCACCAGACATGCAATCTCCGTCACGCCGATCGCGCGGAGCGCGTCGGCGCGGTCGGCGCACTCCTGCGCAGTTCCACACAGCGAGTGCATCCGCACATAGCGTTCGAAGGCGAATTCGATGACTCGGTCCCGATCGGCATCGCTCAGTTCGTCAAATGCCGGAAATTGCTGTTTCCACAAATCGGTCGAGTCGCGCAGATACCCGAGCAGCGGCTGACGGACGGCGCGACGCACACCCTCCCGGCTCTCGCCGACATAGGTATGCAACATCAGCGTGACCTGCCCAGGCCCGGCATGCCCGGCTTTCTCGCGTGCCTCGCGGTAGCATGTGATTTTTCGGCCAGCTCGGCTATGGTCTGAAACAGCAGCGCGGTCAGGACGTTGGCGCCCATCTCGCCGGCTTGTCGAAAGCGGTCGATCGACCCCGAGCATGTCAGCCAGAGCCCGAAACTATCCTGTACCGGCCTGGGAAAAGTTCGGACGTCGGCCACCCCGCCGATACCGTTGCGGCGCATTTGCGGGGTTCCCGCCCAAAGCGACGAAACGGTTTCGATCCCGTCGTGCAAATTTGCCAGGCGGCCGGCAAAGGCGTCTGGCATCAAAACGAAATCGTTCGGGTTCCAGCCCTGGCCGAACCCGAGATCGACGCGCCCGTCGGACAGATTGTCGACAACCGCCCATTCCTCGGCGATCCGGATCGGATCGTTGAGCGGCAGAATGACGCTTCCCGCACGAATGCGCAGCCGGCTGGTGACCGCGGCCACTGCCGCGCCGACCACCGCCGGGTTCGGGAAAGCGCCGCCAAAGCGGTGGAAATGGCGTTCCGGCAACCAGACGGCCAAGAGCCCTTCTCGATCGGCCACTCGGCAGGCGTCCATCAGATAGCTGTAAATCCCGTCGGGACTTTTGACGCCATCGCTGGCGAAGAACATGAGGCTGAACCGCATGGTCGTGCCGCTGTTCACGCGTTTTCGATCAACTGTCCGACGCCCCGGATGGAGACGCCGTCGAAATAATGCTCGACCTCAATTTCGACCCCGAATTTTGCGCTGATTTCGTGGGTCAATTGCAGCTGCGAAAGCGAATCGATCCCCATGTCGATAATCGGCGTGTCGCACCGCACCAGATCCCGGTCGATCTTGAGATTGCGCGCCACCAATTCGAGCAGCCACGCCTCGGTTTCTGACCGGGGGTGTATCGCCGCGTCTGCATCTGCCGCCAGAAGTTCGGTTGTCGTACCAGGGAGTGCCAAACGGTCATCAAAGGCCAGGCAATCGAATTCCCCGTCGGCGTGCATGTCTCTTGCGCGGGACCGTTGGACCTTGCCGCTGCTTGTCCGGGGCAGCGCACGGGGCCGGACCAGTCCGACCGCAATACCGGCAAGCTGGAATTCCGATGAAAGCGCGCTGCGCATCGCCGCGACAATGTCTGCCGAGTCTATTTTGCTCAGCATTTCGCGCCGGATCTCGGCAATAAGAATGATATCCAGCGGGTTGGACGGCTCAGCTTGGAAGGCGATAACACCGCTTGGCTCGATCGCGGGATGCGAGCGCCACGCGGCTTCTTCCAGATCCTGCGGATGATAATTGAGCCCGCGCACGATGATCAGGTCCTTGATGCGCCCGGTGACGAACAACTGCCCATCCGAGACGAAGCCGAGGTCTCCGGTCCGCAGATAGCGCTTGGGTTCGCCGTCGTGGTTGTCCAGCATGGCGAACGGCTGGGGCTGGTCGGGCGCGTCTGCAGTATTCGCGACCCAATAGCCCGGTGTGACGCTCGGTCCCGACACCCAGATTTCCCCGCAGCGGTTCTGCGGCAATCGCTCTTCCGTGGCCGGATCGGCGATCACCAGATCATGCCCCGAAATAACGCTGCCACAGCTCACAAAGGGCTGAATTCCAGCGGCGCTTCGCGTCCTAAACACCACGCGCCCGTGTTTGAGGCCGGTCTTGTCGACGTAACGGACGGCTGCCTGATCTTGCACCGACACACCCGTTACCATCAACGCGCTTTCGGCGAGGCCGTAACAGGGGAGGAACGCCTTGCGGCTGAACCCGCACTCCGCGAATTTCTCGCAAAAGGCTTCGAGGACTCCGCTCCTGACCGGCTCCGCCCCGTTGGTCGCGACGCGCCATCCCGACAGGTCGAGATCGGCGATCACGGCTGGGCCAATTCGGTCAACGCAATGTTGATAGGCGAAATTCGGCCCGCCGCTATAGCGCGCTTTCGTGTCGACAATGGCCTGAAGCCAACGGGCCGGATTGCGCACGAACTCGGTCGGCGCCATGAAGTATAGGGTAACGCCGGAATACAGCGAGCCCAATACCATGCCGATCAAGCCCATGTCATGGTACATGGGCAACCAGCTGACGGCCGTTTCGCCGAAAGTTGCACCCATATGGCTGGTGATGGCCGCGACATTGGCCAGCAGGTTCGCATGGGTCAGGACCACGCCCTTTGGCGCGCTGGTCGATCCCGACGTATATTGCAGCACCGCGATTTCGTGTGGCGTCGCGACCCATTCCCCGACATCGGCGCCGAAATCTGTATCGACGGCGACGAGCCGGTCTGGCGATAGCGAAAGCCCCCCGAATTTGGAGACGATTCGGTGGTGCACAGCCGTGCTGGCCAGCACCCACGACGCCTCGCAATGCGTGATGATGCGCCGAGCGGTCAAAGCATCGCGTTGCGGCGGATAAGCGGGAACCGGGATCGCGCCTATCCACTGGCAAGCCAGAAAGCTGGCGATGAAATCTAGGCTGGAGGGAAAGAGCAGAACAACCCGCTCGCCGTGCCGTACGCCAATCGACTGGAGACCGGCACCGATGGACCCAGCACGCGAGCGGAGCGCTCCATAGGACAGCGCGCCAGCCACCTGACCATCCTGCAAATGGACGAAGGCGCGCGTATCAGGCCGCTCTTCCGCCAGGATCCTCAACCGCTCGAGGATGGTCTGTGCAACCGTAACGCCCCTAGCGGGCGTCGACAGCGACGGTGCAGGAATGATGGCGGTGCGCATCAGGTCTGCATCGCGTTAGCGTTGCTAGCGAACCCGCCGATCGCGACGGTCTGCCAAATTTCTGGTAACGTCTGGCGACGCGCGCGCCGCAATTCGATGTTATGTTGCCTGCGGCGATCCACCGCCTTGGTAATGGAGCAGAGGGTATCCCAATTTTCGGGAATGTCGGGCCGAGTACTATAATTACGGAACGCCGTAAAAATATAAGAGTTCTTCATACCCCCTCCCGACTAAATAAATTACGGCAATAGAGAGATTCATAAATATGGGTTTACATAAAATACGATTTATAAATTTCCATAATTCAAATGAATGTATTTGATCGTTCGTAGTAATTAAAAGAAGCATATGCATATTCTGATTGATGAGCAATAATTCTGGGTAATCAATGTAGGTAACTAAGGCGATTCTGGTTATAATTTGTACGCCTTCGAGCTAAAATGGATTTTTATAGCGGCTGGTGACCCTGTCGGCGTCCCTTCGGCATAACGAAGCCAGTTTCGGCATTCGTCGGTCGGAAACAGATCGACACGGTGACCGATGCGGTCCCAGCGTCCGGAGCGATTTTTTGCCTTGGAGATGGCCATTTCGATCGGGTTCAGACCGGGTGAGTAGCGCAGGAGGAAGCGCGACGTCGCGCCTTTGTCGGCGATGATCTGTGCGGTCTCGGTGTCTTTACGGCTTGAAACGCGGAGGCATCTGACGATGTCACCGCCTTGGAGCGCGGGAACCAGAGACTGCCAGGCGTAGTCCAGCAAGATCGCCCGGTTCATCGGTTGACCGACGATCAGCGGTGTCATGATGCCCTTGCGGTCGAGCCCGGCAAGACGGCCGTGATCCGCCGATCGGCAACGAGCTCGAAGCCGTTGACGCGCTGCGCTTTACGCCCTTGGCACTCATATCGGACCATGTTGATCGTGACGCCTGTCGCAGAAGATCAGCCGTCTGCCGGCAGTCATCGACGCAACGTCGCGCCCTACGGTGCGCGCATCGGCTGCATCAGACCGGAACCGCTCCCTGTCGTGGACGCTCTTCGCCAATCCCACGCTGCGTATGCCACCGGCTGAGCCGCTCGGCATCGGCCAGGACGCAGCGCCCGGCGCCGCCCTTCGGTCGACGCCCGCGTAGCGCTGGCGCAGCCCCTATGCCGGAGACCGTCGAGTGTTTGACCCTGATCGAAGGAGGGCAACCAATCGTCCAGATAGGCCCGAGGCAGTCAAGTCGCGCCGACACAAAGGGTGAAACCAAAACGCGGATGCGGATCTCGCCGCACGGTCACAAAGCCCGACAATTTTTGTTTGGCGATGGTGACCCCTACGGGAGGGGGTTGCCGGCAATAAAAAGCCCAGAAAAGCTGGACTTTCAGACCCGACATGGACCGTCGCTATACCCCCACGCTGCACTCGTGACGCTATTGCCGCCGCAAAATGTAATTTGCAGCGCCAATGCGCAAGGGCCAATATCGAAAGCGGTGATCGCGACTTGGGATCACAAGGCGGCGTTCACTGAAGACGGCATCGATTTATCGCGCCGCGTAAACGATCGCCTGTTCGTTAGACACAGAGAGTCATCGGCCGCCGAGCAACCGCCTCGACCATTCGCCGCGGTCCAGTTAGTCTTGCGGCCGAATCAGACGGCGGTGGGCAACTGACCACAAGCGCCTTGCTCGCGGAGATAGTTTTGGTAGGCTCGGTTGTGCAGAACGATGTTCCAGGCTGGTCGTTGGACGACGCTGTCGGCCCTGACGCGAAACTTCGCCAAGGCGACTTAATTCTTTTCGACAAGCCCGAAAGTCCGCTCCGGACAGCCGGTATAATCGTCACGGCCGATTGCGATCTCGAGCAGAAAAAGCACGCCCGCTTAGTCACGTTGGTCCCAGTAATGGAGGCACGAACTATACTTGAGCGCTATCTTCTTCTCGAAGATTGCGAGCGAAAGCGCGATCTTATTGAAGCCTACACATTTAAGGCTCACTCAATTGATGCCCGGCAAGACCGTGATACAAAATTAACCATTTTAAATAGCGTCGCTAGACCCGTTAAGAGCCGAGATAGCAATACAGAAGGTGTGGCTACAGATTTCGTATTGGGTGTTTCGGAACTGATCCTGGTCGATTCATATGTGACGTTGATGCAGAAAATAAATAGTGGTGCGAAAAAGAAGGACGCGCTTCGTGATCAGATACGCAGCCGGGGCGATATTTTGGTCCTTCCTGACGCTGGGAAATTAGGAATTTCCGGTCGGATAGCTTGGATAAGGCACATCTGGCAGGTTCCGCTTGGAGATATCGCAATACGGACTTCAGAAGTTAGCGCACGACCAGGCGAAAGGATCGCTCGTCTCGACTCTCCGTTCCGGTATCGATTAACCCAGCTTCTGGCACAGGTTTTTTCAGATATCGGTTTGCCAAATATTGAAGACGGAATGGATCAGGCCGTCGAGGACGCATATAGCCATGTCTAAATATATTTTAATTAGTGAGTCCGCTCTCGACGCGGCACTTGTTTCGGGTGAATTTTCTGCGGATTCTATGCTTCCGTTGGAAGACTTTGGCATTTATAAAGTTGTCGTCAATGAATCTACAGTTGGCTACCGGATAGCTAATGAACCAACGTCTCCTATACTGGCGCTAATCGGAGAGGATTGGCTCGAGATTCTTCATAGCGAAGGGGGCAGCCCGAGCGAAGCATTTCGGCGTGTTGCTCGGGTCATAAAAGGCATGAAGTCGCCACCGGTCCATCTACCGCGACAGTGGTCGGAATATCACCATAAAAACCTCCTAACATTCTTTGCCCTACCACGTGAGGTTTCCAGTCTGCGGTGGGTTGTTGATATAAATAGTGAGGTCGGATGTGTAAAGTTCGACTTTCTGACGTCCACCGAGTTTGCGGTCGATTTGGCAGCGTTTGTGCCCAGTGACTGGCCCGATGAAATTCACAATCTCATTTCGACGTTTCTATCTTATGAGGTAGAAAGTCGAGAACTTGCGGAATTCAACTCGATCGCACAAGAATTTGATCTGAAAGCGATTGGAAGTGGGTCTGTCGTTGAAGGAAGATCTTACGAGGAGTGGTTAAAACTTCTATCCGACTCCCAGAAAGATGTCCTTGCAAATGACATAAATACATCTGTGCGTATTGTTGGCCCGGCAGGATCGGGCAAAACTTTGGCATTATGTATGCGAGCGATCCAGATTGCTCGCGACAAAAGTGTTGAAGGTGAGGGGAAGCGGTTGCTAGTCGCTACGCATAGCTGGGCTATGTCAGAGCGAATTGATGGCGTTCTCAGCACATTAAATGGAGGGTTCTCCCCGGATAAAATAACAGTGTTTCCTCTTTTGTCACTGCTGGAACTTCATGCGGGACACATTGGGCAGCAGAAGACCAATGTGATTGGCGATGATTCTACGGATGGCAGAGTCAAATCGATTGAAATTATCGGTGAAATAATCCTCAAACTCGATATAGTAAATCACCCTGGAATAGCAGACTGGATAAGTAGCGCTGTTACCGCCTCACGAGACAGTCGCCAGCGACTAGATTTGACACTGAACCTTTATGAGGAACTATCCGGTGTATTGACCGCGTCTGGAGTTGCGCCTGATGATCAGGAGTCGATTCAAGAATATCTTTCCTCCCCTCGCGAGGATTGGATGCCCCCATTTGATTCTATAGCGGATAGGGGCTATGTGATCGCAGTCTATAAGTTATTTATGCAGGAACTTGTTGACCGTTCCGCGATTACTACCGATCAATTTATTCTCGACTCGATTAGAGTTTTGGAGACGTTCACATGGAGAATGCGTAAAGAAACGGAAGGTTATGATTATATTCTGATCGACGAATTACAGGTGTTTGATCCGCAAGAAAGAACATCGCTGCAGCTCCTTGGTCGATCAAGGAGAGGCGTCCCGTTCGTTACTGCTGAAGATCCAGCTCAAGGCGTGTTTTCGTCATTGAATTCGCGACGTGCTACAGTTGATAACACGCCGGTTTATCTTGAGGTGGTCCACCGTTTCAACGTTCAGATTTTCGAGTTTATTAGCTACATATATCAGCAATTCCCATTAAATGCTCTTCCTCTCAAAATTCACGATACCCGTGGTGCCGGCAAGGAACGCCCCGCAATGCGGTCCTTTGCGACAGACGATGAGGCTGTTTCCCAAGCGTCTAAGTATATCGCAGATATCTACGCGGGGGCACAGACAAATGATCGTATTTGCGTTGTTACCCTCGGGGACGTTGATGCGGCGATATCATCTAAGTTAAAGGAACTCGGGTTAAAAACGATCAGACTTGAGAGCTTTGATGATGTTGAAAGACTCTCGTATAGTAGGAAGTCAATCGTTGTTTCTCCCTGGCAGTTTGTGGGAGGAACCCAATTTTCACATGTTGTAGTTCTAGCTCTAGGAATTTCGCAGCCAAGCTCCCAGTTCGGTCGCCTCCGAGAAATGGTTTCTGTTTATCTATCGTGTAGCCGTGCCACAGAATCCCTAAATATCTTCTGTTCGGGATACGTGCCGCTCGTTCTATCAAATGCGGCGGACGAGAAGTTACTCGCAGTTTAAGACGCTTCCCAAACCTACTGGCGGCAAGACGTTTTCGTGGCCAACACTTTGGCGCTTGTCCGATGGCATTGAAAAGTGGGTTCGGGCGCGATTTACGAATGGTTTGTCGAGGACAGTGTCTGCCATAGACTATGGCTGTCAACTTTCGATGAGGTCGCCGCAATCGCGAACGACGAAGGGGTGGGCTACGCAAGACCCATTTCCTGGTTAATTATTGCGGCGGGCCGGGAGATCAGTGCATCGATGGCGCCGACTTGCGCGCCGTCACGCAATCCTAGCCCCTCGATGAGCTTTGCGCGGCTATCAGTATAGATGGCCGCGCCCTTCCTCGCCCTGCTGATCGCGACATAGGCAGAGGCTGCATCGACGGTGTTGGCGCGGAACGACTCAAGATGCGCGATGACGTGATCGCACGTCGCACCCTGGGAGCTGTGGATCGTCCTTACCCAGCCATGCCGCACATGGCGGTCGGCGAGTCGGCCCATGTCGAGCGTCTGGCAGGTGCCGTCCTTCTTCGCGACGGTGACGCGGCGTTGGTCGGCATCGATCGCGATGACCTCGGCGGTATCGCCGTTGTTGCGGGCGGCGGGGCGGTTGTTGCGGGTGAACTGTAGGCGGTCGCCGGTGCGGAACTCGGCCGCAACCTCGGTATAGGCTTCGGCCTGATCGCCGCCCCATAATGCGGGCGACCATGCCAACTTCTTGCCCTGCGGCGAGACGAGCGACACGGTGCCGGCTTCGGCATCGACTGCATCGACCTTGTAGGCACGGCCCCGGCTGAGCCGCGCGTTGCGGTTGCCCTGGCGGAAGGTGACGACGTTGCCGGGGACGTAGCTGGCGGCGCTGCCAGCCTCGGCCTTGCTCAGCCCGCACGGTTCCAGCACGGCCGCAACCACAGCGTCCTGCCCGAGCGTGCCGTCGTTCAGCAGCGCGAGCCGGATGGCATCGGTAAGCCGCTGCCGCCCCTCGCGGGTCGGATCGAGCACGAGCGTCGCGGCACGTTCCTCGCGGGACAGCGCCGCGAAATCGCGGGCGATGTAGGCGCGCCGGATGTCGTCCTCGGGGTGCTGAACGATGCGTCCGCCTCCCTTGTCGATGGCGTCGAACGCGCGTGCGGCCTCGCCGGCAAGCATCGCCTCGACAGCTTCGCGGGTGTGATCGTTGGTCTGGCGCACGATCTGGTCGAGGACGACCGTCTCCATCTCGTGATCCTGGAGCTGTGCGAACGCACGGCCTGCCCCCACGCTGGCGAGTTGCTTCACGTCGCCGACCAGCACGAGGCGGGCCTCGGCATCGCGGGCGCGGGTGACGAGCTGGTCGGCGTCGCGCGCGGCGAGCATCGAGGCTTCATCGACGATCCACACCTCGCGGCCCTGCTTGGCCTGGCCGGGGTCGGCGACCAGCATGCGGGCGACCGTCATGTGCTCGGCACCGACGGCACGGCCGAGCAGCTCGGCAGCGGCGCTGGTGGGCGCGAACGCGCGGACGGTGAGACCCTGGGCACGCGCCGCCTCGGCGTAGGTCGAGATGACGGTCGAGGTCTTAGCGCTGCCGGCCACGCCCTGGAGTCCGCTGACGGGGTTGGCGGACATGAGCAGCGCCTGCGTCGCGCCTTCCTGCCCCTTGGTCCATGTGTGCCCGCGTTCGGCCGAGCGCAGCTTGGCGGCTTCGACGACGGTCTTGGCGCGGATGCGGCCGTAGAGCGGGGTCAGCTTGCCGCGCCCCTCGCGCTCGATCGTCAGCATGTGCCGCTCGGTATCGACGGCCTCGCGCGTGGCGTAGCCGATCGCCCCCTGCGCCATGCGCGGCGCGTGACGGATGACGAGCGCCTCGGCGTGCTCGGCGCGGTCAATCGCGGCGCGGATGTCGGCATGGGTGGCATGGCCGCGTGCCCTGATGGCGGCATCGCGTTCGAGTCGCGCGGCCGGGAAGATGGCGTCGTGCTCGCTGATATGGGCAGCCGCGAACGCGACCGCCTCGTCGGCTGCTGCCATGCGTGCCTCGGTGCCCAGACCCGGCATGGCGAGGGCGCGGGCCTCGGCGCCTGCGACCATCGCGCGGCGCGTCCGCTCGTCGAATCCCAGCGCATCCGCCTCGGCGCGCCATGCATCGACGAGGGTGGCATGGTCGATCGCGCGCTTGGGTGCGCGGGTGGCAAGCGCCAGCGTCGCCTTCTCGGCAGCCGTGGCCGTGGCGCGGGTCTGGCCGCGCTCGGCGAGCGCGGCCTCGATCTGGGCGGAACGTGCGGAGAAATGCTGCCGCACGTCGTCGGGGACGCCCTCGATCTCGAACATGCCGTCGTGTGCGATGGCGAGCGAATAGCCGAGCCGGCGCAGCTCGGCTGCGATCTCCATATGGTAGATCGCACCTGCGTCCTTCTGGAGCGCGTAGAGGTCGCGCGCGTCGAGACTGCGCCAGTTGCCGTCGTCGTCCTGGGTCATGTTGAGGATGGCGTTGTGGGTGTGGAGGTGCGGTGCGGAGAGACCGGTCTCGGTCTCGCGCGCGGTGACGTGGAGGAACTGGGCGATGGCGAGCCGGCTCGTGCGCACCCGGTCGATGCGCTCGCCGTCGCGGATGCGGGTGACGCTGGCATGGCGCTCGACCCAGCCCATCGTCACATCGACGGCGCGGGCATGGGCGTCGATGATGCGGCGGTCGCCGGCCAGCAGTGCCATCGTCGAAACCGATTTGGGCGCGCTCAGGGTGAGGTCGTAGCCGGGGACGTGTTCGCGCACGCCGCCTCGGGTGGTGCCGAGCAACCTGCCGTCGGGCAGCTCGCCCTTGAGGCGCGTGACGAACTCGCCGGAGTCCACGTCGCCGTGCAGGCCGAGCGCCGGGGCGGCTTCCCCGCGCCATTGCCCGGTCCCGGCCCGGCTCCAATAATCGTCGGCCTCATAATAGCTGCCGGCTGCGGCTGCGTCGCTGATCTTGCTGAGCGAGCCGACCATCAGAACGGTCCTGCGAACGACAGCCAGTCCGGGCTGTCCTCGGCCCGGCTGAGTGGTGGCAAATCGGCCGGATCGGGGATGACGCGCGCGGGTGACGGCGCGGGGATGAACGCGGGCGCGATGGCGGGTATGGGCGCACCGGGATCGATCGTCACCTGGGCGATGGGCAATCCGCTCAGCCGCAGGAACGCCTCGCCGGTCTTCAATCCCGTCAAATCAATATCCATAAGAAGGGTCTTGCGCTCGCGGGTGGTGGCGAGCGATCCGTGCGCCTGTCTGTCGTCGCCGAGCTGGTCGCTGGCGCGCTGGTTCTCGACCTCGATCATGCCGGACAGGTCGGTCGCCCACTTGGCGGTCGCGTGGTCGCCGACCGTCATCATGACTTGGGTGGCGGTCTGGCCGGTGATGATCTGCGTCCCCTCCCGGCCGTAGGTCTGGTGGAGCTGGGCGATGGACTGGAACGCGATGACGAGGCAGGCGCGATGCTTCCTGCCTTCGGGTAGCAGGGTGAGCAAGCTCTGCACGGGCGGCAGCGAGGGCAGTTCGTCGAGGAACATCCATGCGTTGGGCGCGCGGTCGATCGGACGCTGGAGGATGGCGCTGGCAGCTGCATCGACCCATGCGGCGATGATCGGCGCGGTCGCCTCGCGGCTGCGCCTGGTTGAGGAAAGGAAGATCAGGGGCTTGGGTCCGGAATGCTGATCGAGGGTCGAATAGAAGGTGTCGAAGCTGAACGCAGGCGCGTCCGGGGACACGGCTGCGAGGGCGGCGACGATGCGCGCCGCGCCTGCCAACATGAAAACGACGCTGGCGGTCGCCCGCTCGGCCCCCGCCTCGAACACGCGCGCAGCCGGTGTGCCGGCGACGATCGCGCGCATATCGTCGATCGTCGTACAGGTGAGCATCGTGGCGAGGTCGTCGATGCCGGAACGCCCGGTGCCGACCAGATGGTTGATGAGATAGGCGAGAAGCGCGCGGGCCTGATCATACCAGACGGCCCCCTCGGTCAGCCCGGATGGCTTGGGGAGCAACACCGAGGCGAGGCGATGTGCATCGGCGAGGTCGGTGACATCGGCGATCGGGTTCCAGCGCGCCGTCCTCTCATCCATGACGTTCAGGATGATGTCGCCGCGCGCGGGCTGGTAGAAATGCTTCACGTAGGAGCCATCAGGATCGAACATGATCGCGTGCTCGCCCCGCGCTTCGACCTGGCCGAGGGTCGCGTGGAGCAAGGTGGTCTTGCCGCTGCCGGACTTGCCCACCAGCATCATGTGGCGGGCCTCGTCCTCGGGCAGAATCGGCACGGTCCCGATGCGCAGCAGCGGGCCTTGCGGCTTCGCCTTCATGACCAACGTAGTCAGTTCCTGGGCGGTCGCGACGCGGTTGCCGCGCAACACCTGGTCGAGCGCGGCGTCGCGGGCGGTCGCGATCCACTGGCGGACCAGCAGCACGGGCAACCCGATGCCGAGCAAGGCGGCGAGGACGCCCCCGGCAACGCCCATCTTGGTCAGCATCATCATCGCGGCGACGTGTTCGGGCGATGGAACATCAACCCCGAATCCGGCCTGCCGCTGCACCTGGAAAACCATCGCGGGGCTGAGCTGGTGCAACCACAGCGCGGCGAGCTGGCGATCGGCGACGTTCGTCATCATCCACGCCGTTACCGCGCCGATCGCCAATCCCAACACCGCGCCCAAGGCTGCGACCTGGATCATCGCGAGGACGGCTTGCCCGCGTCGCGCCTCGATCGCCCGGCCCCGGCCGGCCTGTTCGAGAGTGCGGCTCATGACCGCACCGCCTGCGCCAGCGTGTCGCTGAACTCCTGACGGCGATCCGCTGGCAGCAGCATCATCCCCGCGATCTTAGCGGCAGCGTGAGCGCGGCGCGCGCTGGTGTGGCAGGCATCGACCTTCGCCATCATCGCGCCCATCGCATCGGCGATCTCGGCGAGCAGGGGATCGGTAGTCGCGTTGATGCCGGGCTGCGGCGCGTCGAGCGCGGCCTCGATGAGCGAGCGAAGCAGCTCGCCGCGGGTGATGTTGTCCTGGGCGGCGCGCTCGTCGAGGCGCTTGGCGAGGTCGTGGTCGAGCCGGGTCTGGACGTGGACGCTGATGGGCATGGCTGTATCTCTTGAATACGGGCGGTTCTCTGCGGCTTTGCGGCCGAAAACCGGGGAAGGCGTATACAGCTAAGCTGCTGTTACCCTTGGCGATGGGGCTGTTGCACAGGTGCAGGGGCGTGTGGTCTTCCACTCACGATGCGCAGCATCGTGCCCCGCGGGACCGGACACCGAAGCGGCCGATCCTGTGGGAGCGGAGCGAGACTCAGCGACGGTGGCGGATTCGGCCCCACATTCCGCGGAACGGCGGCTTGTCGAAATAGCCCATGAGGCCACCCGCGGGCGGCTCGGCCTTGCGCAGGGCGGCGCGCACGCTGGTCTCGGTGGAGTGATCGGCGATCCGCCAGCCGGTGCCGGCCGAGAGACCTGCGGCATAGTGGCGAGCGTCGCTCAGAGCTGCGAACCAGCTATCCTGGTCGTCGCACGTCGGCTCGGGGGTAACGAGCACGTCGAAGCCCAGTGCAGAATCGCGGATTAGAACGACGCGGCCGGGATTGGCGAAATAATGATAGTCTGTCATAGAGACGATCCTTCCGATCACGGCAAGATTGCCGTTGAGAAGAGCCATCCCCGATCGCGAAATTGCCTGTCTAAATGTTCGAAATTCGGCGTGGAAAGTCGCGCCGAATTAGCTTTCCGTCCCGCGCTTCGGAGCACCTCGCTCCCGATCGCGCAGCCCCAATTTCTTGCGGGCGGCGCGGTCGCCGATCCGCACCTGTCCGTCGGTCGGCGCTGCAAAGCCGGGGAACGCTGTGCGCGACGCGACGATGAGCTGTGCCTGGTTCATGACGCTGGTGTTTGCTTCGATCCACGCGGCCAGCGCCGCGCTCGGCACCTTGGGGGCATGAAGGCCGCGCACGATCCGCTCAAGCGAGGTCTCGGTCACGAACAGATTATGGCGGGCCAGAACCTGCGTCGAGGGATCGAACGGCGTGCTTGGGTCAAACGTGCAGCTCCTGAACAAATGCATCGAACGCAGGTTGTCGATGTTGAGATGCAGGAGTGGATGGAAGGCGTTACCCGCGCGGATCGATCGCGACGCAAGAACCATCCGCTTATCCTCGGCGGCCTTGAGCATTAATGTGGCGACATTAGCGGCACGCTGGCCCGCTTCGTATGCCTTGACCGCACGGCCATATGCCTGCTGGGCGAGGAAGCGGTCGATCTCGTCGCCTACAAAGGTCTGGTTGCCCGGATCGGGCGCGCCCAGGTACATCATGTCATCATCGCTCCACAGGCCCGGAAAGCGGACGCTGCCGATCTGGCAGGTGGCCCGCCCCAAGAAGACATGATCGTCGCGATCCCTCGGCCAGTCCGTCTGCGCCGGGATGAACCAGAAAGTGTTGATGGGGTGAAAATACATCGCGCGTCTTCCTGCTTCAGCTCCGGTGTGACGCTCGCGCGCGCATTATCGCATCCCAATCGATGCAGGCAAAGTCGATCGCATGCAGTTCGCGGTGTATGGTGAGAATGCGGGGGTCCGATCCGTATCGGCCGCCGGTCGAGACCGGGGCATGACCGCAAATTTGGTCGAGTGTGCGATCGTTGAGACCCGCGTCATTGCCCTTGGCCTTGAAAGTGTGCCTCAACGAATGGAACACCAGCCGCGCGTCCGATCCTACCTGTCGGTCGATCAGCCGATTAGCGCGGCGACTCAGCTCCTTGGTCCGCTTGCCTACAGAGTTCGCCTCCAGCGCCGGAAACAGTTCGGTATGCCCCGCCGAGGCCATAGCATCCCGGTATCGCAGGAAACCGAGCTGGATGAGCCGATCATGGATCGGGACCATGCGTTTTGATTCGAGCGTCTTGACGTGCTTGCCGACACCCTCGGACAGCGCCGTATCGTCTATATCGAAATAGACGACACTTCCATCCTGCTTCACGTCCGCGATGGCCGCTTGGCCTACTTCCTCAAGTCTAGCGCCACTGGTTAGCCCGATCATAAACGTCCAGAAAAGCGTCTCGTCGATCGCGCGCGCGGCGCCATCGTCCCAGGTAGCGGGATCGGTGAACAACGGTGCCGAGAACAACGCCGACAACTCATGGTCCTGGAAGCTACGCCGATTCCGCTGGGCCTTGGTGTAGCCGACGATCTGAACGCCGCGCCCTGTGTTTTCTCCAACCCATCTCTGCTGGTGCGCGTAGGTCAACAACGCCTGGATCGCGCCGACGCGCTTCTTAAGTGTGGCGGCAGAGGGCTTGGGTTCGGTTATGACGTGCTTTGCGACGCGCGCCGTGAAGGGCAGCGTGCGGTCGGTGCGTGGCATCGATGCCGGTAGCGTTGCAGCGGCGTCGCGGTAATCATAGATCAGGTCGGCGTCGATCGCAGCGATGGCGGGGTCGTTCGCAAACTCGATAAAGTCGTCCACCGCCGCCTCGTATTCGAGCGCGGTCTGCGGTCTCGGGTCATTGCCCGACTTCCATTCGCGAAACAGCTCGCGCACCCGCATTGTAGGGCGCTGCCGCGTCATGCGCGGACGCTCGCGCTTGTTCTCGCCGTCGCGCTTGATGATGTCGGCGAGCTTGCCCGATCTCTCGATGTCGATGCGGGCTAGTATCGCGTCGCCCAGCGGCGCGTCGGTATAGTCGATCGCCTCAATGTTGAACGCGCGCAACGCCGGAAGCAGCGCATCGACGAAGCTGCGGCATTGCGCCTGGAGACTTTCGTCCATCCGCATTGATTCCCATGCGATACCAATGCGGGTCACGTCGTCGCGATAAAAGTTGCACAGCATCTGGTCGAAGCAGTCACGGTCGTGCGCGACAGCCTGCCAATCCGTGTCGAGCGGGGCGAGCATACCGTCACGCCAAAATTCCCCCATCCAGTCGATCGCCTGCGCATCCAGCTGCATAAGCGCTAGCATGAGTCGCTGCTGGCCGCCGAGCGCCTTGTCCACCGCTGCGCCAGAGAACCAGCGCCGGACAATGCCGCTTGGATCGGGCGCACCGTGGCCGTCCGACAACGCCTTACGGGCGGCGGCGAGACGATCCTCAAGGATCGCATTCTCGCGTGTGAAGGCGGACCGCGCCTCGTCGGCGGCTTTGGTGCCCAGCGTCTTCTTGTAGATTGCCCGTCCGCCGAAAAACGGCCGCAGCTGAGCCGGAATCTGACGGCGGAGATATAGGCGACCCGTTCGCGGGTCCGACCAGGGTGTTGCCATGCGAAATCTACTCACGTCGATGTCCCCATCCGCTATACCCAGCGAGGATGAAAACGACGTAAATTCCGCACTTTCCGCGCGTTAGGCGCGATTGGTGACCCCTACGGGAATCGAACCCGTGCTTCAGCCGTGAAAGGGCCGCGTCCTAACCGCTAGACGAAGGGGCCATGCCGGCGTCGCCGGTTGGTTGGAGGCGGTTAGGGAAACTCGCCGCGCCGGTCAAGCCATCTCTTGCACGAAATCGCTTCAATCGGCCCAGGCCGCATCGTCGATGTGCAGTTCGGCGGCTGGGCGCGAGCCCCAATCGTCGATCTTGGCGCGGCCCGCGAGCCACAGGCGGCGGTGCGGCGCGGCGCCGAGCAGCGCCTGGCCGAGCGCGGTGTCGGCCTGGCGGAAGGCGACGGCCTTGAGCGACCCGCCGCCATCGCCCGCGACGATCGCGCGGACATGGCCGTTGCCGACCACATCGGCCTTGATGATCCGCACCGGCCCGGCAACGACGCGCGGCTGCGGCCAGCCCATGCCATAGGGACCGCCGAGCTCCATCGCGGTGACGAGATCAGGGGTGACGCCGCCCGCGGTCAGCACTGCGTCGAGCAGCAGCGCGCGGTCGCCCATCGCGCGCGCGACCGCGGCTTCGAGTCGCTCGCTGAGGAAGGCCGCGAAGGCATCGACGTGATCCTCGGCGATCGTCAGCCCGGCCGCCATCGCGTGACCGCCACCCGCGACGAGCAGCCCTTGCTCCTTCGCCGCGAGCACGGCAGCGCCGAGGTCGACGCCGCTGATCGAGCGGCCCGAGCCCTTGCCGAGCCCGGCATCGTCGAGCGCGATGACGAGGGCAGGGCGGCCGTATTTCTCCTTCAAGCGCCCCGCGACGATGCCGATCACGCCGGGGTGCCAGCCATGCCCAGCGACGACGAGCACCGCGCGGTTGCTCTGGTTGAGCGCGATGAGTTCGGCGGCTTCCTGGACGATGCCTTCGATCGCGCGGCGTTCCTCGTTCAAACGGTCGAGCTCGACCGCGATTCGCTCGGCCTCGGCGGGATCGCGCGTGGTGAGCAAGCGGACGCCGAGATCGGACTTGCCGACGCGTCCGCCAGCGTTGATCCGCGGCCCGAGCGCGAAGCCGAGATCGGTGCTGGTCGGCGCGCGCGTCAGGCGCGACGCGGTGATCAGCGCGTTCAGCCCGATGTTGCGGCGCTGCGCCATCACCTTGAGCCCCTGCGCCACGAAGGCGCGGTTGAGCCCGCGCAGCGCCGCCACGTCGGCGACGGTGCCAAGCGCGACGAGATCGAGCAGGTCGAGCAATTTGGGTTCGGGGCGATCGGCGAAATAGCCGCGCCCGCGCAGCGTGCGGATCAGCGCTGCGCCGAGCAGGAAGGCGACGCCGACCGCGGCGAGATGGCCGTGCTCGGCGCCCTCGGTCTCATCGAGCCGGTTGGGATTGACGAGCGCGTGCGCATGCGGAAGCGCGGCGGCGCATTTGTGGTGATCGACGACCAGCACGTCGACCCCGGCATCGCGCGCCGCGGCGAGCGCATCGAACGCCTGCGCGCCGCAATCGACGGTGACGATCAGCGTCGCGCCTTCGTCCTTGAGCCGCACCAGCGCTGCGCCGGTCGGGCCATAGCCTTCGCGCATCCGGTCGGGGATGTACGGCCGCGCCTCGAGCCCGAGATCGCGCAGCAGCAGGATCATCAGCGCGGCCGAGGTCGCGCCGTCGACATCGTAATCGCCGAAGATCGCGAGCTGCTCGCCCGCCTGCACCGCATCGGCGAGACGGTCGGCGGCGCGATCCATGTCGCGGAAGATCGACGGGTCGGGCATGAAGCCGCGGATGCTCGGCGCCTTGTGCGCGTCGAGCGCGTCGCGCGGGCAGCCGCGCGCGAGCAGCAATTGCGTGACGAGATCGTCGGGCGCGAAACCGGGGTCGCGCGCGTCGGTCTCGAGCATGCGCCAGCGCCAGGGCTGGCCGAGGATCGAATGGCTGATGTTGAGGACGGTGTTCATTGCCCGCCCTCCTACGCGCTTGGTGGAGGAGCGCAAATCGGAGCGGTCAGCGCAAAGGCTGGGGTCAGGCCTTGATCCACTTCCCCTCGCGAAACCATTTGGTCACGATGTACTTGGTGCCGCTCACCACGGGCATGCCCTCGTGGAGCGTCTCGGTGTTGCGGCTGCCGTCGCGGTTCATGTTGTTCCACGCGAGCAGCAGGCCCTTCTTGGGTGCGACGCGGATGCCGATCTGCGGGAACCAGGTCGCGCCGCCCTCCTCGACATGGTTGAGATAGATCATCGCGGTCCAGGTCCGTTGCCCGCCGGTCTCGATCATCTGCGGCCAATAGGCCTGCTTCTCGTTGAAATAATCGAAATGCGCGCGGAAATGCTGGCCGACCGCATACCGTTGGCCCTGCATCGTCTCGCCCTGCACCGGATCGATCCCGAGCAGGTGCGCGATCGCTTCGTCGGTCGGGCGGACGTCGGGCGACCAGCGGTCCATGTCGCAGCTTTCGCTCGTGCGGAACTCCTGGATGTTCTCCTCGGCGAGCACCGTCGAGCGGCGCTTGTTGGCGTCGATCATCGCGACGAGCGCGTCGCAGGTGGCGGCGTCGAGGAAATCGGGGTGCTGATAGATTTGCGCGCCGTCGACCGCGAAGCGCTTGACCGCGGGATTGGCATCGAGCCGCGCCCCGACGGTTTCGCCGAACTGGCGGCGCAGCGGCGAGGCGCCGTTGGGTTTCCTTGCAAAGAGAGCCATGCGCGCGACTTTGCCGCGGGCGGCTCAAAAAACAAGGGGTCTGCAAGCGGCGAGCCTGCGGACCCCGAGGTCGGTCTTCCGGGTCTTACCAGAAGATGTCGTATACCGTGTCGACGACATAGCCGGTGCGGATGTCGACCAGCAGCGCATCGTTGTAATAGCGCACCCAGCGATACGGACCGTAGGCCGGCGGCAGGCGGTAGTAATCGGCGTCTTCGATCCAGTAATTCTGGTTGAACAGCACCGAGCTCAGCGAGAAGCCGACCGAGAAGCGACGATACCCGCCCGACCAGCCCGACGGCGCATAGTAGCGCGGGAGGCGATAGAGATTGCGGTTCTGGGTGCGATAGCTGTTGTAATTGTAGCGGTTGTCGCGCCGCCAATCGCGGTTCCACCCACCGCGATTGTCATTGCGGTCATAGCCGCCGCTATAGCCGCCGCCATATCCGACGCCATTGCCACGATTGTAGCCACGATCGCCGAAGCGCCCGTCATTGCCACGGAAATCGCCACGATCGTTGCCGCGGAAATCCCCACCGCGCTGCTGCCCGTCGAACGCAGGGCGCCCGTCGCGTGGGCCACCTTCGAAACCGGGGCGACCATCGCGCTGGCCGCGGTTGAAATCCGGACGGCCGTCGCGCTGGCTGCCGTTGAAAGCGGGGCGGCCCTCGCGTTGCTCGCGGATGAAATCCGGACGGCCGTCGCGCTGGCCGCCGTTGAAATCGGGGCGGCCCTCGCGTTGCTCACGCTCGAAGCCCGGGCGGCCGTCGCGCTGCCCGCCGGGGAAACCGGGCTGGCCGGCTTGCATCTGCGGCGGGACAGCTTGCGGCTGGCCGCGATACCCGCCGCGTCCGCCGAAGTCGCGCCCACCGCCGCCCTGGCGATCGGGGCGCTGCTGCTGTGGCTGCTGCTGGGGCTGTGGCTGAGCCTGGACCGGTGCCTGGACCTGAACCGGCTGCTGCACCTGGCCCTGCGGGCGCTGCCAGTTCATGCGGCCTTCGGCACCCGGCATCGCCTGGCGCTCGGGGCGGCCTTCTCCCTGTCCCTCCTGCAGGCCGCGCCGCCCTTGACCGTCGCCGCGGTTTGGCCGATCGCCAGCATCCTGCGCCATCGCGGTGGCGGGGATCAACGCAGAAGCCGCCATGATCGCGGCGAGCAAAGACTTGCGCATCGATACTTCCTTATCTTCGTCCGGAAAGCATTTCCGGTCGTTAAACGCGGTATACTCTGCGCGCGATGAGCCGTGGCTGAATTGCGATGACAGCGTTGCGAAAGCTTTGGCTCATCTTGGCGGAGTCAGTGCTGGAACTTCGCGCGCTGCGTCGGCGGGCGTGATGGCAGGGCGCGGCGGTGCCGCGATCGTCTCGTCGCCGCGCTGGACGCTGGCGGCGAGCAGGATCGCCTCGACCAGTCGTGGATAGATGCCGCAGCGACACAGATTGGTGATCCCGGCGCGAATATCGTCCTCGCTCGGGTTGCGATTCTTCTTCAGCAGAGCCGACGCGGCCATGATGATGCCGGGGATACAGAAACCGCATTGCGTGACGTTTTTGTCGAGGAACGCCATTTGCACCGGGTGCGTGCGATCACGCGACAGGCCCTCGATCGTGGTGACATAGCTCCCTTCGATCGCGCCGATCGTACGCTGGCACGATCGCACCGCCTCGCCGTCGATATCGACGGTGCAGGCACCGCAGTCGCCGGTGCCGCAGCCATATTTGGTGCCGGTCAGGTTCGACGCATCGCGCAGCGCCCAAAGCAGCGGGGTGTCGGGATCGATCCGGTACTGGACCGGCTGATTATTGACGGTGAAGCGCGTCATGCGTGGCCTCCGCAGCGGTGGCGCAAGCGTGGGGCAGGGGCGAGTGGCCGGGACATGCGACGACCATGCCCGCGCGCGACCGGCCCGGCAAGCACGCGGCGAACACCGCGAAACGCGCCGTTTCCGGCTGCGCGATTGTCGGCGCGGCGCCCGCGCCCGATATAGCGGGGATGAAACTTCCAACGCTCTTCATCCCGCATGGCGGTGGCCCGTGCTTCTTCATGGATCCAGCCGGCGGCCTGCCCGACCCGATGTGGCGCCCGATGCAGGCGTATCTTGCCGGATTGATCGCATCGCTGCCCGAGCGGCCGCGCGCGATCCTGCTCGTGTCGGGACATTGGGAGACGCCCGAACTCGCGATCAACACCGGCGACGGGCATCCGCTCGATTACGACTATTTCGGCTTCCCGCCGCATACCTATCGGCTCGACTGGCCGTCGCACGGCGATCCTGCGCTCGCGCAGCGCGTGAGCGCGCTGCTCGCCGACGCAGGGATCGCGCATCACGGCGAGGAGCGCGGCTGGGACCACGGCGTGTTCATCCCGATGATGGTTGCGGTGCCAGATGCCGACATCCCGCTCGTCCAGCTCTCATTGCGCGCCGATCTCGATCCGGCGGGACATATCGCGATCGGGCGAGCGCTCGCACCGCTGCGCGACGAAGGCGTGCTGATCGTCGGATCGGGGATGAGCTTCCACAATCTGCGCGCGCGCGGGCCCCAGGTCACGCCGATCGCCGCGGCCTGGGATGTCGCACTGACCGGGGCGGTGACCGATCCCGATCCGGTGGCGCGCGCCGCGCGCGTCGCCGCCTGGAACACGCTGCCCAACGCCCGCTTCGCGCATCCCGAGGCCGAGCATCTGCTGCCGCTGATGGTCGCGCTCGGTGCTGGCGGTGAGGATGCGGCGATCTGCGATTACCGCGATGTCGTGCTTGGTTGGGCGGTGTCGGGCTATCGCTTCGGATGAAGCGTGCGGGGCGGCGTAGCGCCGCCCCGCGACGATCAGGCGGGCTTCGCGCCGGGGGTGCCGCACTTGGCGAACTTGCCGTTCAACCGGCACTTGGTCGCGACCGGTTTGGCGGGCGGGCACTTCATGAAGCGGCCCTTGGCGTCCTTGCACGGCGCCGCCATGACGGGTGCCGAGGCGAGCGAAAGCGTTGCAGCGGCAAGCAGGATCTTGAGCATTCTTGGTCTCCACACGGTAAGGCCTAACCGAGGTTAGGCGCGTGCCCGTGGGAGGCAAGAGTTCTATAACAGGTTATTGATTAGATTGGCTTTGCTGCGAGGATCAAGCGCGCCAGCCGGTGTCGATCTTGTCGACCAGCCGCACCATCGCCGCGAAATCGGCAGCGCCCGCGCCGCCCGGGACTTGCGCCATGTGCAGATCGCGCTGGTGCACCGCCACGACGTCGGGCGTCACTTCGATCGGCGTTCCCATCGACATCGTGGCGATCTGGATCTCGCACGCGCGCTGGAGCGACCAATGCTTGATGAACGCCTCGGGCAGCGTCTTGCCCATCACCAGGATGCCGTGATTCTTGAGCAGCATCACGCGCTTGTTGCCGAGATGCTCGAGCAGCCGCGCGCCTTCCTCGTCGCGGACCGTCACGCCCTCGAAGTCGTGATAGGCGATCTGCCCGGCAAAATTACACGCGTAGAAATTGGTCGCGCGCAGCCCGCCCTCGAGCGAACTGACCGCCATTCCCGCGGTGGTGTGGGTGTGCATGATGCAATGCGCGTCGGGCAAGTGGCGGTGGAACAGCGCGTGCTGGACGAAGCCCGCGCGGTTGACGGGGTAGGGGCTGTCGTCGAGCTTGTTGCCGTCGATGTCGATCTTGACGAGGCTCGACGCCGTCACCTCGCTGAAGTGCAGCCCGAACGGGTTGATCAGGAAGGCGCCGTCCTCGCCCGGGATCTTGAGCGTGATGTGGTTGTAGATCATCTCCGACCAGCCGAGCATCGCGAAGACCCGGTAACAGGCGGCGAGCTCCTGGCGCGCTTCCCATTCGGCTTCGGACATCTGCACGCGGTCGACAGCGGCGGTAGCCATGGCGGACTCTCCTGATCCGGATTGTTCTAGTCGCCGGGTATCGCATGGCATTCTGCGGATTGCCAGACCGGGCGTCGGCGGGGCAAGGGATGCTACGAGAGAGACTGGCGGCGAAAGCGGCCGATTAGGGGATCGCATATGCACATAGAGGCCGCCACGACGCCGCACGGCACCGACGAAATCGCCACCAAGGGGATCAACGCGCCCGACCTGCAGGTCTTCGTGTTCGCCCTGTTCTTCATCTTCGGCGGCATCACCAGCCTCAACGACGTGATCATCCCCAAGCTGAAGGATCTGTTCACGCTGAGCTATGCGCAGGCGCTGCTCGTGCAATCGGCGTTTTTCGCGGCCTATTTCGTCTTCTCGATCCCCGCCGCGGCGATCGTGCGCAAGGCAGGCTATATGCGCTCTGCGTCGATCGGCCTGTTGACGATGACCGCGGGCTGCCTGCTGTTCGTGCCGGCATCGCAGTCGGGCACGTTCGCGGTGTTCCTGCTCGCGCTGTTCGTGCTCGCGGCGGGGATCACGATGGTGCAGGTCGTCGCCAACCCGCTGATCTCGCTGCTCGGGCCGCCCAAGACCGCGTCGAGCCGGTTGACCTTCGCGCAGGCGTTCAACTCGCTCGGCACGACGATCTTCCCGTATGTCGGCTCGATCGTGATCCTCGGCTCGCTCGCGAGGATCGATCCCAAGACACTGACCGGCGCTGCGCTCGACGCGTATCGCACCGCCGAGACGCAGACCGTCGTGCACACCTATATCGGGCTCGCGGTCGCGCTGGTGATCGTCGCGGCCGTCGTGTGGACGCGCCGCAACCGGCTGCAGACCGCGGTCGATGACCAGGGTAGCATCGTCAAGGCGTTCGGGCTGCTCCGCCTGCCGCGCTTTGGTTTCGGCACGCTGTGCATCTTCCTCTATGTCGGCGCCGAAGTCGCGATCGGCTCGCTGATCGTCAGCTATCTGACGCAGGCCGACACGCTGGCGCTCGGTGCCGAGGCGGCGGGCAAGCATGTGCCGTTCTATTGGGGCGGCGCGCTGGTCGGGCGCTTCATCGGTGCAGCCGTGCTGCGCTACGTCTCGCCGGGCAAGGTGCTCGCCGGCGTCGCGATCGCCGGGATCGCGCTGATCGCGCTGTCGACGCACACCACCGGGCTCGTTTCGGGCTGGTCACTGCTCGCGATCGGGCTGACCAATTCGATCATGTTCCCGACGATCTTCAGCCTGGCGAGCGAAGGCCTCGGCAAGCGCGCGGCCGAGGGGTCGGGCGTGCTGGCGATGGCGATCGTCGGTGGCGCGATCATCCCGCCGCTGACCGGCCTGATCGCCGATCAGAGCGGGCTTCGCTTCGCCATGATCCTGCCCGCGGCCTGCTATGCGATCATCGCCTGCTACGGCGTCTTCGCGCGCAAGCCGGTGGTCGCCTAACCGAGCAGCGCCTCGATCTCGGCCGGAGCGAAGCCCGCTTCGGCCAGGATCGCGGCGCCGTCCTGCGCGCCAGCCATGCGCGGGGCCACGGTTTCGCTGACCGAATAGCGCGGGGCGGGGGCGGGTTGCGTCACGCCGCCCGCGGTCACGAATGCACCGCGCGCGACGTTGTGCGGATGCGCGGCGGCTTCCTCGAACCCCAGCACGGGCGCGACGCACGCCTCGTGCCCGTCGAACGCCGCGACCCATGCGTCGCGGCTGCGCTGCTTGAAGCGATAGGCGAGCTCTTGCTTGAGCCTTGGCCAGACTGCCGGCGCAAACTGCGCGTCCCATTCGGCGCCGTCGAGGTGCATCACGCGGCGCAGCGCGGCGTAGAATTGCGGTTCGATCGCGCCGACCGCGATCCATTTGCCGTCGGCGGTCTCATAGGTGTCGTAGAAATGCGCGCCGCCGTCGAGCAAATGGGTGCCGCGCGCGCCACTCCACTGGCCCATGCCGCGAAACCCCCAGATCATGCTGGCGAGCACTGCCGATCCTTCGGTCATCGCGCAATCGACGACCTGACCCGTGCCGCTCGCCTGCGCCTGCAGGATCGCGGCGAGCATCCCGAACGCGAGCATCATCCCGCCACCGCCGAAATCGCCCGCCAGGTTGATCGGCGCGGTCGGCTTGCGGCCTGCTTCGCCGAGTGCGTGGAGCGTGCCCGAGATCGCGATATAATCGATGTCGTGGCCGGGTTCGTGGGCGAGCGGGCCGCTTTGCCCCCAGCCGGTCATGCGGCCATAGACGAGCCGCGGATTGTCGCCGATCAGCACGTCGGGCCCGAGGCCGAGCCGCTCCATCACGCCCGGGCGGAAGCCCTCGATCAGCCCATCGCACGTCCCCGCCAGGCGGCGCACCGCGGCGACTGCTTCGGGCTGCTTGAGATCGAGCGCGATCGTCCGGCGCGAGCGGAGCAGCGGGTCGCGCGTCGGATCGGTCAGCCCCGGCGGGCCGGGACGTTCGACGCGGATCACATCGGCGCCATGGTCGGCCAGCATCATCCCGCAGAACGGGCCGGGCCCGATCCCCGCCATTTCGAGGATCCGCAGGCCGGTCAGGGGGGCTGATGCTCGGCCGTTCATCCTATCCTCCTTCAGTCCCGCAAAGGCGGAAATCCCGCTTCTTCCCGCCGCTAGAAGAAGCGGGACCCCCGCTTTCGCGGGTGTGACGGGAAGGGCGGTGCGCCATCAGAACGCGGCGATCCCCGTAATGGCGCGACCCAGGATCAGCGCATGGACGTCGTGCGCGCCCTCGTACGTGTTGACGGTTTCCAGGTTCATCATGTGGCGCATGACCTGATATTCGCCCGAAATGCCGTTGCCGCCATGCATGTCGCGGCTCATCCGGGCGATATCGAGCGCCTTACCGACATTGTTGCGCTTGACGATCGAGATCATCTCGGGCGCGAACTTGCCCGCGTCCATCAGGCGGCCAACGCGAAGCGACGCCTGCAGGCCGAGCGCGATCTCGGTTTCCATGTCGGCGAGCTTCTTCTGATAGAGCTGCCGCCCGGCGAGCGGGGTGCCGAACTGGTTGCGGTCGAGCCCGTACTGGCGTGCGGCATGGAAGCAGAATTCGGCAGCGCCGAGCGCGCCCCAGCTGATCCCGTAGCGCGCACGGTTGAGGCAGCCGAATGGACCCTTCAGCCCCTGGACGTCGGGGAGCAAGGCATCCTCGGACAGCTCGATCTCGTCCATCAAGATCATGCCGGTGATCGAGGCGCGCAGCGATAGCTTGCCCTCGATCTTGGGCGTGGCGAGCCCCTTGGCGCCCTTTTCGACGATGAAACCGCGAATGCCGTCGCCGTGCGCTTCCGACTTCGCCCAGATCACGAACACGTCGGCGATCGGCGAATTGGAGATCCAGGTCTTGGCGCCCGACAGCAGATAGCCGCCGTCGATCTTTTTCGCGCGCGTCGTCATGCTTCCGGGGTCCGATCCGGCATCGGGTTCGGTCAGGCCGAAGCAGCCGATCCATTCGCCGCTCGCCAGCTTCGGCAGATATTTCCGCTTCTGCGCTTCCGAGCCATAAGCAAAGATCGGGTACATCACGAGGCTCGACTGCACCGACATCATCGAGCGATAGCCCGAATCGATCCGCTCGACTTCGCGCGCGACGAGGCCGTAGGCGACGTAGGACGCGCCGACGCCGCCATATTCCTCGGGCACGGTCGGGCCGAGCAGGCCTTGCGCACCCATCTCGCGGAAGATTTCGGGATCGGTGGTTTCGTTCTGGAAGGCATCGACGATGCGCGGGGCGAGCTTGTCCTGCGCATAGGCACGCGCAGAGTCGCGGATCATCCGCTCGTCATCTTCGAGCTGATCGTCGAGGAAGAAGGGGTCTGCCCAATCGAAACGCGCCATGTCGGCCATGAGAGTGTCCTTGTCTCGCGCGTCACCCCGGCGAAGGCCGGGGCCTCTGGATTATGACGCGAAGATCGTGCCCCAAACCCAGCGGCCCCGGCCTGCGCCGGGGCGACGACTATTGTTGTAAGATCCGGTCGTCGAACAAGCCGAACGCCAGGGTCGAGGCATAATATCCGATCGCGCGCTCGCGTGTCATCGTGTGCGCCCATTTGCGCATGTCGAACGCCGCATTCTGCATCGCCATCAGCGCCTGCGCCGCAATCAGCGGATCGACCGGGCGGATCGAACCCTCGGCGATGCCGTCGCTCATCGTGCCGGCGAAGCGGCGCGCGATACGGTTCGAACGGTCGACCATCTGCGTGCGCGATTCGCTCGGCAGGCCCGACAGCGCCGTCGTGCGCAGCAGTGGCCCGCGTTCGGAAAACTGGACGTCGAGCAAGGTCGCGATCGTCCCCGACAGCCGCTCCCAATGGCTCCCGCCGCGCTCGTCGGCGAGCCGCTGCGCGTCGGCGACGGTATCGAGGCTGCGCTTGTAACACGCGAGCACCAGATCGTCCTTGGCATCGAGATGGTGGTAGAAGCTGCCCTTGGTGACGTTGAGCTCGGACGCGATCTTCTGCACCGAAGCCCCACGATAGCCGAGCTGGTTGATCAACCGCGTCGCCGCCAGGAGGAACGCCTCGCGCCCGGGCTCGGGCTCGTCATGCGCCAGGTCGATCAGCTCGGGATCCCAGGTCGCTTTCGGCCCGGCAATGCCGTGGGCGAACACGTCCATCAGCCGTTCCTCGATCCGCGGATATTGATCGGGATCGTAGCGCGTCAGCCAGATCGGCAGCCAGAAGGTGTTCTCGAGCAGCACATGCGCGCGCCCGCCGTGAAGATCGGTCTGCGCGCGGTTGGCGGCGGGGCCCCACAGGCTGCGCGTCTTGCGGAACACCTCGCGCCAGCCCGCCATCAGCCGGCCGAGCACGGGCTCCTCCATCGCGCGCAGGTCGGACAGGATCGCGAACGCGGTCTCTTCGCCGCGCTGGATCCGGGTGAGCCGGATCATGTTGAGCGAGAGGTATTTCGCGACGCGCGCTTGCGGCGTCTGCTCGAGCAGCGATTCGTCGAGCATCGCCAGCAGCTTTTCGAGCGTGTACTCGAAGCAGGCGGCGGCGAGGTCTTCCTTGCGCTTGAAATAGTAGGTCACGCTCGTCGTGTTGAGCCCGACCCGGCGCGCGACATCGGCGAAGGTCATGCCCTTGGCGCTCTGTTCGTTGATCGCTTCGGCCGCTGCAGCGAGGATCGCGTCGCGCTTGGCGCGGAAGCGCTTGGTGCTGGTGTCGGAGTCCAGGCTCTCGGCGGTCGGAATGGTGTCGTTGGCCTCCATGCGGCAATCTGTAACATCATCTTTTAGAAGAAACAGTCCCTTTCGTGCGCGCGGGCAATGCGTGGCTTTTCCACGCCAAAGACGCTTTACCGAAAACGCGGTACGGTATACCCAGCCTCCCAACGACCCGATTGGAGAGAGCAGATGGACTTCAGCTTCAGCGAACGCGAGATCTATTTCAGGGATCGTGTGAAGGGGTTCATCGACCAGCAGATCCGCCCGCGCCAGGCCGAATATGACGAGCAGCACCATAGCGGCGAGCGCTGGAAGGTCATTCCCGTCATCGAGGAGATGAAGGAAAAGACCAAGGCGGCCGGCCTGTGGAATTTCTTCATGCCGCCGCATTCGGGGCAGAGCCATGTCGACGATTCGTTCGTCTTCGAGGGCACGCAGCTGACCAATCTCGAATATGCGTTATGCGCCGAGGAGATGGGCAAGGTCGGTTGGGCGAGCGAATGCTTCAATTGCTCGGCCCCCGACACCGGCAATATGGAGGTGCTCCACCGCTACGGCACGCTCGAGCAGAAGGAGCGCTGGCTGCGCCCGCTGATGAACGGCGAGATCCGCTCGGCCTTCCTGATGACCGAGCCGGCGGTCGCTTCGTCCGACGCGACCAATATCGAGACCTCGATCGTGCGCGATGGCGACGAATACGTCATCAACGGCACGAAATGGTGGTCGTCGGGCGTCGGCGATCCGCGCTGCAGAATCGCGATCACGATGGGCAAGACCAACCCCGACGCCTCGCGCCACAGCCAGCAGAGCCAGATCCTCGTGCCGATGGATGCGCCCGGCGTGACGATCAAGCGGATGCTGTCGGTCTATGGCTATGACCATGCACCGCACGGCCACGGCGAAGTCGTGCTGGAAAATGTCCGCGTTCCCGCCGAGAACATCCTGCTCGGCGAGGGCCGCGGGTTCGAGATCGCGCAGGGGCGCTTGGGGCCGGGCCGCATCCATCACTGCATGCGCACGATCGGCGTCGCCGAGACGGGCATCGAGGCGATGGCCAAGCGGCTGCTGAGCCGCGTCGCGTTCGGCAAGCGGATCGCCGATCAGTCGGTTTGGGAGGAGCGCATCGCGCGCGCGCGGATCGATATCGAGATGACGCGGCTGCTGTGCCTCAAGGCGGCCGACATGATGGACCGCGCGGGCAACAAGTCGGCGCAGCAAGAGATCGCGATGATCAAGGTGCAGGCGCCCAACATGGCGCTCAAGATCCTCGACGATGCGATCCAGGCGCATGGCGGCGGCGGCGTGTCGGGCGATTTCGCGCTGGCGCATGATTGGGCCGCGATGCGGACGCTGCGCTTCGCCGATGGTCCCGACGAAGTGCACAACCGGGCGATCGCGCGCAACGAGTTCGGCAAGTACGCCGATCTGCCGGCGGCGGTCGCGGCGAAGGACGCGGTGCGGCGCTAAACCAAGCGTCACCCCGGCCTCGTGCCGGGGCCACCGCGCTTCGCGTACGATGCGTGAGTGGTGAGGTGGACCCCGGCACAAGGCCGGGGAGACGAAGAGAAAAAGAGGGACACGTGAAAGCAGCCATCCTTTACGCCCCGAAGACGGAACTGGTGATCGACGATGTCGCGATCTCCGACCCCGGCCCGCGCGAAGTGCTGATCCGCACCGTGGCGTGCGGGGTGTGCCGCAGCGACCTGCACTTCGTCGACGGTGCCTTCCCGCACCCGATGCCGACCGTGCCGGGGCACGAGGCGGCGGGGATCGTCGAAGCGGTCGGATCGGACGTCGCACATCTCAAGGTCGGTGACCATGTCATCACCTTCTTCACCGTGTTCTGCGGGGCGTGCGAGATGTGCGTCACCGGGCGGCCGTCTTTGTGCGTCGATCCCTCGACGCGGCGGCCCAAGGGCGCACCGCCGCGGTTGGCGCTGAACGACGGTACGCCGCTCGCGCCGTTCCTCAATTTGTCGGCGTTCGCCGAGATGATGCTGGTCCACGAGAATGCCTGCGTCGCGATCAGCAAGGAAATGCCGCTCGACCGCGCCGCTTTGCTCGGCTGCGCGGTCATCACCGGCGCAGGCTCGATCTTCAACGACAGCCAGTTGCGCCCCGGCGAAAGCGTCGCGGTGATCGGCTGCGGCGGGATCGGGCTCGCCGCGATCAATGCCGCCAAGATCGCCGGCGCGGGGCAGATCATCGCGATCGACCCCGTCGCCGACAAGCGCGCGCTCGCCGAGAAGCTCGGCGCAACGCACACGCTCGATTCGAACGATGCCGACCTCGCCAAGAAAGTCTTCGGGATGACCGGCGGCGGGGTGCATTATGCGATCGAAGCGGTTGGGCGGAGCAACACCGCCGAGCTCGCTTGGACGATCCTGCGGCGCGGCGGCACTGCGACGATCCTCGGCATGATCGCGCCGGGCAACGACGTGAAGATTGCGGGGCCGACCTTCCTGACGGGCAAGAAGCTGCAGGGCTCGTTGCTGGGCTCGACGCGCTTCCCGATCGATTTGCCGCGGCTGGTGCAGATGTATCTCGACGGCAAGCTCGACCTCGACACGATGGTCGCCGAGCGGATCAAGCTCGAGGACGTCAACCACGCGCTCGCAAACTTGCGCACCGGCGACACCGTGCGCTCCGTGATCGAGTTTTCGTGATGGACGATTTCGCGCCCCAGACGATCGCCGTTCCCGAGAAGGACCGGCTCGACGAGGCCGCGCTGACGGCGTGGATGGTCGCCAATGTCGAGGGCTTTGTGGGGCCGCTGAGCTACGCGAAGTTCGCCGGCGGGCAGTCGAACCCGACCTTCAAGATCGAGTCGCCGTCGGGCACCTATGTGTTGCGGCGCAAGCCGATGGGGGTGCTGCTGCCCTCGGCGCATGCGGTTGACCGGGAGTATCGGGTGATCGCCGGGCTCTATCCGACGGGTTTTCCGGTCGCGAAACCCTATGGGCTGTGCACCGACCCCGCGGTGATCGGCACCGATTTCTACGTGATGGGCTTCGCCGACGGGCGCAATCTGTGGGACGGCACCTTGCCCGACTACGCGCCCGGTGAGCGTACCGGCATCTACAATGCGATGTGCGACACGCTTGCGGCGTTGCATAATACCGATCATGTCGCCGCGGGGCTCGGCGAATACGGCCGCCCCGGCAATTATTTCGAACGCCAGGTGGCGCGCTGGACCAAGCAGTATCGTGCGTCCGAAACCGAGCCTATGCCGCAGGTCGAGAAACTGATCGAGTATCTCGGCCGCACCGTGCCCGAACAGACGCGCACCTCGGTGGTGCATGGCGATTACCGCATCGACAACATGATCTTCGACAAGACCGAGCCGCGCGTGATCGCGCTGCTCGACTGGGAATTGTCGACGCTCGGCGATCCGCTCGCGGACTTCTCCTATTTCCTGATGAGCTGGGTGACCGCGCCCGAGGGACGCTCTGGCGTGCTCGGGCAGACCGGGCCGGCGACGGGGATCCCGACGATCGAGGCGATGGTCGAGCGCTATTGCGCGGCGACGGGGCGGGACGGCGTGCCCGATCTCAACTGGTATTTCTCGTACAATCTCTTCCGGCTGACCGGCATCGTCCAGGGGATCAAGAAGCGGATCGTCGAGGGGACCGCGTCGAGCGCGCAGGCGGAGAAGTCGGCGGCAGGCGTGTACCGGCTGGCCGATGCGGCGTGGGATTTCGCGGTGAAGGCCGGGGCTTAGTTTCTTATTCCCCTCCCGCTTGCGGGAGGGGTTAGGGGAGGGAAGTGGCGGAGCGCCTGCGGACAGGCCCACCTCCAGCCCCTCCCGCAAGCGGGAGGGGAGCAAGAATGTCGCAATTCGATCTTACCGGCAAAGTCGCTATCGTCACCGGGTCCTCGCGCGGGATCGGAAAGGCGAGCGCGTTCGAGCTTGCCGAGCATGGCGCCAAGGTCGTCATCTCGAGCCGCAAGCAGGACGCCTGCGACGCTGTCGCCGCCGAGCTCAACGCGCGCTTCGGCGACGACACGGCGATCGCGGTTGCCGCCAACATCTCGGACAAAGCGGGGCTGCAGCACCTCGTCGATGCTACCCGGGCCGCGTTCGGCCAGATCGACGTGCTCATCTGCAACGCCGCGTCGAACCCCTATTACGGCCCGCAAGCCGGGATCGCCGACGAGCAGTTCCGCAAGATTCTCGACAACAATATCGTCTCGAACCACTGGCTGATTTCGATGGTCGCGCCCGAGATGCGCGAACGCCGGTCGGGCAGCATCGTCATCGTATCCTCGATCGGGGGCTTGCGCGGGTCGACCGTGATCGGCGCGTACTGCATCTCCAAGGCCGCCGACATGCAGCTCGCGCGCAACCTCGCGCATGAATTCGGGCCCGACAACGTCCGCGTCAACTGCATCGCGCCCGGGCTGATCAAGACCGATTTCGCGCGCGCGCTGTGGGAGGATCCCGAGCGGATCGAGGCAGCGAACAAGACCGTGCCCTTGCGCCGGATCGGCGAGCCCGAGGAGATTGCCGGAGCGGTCGTCTTCCTCGCCAGCGCGGCGAGCAGCTTCATGACCGGGCAGACGATCGTGCTCGATGGCGGGGTTACCATTTAACGCCGTCGCCCCGGCGGAGGCCGGGGCGGGTGTGTGGCTTGGCACGCGTGTGCCTCAAACGAAACGGCCCCGGCCTTCGCCGGGGCGACGGAGGATGCAATGGCACGGTTCAGCGGAAAATCGATCATCGTCACTGGGGCGGGCTCGGGGATCGGGCGCGCGACGGCTTTGCTGTTCGCGAAGGACGGGGGCAGCGTGATCGTCGCCGATCAGAGCGAAACGGTCCACGAAACCGCCGCGATGATCGAGCGGGCGGGCGGCGCGGCGCACGCGATCCAGATCGACGCGGGCAACGAGGACGACGTGATCCGCGCGGTCAACGTCGCGTGCGAATATTATGGCGGGCTCGATATCATGTTCGCCAATGCGGGCATTTCGGGTGGGATGGCGAACCTGTTCGACACCGATGTCGCGCTGATCACCGAAGTGCTTCGCGTCAATCTGATCGGGCCGTTCCTGGCGATCAAGCACGCTGCCCCCAAGATCGCCGAACGCGGCGGCGGCGCGATCGTGCTGACCGCGAGTGTCGCGGGAATCCGCTCGGGGGCGGGGTCGCCGGCCTATTCGGCGTCGAAGGCGGGCGTGATCAACCTTGCGATGGTGTCGGCGCAGCAGCTTGCGGGCTCGAACGTCCGCGTCAATGCGATCTGCCCGGGGCTGACCGAAACGGGGATGACCAAGCCGACCTTCGATTATGCGCGCGAGGCGGGGAAGATAGATCGCGTAGGCCGGCTCAACCCATTGCGGCGTGGCGCGCAGCCCGAGGAACTGGCCGAAGTCGCGGCGTTCCTCGCTTCCGATGCGGCGAGCTACGTCAATGGGCAGGCGATCGCGGTCGATGGCGGTCTGTCGAGCAGCCATCCGGTGACCAAGCAGGAATATGGCAAAACGGCGGTGTAGCGGTCACTCGCGCAGGCGGATCAGCCCTTCCTGCGCGACGCTCGCGACGAGCCGCCCGTCGCGCGCGAAGATCTTGCCGCGGTTGAAACCGCGCGCATGGCCTGCCCAGGGGCTGTCGCACACATAGAGCAGCCAGTCGTCGGCGCGGAAATCCTCGTGCAGCCACAGCGCGTGGTCGAGACTGGCGGTCTGCAATTTGTGCGTCATCCAGTTGACGCCGTGCGCCAGCGTCGCGGTGCCGAGCAGCGACATGTCGGAAGCGTACGCCAGGATCGCGCGGTGCAGCGCTGGGTCATCGCCGATCGGCGCGACGACGCGGAACCAGCTGTTCTGGCGGGGCTCCTGCTCGACCGGATCAAGCCAGCTGCGGGGGCTGACCGGGCGGATGTCGACCATGCGCGGGCGCAGGAACATCGCGCGGAATTTCTCGGGGATGCGGTCGATCATTGCGAGGCGCAGCTCGCGGTCGCTGGTCAGATCCTCGGGCGGCGGCACGTCCGGCATCGCGTCCTGATGCGCGAGGCCGCCTTCGGGGACTTGCAGCGAGCAGGCCAGGTTGAGGATCGGAAGCCCCCGCTGCGTCGCGATGACGCGGCGCGTGGCGAAGCTCTTGCCGTCGAAATCACGCACGACGCGGTAGAGGATCGGGTGGCTCTCGTCGCCCGCGCGCATGAAATAGGCGTGGAGCGAATGCGCTTGCTTGGGGACATCGGTCGAACGCTGCGCCGCCTGCAGCGCCTGCGCGATGACTTGCCCGCCGAACACGCGGCCGAAACCGTCGGTGCCGCGAATGCCGCGATAGAGATCGGTGTCGATTTCCTCGATGTCGAGCAAGTCGACGAGGTTCTGGGCAAGTTGGGCGGGGGTTGGGTCGGTCATGGTGTGCCTTAACGCTTCCTCCCCAGAACGGGGAGGGGGACCGTGAGCATTGATCGAACGGTGGAGGGGGCGTGCCTCGGGCCTGGTGCTGGTGGAGGTCCCCCTCCACCACTCGGCTGAAGAAGCCGCGCGGTCCCCCTCCTCGTTCCGTGGGGAATCAATACCCCGCCGCGCGTGCCACCTTGTCGGCGTGGAAGTTGGCATCGCCGAACATCTCGGCCAGCACGCGCGCGCGCTTCATGTAGAAGCCGATGTCATATTCGTCGGTCATACCGATCCCGCCGTGCATCTGGACGCCTTCCTGCACCGACAGCGTCGTCGCGAGCGCGGTCATCGCCTTGGCGACCGAGACCGCGGTGTCGGCATGCGGGCTGTCGAGATCGAGCAGTTGCTGGGCTTTCAGCACGGCGGCGCGCGCGACTTCCATCTCCGAATAGAGGTGCGCGGCGCGATGCTGGAGCGCCTGGAAGCTGCCGATCAACGTGCCGAACTGCTTGCGCTGCTTGAGATAGCCGACCGTCATGTCCATCGCGCCGCCACCGACGCCGAGCAATTCGGCCGAGGCGCCGGTCCGGCCGGCGCGCAGCAGCCGGTCGAGCGGCGAGCGGCCGCCATCGACGTCGCCGATCACCGCATCGGCATCGACCTCGACGCCATCGAACTCGAGCCGCGCGGCGAGGCTCGCGTCGGCAAGGCGCTCAGGGGTCGCGGTGAGGTTGGCGGCGTCCTTGGGGATCGCGAAGAGCGTCACGCCCTCGGCATCGTCGGCGCTGCCCGCGGTGCGCGCGGCGACGATCAGCAGGTCGGCGACGTGGCCGTGCGTGACGAACTGCTTCTTGCCGGTCAGCTTGAAGCCGTTCCCCGAACGCTCGGCGGTGAGGCCGACGCTGTCGCGGTGCTTGGCGGCCTCGTCGATCGCGAGCGCAGCGACGGTGTCGCCAGCGATGATGCCGGGGAACCAGCGTGCGGCATGCGCCGTGCCCTTGAGCGCCTCGACCGCCGCGACTGCGGTAGTGAGGAACGGCGAGGGCGACAGGTTGCGACCGATCTCCTCAAGCACGACGCCCGCCTCGACATGGCCGAGCCCGAGCCCGCCTTCATCCTCGCCGATCAGGAGGCCGGTGAAGCCCATCTCGGCGAAGCTCTTCCACAGGTCGCGGCTGAAGCCGGTCGCATCCTTGGCGTCACGAAGCCCGCGCATGTGGCTGACGGGCGCCTGCTCGCCGACGAAATCGCGGATCGTGTCCTGCAGGGCGGTTTGGTCTTCGTTGAGAAACAGGGGCATTGCTAAACTCCGTCGCCCCGGCGAAGGCCGGGGCCGCTGTGATACGTGCACTCGCGGCGTTGCGCGCGGCAACGCGGCGGCCCCGGCCTTCGCCGGGGCGACGTTGCTTACGCCGGCAATTCAAGGATGCGCTTGGCGATGATGTTGAGCTGGACCTCGCTCGTCCCGCCCTCGATCGAATTGGCCTTGGTGCGCAGCCAGGCGCGCGCCTCGGCGCCGCCGCGCGAGCCTTCGCTTTCCCACTCGAGCGCGTCCGATCCGCCCGATGCCATCATCAGCTCGTGGCGGCTCTTGTTGAGCTCGGTGCCGTAATATTTCATCATCGAGGGCTGTGCCGGGTGTGCGCGACCGGCCTTCAGCTCGTCGATGAAGCGCTCGGACATCGATCCGAATGCTTTCGCGCGGACCTCGAACGTCGCAATCGCCGCGCGCAGCAGCGGATCGGCGAGCCGCCCTTCCGAATCGAGCCCGATCGTCGCGATTGCACCGTCGAGCAGCGGGTTACCGCCGGTCGAGGCGAGCCCCATGCCCGAGATCATCTCGCGCTCATGCCCGAGCAGATACTTGGCGACGTCCCAGCCCTTATTCTCTTCATGGATGCGCTGCGACTTGGGCACCTTCACATTGTCCATGAAGGTCTCGCAGAACGGCGAATAGCCCGAGATCAGCAGGATCGGCTTGGTCGAGACGCCTTCGCTCGCCATGTCGAACAGCACGAAGCTGATCCCGCCCTGCTTGCTGCTCTTGTCGGTGCGGACGAGGCAGAAGATCCAGTCGGCCTTGTCGGCGTATGACGTCCACACCTTCTGGCCGTTGACGATGTAATGATCGCCGGCATCCTCGGCCGAAGTCGCAAGGCTCGCGAGATCCGATCCGGCATTGGGCTCGGAATAGCCCTGGCACCAGCGGATCTCGCCACGCGCGATCTTGGTGAGATATTCGAGCTTCTGCTCCTCGGTGCCGTATTTCAGCAATGCCGGCCCGAGCATCGAAATGCCGAACGAATTGAGCGGGTTGCGCGCCTTGATCGCCGCCATCTCCTCGCGCAGGATCTTGGTTTCGGCAGGCGACAGGCCACCGCCGCCATACGCCTTGGGCCAATCGGGCACGGTCCAGCCGCGCGACGCCATCGCGTCCATCCATTCCTTTTGCCCAGGCTGGAAATCAGGATTGCGGCCGCCCCAGCACGCGTCCTTTTCGGAGCGGACGGGTTGGCGCATTTCGGGCGGGCAATTGGCTTCGAGCCAGGCGCGGGTTTCGCTGCGGAAAGTGTCGAGGTCTTGCGTCATGGAATCAACTCCTCATCAAGGCATGGGCGGCGCGCGCCACCGCGATCGCGGTGAAGTCGCGATTGTAATCGGCGATCACTTGGACCCCGATCGGCAGGCCGTCCGGGTCGGTGCCGATCCGCACGCTCGTCGCGGGCAGCATCGGGAAGGTGGCGAGGCCGGGATAGGCCATTTGCAGCGCGGCTTGCGTGTCGACACCGTCGATCATCGCGATCCGCGTCGCGAGCGGGGTGTCGTCATGGTGATAGGCGGTGGTGCCCCAGGCGGGCGCGATCACCGCGTCATAGGCGCCGAACAGCCGTGCCCAATCGCGACGGCTCTTGGCCTGCGCATCGACCAGCGTGAACCAGTCGGGCAGCGGAAGCGGTTGCCCGCCGTCCATCGGCGCGCCGCGCGCCATCGCGACGAGCAGCATGTGGATATAGGCGCCGTGTTGCGCGACGAGATCTGGCAGCAAGGCGCTGGCATCGTCGACCTGCGCGCCTTCCGCGCGGAACGCCGCACCGACCGCGGCGATCGCTTCCTGGATCGACGCTTGCGAGCGCGCGAGCGGATGTTCCGGAAGCAGCAGGATCCGCCATTCGCCGGCTCCGCGCGGCGCTGGGCGGGCGAGCGCGTCGCCGCCCATCACGCCGAACAGCGCCTCGAGATCGTCGGGATCGCGCGCGAGCGGCCCGGCGACGTTGAGCGCCACCCCGCAGCTTTGCGTGCGCGGGAAATTGTGGCCGAACGCGTTGAGCGCGTTGTACGTCGGCTTGTGGCCCCACACGCCGCAAAAGGCAGCGGGCAGGCGAATCGATCCGCCAATGTCCGAGCCGATCTCGACGGCCACGAACCCCGCGGCGAGTGCCGCCGCCGCGCCGCCCGACGATCCCCCGGGCACGCGGTGAGGATCGATCGGATTGCGCGTGCGGCCATAGACCGGGTTGTTGGTCTGGAGATCGGCGAGCGCGACGGGGACGTTGGTCTTGCCGAGGATCACCGCGCCGGCTTGCTTGAGCCGCGTGACCTGGACCGCGTCTTCGGTCGCAACGAAATCGGCGTGTTCGGCAAAGCCCCAGCACGAGACGAGCCCGGCGACATCGAAGCTTTCCTTGACCGTCATCGGCACGCCGAGCAGCACGCTTGTCGCGTCCTTTGGGGCCGCGTCGATCGCGCGCGCGGCATCGCGCGCGCGATCGAAATCGCGGACGACGACGGCGTTGATCTCGCCGTCGCCGGCTTCGATCCGCGCGATCGCGGCATCGCACTCGGCGAGCGCGGTGGTCTCACCGGCGCGGATTGCGGCGGCGGTCTGGAGCGCGGACCGGACCCCCGTCACCCCGGCGGAGGCCGGGGTCGTCCTGCCGTGATGCGAGTCGGGTGCCTCACTCCCAGCGGCCCCGGCCTTCGCCGGGGCGACGGCGGTTTGCTCATCCATTGAACCGACCGCCGCTTTCCGCCTTCGACTTGAGCAGTTCCGCCACCGCGAAGCCGTGCTTCTCGAGCCCGGCGACGATCTTCTTGAGCCCCTCGGTATCGGCCCAGAACATCGGCCCGCCGCGATAGACCGGCCAGCCATAGCCGTAGATCCATACCACATCGATGTCGCTCGCGCGCTGCGCCATCTTCTCCTCGAGGATCAACGCGCCTTCGTTGACCATCGTGTAGAGCGTCTTCTCGACGATCTCCTCATCGCTGATCTCGCGCTTCTGCATGTTCGATTTCGAGCGGAAATCCTCGATGATCTCGGCGACCCGTGGGCTGGGCGTCGGGTTCCGCTTCTCGTCATAATCGTAGAAGCCCTTGGCGGTCTTCTGCCCCCAGCGCCCTTCGGCGGCGAGCGCGTCGCGGATGTTCTCGATGCGGTTGGGGTCGCGGTGCCAGCCGATATCGACGCCGGCGAGATCGCTCATCTGGAACGGCCCCATCGGCATGCCGAACGCGACATGGACGCGGTCGATCTGCTCGGGGGTGGCGCCTTCCATCAGCAGCTTCATCGCCTCGACCTGGCGGGGCTTGAGCATCCGGTTGCCGATGAACCCGTCGCACACGCCGGCGACCACCGCGACCTTCTTGATCGTCTTGGCGAGGCCCATCACGGTGGCGAGCACATCGTCCTCGGTCTGCGCGCCGCGGACGACCTCGAGCAGCTTCATCACGTTGGCGGGCGAGAAGAAGTGCATGCCGACCACATCGCCGGGTCGCTTGGTGACCGAGGCGATCTCGTCGATGTCGAGATACGAGGTGTTCGAGGCGAGGATCGCGCCGGGCTTGGCGAGCGCGTCGAGGCGGGTGAAAATCTCCTTCTTCACGTCCATATTCTCGTACACCGCCTCGATGATGAGGTCGCACTCGGCGAGCGCCTCGAAATCGAGCGTCGGGTTGAGCGCGCCCATCGCTGCCTCGACCTGCTCGGGCTTCAAGCGGCCCTTGGCGGCCGAGGCCTCGTAATTCTTGCGGATCGTGCCGGCACCGCGATCGAGCGCGTCCTGCGCCATTTCGACGATCGTCACGGGGATGCCCGCCGACAGGAAGTTCATCGAGATGCCGCCGCCCATCGTGCCCGCGCCGATCACGCCGACGCGCTTGATCTCGCGCAGCGCGATCTTGGGGTCGATGCCGTCGATCTTGGCGGCCTGGCGCTCGGCGAAGAAGATGTGGCGCTGTGCAGCGGACTGGACGCCCATCATCAGCTTCATGAATTCCTGGCGCTCGAAGGCGATGCCTTCGTCGAAGCTCGATCCGTCGGCGGCTTTCTCGACGCAGGCGATGTTGGCAGCAGGCGCGTCGAAGCCGCGGAAGCGCTTGGCGTTGTCCTTCTTGAACGCGGCGACGGCGTCGGGGTCGGCCTGCGCGACCTTCTCGCGGGCGCGGGGCAGGGGCTTGGTATCGGCAATTTCGCGCGCAAAGGCGATCGCGTCGGCTTCGAGGCTGTCCTCGCCTGCGAGCTTGTCGATCAGTCCGGCCGACAGCGCAATCTTGGCCGGGATCGGATCGCCCTTGGCGGTCATTTCGAGCGCGAGCTTGACCCCGGCGATGCGCGGGATGCGCTGCGTTCCGCCGGCACCGGGAAGCAGGCCGAGCTTGACCTCGGGCGTGCCGATCTTCGCGCTCGGCACGGCGATGCGATAGTGGCAGCCGAGCGTCACCTCGCACCCGCCGCCCAGCGCGGTGCCGTGGATCGCGGCGATAACCGGCTTGTCCGACGCTTCGATCATGTCGACCACGGTGGGGAGGCCCGGCTCCTGCATCGGCTTGCCGAACTCGGTGATGTCGGCGCCCGCGAAGAAGGTGCGGCCGTCGCAGCGGATCACCATCGCCTTGACCTGCGGATCGGCGAGGCCTTGCTTGATCCCCGCCTCGAGCCCCTGCCGCACGGCCGCGCCGAGCGCGTTGACCGGCGGGTTGTTCGAAATGATGACGAGGACGTCGTCGTGGAGTTCGGTGGTGATCGGGCCGGTCATTCTTCTCTCCTGCTACGGGCGTTCGCCCCGGCGAAGGCCGGGGCCGCTGGAGGTGGTCCGCGACGTCAGCGACGCGCGCCCGACCCAGCGGCACCGGCCTGCGCCGGGGCGACGGATGGGTTAGGTCAAGGCACTGTAAATCAACGTCTTCAACTCGCGTCGGATCGGGTAGATGTTCGACGGTGAGACCTGCGTCATGAACACCATGTGCAGCTGCTCGACGGGATCGACGAAGAAGGCGGTCGAGAACATGCCGCCCCAATAATATTCGCCGACCGACCCCGGGATCATCGAGCGCGCGACGTCGATATTCACTGCGAAGCCGAGCCCGAAACCTGTGCCGGCATTCGCCGCCTCGCTGAACAGCGATTTCGACAGCGTCGAGAGATCCGCGCCGCCGGGGAGGTGGTTCATCGTCATCAGCTCGATCGTCTTGCGCCCGACGATCCGCGTGCCGTCGAGCTCGCCGCCGTTCAGCAGCATCGTGCAGAAACGATGATAATCGAGCGCGGTCGAGACCAGCCCGCCGCCGCCCGAGACGAGCTTGGGCGGCTTGCTCCACGCGCTCGCCTCGCCGCGATCGTAGAGCACGCGGCCCTTGCCGGCGGCGAGCGTGTAGCAATCGGTCAGCCGGTCGATCTTGTCGGCGGGGACGTGGAAGAAGGTGTCGTCCATCTTCAACGGCGCGAAGATGCGCGTTGCGAAGAAATCGGGCAGCGAAAGCCCCGAGACGCGCGCGACGACCGCGCCGAGCACGTCGGTCGCGACCGAGTAATTCCACGCGCTGCCGGGCGAGAATTCGAGCGGCAGCCGGCCGAGCGCGGCGACGAGCCCGTCGAGATCGAGCCCGCCATGCCAATTCTCGATCCGCCCCTCGCGGTACGCGGCATCGATATTCGAGCGGTTCTGGAAGCCGTAGGTCAGCCCCGCGGTATGGCGCAGCAGATCGACCATCCGCATCGGGTCGCTCGTCGGCCGGGTCTGGAACGGCACGCCCGCGCCGCCGCCATTATAGACGCCGATATCCTTGAATTCGGGCAGCACGTGGTGAACCGGCGTATCGAGCGCGACCTTGCCTTCCTCGACCAGCATCATGAACGCGATCGAGGTGATCGGCTTGGTCATCGAGGCGATGCGGAACAGCGAGCCCTCATCGATCGCCGTGACGCCACCTTCGCGCGCCGCGCCTTGCGAGGAGAAATGCACGATCTCGCCACGCTGCGCGATCAGCAGCTGCGCGTTCGGCAGCTTTCCCGAATCGAGATAGCGTTCCTTGAGAAAGGCATCGATCCGGGCAAGACGGCCTGAGTCGAACCGCGCGGCGGGGGGCAGGTTTACAGCCATCGTGGTTTCCATACCCCCTGTTCGAAAGCGATGACACCCTATTGCCTTGAGTGGCGCACGAATCAACACTAACCTTGCTGAAACAGTGTTCCGCGGCAAACCCGAGTTTCAACTCACCGGGTATCTGGCGCGCTTGAGGAGAGATGATCGTGGATATCGAACCGCTCGTCGCGCTCGATCCGGCCTGGCCCAGGATGACGTTGCCGCAAGTCGAGGCGGCGCTGGTCGCGCCGGGTGGCAAGTTCGAGATCGAGACGATCCCGATCCGCGGCATCCCGACTCGCGTATGGAAGCACGCCCCACCGACGCTCGCCTGGCTGATCGCGGCATCGCGCGCGCATGGCGATCGGATCTTCACTGTCTATGAGGACGAACGCGTCAGCTACGACGCCAATTTCCGCGCGGTCGCGACGCTGGCGCACGCGCTGGTCGAGATGGGAATCGGCAAGGGCGATCGTGTCGGGCTGGCGATGCGCAATCTGCCCGAATGGCCGGTGATCTTCTTTGCCGCGGCAAGCATCGGTGCGATTATCGTGCCGCTCAACGCATGGTGGACCGCGGGCGAGCTGGCGTATGGCATCACCGATTCGGGTTGCCGGCTGCTGTTCGTCGATGACGAGCGCTATCAGCGACTGGTGGCGGAGGGCGCGGCGTTTGCGGCGGTCGAGACTACCGTCGTCGCGCGCGCCTCGGTCGCGCTCGGCGCGGATGCGGTTCGGCTCGAGGACCTGATCGGCACGCCGACCGGCTATGCGACACTCCCCGAGCGCGACTTGCCCACGGCCGAGATCGCGACCGACGACGATGCGACGATCTTCTATACCAGCGGGACGACGGGCCATCCCAAGGGCGCGCTGGGGACGCATCGCAACCTCACGACCAACATCCTGACCTCGGCGTTCGGCGGCGCGCGTGCCTTCCTGCGGCGCGGCGAGGCGCCGCCGGCGCCCGAGCCCAAGACCTTTCTCACCGTGATCCCGATGTTCCACGTCACCGCGTGCAGCGCGACGATGATGATGTCGATCGCGGCGGGCAACACGCTCGTCTTCATGCGCAAATGGGACACCGTCCGCGCGATGGAAATCATCGAGCGCGAGAAGGTGCAGGTTACCGGTGGCGTGCCGACGATCGCGTGGCAGATCCTCGAGCATCCCGACCGCGCGAAGTACGATCTGTCCTCGCTCGAGGCGATCGCTTATGGCGGCGCGCCCTCGGCGCCCGAGCTGGTGCGGCGGATCTTCACCGAATTCGGCGCGCTGCCATCGAACGGCTGGGGGATGACCGAGACGATGGCGACCGTCACCGGGCATGGCGGCGAGGATTATCTCGCACGGCCGACCAGCGCCGGGCCGCCGGCCCCCGTCGCCGATCTCAAGATCATGGACGAGGATGGGACGACCGAGCTGCCGATCGGCGAAGTCGGCGAATTGTGGGCGCGCGGCCCGATGATCGTGAAAGGCTATTGGAACAAGCCCGAGGCGACCGCGGCGACCTTCGTCGACGGATGGGTGCGCACCGGCGATCTCGCGCGGCTCGATGCCGAGGGTTTCCTCTACATCGTCGACCGCGCCAAGGACATGATCATCCGCGGCGGCGAGAACATCTATTCGTCCGAGGTCGAGAACGTCCTCTACGCGCACCCAGCGGTGACCGACTGCGCGCTGATCGGCTTGCCGCACCGCACCTTGGGCGAGGAGCCGGCGGCGGTGGTCCATCTGCGGCCCGGCACGAGCGTGAGCGAGGCCGAGCTCCAGGCATGGGTTCGCGCGCGGCTGGCGATCTTCAAGACGCCCGTCGCGATCCGCTTCGTCGACGACACCTTGCCGCGCAACGCCAATGGCAAGATCCTCAAAAAGGACTTGAAGGCGCTATTCGAGGATCGACTTATCGCGGTCGCGTAACGCCGCCGCCGGTCCCGCCAAAGGACTTTAACCAGCTCCGTTAACGCCGCGGCAACGGTTTTGCCCGTGCATATGGTAAATTCGGTCTTAACGCGCTGGCCGTCTGCACGTCTTTGACGCTTTGCTCTGTCATGGGGAATAGAGAAGGGCGGGGTATGGCGGCGACTCGATCACTGAGCGCACGGATCGCGACGATCGAGACCGCGCCATGGGTCGTGCCCGCGCTGTTCGCGCTTGCGCTGCTGTTACGGCTCGCCATGCTGGTGCTGCTGCCGCAGGATCCCGTTTCCGACGGTGAATGGTACATGGTCCGCGCCGCCGAGCTGGCGCGCGGCATGGGCTATCAGGAGGCTGGGCACCCGACCGCGTTCTGGCCAGTCGGCTACCCGGCGCTGCTCGCGGGGAGCATGCTGCTGTTCGGGCCCGGGCTGTTCGGGCCGTTGCTGGTCAACCTCGTGTCGGTCGCGATGATCCTCGGCGCGATCGTGTGGCTCGGTCGGGCGCTTGGCGCAGGCGCGCTGGCGACGCGAATCGCGTTGCTGCTGTATGCGCTCTATCCCGCGCACATCGCCTATGTCGGACAGCCGTGTTCCGAGACCGCGTCGACCGCGATCGGCATGGGGGCTTTCGTGCTGATGATCGTCGGACGCAAGCGCAGCCTCGCGCTGATCGGCGCTGGCGCGCTGTTCGGGTTGGCGACGCTGCTGCGCGCACAGATGATGCTATTCCCGATCGGCGTGATCGTCGCGATGCTGCTGGCGTTCCGCGATTTCCGCTGGCGCGATGCGCTGCGGGCGGCGGTTTTGGTGCATCTCACGCTGGCGGCGGTGGTGCTGCCCTGGTCGCTGCGCAACGTCGCGCAGATGGGGGCGTTCGTGCCGGTCTCGACCAATGGTGGCGTCGCCTTGTTCTACGGCGCGAACGATCGTGCGACGGGCGACTGGTTCGCGTGGGAGCGCACGCCCTATTGGGACGAGACGGTCGGCATCCCCTATAGCCAGCGCGTCGCGCAGCAGGTCGAGCTCGACCGCCGCTTCAAGGCGCGCGCGACACACTGGATCGCGGCGCATCCCGCACAATGGAGCGTGCTCGGCATCCGCAAGATGGTGTTGCTGTGGCTGAAGGATTCGGACGCCTTCTGGTCGCTCGAAAAGACCTATCCCGATGGCTCGTCGTTGTGGCGCGCGGTGCAGGGGCTCGACCAGCTCTATTACATGGCGCTCGTCGGTCTTGGCCTGTTCGCGCTCGGCATCGCTGTGCGCGATCGGATCCGTGGACGCTGGGAGCGCGCCCCGCTGCTGCTGCTCGGCTGCATGCCGGCGTTCGCGACGCTGACGGCGTTCGGCTTTACCGGCCAGACACGCTATCATTATCCCGCGATGCCGTTCCTCATCCTCGCGGCGGGCTGGATGCTCGCGCTGATCCTGCGTCGGCTGGCCGCGCGCGAGCCAAGTGTCCGGCTCCGCCCGCGCGCTTTGTGATGTTCAGGCGTCGAAGGCGGTCGCGCGGCGCGGCAGCGTGCGGTGGATGATGAGGATCGTCAGCAGCAAGGTCGGGACGATCAGCACGCTGCCCTCGGGGCCGGTCGCCCCGCCCGACAGCAAGGCCGCGCCAGTCGGATGCGTCGCGAGCAGATGGCCTTCCATCATCATCCCCGAATCGGGAACGCCGTAGAGGAAGGACTGCGCCCAGTCCCACGTCGCGTGGAAGCCGATCGCCCACCACAACGAGCCCGTGCGATAGAGCGCATAGGCAAAGGTCAGCCCGGCAAGCGCGACGCTGACCAGCCCCATCGCCGATTCGCCGACGTTCGAGATATGCCCGGCGGCAAACAGCCCGACCGAAAAGACCGCTGCCGCGACCCAGAAGCCGATCGTCCGTGCTGAGCGAGCGCTCGGCGAAACCGAAGCGATCAGGCCGGCGACACCCCGCGCGAGCGTATATTGCAAAAAGCCGCGCGTGAGGAATTCCTCGAACAGGCCGACGAGGCAGAAGAAGCCGAACCACGCCGCGCCATATCCCAAGGCCGCACCCGCGCCGAGCGCGACGCCGTCGAATACCAGCGCGCCGCACAGCGCCATCAGGCCGATCAGCAGCGACAGCATCGCCGCACCCCAGCCCATGCCGGCGAGCAGATCCTTCCCCCGCCGTTCGCGCCGCAAGCCGTAGCTTGCGAACCGCCGCCGCTCGATCAGCGACAGCAGCAGTCCTGAGACAAGCACCGCGACGCAGAATGCGGCCTCGGGGACGAGCGACCCGAGCAACGGTTGCGGCAGGCCCGGGCCGGGCGGCTTGGGCCGGATAATGACGCTTGCCACCACCATCAACGCGCTGAAGATCGCGAGGAAGATCGCCAGGCTCCACCCGGCGCGCAGACCGTCCTTGCCCTTGAAAATGAAACCGATCCCGCGGCGCGGAGCAGGCGTGGCGGGTGCGTGGTCGATCATCTGGAATCCTTGGGTGACAGCGCGGTCGCGCGACGCTTGCCGCGCTTCACGGTGCCGCGATGACGCGTTGGACGGCGGCGCGCCAGCCGTCGAGCCGCGCGTCACGCGCATCGGCGGCAATTTGCGGCTCGAACGTTTCGACCGCACCGCGCATCACGCTCGCCGCGGCGAGATCCTCGAACAGCCCGCAGCCGATCCCGGCGAGCATCGCCGCGCCGAGCGCGGTGGTCTCGGCGAACTTGGGCCGTTCGACGCAGACGCCGAGGATGTCGGCCATGTCCTGCGCCATCCAGTTGTTGGCGACCATCCCGCCATCGATCCGCACGCTCTTCCAGTCGACCCCGTCGGCGGCGAAGGCGGTCTTGAGGTCGTGCGCCTGGTGCGCCATCGCCTCGAGCGCGGCACGGACGATATGCGCCTTGCCGGTCGAGAAGCTCAGGCCCGAGATCGATCCGCGCGCGTCGGGCTCCCACCACGGCGCGCCGAGCCCCGACAGTGCGGGGACGCAATAGACGCCGCCATTGTCGGCCACGCTGTGCGCAAGCGCCTCGGTCTCGGCCGCGCTGCCGATCAGCCCGACCTCGTCGCGCAGCCATTTGATCAAGCTGCCCGCGACGAACACCGAGCCCTCGAGCGCATAGGCGCGCCGCCCGTCGAGCTGCCACACGATCGTCGAGAGCAAGCGATTGCGCGATGTGGGGGGCGTCGGGCCGGCCTGGCTCAGCACGAACGCGCCGGTGCCGAAGGTCGCCTTGGTTTCGCCGACTTTGAGGCACGATTGGCCGATCGTCGCGGCTTGCTGGTCGCCCGCGATGCCGCAGATCGGGATTGCGGCGCCGAACAGCGTCGTCTCGCCGAAGCGGCCTGCGCAATCGACGATCTCGGGCAAGGCGGCACGCGGTGCGCCGAACAGGTCGATCAACCCGTCGTCCCAATTGCCGCTGCCGATCGCCATCAGCGCGGTGCGGCTGGCATTGGTCGCATCGGTGATGTGCAGGCCACCCCGATTTTCGTTGGCCGTCAGCTTCCAGATCAGCCAGCTCTCGACGGTGCCGACCGCGAGACGCTTGCCCGCCGCCTTGACCTCTGGCCAGTTCTGCATCGCCCAGCCGATCTTGCTCCCCGAGAAATACGGGTCGAGCAGCAGGCCGGTCTTGGCCTGGACCATCGGTTCGTTGCCGGCTTCCTTGAGGTCGCGGCAGGTCGCGGCGGTGCGGCGGTCCTGCCAGACGATTGCCGGGCTCAAGGGCTCGCCGGTCTCGCGGTCCCAGAACACCACGGTCTCGCGCTGGTTGGTGATCCCGATCGCCGCGATCTTCTCGGCACCGCCCGCCTCCGCGATCACGGCGCGAGTCACCGCGAGCGTCTTCTCCCAGATTTCGCGCGCGTCATGCTCGACTCGCCCGGGCGCCGGATAGTGCTGGGTGAGCTCGAGCGCCTTGGTCGCGCGGCACTGGCCGTCGGGCTGGAACAGCATGGCACGAGTCGAGGTCGTGCCTTCGTCGATAACGAGGAGAAGATCGGACATAAGGCTATGGCTAGCGCCGTTTGCGTGGCGTGGGAATGCCGCTACGGTCGCGCGCATGGCAGAACGCGACAACAGCACGAGTGGGGCGTTCGAACTCCCCCCGGTTCCGACCGAGGAGCCCGAGGATGAATGGCGGATCGCGATGCGGCGCGATCGCTTGCTCGCGGCGCTGACGCTCATTGCCGGCGTGGGGCTGGCAGTCGCCTTGCCGTTCGCGCTCAAGGCGGGGGCGGAGTTCTTCCTGCCGACGACCGCGGCGCTGGTGATCGCGATCGCGCTCGTTCCGATTCTCGAATGGCTCGAGCGGCGGCGCGTGCCGTCGGCGCTCGCGGCGCTGACCTGCGTCCTGCTGTTCCTCGTCGCGGCAAACGTCGCGCTGGCAGCGATCATCGTGCCCGCCACCGAGTTCTTTCGGCGGCTGCCCGAGCGGATCGACCGCATCCAGATGAACATCGCTCCGCTGATCGATCTCTATGCGAGCTTCCAGAAATACCTCAATCGCACGGTGCAGCACCTCGCCGCGACGGGCCCGGTCAAGGCGCCACCGACGGCTGCGGTGACGCCGCCGAGCTCGATCCTCGAACTCGCCGCGAGCTTTGCGCCGTCGGTGATCGTCCAGGTGTTCTTCGGGATCCTCGTCGTCTTCTTTTTCCTGTCGGGCTGGACGCGGCTGCGTCGCCGCACGATCACCAGCCGCTCGAGTTTCGGCGGCGCGATGGCGACCGCGCGCGTCATCCAGAACGTGGTCGACGATACCTCGGCCTATCTCGGGACGATCACGATCATCAACCTCGCGCTCGGATTGGCGATCTCGGGGCTGCTGTACGTGATGGGCATGCCGTTTCCGCTGATGTGGGGCGGGATCGTCGCCTTGCTCAATTACGTACCCTATTTCGGGCCGATCACCGCCGCGCTGCTGCTCGCGCTCGGCGGGTTGATGACCTTTCACGACATCTGGGTCGCGCTGGTGCCGGCGTTCGTGATGATCGGCTGCCATCTGGTCGAGGCCAATGCGATCACCCCGCTGATCGTCGGGCACCGTCTGACGATCAACCCGATCATGATTCTCGTGTCGATTTCGTTCTGGTCGTGGGTGTGGGGGACGGCGGGAACGCTGCTCGCCGTGCCGTTGCTGATTATCCTGCAAACCGTGCTGGGGGCGGCGGGGAAACCCGATATCGCCGGTTTCCTGTTTGAACACGGGACCTTGACCCAGCGCCGCCGCAGCAATTTTGCAAATTCTTCGGAAGAAGGTGAAACGGGCGGTTGACAGTCAGGAGTCACCCCCATAGAGACGCGCCTCACGCTGAATAAGCGGGTGTAGCTCAGTTGGTTAGAGCGCCGGCCTGTCACGCCGGAGGTCGCGGGTTCGAGTCCCGTCACTCGCGCCATTCCCTCAATTGGGATGGCGTTTCGCGGACTTAGATCCCAGACATTACATTATGTAACTCCGGCCAAGGCTCATGCTTCAGCCAGATTGCACGTGCGCGTTTGCAGCACGCGGGGACATCGCCCCGCGAATCATGCTCGGTTCACCAGATGCCGGTTTCCATCCACGCCAGCATGCGCCGCAGCGGCAAGACCCAGATCCACGCGATTCCCGCGACGAGGTAGAACAGCGCCTGCAGCAGCGGGTGCCACTGGCCCACGACGCCCGACAGACTCGCCGCGACGACGCACCACAGGCCAATCAAGGCGAGGATGGCGAGCATACCAACCGGTTTGCGCCAGCTAGGGGTCATCGACGTTCGCTCCATCCGGTTTCGGTGATGATCGCGTGGAGCGGCATGTCCCACGGATCGGTCGGCAAGCTGTCGACCTGTTGCACGCTCCACGCAACACCGATGCGGCGGGCCTGCGGGAATTGCGCGAAGGCTCGGTCGTAATAGCCCGCACCCTGGCCGAGCCGGTCGAGCTTGGCGTCGAACGCGAGCAGCGGTGTCAGGATGATGTCGGGGACTAGCGCGCTTGCATCGCTGGGGGGCTGGCTGAGGCCATAGGGGCCCGCCTGAAGGGCAGCTTCGCTATCCCAGGCAAGGAAGCGCATCGGTTCGGTGCGAATCGTCACATGCGGCAGCGCGATGCTGCATCCTGCCTCGACTGCGGCGCGGGCGAGCGGGGCGGGGTCCGCTTCGCTGCCGATCGGGACGTAGGAGGTGACGGTCAGGCCGGGCGTGAGCAGCGCAAGCAATTCTGGCGGCGCCACGATGGCGGGAGGGCCGTCTGCGAAGAAGGCGTCGCGCTCGGCGCGGATGCGCGCGCGCAGAGCCCGTTTGTCGATCACGCGCCGTCGCCCCGGCGTAGGCCGGGGCCGCTGTGTCGGGCGCGTAAGGCTGGCCATGCGCGCGCCGCTGGCCGGCCCCGGCCTGCGCCGGGGCGACGGAGGCGTCGCAAGGTATGGAAAGCGGTGGCGGGACCGCCGTGGCCGTGTGCCGGGTTATCCTCTGACGCGCGGTACGTCAGGTGGGGATCATGTGCTTCGGGCCAAGACCCTAGCAGGGACAACCCCCTTGGATGATGAATAGCCTCAGGGATAATAAAGGCTCGTACCGGGCAGTGCCCGCCACAGATCAATATAGGCGCTGTGCCGCTATTGCTCAAGGGAGTTGGCGAGCGATTCGAGCCGCTCCGCGATCGTGGTGAGCAGCACCTCGTCCTTGATCTCGGCCGGGCGGCGATTGGCCTCCTCGAGCGAGTCGGCGAGCATCAGCGCGACGAACATCATCGTGCGCTCGCCGCTGAGCCCGCCCGAGGCGCGCACCGCCATCGGCCAATGCGCGTCGAGCATCGCGGCGAGCCGGCGCAACTGGTCTTCCTGCCCGTCGGGCGAGGAGACGACGTGGCGGCGATCGCCGATCTCGAGCGTGACGTCGGCCATCAGGCTTCGCTCTCGCGTGCGATCACGGCGTCGAGCGCCGAGACGGCTTCGGCCATGCGCGCGCGCAGCTTTTCGTGGCGCTTCTGGAGGGCGGCGGTGCTGGCGGTGCGGGCGGCGGCGGCGGCTTCGATGCGCTCCAGCGCGCGGTCGATGCGGTCGAGGGTCGAAGCGGTGGAGGTGTCTGCCATTCCGAGTGAGATAGCATGGCGCACCGCCCGAACAAGGCGGCTTCGTGCGCACGCCGCCCCACTCGACGCGCGTTCGGGGCGGTTGACGCGCTGCCCGCGCGCCCGCAAAGACGCGCGCATCGAAGAAGAGTCGGCGGCGCGCCGCCGATCGACCGCAAAGCTTTAAGGAGCCAGGACGATGACGATCAAGGTAGCGATCAACGGTTTTGGGCGCATTGGCCGCCTTGTCGCGCGTGCAGTGCTCGAGCGCGGCGACACGGGTCTCGAACTGGTGGCGATCAACGATCTCGCCGACGCCAAGTCGAACGCCTGGCTGTTCAGCCGCGATTCGGTCCACGGCAAATATCCCGGTGAGGTTTCGGCCGAGGGCAACGATCTCGTCGTCGACGGCAAGCGCATCCGCGTCACCGCCGAGCGCGACCCCGCCAATCTCCCGCACAAGGAATTGGGCGTTGACATCGTGCTCGAATGCACCGGCTTCTTCACCGACCGCGAGAGCTGCCAGAAGCATCTCGACGCGGGCGCCAAGAAGGTGCTGATCTCGGCCCCGGGCAAGGGCGTCGACCTGACCGTCGTGTTCGGCGTCAACCACGACAAGCTGACCGCCGAGCACACGATCGTGTCGAACGCCTCGTGCACGACCAACTGCCTCGCGCCCGTCGCCAAGGTGCTGAACGATGCGATCGGCATCGAGCGCGGCCTGATGACGACGGTTCATGCGTACACCAACGACCAGAAGATCCTCGACCAGATCCACCCGGACCTGCGCCGCGCACGCGCCGCTGCGATGTCGATGATCCCGACCACCACCGGTGCGGCGCGCGCCGTCGGCGAAGTGCTTCCCGAGCTCAAGGGCAAGCTTGACGGCTCGGCGATCCGTGTTCCCGTTCCCGACGGCAGCCTGATCGACCTGACCTTCATGCCGTCGCGCGAGACGACCAAGGACGAGGTCAACGCGATCCTCAAGGCAGCGTCGGAGAGCGGTCCGCTCAAGGGCGTGCTGGTCTATTCGGACGAGCCGCTCGTCTCGATCGACATCGTCCACACGCCGGCGTCGTCGACGATCGACAGCCTCGAGACCGCAGTGATGGACGGCAAGCTCGTCCGTGTCGTCAGCTGGTACGACAATGAGTGGGGCTTCTCGAACCGGATGGTTGATACCGCCGGCGCGATGGGGAAGTTCCTCTGATGACCGATACCGTCGCTCCGGCGCAGGCCGGGGCCGCTTTGTTGTCAGGCGATGCGCTGGATGACGCGGCGGCCCCGGCCTGCGCCGGGGCGACGGGGGTTCTCGCCGGCATCGCGCGCCACGGCCGACCCAAGGGGCCGATGGAGACCGTCGATCATGTCGAGGTCACGCCTGACGGCGGGATCCACGGCGACTTCCGCGGAACGATCAAGCCCGGCGGCAAGGGGCGGCGGCAGGTCACGTTGATCGAGCGTGCCGATTGGGACGCTGCGATGGCCGAGGTCGGCCACAGCCTGCCGTGGTTCGAGCGGCGTTCGAACCTGCTCGTCGAAGGCCTTGATCTGCCACAGCGCGCCGGCACCAAAGTGCATATCGGGGACGATGTCGTCCTCACCATCACACGCGAGACCGATCCGTGCGAACGGATGGAAGCGCTCGCGCCCGGCTTGAAGGCAGCATTGCTGCCCGATTGGCGCGGCGGCGCGTGTTCGCGTGTTCTTGTCGGCGGGATCATCCGCGTCGGCGATTCAATCAGGGTGGAACCATGACGGATTCTTCAGTGACGCGCGCTTTCAAGACCCTCGACGACATGGGCGACGTGCGCGGCAAGCGCGTGCTGGTCCGCGAAGATCTCAACGTCCCCATGGCAGACGGAAAAGTCAGCGATGACACGCGCTTCCGCGCAACCTTGCCGACGGTGACCGAACTGTCCGACAAGGGCGCGATCGTGCTGATCCTCGCGCATTTCGGGCGGCCCAAGGGCATGCGCAATCCCGACATGTCGCTGGCACTCCTGACCAGGCCATACGAGACGGTGCTGGGCCGTCCGGTCCAGTTCGTCGACTATGACGGCGCGGCCGACGCGATGGCGAACCTCCAGCCGGGCGACGTCGCGATCCTCGAGAATACGCGCTTCAATGCCGGCGAGGAAAAGAACGACCCGGCGTTCGCGGCAGAACTCGCCGCGCTCGGCGATTTGTACGTCAACGATGCCTTCTCGGCCGCGCACCGCGCACACGCCTCGACCGAGGGGCTCGCGCATCTGCTCCCGGCGTTTGCGGGTCGCGCGATGGAGACCGAGCTCGACGCGCTCGACAAGGCGCTCGGCAATCCCGAGCATCCCGTCGCGGCGGTGGTCGGTGGCGCCAAGGTGTCGACCAAGCTCGACGTGCTCAAGCATCTCGTCGCACGCGTCGATCATCTCATCATCGGTGGCGGGATGGCGAACACCTTCCTCGCGGCGCGCGGCGTCGATGTCGGGAAAAGCCTGTGCGAGCATGAACTTACAGGCACTGCCGAAGAAATCTTCGCAGCAGCCGAGCAAGCCAATTGCACGATCCATCTGCCCTATGACGTCGTGGTGGCGAAGGAATTCCGCGCCAACCCGCCGGTTCGTACCGTCAACGTCCATGAGGTCGCCGCCGACGAGATGATCCTCGACGTGGGGCCGGCGGCGACCGAGGCGCTTGCCGACGTGCTCAAGAACTGCCGCACGCTGGTGTGGAACGGCCCGCTCGGCGCGTTCGAGACGCCGCCGTTCGACACCGCAACCGTCGCGCTGGCGAAGACCGCGGCGGCGCTGACCAAGAGCGGCTCGCTCGTTTCGGTCGCGGGGGGCGGCGATACCGTCGCGGCGCTCAACCAGGCGGGCGCGGCCGACGACTTCACCTTCGTCTCGACCGCGGGTGGTGCGTTCCTGGAATGGATGGAAGGCAAGGACTTGCCGGGGGTTGCTGCGCTTTCGCGGTAAACGGCCGGCCGACCGTCTTCTTTCCGGCAGGTGCCGGGGAGGGGCGGTCGCGGCTCACCCCGCCGGCACGGGCTCCTGGAGCAGTGGCACGAGTAACGCATTGAGCTCACCGAGCTCGAACGCGCTGGCCTTGGCGTAGCGCAGCCGCCCGGCGCGATCGATGATGAAGTTGGTCGGCACGCCCGCCATCGCGGCATAGGGCCCCTTGATCCGCCGCGCCGATTGCATGTGCATCACCGCGAACAGCTTCTTCAGTTGGAACGGCTGGAGCGAATCCTCGGTCGCGATCGCGAAGACCTTGAGGCCGTGGCCTTTCTGCGCTTCGTAATACGCGTCGAGCAGCGGTAGCTCCTGCTTGCACGGCCCGCACCACGTCGCCCAGAAGTTGAGCACGACGACGTGCCCGTGAAGCTGGTCGGAGGAAACCTTGCCGCCGTCGATCAGCGTCAGTTCGAACGGCGGGGCGAGCTCGCCGACCTTGGGTTGCGGGCTCGCGGCCGCCAATGCCGCAGCCGCAACAACCAGCGCCAAGCTGCAAGAAAATCTCGATAAAATCCGCATCGCTACGCCCCCGTAAGCGCACGAGAGTGTCGCGGATCGCGCGGGCGGTCAATCCTTGGCGCGCTCGGCTTGGGGGGCGGACGGGCGATCGAACAGCAGATAAAGCAGCAACGCCAAACCGCCGATCGCAGCGCCGATCAGGCTCGAGAACGACCAACCGCCCGCCGCGAAACTCGCGCTGCCGATCAGCGATCCGCTCGCGCCGAACACGAAGACGATCGTCATATAGGCGGCATTGATCCGCCCGCCGGCTGCGCTGTCGAGCCCGAAGATGATGCGCTGGCCCGAAATCTGATTGAGCTGCACCGCGGCATCGATCAGCACCGCGGTCACCGCAAACGCGATCAGCGCCCCGGCTGCGACGACCAGGTCGGCGGCGATGAACGACAGCATCAGCAGCGCCAGCGCGACGAGCGTCGTCGCGCGCGCGTGGCCCTTGTCGGCGAGATAGCCGGCAATTGGTGCCGCAAGCGCGCCGCCCGCGCCGGCAAGCGCGAACAAGGCGATGCCGTTCGCCCCCAGCCCGAAGCGCTGCGTGAGGACGAGCGGCGCCGCGGTCCAGAACAGGTTGAACGCGATGAACAGCAGCGCCTGATACGCCGCGCGCAGCCGCAGGACGGGATAGCGCCGCAGCAGTTCGAGCGAGGAGGCCAGCAGCGCGGAATAGGTGAGGGTGCTGTCAGGACGTCGCGATGGCAGCATCAGCAGCAAGGCGAGGCCGACCAGTGCGGTGACGCCAGCCGACCAGAAGAACAAGGCGCGCCACCCCAGCGCGCCCGCAACGAAGCTCGCGACCGGTCGCGCGAGCATGATCCCGGTAAGCAGTCCGCTCATCACCAGCCCGATCGTCCGGCCTTGGCGCGCTTCGCTGCTGAGCTTGGCGGCAAGCGGAACGAGGACTTGCGCGCCGACCGAGCAAATCCCGGTGGCGAGTGCTGCGACGAGGAAGGTCCGCGGCCCCTCCGCCAGCGCGATCCCGATGCAGCCGAGCGCCGCGCCGACGGTGGCGATGATGATCAGCCGCTTGTTCTCGATCAGATCGGACAGCGGCACGATGAAGGCCAGGCCAAGGCCGTAGCCAAGCTGGGTCAGCGTGACGATGCCGCCGGCCGCCGACGGCGACAGGCCGATGTCGGGGCCGATCATGCCGATCAGCGTCTGGGCGTAATAGAGGTTGGCCACCATCGCCCCGCAGGCAACCGCCATAAGGGCGGTGACGGCGGGGGACAGGTCATGCGTATCGGGATCACTCATGCCGCCTGCGAAAGCGCGCGCGGCGACGAAAGGCAAGTGCGCAGGTCGCAATCGCCTAGCCCACGATTGCTGCGTTGCAGTCCATTGCCGGGCTGACTATCAGCCGCACAAAGAGTCACAACCGGAGAGCTGTCGATGACCCCAATAGTTCAAGCCATTCTCGACAAATATGAGTCGGATAGCCCTGCTACCAAGGCAAATCTTGCGCGCATCCTGATGCACGGCAAGCTCGGCGGCACCGGCAAATTGGTGATTCTCCCGGTCGATCAGGGCTTCGAACACGGCCCGGCGCGCAGCTTCGCGGTCAATCCGGCGGCGTATGACCCGCATTATCACTGGCAGCTCGCGGTCGACGCCGGCCTCTCGGCATTCGCTGCACCGCTCGGCATGATCGAGGCGGGCGCACAGACCTTTGCCGGCCAGGTCCCGACGATCCTCAAGGTCAACAGCTCGAACAGCTGGGCGCAGGGCGCCAACCAGGCGGTGACGGGTTCGGTCGAGGACGCGGTGCGGCTCGGCTGCGCGGCGATCGGCTTCACCATCTATCCGGGATCGGACGATTTGTTCGAGATGATCGGCCAGATCCGCGAAATGTCCGCCGAAGCCAAGTCGGTCGGCATCGCCACGGTGATCTGGTCGTACCCGCGTGGCGGCGTGCTGCCCAAGTCGGGCGAGCTCGCGCTCGACGTCGGCGCCTATGCCGCGCACATGGCGGCATTGCTCGGCGCGCACATCATCAAGGTCAAGCTGCCGAGCGATCATATCGAGCAGAAAGAGGCCAAGCCGATGTACGAGGGCACCGATTGGTCGAACCAGGCGGACCGCGTGAAGCATGTCGTCCAGTCGAGCTTTGCCGGGCGCCGGATCGTCGTCTTCTCGGGCGGCGCGGCGAAGGGGTCGGACGCGGTCTATCAGGACGCGCGCGACATTCGCGATGGCGGCGGCAACGGCTCGATCATCGGGCGCAACACCTTCCAGCGCCCGCGCGACGAAGCGCTCGAGATGCTCGCCAAGATCGTCGCAATCTACAAGAACGAGGAATAGGCCGTGGAATTCGCCTATCATCGGAGTTTAGCTCCGATGATAGGTGTTCTGCTCGGCATCGCGATCGTCGAGATGCTGGTGGTGCATCTCGTCGTCGTCGCATGGCTCGGCTGGTGGGCGGCGCTGGTCGCCGGCGTGCTTGACGCCTCGCTGGTGATTGCGCTGATCGGCCTGATCCGATCGTTCCGGCGCCTGCCCGTGACGCTGGCCGATGGCGTGCTGACGATGCGCGCCGGGGCACTGAAGAGTGTGACGATGCCCGTGGCGCAGATCGCGGGGCTGCGTCCCAGCTGGGATGCAGCGGCGATCAAGCAGCGCGGTCTCCTCAACCTTGCTTTGGCAAGCTGGCCGAACGTTATCGTCGATCTCCACCCGCCGCTCGTCACGCGGCGCGGCGGGCAACTCCATGCAGTCGCGCACAAGCTCGATGATCCGGTGGCTTTCCATGCCGCGATCGCGGCGCTATCGCGCAGCGATGGACATTGAAGATGCACGCGGCGAAGATCCGCTCGGCCCGCTCGACCCCAACTTCGCGGCACGCTTCACGCGCGACATCCGCCGGCCGCCGTGCCAGCTCTATCTCGTCTCGCCGCTCGACGTCACCGGCGGCTTCGCCGATCGTTTGAAGCGCGCGCTCGACGCCGGGCCGGTCGCGGCGTTCCAGTTCCGCGTCAAGGACGTCGACCAGCACGTCGCCGCCGCGCTTGCCGATCCGCTGCAGCGGATCTGTGCCGATGCCGATGTCGCCTTCATCGTCAACGACAGCATCGCGCTCGCCAAGCGGCTCGGCGCCGATGGCGTGCATCTCGGCCAGGAAGACGGCGACCCGCGCGAGGCGCGCAGCGAATTGGGGACGACGGCGCAAATCGGCGTGTCGTGCCACGACAGCCGCCACCTCGCGATGGAAGCGGGCGAGGCGGGGGCGGACTATGTCACGTTCGGCGCTTTCTATCCGACGACGACGAAGGTGACCGACCATGTCGCCGATCCGGTGCTGCTGTCCTGGTGGACGACGGTGTTCGAAATCCCCTGCGTCGCGATCGGCGGGATCACCCCGGCCAATGCCGCGCCGCTGGTTGCGGCAGGTGCGGACTTCGTCGCGGTATCGAGCGCGGTGTGGGGCGGCGATGAGGCCGCTGCGGTTCAGGCCTTCGCAGCGGTGCTCGCTGGCTAGAGGCTGGCGCGGATTCGTGCTACAGCGAAGGCATGGCCAAGCTGTCTCCGATCGAGTCCGAATTCGCCACCACCGAGGAGGCCGAGGCGTATGACGTTTGGTTTCGGGCGAAGGTGCAGGAGGCGCTCGATGAGCCGGGGCCGGGCATCCCGCATGATGTGGTCATGGCCGAGATGCGTGCGCTGATCGAATCGAAGAAGCGCGATGCGGCTGATCTGGGACGATAGAGCCGTAGACGATTTTCGCGGGATCCTCGGGTACATCGGGGACCGTAACCCTACCGCCGCCACACGGCTCAACGATGCAGTGGATCGGACGCTGGAACTGATTACGTCCAATCCGTATCTTTATCGTCGCGGACGCGTCGGCCCGACGCGCGAAGCGGTCGTGACCCCGAATTATGTCGTCGTCTACCGGGTCGACGATGATCTCGTTAGGGTCGTCCGCGTGTTGCACACACGTCAGAGCTACCCCTGACGCGTCACCAATGCCGCACGCGGCCCGTATCGACATGCACGAACCCGTCGCGCGGATAGAACCCCACACCGCCGCCACCCAGCGCCAACGCCGCGCCGTGCAACCGATCAAGCCGCACGCCAGCGACCTTGATGTCGGTCGCCTTGCCCAGCATGTGCTGGCTCTGGCTCGCAACGCCGGTGTGCGAACCGCCCCGGGCGCGCAGCGAGGCGTTGGTGGCGGGCGATCGGTAGCCCGAAATAAGGTCGATCTTGGTACGGCCGCTCAATTCCAGCTTGTCGCGCAGCCTCACGAGCAAGGCGAGCAGCCGGCGGTCCATCGCGGTTGCCTGGCCGGTGCGCCAGTCGCGCAGGCCGTGGTTGAGCTCGGCCAAGCCTTGCGGAACGAACGATCCGTTGCGCGCGAACAGCGCGTCGACGCTCTCGCCGGTGTGGACGTTGCGGATCGCGAGGCGCCACTCTGTGCCTATGGCGACCGCGGGAAGCGGGAAGGCGAGCGCCGCACCGCCGGCAAGCACGCCGCCGATCAGGCCCCGTCGCGAAAGTTTCATTTCGGGTTCGCGTAAAGTGTCGGACACAAGCGTGTCACAAGTCGTTGTCTGCATAGTGAATATGTAGGAGCCGAGCGTAATGCGGAAAATGGTGGCCGGAACGGCCTGTCTGGCGATAGCCTCCTTTGGGCTGATCGCCGCTGCCGCGCCGGGAACAAAAGCTGCGTCCGCCGCGACCAAGCTCGATCCGTCCACGCTCCACGTTCAGGTGATCCTCGATCATCTCGGCTTCTCGCCCGGCGTGCTGGATGGTCGCGAGGGTAAGTCGCTGGTTGCCGCACTGAAGGGCTTTCAGGAAACGCGCGGTCTTGAGCAAACCGGCGCAATGGACAAGCCGACGCTGCAGGCACTGTATCCCGATCGTAAGTGGCGCCCGACCGTGATGGTGACGCTCACGCCAGAAATGCTTGCGGGCCCATACATCAACCCGCTGCCGAAGGACCCGGCGCTGCAGGCGAAGCTGCCGCAGCTTGGCTATCGCACTGCGATGGAGAAGCTCGGCGAGATGTTCCACACCACGCCAGCGGTGCTGGTCGAGCTCAACAGCCCGACGACGCCGCTCAAGGCGGGCAGCAAGATCGTCGTTCCCAATGCGATCGCGACGTCGATGGCGTACAATCCGAAACTGCCGGAGAAATGGCGGCAGACCCTTGCTTCTCTCAACGTGGATTCGACGCAGCCGGCAGGCGCCAAGATCGTGGTGAGCAAATCGCGCGAAGTGCTGCGCGTGCTCGACAAGGACGGCAAGCTCGTCGCGCAGTTCATGGCGACGATGGGCAGCGAGCATGATCCGCTGCCCATCGGCACGTGGAAGATCAACGGCCCGTCGTACAACCCGCCATTCCATTACAACCCCAAGCTGTTCTGGGATGCCAAGGGCAGCGCGAAGGCCGCCTTGCTTCCGCCGGGGCCGAACGGTCCCGTCGGCGTGGTGTGGCTCGATCTTTCGAAGGAGCATTACGGCATCCACGGGACGCCCTCGCCCGAGACGATCGGTCGCGCCGAAAGCCATGGCTGCATCCGCCTGACCAATTGGGACGCCGCGCGGCTCGCGATGATGGTCAAGCCTGGCACGCCGGCCATTTTCGAGAAGTGACCGCGTGAGCCGGGTTGCGCGTTTCGTTCTGATCTCGCTGGCGATCATGGCGGCGGCGTGGATCGCGCTGCTCGCCTTGCTGCCGGAGGCCTCGCGCCGGATCGGTGGCAGCGCCGAGCGATCGCCCGCCGTGAAGTCCCCGCCAGCGGTCGGTGCGGCGGGGGAGGGCGCAGTGCTCGCGGTCCCGATCGGCGGCGTGCGGCGACACGATGTTCGCGAGTCGTGGGGCGATCCGCGCGAAAACGGGCTGCGCGAACATCATGGCACCGACCTGGCAGCGCCTGCCAACACGCCGGTTTTGGCGGCGGCGCCCGGTACCGTTGAGAAGCTCTGGACCAGCGCCGCGGGCGGGACGACCGTGTACGTCCGTTCGCCGGCGCGGAACTGGACCTATTATTATGCTCATCTCAGCGGCTATGCGCCGGGCCTTCATGAGGGCCAGTCGGTCAAGGTCGGGGACGTGCTCGGCTATGTCGGCGACACCGGGAATGCCGACGTCGGCAATTTCCACCTGCATTTCGGTTTGACGCACACCACGCCCGACCAGCATTGGTACGAAGGCATGGACGTCGATCCCTACCCCTATCTTGCCGGAAAGGCCTTGCCCCGCTAAGGCGCACGTCCGCGCGGCGTGCCGTGCGCTTGGCTCTTTCCAACTACAGGCTCCCCCATGAAGATCAACGCGGTCGAAATTCGTCCCGGCAATATCCTGGAATATGAAGGCGGTATCTGGAAGACCGTCAAGATCCAGCATACCCAGCCGGGTAAGGGCGGGGCCTATATGCAGGTCGAGATGAAGAACCTCATCGACGGCCGCAAGACCAATGTCCGCTTCCGTTCGGCCGAAAGCGTCGAGAAAGTCCGTATGGACACGGTCGATTTCCAGTATCTGTTCCGCGAAGGCGACACGCTGACCTTCATGGACAAGATCAATTACGAGCAGATCACGCTCGACGCCGGCATCCTCGGCGACGCCGCGGCGTTCCTGCAGGACGGCATGGACGTGGTCATGGAGCTGTGGGACGAGCGCCCGATTTCGGTGCAGCTCCCCGATACGATCGAAGCGACGATCGTCGAGGCCGATGCCGTGGTGAAGGGCCAGACCGCCTCTTCGTCGTACAAGCCGGCGATCCTCGAGAATGGCGTGCGCGTGATGGTGCCGCCGCATATCGGGGCTGGCACGCGGATCGTCGTCGATGTGTACGAGCAGACCTACGTCCGCCGCGCGGACTGATCAATTCTGCCTAGCCCTCTCCCGCCTTCGCGGGAGAGGGTTGGGTGAGGGCCGTCTTCTTCCTCGCCGCGCCGAACGAAGACGGCCCTCACCGACTACGACTAGGCCGCCCGAAGAGGGCGGACCAAGTCTCCGTAGCCTCTCCCGCGCGCGGGAGAGGGCAAGAGTCTCTATCGAGTATAGCCAATGCCCTCCCATTCCGGCCTCATGACGATCATCGACCGCGCCGTCCGCAAGGCCGGCCCCCGGCTGCGGCGCGATTTCAACGAAGTCCAGCAGCTTCAGGTCAGCCGCAAGGGGCCCGCCGACTTCGTGTCGATGGCCGACGAGCGCGCCGAGCAGACGATCTACGAGGAATTGTCGCGCGCCCGCCCCGATTGGGGCTTCCTGATGGAAGAGCGCGGTGAAGTCCCCGGCGACCCCAACAAGCCGCGCTTCATCGTCGATCCGCTCGATGGCACGACCAACTTCCTCCACGGCATCCCGCATTTCTCGATCTCGATCGCGGTCGAGGAGACGCTGCCCAACGGCAAGCGCGAGATCACCTCGGCGATGGTCTATCAGCCGATCACCGACGAAGCCTTCTGGGCCGAAAAGGGCCGCGGCGCCTGGGTGCAGGAGCAGCGGCTGCGCGTCTCGGCACGCCGCGACCTCTCCGATTCGCTCATCGCGACGGGCATTCCCTTCCTCGGCCACGGCAATTTCACCGAGTGGAGCCGCATCTTCGGTGCGATCGCGCCTGAAGTCGCTGGCATCCGCCGGATGGGCTCGGCCGCGCTTGATCTCGCCTGGGTCGCGGCGGGGCGGTACGACGGGTATTGGGAAAGCGGCCTCAAGCCGTGGGACGTCGCGGCGGGCATGCTGCTGGTCAAGGAAGCCGGCGGTTTCGTCAGCGATTTCCGCGGCAGCGACCAGATGATGCAGCGCAGCGAGATTCTTGCGGCAAACGACGCGCTGCAGTCGCGACTGCACAAGCTGCTCGCAAACGCGCTGCGGTAATCGGATCAAAGCCCCTCCCTTGAAGGGGAGGGGCAAGAATTTATCGGGTCTGCGCGCCGGTTAGGCCATGCGCCGCGCGATAATGATCGACCGCGATCAATATCCCCGAGATCTCGGCCGGGGCGAAGCCTTCGTCCCGCTCGGCGCCGGTTTTCGCCTTCAGACGATATTTCCACACCGCGACCCGGCCCGGCAGGTACTTCGCCGCGAGCGTGCGCAGGAGTGCTTCCTCGACCGGGAAAGCGAAGGTCTCGAGATACGTGCACCCGACATAGACGCGGCACGATCCGCGGTAGCGGCCGATTGGGATGAGCGGCACCGACACCGGTCCGTCGGGCGTTTCGTAGTTCACCACCTCGAACCGAGCACGGTGCTGCTCGGTGTAGCGCACCATTTGATAGACCTGGAACCGCGTCTCGCCGCTCGCCTTGTCGATGAACGCCCGAAAGAAGCCGTCGTCGTTGACGATCCCGAGCAGCCCGTCGTGCTGCTGCCAGCCGCGCATCGTGGATATCGTCGCGACGGTCTCGAGCGCGTCGTCCTTCACATCGGCCGCGGCGGCGAATTGATCGGGCGTCATCGCGAAAAGCGCGCCGACTTGGTGGGGCAGGGGATCGGCAGATGCGCTGGCGGGCGCCGCAGCCGCCATCAAAACCGCCAGCCGAAGCACGATATGCCGCGCGCGCATTGCCATCCCCCGATGCTCGTCCCCGCTAAGAGTTTGACGCATCGCGATTGTACGTCAAGCACGACGCTTCGCCGGACTTGTTGCGATTCATTCTCACGCCTCTAAGCCTTGCCCGCTCCGGGGCATCGTCCTAAAGCCCCGGGCATCCGTTCGCACATGCGAGAAGCACCCAAGGCTGATCATGCTCGACCTGTCGCAATATCTCCCGATTCTGCTGTTCCTGGGCGTCGCCCTGGTGCTGTCGAGCGCCTTCGTGTTCCTGCCGATTCTGGCGGCACGCTTTACTGGCGCGCACAAGCCTACCGCCGAGAAGCTCAGCGAATATGAGTGCGGCTTCCCCGCATTCGAGGATCCGCGCAGCCAGTTCGACGTGCGCTTCTACCTCGTCGCCATCCTGTTCATCATCTTCGATCTGGAAGCGGCGTTTCTCTATCCCTGGGCCGTATCGGTCTTCAAACTCGGTTGGGTCGCCTGGGGCTCGATGATGCTGTTCATCGTCGAACTCGCGCTCGGCCTCGTCTATGCATGGAAGAAGGGAGCGCTCGAATGGGAGTAGCACCAAGCCTGCCCGGTCATTCGGGTCCCGTCGAGCTGCTCCGTCAGCCCAGCGGCAGCGACATCATCCAGCCCGATCAGGCGTTCTTCAACGATCTGAATGGCGAGCTCGGCGACAAGGGTTTCCTCGTCACCTCGACGGAAGACCTGTTCCACTGGGCGCGCACCGGCTCGCTGTGGTGGATGACCTTCGGTCTCGCCTGCTGCGCGGTCGAGATGATCCACGTCAACATGCCACGCTACGATCTCGAGCGCTTCGGCGCCGCACCGCGCGCTTCCCCGCGCCAGTCGGACGTGATGATCGTCGCCGGCACGCTGTGCAACAAGATGGCCCCGGCGCTGCGCAAGGTCTACGACCAGATGTCGGAGCCGAAATACGTCATCTCGATGGGGTCGTGCGCCAACGGCGGCGGCTATTATCACTATAGCTATTCGGTCGTTCGTGGCTGTGACCGGATCGTTCCGGTCGACATCTACGTGCCGGGCTGCCCGCCGACCGCCGAAGCGCTGCTTTACGGGATCATGCAGCTCCAGCGGAAGATCCGCCGCGTCGGGACGATCGAACGGTGAGGGCGCCTGCACCCGCCTATGTCGCCAATGACGGCGTGATCGAAGCGGCTTCGGCGGCACTCGGTGGCCGTTTGCTGCATTCGCTCGACGCCGTCGGCGAAGTCGCGCTGCACGTCGATCGCGCCTCACTGGTCGAGACGATGGTCGCGCTGCGCGACACGCCCGGCCTCGAATATCAGCAGCTGATGGAAATTGCCGGCGTCGATTATCCCGATCGCGGGATCGATCGCTTCGAAGTGGTCTATTGCCTGCTCTCGCTGACGCGCAACCATCGCATCCGCGTGCATGTGCAGACCGATGACGAGAAGCCGGTGCCGTCGGTGACGGGCATCTGGCCGGTCGCGGGTTGGCTTGAGCGCGAAGTCTACGACATGTACGGCGTGCTTTTCTCGGGCAATGCCGATCTGCGGCGGATCCTCACCGACTACGGTTTTCGCGGTCATCCGCAGCGCAAGGACTTCCCGCTGAGCGGCTATGTCGAACTGCGCTATTCGGAAGAGGCCAAGCGCGTCGTGTACGAGCCCGTCCAGCTCGCGCAGGATTTCCGGACGTTCGACTTCATGAGCCCGTGGGAAGGTGCCGAATACGTCCTTCCGGGCGACGAGAAGGCGAAGCTCCCCGAAGAGAAGGGCGCGCCGACGCCGCTCAAGGCCGACGAGATCGTCAAGGCTGACGCCAACGTGTCGGCCAAGGCCGCGCCGAGCGACCCGAAGACGACCGAAAGCACCGCGCAATCGGGCGCCGGCAAGCCTGGTCCGGGTGCCGGCGAGAAGCCCGCCGATCCCGACGTCGTTCCCTCCCCCAAGGGGCAGAACCAGTGACAGAGTATCTCGACCAGCTCGAAAAGCGTTTCGACGGCGAAGACCCCGAGGTCGGCGACGTCGAAATCCAGAACTACACGATCAACTTCGGTCCGCAGCATCCGGCCGCGCACGGCGTGCTGCGCCTGGTGATGGAGCTCGACGGCGAAATCATCGAGCGCGTCGATCCGCATGTCGGCCTGCTGCACCGCGGCACCGAGAAGCTGATCGAATACAAGACCTACATGCAGGCGCTGCCGTATTTCGATCGCCTCGATTACTGCTCTCCGCTGTGCATGGAGCATAGCTATGTGCTCGCGGTCGAGAAATTGCTCGATCTCGAAGTGCCGCTTCGCGCGCAGTATCTGCGCGTGCTGTTCGCCGAACTGACGCGCATTTCGAACCACATGCTCAACCTCGGGTCGCACGTCATGGACGTCGGCGCGATGACGCCGAACCTGTGGCTGTTCGAGATTCGCGAAGATTGCATGAACTTCTTCGAGCGCGTCTCGGGCGCACGCATGCACAGCGCCTATTTCCGTCCGGGCGGCGTTCACCAGGATGCGCCGCTCAAGCTGCTGACCGACATTGCCGACTGGCTCGACACGCGCTTGCCGCGTTTGTTCGAGGATGCGATCTCGCTCGTCGCCGACAACCGCATCTTCAAGCAGCGCAACGTCGACATCGCCACCGTGAGCCGTGACGATGCGATCAAGTGGGGCTTCTCGGGTCCGATGATCCGCGGCTCGGGCATCGCGTGGGATCTGCGCAAGTCGCAGCCGTACGACGTGTACGACCGGATGGACTTCGACGTGCCTGTCGGCACGCGTGGCGATTGCTATGACCGGTTCATGGTGCGCGTCGAGGAAGTCCGCCAGTCGGCGCGGATCATGAAGCAGTGCCTCAACGAGATGCCAGAGGGGCCGATCGCGTCGCTCGATCGTAAGGTCGTGCCGCCCAAGCGCGCCGAGATGAAGCGCTCGATGGAAGCGCTGATCCACCACTTCAAGCTCTACACCGAGGGCTTCCACGTGCCGGCCGGCGACGTCTATGTCGCGACCGAAAGCCCGAAGGGCGAGTTCGGCGTGTATCTCGTCGCCGACGGCACCAACAAGCCGTACCGCTGCAAGATCCGGCCGACCGCCTTCTCGCATCTGCAGGCGATGGACTTCATGTCGAAGGGCCACATGCTCGCCGACACGACCGCGATCCTCGGTGCGATGGATATCGTGTTCGGCGAGTGCGACCGGTGAGCGTGAGTTTTATCAACATCATGCTCTGGACGTGGTCGGGATTGCTCGTCGCGCTCGGCGTCGCGCAGATCGCGTTCACACATGCCTCAACAGCAGGTTGGGCGACGTTTGCGCTCGGAACGACGCTTATCGTCATCGCCGCATCAACTCGTAAGAAGAGCACCAATGGCTGAAGCGCCGAAAATCCCCGACGAAGCCGAGACCCGCGCCCGCTGGGGCGCGTTCGCCTGGACCGAAGAAAACCAGAAGAAAGCGAACGAGATCCTCGGTCGCTATCCCAAGGGGCGCGAGCAATCGGCGTCGCTTCCGCTGCTCGATCTCGCGCAGCGCCAGGTCGGCGCCGAGACGCAGACGCAAGGCTGGCTGCCGGTTCCGGTGATCGAGTTCGTCGCGCGCCAAATCGGCGTGCCGTACATGCGCGTCTACGAAGTCGTCAGCTTCTACACGATGTTCAACATGGCGCCGGTCGGCCGCTATCATGTCCAGGTCTGCGGCACGACGCCGTGCCTGCTCGGCGGCAGCGACGACGTGCTCTCGGCATGCAAGAACAAGGGTCTGATCAAGGGGCGCACGACGCCCGACGGCATGTTCACTCTGACCGAGGTCGAGTGCCTGGGCGCGTGCGCCAACGCGCCGATGGTCCAGATCAACGACGACAATTTCGAAGACCTGGATTACGACAAGACCACGGCGATCCTTGAGGCACTCGCCACGGGCGGGACGGTGACGCCGGGCTCGCAGACTGGGCGTCGCGACAGCTGCCCGGCGGGCGGCCCGACCTCGCTCACCGCAATGGTCGATGGAAACCACGATTATCGCGAGGAGTGGGCCTGATGCTCGCCGACAAGGATCGCATTTTCACCAACGTCTACGGTTTTCAGCCGTGGAACATCGACGCCGCGATCAAGCGTGGTGATTGGGACAACACCAAGGGCCTTATGGCGCTCGGGCAGGATGCGCTGATCGACGCGGTCAAGGCATCGGGCCTGCGCGGCCGTGGCGGCGCTGGCTTCCCGACCGGGACCAAATGGTCGTTCATGCCCAAGGAGCCGAAGGCCGATCGTCCGAACTTCCTGGTGATCAATGCGGACGAGTCCGAGCCGGGTTCGTGCAAGGATCGCGAGATCATCCGCCACGATCCGCACAAGCTGATCGAGGGCGCGCTGATCGCGGGCTTCGCGATGCGCGCGCGCGCGGCGTACATCTACATCCGCGGCGAATATATCCGCGAGGCCGAAGTGCTCTTCGCGGCGATTGCTGAGGCGTATGACAAGGGCTTGATCGGCAAGAACGCTTGCGGGTCGGGCTACGATTTCGACGTGTTCTGCCATCGCGGCGCTGGCGCGTATATCTGCGGCGAAGAGACTGCGATGCTCGAGAGCCTCGAGGGCAAGAAGGGCCAGCCGCGGCTTAAGCCGCCGTTCCCGGCAGGGGCGGGGCTCTATGGCTGCCCGACGACAGTCAACAACGTCGAGTCGATCGCGGTCGTCCCGACGATCCTGCGCCGCTCGCCCGAGTGGTTCGCCAGCTTCGGCGCGGAGAACAACCGCGGCACCAAGCTGTTCCAGATCTCGGGCCATGTGAACAAGCCGTGCGTCGTCGAGGAGGCGATGTCGATCACCTTCCGCGAGCTGATCGAGACGCATTGCGGCGGGATTCGCGGCGGCTGGGACAACCTCCTCGCAGTGATCCCCGGTGGTTCCTCGGTGCCGTTGGTGCCAGCGGCCGAGATCATGGACTGCCCGATGGACTTCGACGGCCTCAAGAAGGTCGGCTCGGGGCTCGGCACCGCGGCGATCATCGTGATGGACAAGTCGACCGACATCGTCCGCGCGATCTCGCGGCTGTCCTATTTTTACAAGCATGAGAGCTGCGGCCAGTGCACGCCGTGCCGCGAGGGCACCGGCTGGATGTGGCGCGTGATGGAGCGGATGCGCACCGGCGACGCCGACATCTCCGAGATCGACACGCTGTATCAAGTGACCAAGCAGGTCGAGGGCCACACGATCTGTGCGCTCGGCGATGCTGCGGCGTGGCCGATCCAGGGCCTGATCAAGCACTTCCGCCCAGAAATGGAGCGGCGGATTACGGAAAAGCGCGGTGGTGGTCTCTCGCCGATGATGGAAGCGGCTGAATAATGCCTATTGTCAAAGTCGATGGCGTCGAAGTCGAAGTGCCCGCTGGTGCTACCGTGCTCCAGGCGTGCGAGATCGCCGGCAAGGAAATCCCGCGCTTCTGCTATCACGAGCGGCTGAGCATCGCCGGCAATTGCCGGATGTGCCTGGTCGAAGTGAAGCCCGGCCCCCCCAAGCCGCAAGCGTCGTGCGCGCTGCCGGCGGCGGACAAGCAGGAGATCTTCACCAACTCGCCGATGGTCAAGCAAGCGCGTGAAGGGGTGATGGAGTTCCTCCTCATCAACCATCCGCTCGATTGCCCGATCTGCGACCAGGGTGGCGAATGCGACCTGCAGGACCAGAGCCTCGCTTATGGTCGCGGCCACTCGCGCTATGACGAGAACAAGCGCGCGGTCACCGAGAAATATATGGGGCCGATCGTCAAGACGGTGATGACGCGCTGCATCCAGTGCACGCGCTGCATCCGCTTTGCCGAGGAAGTCGCCGGCGTTGAGGAAATCGGCGCGATCGGTCGCGGCGAGGACATGCAGATCGTGTCGTACCTCGAAGGCGCGGTCACGAGCGAGCTTTCGGGCAATGTCGTCGATCTGTGCCCGGTCGGCGCGCTGACCTCGAAGCCCTACGCTTTCGAGGCGCGTCCGTGGGAGCTCAAGAAGACGCTGACGATCGACGTTATGGACGCGGTCGGCACCAACATCCGGCTCGACAGCCGCGGTCGCCAGGTGCTGCGCGCCGTGCCGCGGATCAACGAGGACGTGAACGAGGAGTGGGCGAGCGACAAGACCCGCCACGCCGTGGACGGACTCGTGCGCAAGCGCCTCGACACGCCGTACATCCGCAAGGACGGCCGCCTGACCAAGGCGACGTGGGACGAAGCGTTCGCTGCCATCGCCGCGGTCGACGCGGGTTCGAGCGTTGCCGCAGTCGCGGGTGATCTGGTCGACGCCGAGACGATGTATGCCGCCAAGGCGCTGCTCGCGAGCATGGGGTCGACCCTGCTCGAAGGCCGCCAGACCGGCATGGATTACGACACATCGAGCCTCGCCGCGGTCAATTTCAACACCACGATCGCCGGCACCGAAAAGGCCGACGTGATCCTGCTCGTCGGCAGCAACCTGCGCTGGGAAGCGCCGCTGGTGAACACGCGGATCCGCAAGGCGATCAAGAAGGGCGCGAAGGTCTTCGCGATCGGGCCGGAAACCGAGCTGACCTACAAGGTCGAATGGCTTGGCGCCGACCTGGCGCTGCTCGGCAATCTGCCCGAAGCTGTCACCGAGGCATTCGCTTCGGCAGAGCGTCCGATGGTGATCGTCGGCGGGGCAGGGCTCAAGGCGCTCGGCGCCGCGCTCGCGCTGGTTTCGCCGCTTGGGCTGATCAAGGATGCGTGGAACGGCTTCAACGTCGTCCATATGGCGGCGAGCCGGATGGGCGGGCTGATGCTCGGCTTCGCGCAGAAGGGTGGCATCGCCGATCTCGTCGCGGCGGCGCCTAAGCTCGCTTTCTTCCTCGGTGCCGATGAAGTCGATTTCAGCAAGTTCGCTGGCAGCTTCAAGGTCTATGTCGGCCATCACGGCGACAAGGGCGCGGCGGCTGCCGACGTGATCCTGCCGGGCGCGAGCTATGCCGAGAAGTCGGGCACCTACGTCAACCTCGAAGGTCGCGTGCAGCGCGGCGAGCGGGCTGTGTTCCCGCCGGGCGACGCGCGCGACGACTGGACGATCCTGCGCGCGCTCTCGGCTGTGCTCGGCAAGACGCTGCCGTTCGACACGATCGAGGAACTGCGCGCGAACATGGGCTCCGATGCGCCTGCGCTCGCAAATCTCGGTCTCGCCAGCTTCGACTGGGCACCGCCTGCGCTCGACGCATCGGTGACTGGCGAGATCACCGGCTATCCGATCCAGGACTTCTACTTGACCAACGCGATCTGCCGCGCGAGCCCGACGATGCAGCGCTGCTCGTCCGAACTCGTCCACGGTGTCGACTATGCGGAGGCGGCGGAATGACCTCCTTCTTCACCTATCGCTTCGGCTGGGACTATGGCTGGGCGTGGTTCGCCGCCACGCTGATGGACATCCTGCTCGTCGCGCTGCCGCTGATGCTGTCGGTTGCGATGATCATCTATGCCGATCGCAAGATCTGGGCGTCGATGGCGCTGCGCCGCGGCCCTAACGTCGTCGGGCCGTTCGGCCTGCTCCAGTCGTTTGCCGACGGGTTGAAGGTTTTCCTGCAGGAAACCATCATCCCGTCCGCGTCGAACAAGGTGCTGTTCCTGCTCGCGCCGATCATCACCTTCACGGTGGCGTTGATCGTGTGGGCGGTGGTGCCGTTCGATGCGCGCGCCGCGATCGCCGACATCAATGTCGGCTTGCTCTACGTGCTCGCGGCGTCGTCGCTCGGCGTGTACGGCATCATCCTCGCCGGCTGGTCGTCCAACTCGAAATATCCGTTCTATTCGGCGATCCGCGCCGCGGCGCAGATGGTATCGTATGAAGTCGCGATCGGCTTCGTGCTGATCTCGATCGTGCTGTGGACCGGCAGCTTTAACCTGACGAACATCGTCCAGGCGCAGAAGGGCATGGGCTTCGGCCTGATCAACGGCTTCTTCATCAACCCGTTGCTGTTCCCGATGGCGGTGGTGTTCTTCATCTCGTCGCTCGCCGAGACGCAGCGTGCGCCGTTCGATCTGACCGAGGCGGAGAGCGAGCTCGTCGCCGGCTACCAGACCGAATATTCGTCGATGTCGTTCGCGCTCTACTGGCTTGGCGAATATGCCAACGTCATCCTGATGTGCACGCTCAACGCGACGCTGTTCTGGGGTGGCTATCTGCCGCCGCTCGACATCCCGATCCTATACATGGTGCCGGGGATCATCTGGCTCTTCCTCAAGATGCTGGTGTTCTTCTTCCTGTTCAGCTGGGTGAAGGCGACCGTGCCGCGCTATCGCTACGACCAGCTGATGCGGCTGGGCTGGAAGATCTTCCTTCCCCTGTCGCTGTTCTGGGTGTTCCTTGTCTCGGGTGTGCTGATGCTCACCCGCGTCGGCACCGAGTGCGCGCCGCAGGACCGGGTCTATTCCAAGCAATATCTCTATGACGATGGTCGTCAGCGCTATCCCACCGATGGCGTGTGCCAGGCCGCGTCTGCGAACCAGACGGAGAAGCGCTCGTGAACATCGGGCAGATCATCAAGTCGTACACGCTCTGGGAATTTATCAAGGCGCACACGCTGACCTTGAAATATTTCTTCAAGGCCAAGGCGACGATCAACTATCCGTTCGAGAAGAACCCGATCTCGCCGCGTTTCCGTGGCGAGCACGTGCTGCGGCGCTATCCGAACGGCGAGGAACGCTGCATCGCGTGCAAGCTGTGCGAGGCGGTGTGCCCGGCACAGGCGATCACGATCGAGGCCGAGCCGCGCGACGACGGCAGCCGCCGCACGACGCGCTACGACATCGACATGACCAAGTGCATCTTCTGCGGCCTGTGCCAGGAAGCCTGCCCGGTCGACGCCGTCGTCGAAGGCCCGAACTTCGAATATGCGACCGAAACGCGCGAAGAGCTGATCTACGACAAGGCGAAACTGCTCGCCAACGGCGACCGCTGGGAAAGCGCCATCGCGGCGAACCTTGCCGCCGATGCACCGTACCGTTAAGCGCCACGCGACTTAGAGGGGCCCACTGATTCCGTGATCCAAGCAATCGCCTTTTATCTGTTCGCGTTCATGGTCATCGCGTCCGCCGCGCTGACCATCACCGCGCGCAATCCGGTGCACGCCGTGCTGTGGCTGATCCTGGCCTTCTTCAACGCCGCAGGGCTGATGGTGCTCGTCGGCGCCGAGTTCATCGCGATGCTGCTCGTCATCGTGTATGTCGGTGCGGTCGCGGTGCTGTTCCTGTTCGTCGTGATGATGCTCAACATCGATTTCGCCGAGCTGCGCGCCGGCTTCGCCCGCTATGCGGCGATCGGCGCGGTGTTCGCGGTCGGCCTCGCCGCCGAGATCATGGTCGCGTTCGGTGCCTGGAGCGCCGGCAAGATCGAGCTCGCACGCCGCGCAGCGCCGACGCCCGACACGGTCCCCAACATCGAGGCGCTCGGGATGCTGCTCTACACGCGCTACCTGTTCGTGTTCGAGGGCGCGGGTCTCGTGCTGCTCGTCGCGATGATCGGCGCGATCGTGCTGACGCACCGTGAGCGCAAGGGTGCGCGCGCGCAGAATGTCAGCCGCCAGAACGCACGGCGTCCGCAGGATGCCACGCGCAACACGCAACCCACCGTCGGCAAGGGAATTGAGCTGTGATTGGTCTCGGCCATTATCTCGTGGTCGGCGCGATCCTGTTCGCGCTCGGCGTGCTCGGCATCATCGCCAACCGCAAGAACCTCATCGTCATGCTAATGGCGGTCGAGCTGATCCTGCTCGCGGTGAACCTCAACTTCGTCGCCTTCTCGGGGTATCTCCACGATCTCGTCGGCCAAGTGTTCGCGATGTTCGTGCTGACCGTCGCGGCGGGTGAGGCCGCGATCGGGCTCGCCATTCTCGTCATCTATTTCCGTAGCCGCGGGACGATCTCGGTCGACGACGCCAACCGGATGCAGGGGTAAATTTCGTGATCCTCTTCATCGTCTTCCTGCCGCTGCTCGCGGCGATCGTCGCGGGCTTCGCGAACAAGAGCTTCGGCGCGATCCTGCCGAAGGTCGTGACCACGGCTGCGCTGTTCGCGTCGTGCGCGCTCAGCTGGCCGATCTTCATCCACTACCTCGGTGGTGGCGAAGCGACGGTCACGCCGGTGCTCGACTGGATCCATTCGGGTGACATGCGCATCGACTGGTCGCTGCGCGTCGATGCGCTGACCGCGGTGATGCTCGTCGTCGTCACGTCGGTGTCGGCGCTCGTCCATCTGTATAGCTGGGGCTATATGGAGGAGGATCCCGACCAGCCGCGCTTCTTCGCGTATCTGTCGCTGTTCACCTTCGCGATGCTGATGCTCGTGACCGCCGACAACCTCGTCCAGATGTTCTTCGGCTGGGAAGGCGTCGGTCTCGCATCCTACCTCCTGATCGGTTTCTGGTTTCGCAAGCCGACCGCCAACGCCGCCGCGATCAAGGCGTTCGTCGTCAACCGCGTCGGCGATCTTGGCTTCATGCTCGGCATCTTCGGTACGTATCTGGTGTTCAACACCGTCTCGATCCCCGAGATCCTGCGGCTCGCGCCGGGGATGGCCGGGTCGACGATCGGCTTCTTCGGCGGCCGTTTCGATACGATGACGGTGCTCTGCCTGCTGCTGTTCGTCGGCGCGATGGGCAAGTCGGCGCAGCTCGGGCTCCACACCTGGTTGCCCGACGCGATGGAAGGCCCGACCCCGGTGTCGGCGCTGATCCACGCGGCGACGATGGTCACCGCGGGCGTGTTCATGGTGTGCCGCCTGTCGTCGATGTTCGAGACCTCGCCGTTCGCGCTGACCGTAGTGATGACGGTGGGTGCCGCGACCTGCCTGTTCGCAGCGACGGTCGGTCTGGTGCAGACCGACATCAAGCGCGTCATCGCTTATTCGACCTGCTCGCAGCTCGGCTACATGTTCTTCGCTGCTGGCTGTGGTGCGTATGGCGCCGCGATGTTCCACCTCTTCACGCATGCCTTCTTCAAGGCCTTGCTGTTCCTCGGCGCCGGTTCGGTGATCCATTCGATGCATCACGAGCAGGACATGCGCTATTATGGCGGCCTGCGGAAATCGATCCCGATCACCTTCTGGGGCATGATGATGGGCACGCTGGCGATCACCGGCGTCGGTATCCCCGCGGTGTTCGGCAATCCGCTCGCGATCGGTTTCGCCGGCTTCCACTCGAAGGATGCGATCATCGAGGCGGCGTGGGCTTCGGGCCAGCATGGCGCGTCGATCGTCGGGATCATCGTCGCTCTGCTGACGAGCTTCTATTCGTGGCGCCTGATGTTCCTGACTTTCTGGGGCAAGCCGCGCTGGGAGCAGTCCGAGCATATCCAGCACGCGATCCACGACGCACATGGTCACGGCCATGACGCCGTGCACGCTGGCCATGACGACCACGGCACGACGGCAGCGCATGCGCACCACGGCGAAGCCGCCGAGGAAGGGCAGGGCAGCGAGCCTCATGATCACGGCCACGACCACGGGCACCTCGTCCAGGCGCACCCGGTGTTCACCACGCATGGCGACGGCACGGGCGGCTATCATCCGCACGAGAGCCCGTTCCCGATCTTGCTGCCGCTTATCATCCTGTCGCTCGGCGCGATCTTCGCGGGCTTCGTGTTCCACGGCTATTTCATCGAGCCGAGCGCGGGCGAGGAATATTGGCACGGCGCGATCGCGTTCCGCGAGCATCTGATGCACGCGATGCACGAAGTGCCGCTCGGCGTGAAACTGTCGGCGTCGATCGCGATGCTGACCGGGTTGCTCGGCGCCTACATCTTCTATATCCGCTCGCCGCACGCGCCGCGGAAGCTCGCCGAGACCTATGCCCCGGTCTACGACTTCCTGCTCAACAAATGGTATTTCGACGAGCTGTACAACCTGCTCTTCGTCAAACCCGCTTTCGCCATCGGCCGCTTCTTTTGGCACCGTGGTGACGAGCAGACGATCGACCGGCTCGGCCCCAACGGCTCGGCCTGGGTCGTGTCGCAAGGCTCGCGCGTCGCTGGAAAGCTGCAAACTGGATATGTCTACACTTATGCCTTTGTCATGCTGCTCGGTCTGACCGGCGCCGTCACCTGGGCGATCACGCGATGAGCGCGCGCCTCCACACCGTCGCCCCGGCGCCGGGGCACCCCAAAAAGTATTACTTTTTGGGGACCCCGCAGGTCGGGGCCGGCCAGCCGCATGTGGCTGACGCCGGACACACCAACGCAGCGACCCCGGCCTTCGCCGGGGTGACGGGGATATAATGACCGGTTTCCCCATCCTCTCCGTGATGCTCGCCATCCCCGCGCTTGCGGCGGTCGCGTGCCTCTTCGTCAGTGCGCAGGGCGCACGCTGGATCGCGCTGATCGCGACGCTGATCGATTTCGTGCTCGGGATCGGCCTGTGGGCCAGCTTCGACATCGGCGGTCCGCAGTGGCAGTTCGTAGAGAATGCCGGCAGCCTCGGCGTGTTCAGCTGGAAGCTCGGCCTCGACGGGTTCGCGCTGCTGCTGGTCATGCTCAGCGTCTTCCTGATGCCGATCTGCATCGGCGCGAGCTGGGTCGCGATCGAGAAGCGCGTCCAGGAATATATGGCGGCGTTCCTCATCACCGAAGTGCTGATGATCGGCACCTTCGCGGCGCAGGACCTGTTCCTGTTCTACATCTTCTTCGAAGCCGGCCTTATCCCGATGTATTTGATCATCGGCATCTGGGGCGGGGCGAACCGGATCTACGCGTCGTACAAATTCTTCCTCTACACGCTGCTCGGCTCGCTGCTGATGCTCGTCGCGATGCTGTGGATGGTGAATTTCGCCGGCACCTCGGACATCCCGACGCTGCTCAACACCGATTTCCCGGTGCAGGTGCAGACGTGGCTGTGGCTCGCCTTCTTCGCCTCGTTTGCGGTGAAGATGCCGATGTGGCCGTTCCACACCTGGCTTCCCGACGCGCACGTGCAGGCGCCGACCGCAGGGTCGGTGATCCTGGCGGGCGTGCTGCTCAAGCTCGGCGGATACGGCTTCCTGCGCTTCTCGCTGCCGATGTTCCCCGAAGCCTCGGCACAGCTGACCTGGCTGATCCTTGCTTTGTCGGCCGTCGCGGTGATCTACACCTCGCTCGTCGCGCTGGTGCAGTCCGACATGAAGAAGCTGATCGCCTATTCGTCGGTCGCGCACATGGCGATCGTGACGATCGGCCTGTTCGCCTTCAACCGGCAGGGCATCGAGGGCGCGATGATCGTCATGCTGTCGCATGGCCTCGTCTCGGCGGCTTTGTTCCTGTGCGTCGGCGTGATCTACGACCGGCTCCATACCCGCGAGATTTCGCGCTATGGCGGCCTGGCGATCAACATGCCGCGCTACGCCCTGCTGTTCCTGTTCTTCACGATGGCCTCGATCGGCCTGCCGGGGACGAGCGGCTTCGTCGGCGAGTTCCTCTCGCTCGCCGGGACCTACCGTGTCTCCACCACTGCCACCTTGCTCTGCACGACGGGCATCATCCTGGGTGCCGCCTACATGCTCTACCTCTACCGCCGTGTCGTTTTCGGCGAGATCGTTCATGACGACGTCCGTGCGATGAAGGACATCAGCTTGCGCGAAATGGCGTTGCTCGCCCCGATCGCCGCGGTCGCTCTGTGGATGGGTGTGTACCCCGAGAGCTTCCTCGCCCCGATGCGCAGCGATGTCGCGACGCTCGAGGCGCGGATCGCACGCGCGACGCCCAAGGGTGACTCGCTGCCGACGCCGGGCAAGGCTCCGGCCACACCCGCGGTACATGCGGAGGCACGGCCATGAACGCTTCGCTGTTGATGACGCTGCCCGAGCTGGTGCTTGCGGCGGGTGCGATCGCTTTGATGCTGGTGTCCGCTTGGGGCGGGCAGGGCTCGACGCGGCTGGTGTCGTGGGCCTCGGTCGCGGTGCTGATCGGTGCCGGGCTGGCGCTGCTCGGGCCGGCGTCGAAGGGTGGCGCGGCGTTCGAAGGGCTGTATCGCGCCGATGCCTTTGCGGCTTACGCCAAGGTGCTGATCTACGTAGCCTCGGCGGTTGCGATCCTGATCGCGCCGCGCTTCTTCGCGCAGGGGCGCGGTGACGATCTGCGTCCCGAATATCCGGTGCTGATCCTGCTCTCGGCAGCGGGCATGGGCATGATGGTGTCGGCGGGTGATTTGCTGACGCTCTATGTCGGCCTCGAACTGCAGAGCCTTGCGGCGTACGTGCTGGCGAGCTTCATGCGGCGCGATACGCGCTCGGCGGAAGCGGGCCTCAAATATTTCGTGCTCGGCGCGCTGGCGAGCGGCATCCTGCTGTACGGCATCAGCCTCGTGTACGGCTTCAGCGGCACGACGCTCTTCTCTTCGATCGCGACGGCGTATGGCGCAGGCCATTCGCTCGGCCTGACCTTCGGTTTGGTGTTCGTGTTCGCAGGGCTCGCCTTCAAGATGAGCGCGGTGCCGTTCCACATGTGGACCCCCGACGTGTACGAAGGCGCGCCGACCCCGGTGACGACTTTCTTCGCTTCGGCGCCGAAGGTTGCGGCGGTCGCGCTCGCGGTGCGTGTCGCGATCGAGGCGATGGGCCCGGCGACCGACCAGTGGCGCCAGATCGTGATCTTCGCGTCGCTCGCGTCGATCATCTTCGGCGCGGTCGCGGCGATCGGCCAGACCAACGTCAAGCGACTGCTGGCCTATTCGTCGATCAACAATGTCGGCTTCCTGCTCGTCGGCCTTGCCGCCGGCACGCAGGAGGGCGTCGCGTCGGTGCTGTTCTACCTCACCGTCTATGTCGTGATGACGCTCGGCAGCTTCGTCGTCGTCCTGCAGATGAAGGATGCCGAGGGCGAGCCGGTCGAGACGCTGGCGAGCTTGGCTGGCCTGTCGCGTGCGCGGCCGGGCCTGGCGCTGGCGATGGCGATCTTCATGTTCTCGCTCGCGGGTATCCCGCCGCTGCTCGGCTTCAACGCCAAGCTGGCGGTGTTCACGGCTGCCGTAAATGCGGGGCTCTATCCGCTCGCGGTGGTCGGCTTCGTCGCCTCGGTGATCGGTGCGTACTATTATCTGCGCGTCATCAAGGTGATGTACTTCGATGAACCTGCCGAGGCCTATTCGGGCCGCGCGACGCCGGTCGAGAGCGCGGTAATCGCGGTGTCGGCGGTGTTCGTGTCGCCGATCGGCTGGCTGCTGCTCGCGCCGCTCGGCGTGGCGACGATGTTCGCGGCGAAGGCGCTGTTCTGACGGCGATGATCCGCACCGTCGCCGAGACGGGGTCTACCAACGCCGATATGCTCCTCCTCGCCGCCTCGGGCGCCGAGGAGGGGGTGTGGCTGCGGGCCGAGCGGCAGAGTGGCGGGCGCGGGCGGCAGGGGCGCGTGTGGGCCTCGCCGGTCGGGAATTTTTACGGGTCGACGGTGGTGCGGGTGCGCGCCGGGGATCCGGCGGCGGCTACGCTGGCTTTGGTTGCTGCGATTGCCTTGGAAGAGGTGGTTCGCGTCTATCTGAACAATACCGTCGCCCCGGCGGAGGCCGGGGGCGCTGCGTTAGGACATGCACCGGCCGGTGCGCGCGATGCGCCAGCGGCCCCGGCCTGCGCCGGGGCGACGATGTGGATCAAGTGGCCCAACGATCTTCTCCTCGGCGGGGCTAAGCTCTCGGGTATCCTGCTTGAGCGCTCGGGCGATGCTGTGATCGTCGGGATCGGCGTCAACCTCGCGCATCACCCGGAGGACACCGATCGGCTGGCCACCAGCCTTGCCCAGCACGGCGTAACCCCAGACCCTGCCGACTTCGCCGAAACGCTCGCCGAGGGCTTCGCTCGCTGGCTCGCGATCTGGCGCGGGCAGGGGCTCGCCCCGATCCGCGCGCGCTGGCTCGAGCGCGCGCACCCGGTCGGCACCGCGCTTACCGCGCGGCTGCCTGACGGCCAGGCGATCGACGGACTGTTCGGCGGGCTCGACGGCGACGGCGCGCTCATCCTGCGCTTGGCGGATAGCGGCAGCCGTGTCATTCACGCCGGCGACGTGTTCCTGCTTTAGCTTCCCATCCGTTCGGACAAGGCTCATCCCATGCTGCTCGCGATCGATGCCGGCAACACCAATATCGTCTTCGCCTTGCTCGAAGGAGGCGCGATCAAGGCGCGCTGGCGGATCGCGACCGATCCGCGCCGCACCGCCGACGAATATGCCGTGTGGCTCCACCAGTTGCTCAACCTCGAAGGCTATGACCGCCAGTCGGTGAGCGGCGTGATCATCGCGACCGTCGTCCCGCGCGCGCTCCACAACCTGCAGACGCTCGCGCGGAAATATTTCAACACCGAGCCGCTCGTCGCGGGCGAACCGCCGGTCGAATGGGGTATGGCGCTCGACGTGCTCGAGCCCAAGAGCGTCGGCGCCGATCGCGCCGTCACGATGATCGCGGCGCACGCGCGTCACCCCGGCGACCTGATCGTGATCGATTTCGGCACCGCCACCACGCTCGACGTCGTCGATTATACCGGCGCGTACAAAGGCGGGATCATCGCGCCGGGGATCAATCTGTCGCTCGACGCGCTCGTCACTGCCGCGGCCAAGCTACCGCGCATCGCGATCGAGGCGCCCGCTACCAGCAGCGTGATCGGCCGCGATACCGTCAGCCAGATGCAGATCGGCATCTTCTGGGGTTATGTGGCGATGATCGAGGGGCTCGTCGCGCGGATGAAGGCCGAGGTCGGGCGGCCGATCAAGGTCGTCGCGACGGGCGGTCTCGCGATCCTGTTCGAGCAGCACACCAGCATGTTCGATGTGGTCGAACCCGATCTTACCATTCAGGGGCTGGCGATTCTGTGGGATCGCGCCCATATAGAGGCCTAGAGTCAGCGAGTGTGCGCCGCGTTTCGGAGCCCCGCTTCCCCAACTCTTACGAAATTCCGCGCTTAACAGGCGCAAACCCGAAGGCACGCGCTTGGCGCGGCCGAAATGAAAGTACCGATTCTACGTGACGAAACCAAAGAACGAGCTTCTCTTCCTGGCCCTTGGCGGGTCGGGCGAAATCGGCATGAACGTCAATCTCTACGGCTGCGAAGGCAAGTGGCTGATGGTCGATTGCGGCATCACCTTCGCCGATCCGCAATATCCCGGCATCGACGTGATCCTGCCCGACCTGCAGTTCATCGAGGAGCGCCTCGACGATCTGGTCGGCATCGTGCTGACGCATGGTCATGAAGATCACATCGGTGCGCTGCCGTATCTCGCCGAGGACCTCGGTGTGCCGCTGTACGCGACGCCGTTCACGGCTGGCCTGATCCGCGGCAAGCTCGAGGAAGAGGGCAACGCCAACCGCGTCAAGCTGCGCGTGATCCAGCCCAACGCGCCGTTCGACCTCGGGCCGTTCGGCGTGACCTTCGTGCCGATGTCGCACTCGATTCCCGAGGCGAGCGCTTTGCTGATCGACACGCCCTACGGCCGGATCTTCCACACCGGCGACTGGAAGCTCGATGCGGCGCCCGTCATCGGCCATCCGTCGAGCCCGGCCGAACTCGCCGCGATCGGCGAGGACGGTATCCTGGCGCTGGTCTGCGACTCGACCAACATCTTCAACAACGAGGCTTCGGGCTCGGAGAGCGACGTGTTCTCGGGGCTGATGGACGTGATCAGCAAGGCCAAGGGCCGCGTGATGGTCACGTCGTTCGCGTCGAACGCCGCGCGACTCCACACGCTTGGCAAGGTTGCGATCGAGACGGGCCGTTCGCTCTGCGTCCAGGGCCGCTCGCTCGACCGGATCCTCAAGGTTGCGCGTGCGACGGGCTATCTCAAGGACTTCCCCGAGACGATCGACGCCGAGGCCGCGATGCGGCTGCCGCGCGACAAGGTGCTCGTCGTCGCGACGGGCGGGCAGGGCGAGGAACGCGCCGCGCTCGCGCGCGTCGCCAATGGCCAGCACCCGATCGCGCTGGCGAGCGGAGACACCGTCGTCTTCTCGTCGAAGCAGATCCCCGGTAACGAAGTTGCGATCGGTCGCATCCAGAACCAGCTCGCCGCCAAGGGCGTGATCATGATCACCGACCGCCAGGCGCATGTCCATGTGTCGGGCCATCCGGGTCGCCCCGAGCTGCTCCAGATGTACCGCTGGATGAAGCCCGAGATCCTGATGCCGGTCCATGGCGAAATGCGCCACCTGATGGAGCATGCGCGCTTCGGCCTGTCCGAGAGCATTCCGCGCGCGCTGGTGCAGACCAATGGCGACATCGTGCGCCTCGCGCCGGGTGCGCCGACCAAGATCGGCAATGCGCCGGTCGGCCGGCTCGTGCTCGACGGCGACGTGATCTTGCCGGGTGATGGCCAGACGATCAACGAGCGCCGCAAGCTCGCGCTCAACGGCCAGATTTCGGTTGCCGTCGCGATCGGGTCGCGTGGGCTGATCGGCACGCCGCAAGTCCGCATCCAGGGCATCCCGGTCGAGGAAGACCGCGAGCCGTTCCTCGAGGAAACCGTCAGCGCGGTGATCGCGGCGACCAAGCAGGGCGGGCGCGACCGCGACAAGCTGCGCGAGCAGATCCGCCTCGCCACGCGCAAGGTCGCGACGCGCTGGACCGGCAAGAAGCCGAACGTCGACGTGCTGCTGATCGAGGCGTAAGACAACGCCGGTGCCCTTCCCTTGATCGGGAAGGGCGAACCTATCGGGCTCGGGACGGGATCAAGACCAATGCGGTGGACTTCGGCGCTGGCGATCTACTTCCTGTTCTGGGCCTTTTCGGTGTTCTTCGTGCTGCCATTCGGCGTGAAGACCAGTGATGAAGCCGGCGTCGAGCGCATCCCCGGCCAGGCCGAAAGCGCGCCGCACGAATTCAACCCCGGCCGGATCGCCAAGCGCGTGACGATCCTCGCGACGATCCTGTGGTCGCTCTACATGCTCAACTTCCATTTCGGCTGGCTCACGCCGCAAATGCTCGACGTGTTCGGCACGTGGAACGGCGTCGAATAAAGGGACCGCCCCGGCGACGATTTTCACATCGTTCTGCATCCGTTATTAACCCGCTGTCGATACCATGGCTGCGGGAAACGGGGCAGGTCATGAAGTTCGGGCGGACGCAACATGGGGCGATGGACGGTTCTGAGAGCGGCACGCCGTTCAAGGAGATCGCTGCGAGTGTCCTTGCATTTCTTGACGATCAGTCGCTCGATCCGACTCCGGGGAATTACGAACTGGGGTTCCTCTATCGCACCGATCCCGAGAGTCTTGCCGCCCGCTCGGTCGACGGCGTCCTGACGACCGGTGCAAAGCTGCGGCAGGACCAGGCCGATTATATCCTCGGCGCCTATCACGCCTTGGTACGAACGCAGGGAGCTTCGCCAGAGGCCGCGCCCGAGGCCGAAACCAGGACCGGCGCACGGTTGCGTCACCAGACGCTTCAGCTCCACGACCTGGCCTCCGATGCAGTGTCGGTCACCGGGCAGTTCGGGCGCGATCTCACCGCAGAGCTCGACCAGATCGAGGTCGAATCGCTGCCGATCGCGCGGACGATCTCGACGATGATCGCGCGGTCGAGCGATGCCGAGCGCAACCTCGTCGCGGCGCTGAAGGAGATCGACGCCTTGCATGCCGAAGTCGCCGCCGCGCAGAACGATGCGCTGCGCGACTCGCTGACCGGGCTCGCCAATCGGCGTGGGTTCGCTGCCGAACTCACCAAGGGGCCGGGCGATGCGCCGCTCGCCTTGGCGATTTGCGATATCGACCGGTTCAAGGCGATCAACGATCGCCACGGGCATCCCGTCGGCGATCGCGTGATCAAGGCGGTTGCCGAGTCGATTGCGCGCAGCTGCGCACCGCACGTCGTATCGCGCTGGGGTGGGGAGGAATTCGTCATCCTGATGGACGGCGTCACGCTCGATGAGGCGCACGAGATCATCGCGACCGCAAACCAGGCGCTGCAGAAGCGCGCGTTCCGGATCCGGGAATCAGGCGAAGCGCTTGCTCCGATCAGCTTTTCTGCAGGGATCGTGCTGACGCAGCGGACCCGGGCGCTCGACGCGATCGCCGCCGCGGACTTGCTGCTTTACCGCGCGAAGCAGGCGGGGCGAAACACGGTGTATGTCCAGGACACCGCGCTCGCCGCCTGACGGGCGCTTATTTCGCCGGCGCTGCCGCAGCGGCACGCCCGGCGTCGATCTCCGCACCCCAGGGATCGCGATGCGCGTCGGCTTTGCCGTCTGCGCCGAAATCCATGATCATGTCGTTCGCACGCGTGTAGCGCGGCCAGACGGGAAGGCCCGCGCCGTTGGGCGTGCCGGTCCTGGCGAAGGTGACGATCGCGCGGCTGATCGTCTTTGCGACCGCGATGTCCGCGGGGGTCGTCGCAGCACCATATTTGATCGCGGCGGTATCGAGAAAGAACGGAATATCGGTCGCGTGCTGGGCACCGGGCTTGCCGATCGAGGTGGCGACATAGCTGAAGCGATACCCCCAGACCGGCACGCCTGCCTCGGCGAGCATTGCCGAAATATCGCGCGCGCCGGCAATCATCCCTCCGGTCTTGCCGCCCATGTCGGCGCTCGTCGCGCCGATCAATATCGGCACCTTGGCGAAGCGCCCGGTCGTATAGGCCTGCCGCGTATCGACCACCACGGTTCCGTCGGTGAAGGGGCCGCCATACGTGGCCGGTCCGGGCTTGGGTTGGAACAGCTCGATCAAGCTGAGCCCATCGGTGACTTGGTCGGCGCTCAACGCGCGCAATTTGGCGAGTGCGTCGGGTGCGGCGGGGTCGATGCCGTGCGTCTTGGCGAAGGTCATGCCGATCTGCTCGGCGGCCGCGAGCGGCTTGCCGGGCTCGACGGCGGCGTCACCACCCGACATCACGATCGCCTTGGCGAACAGGCCGGACGCCAGCGGTGACGTCACCAGCGCATGGACCGAGCGGCCGCCGGCGCTTTCGCCGATGATCGTGACGTTCGCCGGATCGCCGCCGAAGCGCGCGACGTTGCGCCGCACCCATTGCAGCGCCGCGATCTGGTCCATGATGCCGTAATTGCCGAGCCGTCCGCCGTCGGCATTCGCCTTGGTCAGCTGCGGCAGAGCGAAGGTGCCGAACCGCCCGACACGGTAGTTGAAGCTGACGAAGACGACCCCCTGCCGCGCGAGCGCCGCGCCGGCATAGGTCGGCGGCGAGGCCCCGCCATTGACGAACCCGCCGCCATAGATCCACACGATCACCGGCAGTTTCGCAGCCGCCGCGGCGGGTTTCCAGACATTGGCGTAGAGGCAGTCCTCGGCCGGCTGCGTGCCGAGCGGGGCGGCGTCGCTGGGGAAGGGCAGCTGCATGCAGTCGTGCGCATAGGCGGTCGCGTCGCGAACGCCCGTCCACGGCGATACGGGTTGCGGTGCGCGCCAGCGCAACGCGCCGATCGGCGGTGCGGCAAAGGGAATGCCCTTCCAGCTGGCGACGCCCTCGGTGAGGGCTCCGCGAACGCTGCCCGTGTCGGTCTGCACGACTGGCGGCGTTTCGCTGTGTGCGACGGCAGGCGCGGCGAGGGCGAGGCCCGCAAGCCAGGCGATCAGGCGGTGCGATGTCATCTGGTGCGTCCCCTCGTTGAGCGGAGGACGCTACGCGATTGTCGGCAACGATGCGAGGTCGCTCCGTCGCGCGAATGGCGTGGGTGGATCAAGCGCGCAGGCGGGTAGCGACTTGCGGTGATCGGCACGACGAGCGGATACGCTCGATGGGGTGCGAGGTTCGGTGTCCTGACAGACTGCCGTCCACGTGATCAATACAGACGAAGTGTAGGGGCGTTTGCACGCCCCTACACCGATCGTCAGAAGTTGGCGGTGAAGCCGATCGCGATGTTGCGGCCCAGGCTGTCGTAGCGCGCCGGGATGGTGTTGCTGCGCGCGAGGCTGATGTCGTACGAATTCGGCAGGATCGGCGCCGATTTGTCGAGCAGGTTGTTCGAGATGAGACGCAGGCTGTAGCGCTTGGCGATGTTGAAGGTCAGCGCGAGATCGAAATAGCTGATTGGAGCGATCCGATAGAAGGTCGTCTGCGCGCGGTCGGGCGTGCCGCCGATTGCAGGATCGCCCGAATTGTTGGCACTCGTCAACGAACCCACATAGCGCCAGTTGAACGAGGCGTTGAACACGCCGTTGGGCGTGGTGTAGGTCGTGCGCAGCCCGTGGCTCCACTTCGGCAGCAGCTGGCTGCAGCCATTGCCATAATAGCCCGCGCAGTTGCGCTGCGGCTGCAGCGGCGAATCCTGGCCGCCGGCAAAGGTGGTGAGCGAGCCGTTGAAGCTCATGTCGAGCTTGCCGACCGAGCCGAGGCGCACGCCGTACTGCCCCTGGAAATCATAGCCGCGCGAGATCGAGAAGTAATAATTGGTCGTGCCCGCGCGAATGAAGCCGCTGGTCGGGTTGGTGTTGGCGGTGGCGTACAAGGTGCCATTGGCGGCGCGGACGATCCCCGAGCAGAAGAACGGATCGCCGTTCGAGCGCATGCAGCCATCGGTGTAATAGCTGTCGTCGTTATAGCCGAGCGAGTTGTTGATCTTGATCCGATAGCGATCGACCGACAGCACCAGGCCAGGAATGAAGCTTGGCTTGAGGATGATGCCATAGGTCTGGGTGTAGGCGGTCTCGGGATTGGCGGTGAAGCCGCCCGACCGGACCGTGCACTGATTGTCCGGGCACAGCAGCAGCGCGCTGCCGTACAGCGCGTCGGACAGGCCGGTCGCGCGGCACACCGCCTGCGACGCGAGCGGCGCGGTGGTGGTGATCGTCTGGCCGGGACGCGCCGGGTCGGCGATCAGGCGCGGGACGGGCGCGCAGAAATCGTTTTGCGAGCCGCCCTGCTTGCTGAAGTTGATGTTGGTCGCCTGATACGTCTCGGTCACCGTCGGCGCGCGCTGCGCCTTGTTGAACGAGGCGCGCAGCACGATGTCGCGGACCGGTGAATAGAGGCCCTCGAGCTTCCACGTCGTGAATTTGTCGGGATTGGTATTGTACTTCGACAGGCGGAAGCCGCCATTGACTTGCAATTGCTCGATGAACGGCTTGTGTTGGACGAGCGGCGCCTGGAGCTCGATATTGCCTTCCCAGACATGCTGGCTGAGGTTCGAATCCGACCCACCGTAATCGGCGCGGAACGCCGCGTTGCCGACCGAGGTCAGGCGGTCCTCGCGATATTCGACGCCCGCCGCGAAGGCGAGACCCTGCTCGGCGAAGGGCGAGGTGATGCCGTATTTGCCAAGGTCGCCGGTCACGTTGGCGAGCACGTTGGTCAGGGTATTGACCGTGCGCTGCTTTTCGGGATCGACGCCACCCGAGATGAAGTTGACGAACGCCTGGTTGGCGTTGCCCGCGCTGAACGCGTCGAACGGAACGCAGCCGGCCGCCGCGCCGACCGCGCAGGTCGGCGTGCCGCCGACGTTGACGACGTTGAGCGCCTGGTTGATGCGACTGAAGTTCGGCAGCGTTGCCGGCATCCAGTCCTGCTGGTTGCGCGCATAGACGCCGCCGACGTCGTAGGTCCACGCCGTACCGATCTTGCCGCGGACGCCGCCGGTCGCACGAATGCCGGTGTTGATATAGGTATCGACCAGGTCGGGCGCGTTAAGACGATAGCGAATCTCGAGCGGGACCAGCGCGCTGGTGCCCGCCGCCGCGCCGCACAATGCAGTTGCCTGCGAGCCTGACAGATACGGGTTGTTGCAGTTTACCTGGTACGGCGTCGAGCCATAGTTGTTGTAGGCGAAAACGCGCGTCGGGACATTGTTGGTCGACTTGTCGCGGAACCACAGGCCCGAACCGTACAACTCGATCTCAGGCGACAGCTTGAGTGAGGCGAAGCCACCGGCATTCACGCGCTCGTCGGCGCGCTGATACGAATAGTTGTCGTACGGGTTGGCGGCATTGTTGGGGCCCGGGCCGTACGGCACGAAGGTCCGCGTGCCATCCGGATTGTTGATATAGGCGGCGCCGTTGTTCGCGCCCGAACGCGGCGAAATGTAGCCGCTCTTGGAATAGCTCGACAGCGAGCAGCTGAGCGGGCCGTCCTTGCCGGTCTGGATGAGCTGGCACGCCGAGGTCGAACGGTTGCCATAGGGGACGAGGTCGGCGTGCTTGTAGTTGACGAAGCCCGACACCTTCAGCTTGTCGTCGAACAAGGCGGTGCCGGCGGTGAGCGTCAGGTCGGCGCGGCCGCCATCGGTGACCATCCCGGTATTGGTCGGGAAGCCGTTCTTCTGCGCTTGATCGGTGACGATGTTCGCGCGGTTGATATGGTTGTAGAAATTATAGTTGGCGTCGACGCGGATGCCCTTGAAGTCGGGCTTCAGGATGAAGTTGACCACGCCCGCGACCGCGTCCGAGCCGTAGACCGACGAGGCGCCGCCCGTCAGCACGTCGACGCGCTCGATCAGCGAGACCGGGATGATGCCGGCGTCTTCGCCGTTCTGCGTGCCGAGCCGCTTGCCGTCGACCAGGACCAGCGTGCGCTCGAAGCCGAGGCTGCGCAGCTTGATGCGCTGGCGACCATCCGAATCCTGATAGTTCTGCTGGCTGTCGGGCGAGATCTGCGGAAGGCGGTTGAGCACTTCCTCGATGTTGCTCGGCGACTGTGCCTTGATGTCGGCCGAGGTGACAGACGTGATCGGTGCTGCTGCGGTGATGTTGGGACGCGATGGGATGCGCGTGCCGGTGACCGTGATGTCGGCGCCGGTTTCCTCGGGGGCGGCCTGGCCGGTCATCACTGCGGTGCGGGTCGCGGTCGACTGGTCTTGGCTCGCGGACGAATCCGCTGACGTTTGTTGCGCGAACGCGGGGGTCGCAAAGACCAGTGCCGCGCTCAGCGCGCCCAAGGATACGGAATGTCGGAACACCATGGAGCTTCCCCTAATTCGACCAGCAGCGCGCATTTTGCGTCACCGCATCTGGTCAGTAGGTTCTATTTAAATTGCTAGTCGGTCAATACCTAAATGATACCAGACCGAACCTCTTTTGACATTTATGTGGCATGTGGCATGATCGCATCATCGGAAGCGAAGGGGAACGACATGACCAGTAGAAGATCATTGCTTGCGATGGTTGGCGCAGCGGCCGGTGCGTGGCCCGCTGCAAAGGTGCTTGGGGCGACCGGTGCTGGCGCGCCCGCGAGTGCACAGATCGTGTCGACCTGGGATTTCGGCGCCGCCGCCAATGACGCGGCGTTCGCGCGGCTGCGGCGTGGCGGTTCGCTGCTCGATGCGGTCGAGGCGGGCGCGATGGTGCCCGAGGCCGACCCCAACAATCACTCGGTCGGCTATAGCGGCTATCCCGACCGCGATGGGCATGTGACGCTCGACGCAGTCATCATGGACGACACCGGGCAAGTCGGCGCGGTCGCCGCGCTCGAGGATACGATGCACGCCATTTCGGTCGCGCGACGGGTGATGGAGAAGACGCCGCACACGCTGCTGGTTGGTGCCGGCGCAATGCGCTTCGCCAAGGATCAGGGTTTTCCGCAGCAGACGCTGCTGACCCCCGAATCCGAGAAGGCGTGGCGCGAGTGGCTCAAGACCGCGCATTATAGCCCGCAGGCGAACAGCGAGAATGCGCCCTTCCACACGCCTGGCGGGGCGCTCGATCATGACACGATCGGCTTGCTCGCGCGCGATGCGCGGGGCCGGCTGGCGGGCGCCTGCACCACCTCGGGCATGGCGTTCAAGATGCGCGGCCGGGTCGGCGATTCGCCGCAGGTCGGCAGCGGGCTGTTCGTCGAAGCGGGCGTCGGCGGCGCGACGTCGACGGGTCTCGGCGAAGAAGTGACTCGTGTCGCGGGCAGCGCGCGGGTGATCGCCTCGATGCGCGCGGGGCGATCGCCGCAAGCGGCATGCGAGGAGGTCGTGCGCCACATCGCCACCCTGCGCGGCGCTGCGATCCGCGGCGTGCAGGTCGGATTCCTCGCGCTCGATCCGCGCGGGAATGTCGGCGCCTTTTGTCTGCTGCCGGGGTTCACCTATGCCGTGACCGACATGGCGGGCCATACGGTGATCCACAAAGCGGCGTCGCTGTTCCAGGCCTAGGCGGCACAGGGTGAAGGACCGGGTCATGCTCGAAGTGTGTGTCGAGACCGTCGCCGGGATCGGCGCCGCGGTGGCGGGTGGTGCCGATCGGATCGAACTGTGCGCGGCGCTGTCGGTTGGAGGGCTCACGCCTCCGGGCTCGCTGATCCGTGCGGCGGCGGAGGCGCCTTTGCCGGTTCATCTCCTGGCGCGGCCGCGTGCGGGCGGGTTCGTCTATGGTCCGGCCGAGCAAGCGTTGATTGCCGGGGATATGCGCGATGCTGCCGAGGCCGGGCTTGCGGGCGTGGTGATCGGCGCGTCGACCCCGGACTATTGCCTCGATACGACGCTGCTGGCGCAGTGGATCGCACAGGCGCGCGCGCTTGGCGCGGCGCGGGGCGTGCCGCTGTCGCTCACGCTGCATCGCGCGTTCGATCTGGTGCCCGATCCGGCGGCGGCGCTCGAGCAAGCGATCGCGCTCGGGTTCGATCGGATCCTGACCTCGGGCTGTGCGCCGCGCGCGATCGACGGCGTGGCGAGGCTCGCCGCGCTGCAAGTGCAGGCCGCGGGGCGGATCGTCCTGCTCGCTGGGAGCGGGGTCACCCCCGCGACTGTGCCGGCGCTTCTCGCGACCGGAATCCGCGAAGTCCACGCCTCGGCGCGGACGCTCCACGATGTCGCCGAGGAGCTTCCCGAACGGCGTTTCGGCTTCCTCGGTCCCCAAGCGGGCGACACCGATGTCGCGCAGGTTGCGGCGCTTGCTGAAAAGTTGCGGTCCGCCCCTTGAGTAATACCAATATACAACCTATCCAGCCTGACCTCGCAGATGGATCGGGCATGCACGAAACCAAGTCTCCAGAGCCTGCGGGCGCCACGCTGATGTTCCAGGAGGCCGCCGACGCGGGCAACGCGGTTGCGCGGATGCTCGCGGCCAATGCCGCGACCTTTGCCACGCTCGGCGCGCGCTTGCGCGATGCGCCGCCGGCCGTTGTGGTGACGTGCGCGCGCGGCTCGTCCGACCATGCGGCGACCTACGGCAAATATCTGATCGAAACCTATCTCGGCGTGCCGGTCGCCTCGGCCGCACCCTCGGTCGCCTCGGTCTATCATGCCCCGGCCGCGGCAGGGCGGGCGCTGTGCATCGCGATCTCGCAAAGCGGGCGGAGCACGGACCTGTTGAGCACGGTTGCAGCACAGCAGGCAGCCGGCGGCCACGTGGTGGCGCTGGTCAACGATGTGGAATCTCCGCTCGCGCAGATGGCGGATACGCTGGTGCCGCTGTCGGCCGGGGTCGAGCGGTCGGTCGCGGCGACCAAATCGTATATCGCCGCGCTCGCCGCGCTCGCCGCGCTGGTGGCGGCGTGGCGCGAGGATGCGGCGTTGCAGGACGCTGTCGCGCGGCTGCCCGAGACGCTGGCGCACGCCTGGACGCTCGACTGGCCAGACGCCGCGGCGATGCTGCGGCCGGCGACCAACCTGTTCGTGATCGGTCGCGGGCTGGGGCTCGGCATCGCGCAGGAGGCTGCGCTCAAGCTCAAGGAAACCTGCGGGCTGCATGCCGAAGCTTTCAGCTCCGCCGAAGTGCGCCACGGTCCGATGGCGATCGTCGGCGCGGGTTTCCCGATCCTGGCCTTCGCCACCTCGGACCGGGCGGGCGACGATGTCCGCGCCGTCGCGGCCGAATTTACCGCGCGCGGCGCGAACGTCGCGCTGTGCGATGCCGCCGCGGCGCCCGCGCTGCACGGTCATCCCGCGATCGAGCCGATCCTGATGATCCAGCGCTGCTATCGCATGGTCGATGCGCTCGCGCGGGCGCGCGGCTATGATCCCGACGCGCCAAGCCACCTCAGCAAGGTAACCATTACGCTATGACTTCGCATTCGTTCGTCAACGGTCATATCGTCACGCCGCGTGGGGTGCTCAGCGACGCGATGGTCGACGTCGAGGGCGGTATCATCGTCGCGATCGTCGACCGCGCCGGTCCAGGAGCGATCGACCTCGACGGCGGTTGGCTGATGCCCGGCTTCATCGATACACAGGTCAATGGCGGCGGCGGCGTCCTCTTCAACGACGCGCTGAGTGTCGAGGGCATTGCCGCGATCGGCGATGCGCATCGCCCGTTTGGCACAACCGCGTTCCTGCCGACGCTGATCAGCGATACCCACGAAGCGATTGCGCAAGCGCTCGACGCGACCGACGCGGCGATCGCGGCGGGCGTACCGGGCGTGCTCGGTGCGCATATCGAGGGCCCGGTCATCAACATCGCGCGCAAGGGGATCCACGATCCTCGGCATTTCGGTGCGCTCGACGATGCGCTGATGGCGCTGCTGCTCAAGCCGCGGCGCGGCCAGGTGATGGTGACGCTCGCGCCCGAGCTGGCGCCGGCCGATCGAATCGCGGCACTGGCGCGGGCCGGCGTGCTGGTCAGCCTGGGACATAGCGACGCGACCTATGCCGAGGCGACCGCTGGGTTCGCCGCCGGGGTGACCGGCGTGACGCACCTGTTCAACGCGATGTCGCCGCTGGTCCACCGCGCACCGGGCGTGGTCGGTGCGGCGCTCGACGACAGCTATGTCTATTGCGGGCTGATCGTCGATGGCTTCCATGTCGACGATGCCGTGCTGCGGATCGCGCTGCGCGCACGACCGGCCGACCGGATGATGCTGGTGTCGGACGCGATGCCGTGCGTCAACGCGGCGACCAAGAGCTTCGTGCTGCAAGGGCGCGAGATCCATGTCGAGGGCGGACGCTGCGTCGGCGCCGATGGCACGCTCGCCGGATCGGACCTCGATATGGCGGCGGCGGTCCGCAATACCGTGGACCGCCTCGGCGTGCCTGCGGACCGTGCCGCGGCGATGGCGGCGACCAATCCCGCCGCATTCCTCGGCCTGTCGCGCGAACGCGGCACGATCGCGACCGGACGCCGCGCCGATTGGGTGCAGCTCGACGCCGGTCTCCATGCAGTGACGACGGTCATCGCCGGCGAGATCGCCGCGCACGCTCCGCCGCCATCGGTCGCGGCCTGAGCACGACCCACCTTTCTAGGAGAGACCATGGCGCCGATCCTGCTGTTCGCACCGCTGCAAGGCTGGGTCACTGCGCTCGAGGACGTTCCCGACGCGGTGTTCGCGGGCCGGATGCTCGGCGACGGGATCGCGATCGATCCGACCGGTACGTGCCTGTTCGCGCCGTGCGCCGGGCGCATCGTCGGCTTGCAGGCGACGCACCACGCGGTGACGCTCGAAGCCGATAACGGCGCGCAGATCCTGATCCATCTCGGGATCGACACCGTCGCGCTGGGCGGGCGCGGTTTTACCCCGCGTGTCGCGGTCGGCGATGTGGTGGCGGCGGGCGACCCGCTGATCGACTTCGATCTCGACTTGCTGGTGCGCGAAGCGAGCGCGGTGGTGACGCCGATCCTGCTCGTCGAGGGCGCCGGGATCACGGTCGAGCGAACCGCCGATATCGGCCTGATCGAAGTCGGCGCGCCGTTGATGACGTTGAGCGGTGGCCTCGGCGAGACCTTGGCCACCGATGCGACGGGGCCGACCGAGACGCGCCTGCTCCAGATCGCGCTGCCGCACGGCATCCACGCGCGCCCCGCCGGACGGATCGCGATGCTGGCGCGCAGTTTTGCGGCGACTATCACGCTTGAGAAAGACGGGCAGGGGGCTCCGGCGACGAGCCCGACCGCGCTGCTCGCACTCGGCATCGGACGGGGCGACACGGTGCGGTTGATCGCGAGCGGGCAGGATTCGCTGGCGGCGCTCGATGCGCTGGTCGGCTTGATCGAGAGTGGGATGGAAGAGCCGGTGGCGGCACCGACAGCGCCGGCCGCGGTCATGCCCCGCGACGTGCCCGACGGCGCGCTGGCCGGTGTCACCGCTGCGCCCGGCATCGCCATCGGGACGGTGCGGCATCACCGTGCGGTCGACCGCGAGGTTGCGCTCGAAGGCAATGGCATTGCTGCCGAGGAAACCGCCTTCCGGGCCGCACATGCCGCGCTGACTGGTGAGCTCGCCGAGCGCTCGGTCGCGGCGAGCGGCGCGGCGCGCGCCATTCTCGACGCGCATGCCGCGCTACTCGGCGACCCGGCGTTGCTCGATGCGACGCACGCCGGGATCGCGCGTGGCGAAAGCGCCGGCCATGCCTGGCGCAGCGCGATCCGGCCGCAGGCCGACGCATTGCGCGGCGGCGGCGATGCCCGCCTCGCCGAGCGCGCCGATGATTTGCTCGATCTGGAACGACAAGTGCTGGCCCGGCTCGCCGGGGCGGGGTCGGGCACGGTCGAATACCCCGCCGGGACGATCCTGCTTGCCGAGGACCTTATGCCCTCGGACTTCCTTGCGGCAGGCGCAGGGCTGGCCGGGCTGTGCGTTGCCAAGGGCGGGCCGACCTCGCACGTCGCGATCCTCGCCGCAGCGACCGGCGTTCCGGCGCTGGTCGCGATCGGTGTGGGTTTGCAGGGCGTGGCCGAGGGCACGCGCGTGATCCTCGATGCCTCGGCCGGCCTGTTGCATATCGCACCCTCGGCCGAGCAATTCGCCGAAGCGGAACGGGCACAGGCCGTTGCCGCAACGCGTCGCGCCGACGCGCTCGCCCGTGCGCATACGCTGTGCCACACCGCCGATGGCGCGCGGATCGAAATGGTCGCCAATCTCGGCAATCGCGCCGAGGCGGCTCCGGCAGTGGCGAACGGGGCCGAAGGCTGCGGGTTGCTGCGCACCGAATTCCTGTTCCTCGAACGCGCGACGCCGCCGAGTGTGGCCGAACAGACCGCCGAGTATCAGGCGATCGCCGACGCGCTCAATGGGCGACCTTTGATCGTCCGCTTGCTCGACATCGGCGGCGACAAGCCCGCGCCCTATCTGCCGATCGCGCCCGAGGAAAATCCGGCGCTCGGCTTGCGCGGTATCCGCGTCGGATTGTCGCATCCCGACCTGCTCGAAGACCAGTTGCGCGCGATCCTGGCGGTGCGGCCGATCGGCCAGTGCCGGATCATGCTGCCGATGGTGGCGCGGATCGAGGAACTGCGCGCGGTGCGTGCCGTACTTGACCGGCTTCGTGGCGAACTGGCGATCGCCGAGCCCGTCGCGCTCGGCATCATGGTCGAGACCCCGGCGGCGGCAATCACCGCTGACCTGCTCGCGCGCGAGGCGGATTTCCTGTCGATCGGCACCAACGACTTGACGCAATATACGCTGGCGATGGACCGCGCCAATCCGGCGGTGGCGAGTGCGCTCGACGGGCTCCACCCCGCGGTCCTGCGGCTGATCGGCGAGACGTGTCGGGGCGGCGCGCGCCATGCGCGCTGGACTGGGGTGTGCGGCGGGCTCGCTTCCGATCCGCTCGCGGTGCCGATCCTGCTCGGGCTCGGCGTGACCGAATTGTCCGCGACCCCGGGGATGATTCCGACGATCAAGGCGCTGGTCGCCGGCCTGACGCTCGCCGCGTGCCGCACGCACGCCGCGCAAGCGCTTGAGTGCACCTCGGCCGATCACATCCGCGCGCTCGCGCGCGCCTTCGCCCCCCGGGAGATGCCGGCATGAAATCGATCCTCGGCGCGCTCCAGCCACTCGGTCGGGCGCTGATGCTGCCGATCGCCGTTCTGCCCATCGCCGGGCTCCTGCTGCGGCTCGGCCAGCCCGATCTCCACGGCCTGCCGTTCATCGGCGCGGCGGGGCAGGCGATCTTCGCGCATCTCGGGCTGCTGTTCGCGATTGGCGTGGCGACCGGTTTTGCGCGCGACGGCAATGGCGCGGCGTGCCTCGCCGGCGTGACCTGCTTCCTGGTGACGACCGAGGCGGGCAAGACCTTGCTGAGCGTTCCGCCAGAGGCCGCCGCCGGGTTCACCGGTGCGTCGATCGATCTCGCGGTCACGGCGTGGAAGGCCAAGGTGATGGCGCGGCTCGACGTTCCGATCGGCATTCTCTCGGGGCTGGTGGGTGGCCTGTTCTACAATCGGTTCGCGACGATCAAGCTGCCAGAATATCTCGCTTTCTTCGGTGGGCGCCGCTTCGTGCCGATCGTGGCGGGGCTGGCCGGGTTGCTGCTGGCGATGGTGGTCGGCTTCGGCTTTCAGACGATCAGCGGCGGGATCGACGCGCTGAGCTTTGCCGCGACCAGCGCCGGGGCGCCCGGCGTGTTCGCGTTCGGCGTGCTCAACCGGCTGCTGCTGGTGACCGGGCTGCACCACGTCCTCAACAACGTCGCCTGGTTCGTCGTCGGTGACTGGCACGGCACGACCGGCGATTTGCGGCGCTTCTTCGCCGGCGACCCGAGCGCGGGCAGCTTCATGGCGGGGTTCTTCCCGGTGATGATGTTCGGCCTGCCCGCGGCGTGCCTGGCAATGTACCACGCCGCCGCGCCCGACCGGCGCAAGGCCGTAGGGGGCATGCTGTTCAGCCTGGCGCTGACCTCGGCGTTGACCGGGGTGACCGAGCCGATCGAGTTCAGCTTCATGTTCCTCGCGCCATTGCTGTATGTGATCCACGCGCTGCTCACCGGCCTGTCGATGGCGGTGATGGACCTGCTCGGCGTGAAGCTCGGCTTCGGTTTCTCGGCCGGGCTGCTCGATTATGTCCTTAATTACGGCAAGGCGACGCGGCCGCTGCTGCTGTTGCCGGTCGGGGCGGTGTATTTCCTGCTCTATTACGGGCTGTTCCGCTTCTTCATCCGGCGCTTCGACTTGCCGACGCCGGGTCGCGAGCCGCTACTCGGTACGCCGACGAGCGCGCCGCCGGTCGCGGCAGGAGGGCGCGGACGCGCGTTTGCGCAAGCGCTTGGCGGCAGCGCGAACCTCACCGCGGTCAGCGCTTGCACGACGCGGCTGCGGCTGGTGGTGCGTGATCAGGCCGCGGTCGACGAGGCGGCGTTGAAGGCGCTCGGTGCGCGTGGATTGATCCGCCCCTCTGCGACCGCACTGCAAGTCGTGCTGGGCCCGATCGCCGACCTGGTGGCGGTCGAGATTCGCGACGCGCTGGCGATGGGCGACGTCGCGGCGGTGACGCCGGTGGCGGACGAGACGGCACCGCTGGTGCTGTCGGACCGGCTGATCGCGGCGCTGGGCGGTTCGGGCAATATCGCTGGCAGTTCACGGCATCATGGCCGGTTGCGGATCGCGCTCCGCGACGACGCCGCGGCCGATGCGGCGACGCTTGCCGCGCTTGGGCCGCACGGGATCGCGCGACCGGCGCCGGGGCTCGTGCATCTGCTTGGCAATGAGACCGCGCTGGCCGCGCTGGTGGTCGGCTGACCTAATCAGCGGCCAGCGTCACCGGGCCGAGCAGCCCCGACGCGGTGTCGCGCTCGGCCTGAACCAGCAGCACGATGCGGCGACGCCCCGCGCCAGCGGGCATCCGGCCCGTTAGCGCAGCGGTACCCGGGCCCTTGTCGGCGACGCGCTGCCCGTCGATCCACAGCTCGGCGCGCCCCGCGACGGACGCGAAGCGCAGCGTGCCGCCGCCAGCCGCCACCGCGCGCCATGGCTCGACGGACGCGCGATAGAGCTGCCAGCCGCCGGCCGCCTCAGGCGGGGATGGCGTTCCGGCGCGGACGAATGCCCAGCTGTTATTGTCGCCATCGGCCGGCGCCAGATCGGGCGAGGGGCGCTCGGCGAAGCGCATCGAGCGCCGCCACTGCGCAATCCGCTGCGCGCTTACCGTCACCGCAGCTTGCGGTGGCGGCGCGATGGCCAGGCGGTCGATCGACAGCCGCGCGGGCTTCAGGCCGTCGGCGCGTGCCTCGACCAGCACCCGCCCGCGCCCGACATCGGCGCGGATGATCAGCTGCGCCAAGCCGTTGAACAGCGACCGTGCGCCGGCATGCGCGGCGGACTGCTCGGGCTCGTGGCAGTTGGGATCGCCATTGCCCAGCCCGATGATCGCTGCACCCTGCACCGTGAAATCGACCGGGAGATTGGTGGTCGGCACATGGCGCCCGTGCGCGTCGATCGCATCGACCGTGATCGGCTGCACATCCTCGCCATCGCCTGCCATCACGCTGCGCGCAGGCGTCAGCCGCAATGCCACCGGCGGCCCGGCGGTCTCGTGCGCAGCCCGCGCGACGATCCGCCCGGCGCGGCGCGCGACGCCTTGGATCCGGCCGGGGGCATAGGGAACGGTCCAGCTATTGCCGAGGAAGCGGTCGACCGGCTGCGTGCCGAGATCGCGCCCGTTGAGACTGAGCGTCACCTGTTCGGCATTGCTCATCACCACGACATCGATGCTCTGCCCCTCACGCCCCGGCCAGGTCCAATGCGGGGCGAGGCTGACGACGGGCGCATCGTCGATCCATTGCGCGCTGCGCAAGCCGAAGGCGGTCTTGGGGAAGCCGCACAGATCGAGGATGCCGAACACGCTCGACGTGGTCGGCCAGTCATAGGGCGTCGGTTCGCCATGATAATCGAAGCCGGTCCAGACGAACCCGCCCGCGACGAACGGGCGATCGGCGATCATCTTCCAGCTCGGCCCATGCGGTGCGCCCCAGCCTGCCGCCTCGCGGTCATAGGACGTCGCGACATGCGCCTTCGGGTCGCTCTCGAACGCGCCGCGCGTCTGATAGGCGCTGGTATCTTCGGTGCTGATGATCGGCTTGGTCGGGACCAGCCGATGGTAGACGTCATATTGGTCCTGATAATAATTGAACCCGGTGACATCGACTTCGGTCGAGGTGTTGACCGGATCGTTGAACGCGCCGTTCATTGCGACCGTCACCGGCCGCGCAGAGTCGAGCCGCTTGAGCGTCGCAACCATCCGCCGCGTCATTTCGACGCCCTGCGGTGTCGATTTGAGCGGTTCCTCGTTCCACAGCGTCCAGATGATGATGCTGGGGTGGTTGCGATCGCGCCGGACGAGCCATTCGAGCTGCGCCTTATGGTCGGGTGACGAGTTGAAGTGGCGGTTCTCGTTCATCACGAGCATCCCGATCCGGTCGCAATAGTCGAGCAGTTCGGCGGTCGGCGCATTGGACGACATGCGCACCGCATTGCAGCCCATCGCCTTCAGCCGTTGCAGCCGCCAGTAGAGCAGGGCATCGGGCATGGCGGTGCCGACGCCAGCGTGATCCTGATGGATGCACACGCCTTTGATTTTCATCGCGCGATCATTGAGGAAAAAGCCCTGCGCGGCATCGAAACGAATCGTGCGGAAGCCGATCGGGATTTGCCGCAGATCGACCACGGTGCCCTCGCGCAGCACGCGTACGCGGACGGTGTAGAGCGTCGGCGTCTCGACCGACCACAGTTTTGGATCGCCGACGTCGAGCGTCAGCGCGGCATCGACCTGGTCGAGCACCGGCACGCTCACGGCGACGCTTGCGTGCGTCACTTCGCGGCCATCGGGGTCGAGCAGCGCGGCCTCGATCGTTACCGCCGCGGCTGCGCGCTCGATATTGCCGAGCGTCGCCACGACGGGAACGTGCCAGCGCCCTGCGGCATCGCGGCGCGGATCGCAATGCACACCGTCGCTGACGATCGCGACCGGCGCGCGGCGCACCAGCCAGGCGTGGCGATAGAGCCCGGCGCCTTCATACCACCAGCCTTCCCACGCGCTCGCATCGACGCGGATCGCGATGACATTGGGCTCGTCTCCATAGGTCGCGAACGGCGTGATGTCGGCATGGATGCTGGCATAGCCTGACCAGCTATGCGCGACGACGCTGCCATTGACCCAGATCGTGGCATTTGTCGCGATTCCGTCGAACTGCAGCTCGATCGTCTTGCCGCGATCTGCGGGGTCGAGCAGCAGCGTGCGGCGATACCAGCCAATCCCGCGAGAGCGATAGCCTTGCGAGACGTTCGCGCTGTGCACGTATGGCTGCGCCGCCGCCCAATCATGCGGCAAGCGCACCGCGGCCCAATCGCTATCGTCATACAGCACCGCCGCCGCGCCGATCGCGTTGCCCGCCATCGCCGAGAGATAGGTGTCGTTATGGCTGGCGGGCGCAGGCGCGGGAATGTCGCCTTCCTGGAAACGCCAACCGAGGTCGAGCAGCATGCGCGCCGGATCCTGTTGCGGCAGCCGGGGTGGCAGCTGCGTTTCGGGTTGCGGCATCGGGAAACCGCCGGTCTCTTTCGGCACGGCGGCAGCTGCCACGCCGGGAACGGCGCGCAAGGCACTCAGGCCCGCGCTGGCGAGCAGAAGCTGGCGACGGTTCATGGCAATACTCCGGGAGGGAAAGTCGGCTCGCGAACCCGGCTAAAGGTCGGACAGTTCGGCGACGAAATCATAGGCGTCGCCGCGATAGTAAGAGCGGGTGAATTCGGCGGCGCGGCCGTCCTTGAGGAACCCGCGGCGCTCGATCAGAAGCCCGGGTTGCCCTGGATCGACGCCAAGCATCCGCGCATGCTCCGTGCCGAACGGGACGGCGCGCAAGCGCTGCAGCGCACGCACCGGGCGGCTGCCGGCCTTTTCCAGCGCGGTGTAGAGCGAATCCTCGACCGCGCCGAGATTGGGCAGGCAATAGCCGGCGATGGTCGAGAATTCGAGCGCCATCGGTTGGTCGTCGGCAAGCCGGATGCGGTGGAAGCGATAGACCGGCGTGCCGGGCGAGAGTCCGAGCGACATCGCCTCTTCGGGATCGACGGTACCGGCGGCGCGGCTGATCCAATGGGTCGAGGCGGTCTTGCCGCGCGCTGCCATATCCTCGGAGAAAGACGACAGTTTCGAAAAGGACTTCTCGACGCGCCCGGTGACGAAGGTGCCCGCACCACGTCGGCGCGTGAGCAGACCCTCTTCGACCAACCCGCCGATCGCCTTGCGTACGGTGATGCGCGAAATGGCATATTCGGTCGCAAGGTCGCGCTCGGCGGGGATCGCGTCGCCTTGCGCGAGCAGATCCTGGCCGATCGCTTCGCGAATGAGGTGCTGCAGCTGGATGTAGAGCGGCGCCGGGTTGCCCTTGCGGAAATGGCCGATCTGTTGCGAAAATTCCAAAGTCCGTCCCTCTTGCCCCGTACCGGCCCCCGCCTGCGTCGCGGGCCGCGACGCAGACATGGAGGCGAGCCTAATGCGTCGATGGCTGGTGAGCAATCGGGTTTGGTCGGAATCCAGATTGGTATTCTTGCTCAGGGCGCGTGCAATGCTGCGATTGCGCAAAAGGAGCCACTTCGGCTGCTTTGTCGCGCTTGCAAGTGGACTTATATTGGTTACACTTCATCGCAAGAGCACGCGCTGTCGCGTCGCAATGGGGGACGGTCGATGACGAACGGGACGCGCAGCAAGAGCCAGCGCGCCATGCGACGGATCGCTCGTCTCGCCGCCGCGGCGGCAGCCGTCACCCCGGCGCTGCTCGCCGCCCAGCAAGCGACGTTGCCGCTGCTTCCCATGCCCGCCAGCATCGTTCGCGGCGCTGGCAGTTTCATCGTGGCTGCTGGGGCGGGGATCAGTGTTCCGGCGGGCGACGCGGATGCCGAAGGCGCGGCGCAATTGCTGGTCGCGCAGGTCGCCAGCACACGCGGCCTCGCGCTGCGCCTGACGCGCGACGCCGCGCCGATCCGCTTCGAGCGCGATCCGGCGGTGGTCGGCGCGGAGGGTTATCGGCTCACGGTTGATGCGCACGGCATCCGCATCGCCGCGGCGACGCATGCCGGGCTGGTCTATGGCGCGATGACGCTGGCGCAATTGCTCAGCCCCGATGGCGCGCGCGGCGGTGCGGTCGCGGTGCCGCTGCTCGACATTCGCGATGCGCCGCGCTTTGCCTGGCGCGGATTGATGATCGATCCCGCGCGACATTTTCAGCCGTTGCCGTCGCTCTACCGGATCGTCGACCAGATGGCGGCGGTGAAGCTCAACACGCTCCATTTGCATCTCACCGACGACCAGGGCTGGCGCTTCGAGGTCAAGCGCTATCCCGAGCTGACCGAGATCGGCGCGTGGCGGAAGGGGCCCAGCACCGGCGGCCCGGCGCCGACGACGCGCGTCGGCGGCTTCTACACCCAGGCAGAGCTGCGCGCGCTGGTGCGTTACGCCGCCGATCGCAGCATCACGATCGTTCCCGAGATCGACTTGCCTGGCCATGCGCAGGCTTTGGTCGCCGCCTATCCCGAAATGGGCGTGCTCGGCGACCGGCCGGTCGTGAGCCACGATTGGGGCGTCAATCCGTATCTGTTCGATCCCGGCCCCAAGGGCGTGGCCTTTGTCGAGAACGTGCTCGACGAACTGATCGCCGTCTTCCCCGGCAGCTTCGTCCATCTCGGTGGCGACGAAGCGGTCAAGGATCAGTGGCAGCGCTCGCCGCGCGTCCAGGCGCAAATGAAGACGCTCGGTCTCAAGGACGAGAATGCGCTGCAGAGCTGGATGATCGACACGTTCGGCCGCTATCTCGCGAGCAAGGGGCGGCGGCTGATCGGCTGGGACGAGATCCTCGAAGGTGGCCTGCCGCCGTCCGCATCGGTGATGTCATGGCGTGGCGAGAAGGGCGCGGTCGATGCCGCCAACCAGGGGCACGACGTCGTGCTGACGCCTGCACCGACGCTGTATTTCGACAGCCTGCAAAGCGATCAGGCCGACGAGCCGCCCGGCCGCCTGTCGATCCAGACGCTCGCCGATGTCTACGCCTATGAGCCGATGCCCGCCGGGATCGATGCCGCCAAAGCAAAGCACGTGCTCGGCGCGCAGGGCAATGCGTGGAGCGAATATCTCGTCACGCCGTATCAGGTGCAGCACGCCGTCTTCCCGCGCGCCGCCGCGCTCGCCGAGACGACCTGGTCGACCGCGCCGCGCGATTTTCCCGGCTTCGTCGCGCGGCTGCGGCCGCAGGTGCTGCGCTGGCGGCAGGGCGGGGTCGAGGTCGCCGACAGCGCCTTTGCCGTGACCTATCGCCTGCAGGGGACGCGCGGCGATGCGCTGCGGAGCGGCAAGCTGAACGTCGCGCTGGCGACGCAGGCACCCGCCGGCACGATCCGCTATACGCTCGACGGCAGCGCGCCGACCGCCCGATCGCCAGCCTATGCCGCACCGCTGGCGCTCGCGTCCGGCGCGACGATCCGCGCGGCGGCGTTCGGCGACGACGGCGTCGCGATCGCCGGCGCGCGGGCGTTCGCGACCGACCGTGCGGCGCTGCTCCATCGCGCGGCGTCTGATCTGGTGGCGTGCCCGCGCGGCGCGCTCGGCTTGCGCGTGCCGTTGACGTCGGAGGCGCAGGGCAATGCGCCGGTGTTCAACATCAACCTGTTCGACACGTGCAGCGCCTATCCCGCCGCCCCGCTCGACGTGGCGAAGGGCTTTACGGTGCAAGTCGCGCGGCTCGCGCGGCATTACGGGCTGGCGCACGAAGCTTCGGCAGTGCGCGAGCATTACAACGTGACCGCGCATGGCGAGCTCGTCGTGCTCGCCGGCTGCCAGGCCGGGCGCAAGGGGCCGCCCGACAAGGATGCGCCCGCACCGGTGGTGGCGGCGAGCTTCCCCTTGCCCGATCCGGCGACCGCGCCGACGCTGCTGACCTTCTCGGGCGCGCTGCCTGCGATGGCGGGGGATCGCGACCTGTGCTTCCAGTTCACCTCGCCGGTCGCCGAACCCTATTATGCGGTGGCCGACGTCCAGCTGACGGAAGCCCGCTGATGCGCGCGGTCCTCCGCGGGGTCGCGCTGGCGGCGTTGCTGTCGAGCGCGAGCTTCGTCGGCGCGGCACCGCGGCAGGCGATCGCACTCGACAGCGGATGGCAGGCACGGATCGCCCCCGGCGATACCGATGCGGTCGCCGCGCACCGGCGCGAGGCGCGCTGGTTCGCGGTGCAGGTGCCCGGCAGCATCCAGCAGGATCTGATCGCGCAACACCGCGTGCCCGATCCCTTCCTCGCGACGAACGAAGCCGCGATCCAATGGGTCGGTCGGACTGACTGGCAGTATCGCCACACCCTCGTCGCGACGCCGGCGCTGCTGGCGCGCGATCATCTCGATCTGGTGTTCGACGGGCTTGACACCTTCGCGACCGTGACGATCAACGGGCAGGCCGTCCTCAGCGCCGACAATGCGCATCGTCGCTGGCGGATCGACGCCAAGCGCTATCTCAAGCCCGGCGCGAACACGATCCTGATCACCATCGCCGCGCCGATCCGCGCGCTCGCGCCGGTCGTGCTGGCGGCGAAGCGGTCGCTGCCGGGCGAGTATGACTCGGCGTTCGCCGATGATCCCGGCGGGCGCCAGACCTCGCCCTATATCCGCAAGCCGAAATACCATTATGGCTGGGATTGGGGTCCGCGGATCATCACGATCGGGCCGTGGCGTCCGGTCCGGCTCGAGGCGTGGGACAGCGCGCGGATCGACACGCTGCGTGTCGACCAGGACGCGCTGAACGATGCCGAGGCGCGGTTGTCGGCGCGCGCGACGGTGCAGGCGGATCGTGCCGGAGCGGCGACGCTGCGCGTGGTGCTGACCGCGCCCGACGGTTCGCACCAGACGGTGACGCAGCGCGTCACATTGGCGGCGGGCGACAACGCCGTGACGCTGCCGATCACCGTCGCGCAGCCGCAGCGCTGGCAGCCGGTCGGCTATGGCGCGCAGCCGCTCTACCGGGTGGCAGCAACGCTCGAGCAGGATGGCGCTGCGACCGACACGGCCGAACGGCGGATCGGCCTGCGCACGGTCGAGCTGATCCGCGAGGGCGGCGCGATGGGCTTCCGCGTCAACGGCACGCCGATCTTCGCCAAGGGTGCCAACCTGATCCCGTTCGACAGCTTGCCGACGCGGACCACCACGGAGACGATGCGCCCGCTGCTGCTCGCCGCGCGCGACGCCAACATGAACATGCTGCGCGTGTGGGGCGGTGGCTATTATCTCGACGACGCCTTTTACGACATGACCGACGAGCTCGGGCTGATGGTGTGGCAGGACTTCATGTTCGGCGGGGCGGTAACGCCGCCCGACGCGGCGTTCCGCGCCAACGTCCGCATCGAGGCGGAACAGCAGGTCGAACGGCTCGGCAATCACCCTTCGATCGTCCTGTGGGCGGGCGGCAATGAAGTGCTGTCGGGCTGGGAAAATTGGTCCGACCGCAAGGCCTATAAGCGCGCCGTCGGGCCCGACGAGCAGGAGCGTGTTGGCGCCGGGATGGCGGTCTTGTTCGATCGCGTTCTGCGTGACGCGGTGCTGACGCGATCGCCGGGGACGCCCTATTGGCCCGGCTCGCCGTCGACTGACTATGAGGGGCCGGTCGATACCGATGCTTCGGGCGACCGGCATTTCTGGGACGTTTGGTCGGGCTCGAAGCCGGTCGAGCGCTATCTCGATGCGTGCCCGCGCTTCATGTCGGAATATGGCTTCCAGGCAATGCCCGACATGGCGACGATCCGCGACTTCGCCGGGCCGGGCGCGCTGACCCCGGACAGTCCGGTGCTGAAGGCGCACCAGAAGTTCCTGGCGGGCGAGGGCAATGCGCGGCTGCGGCTCTACATCCACGACCGGCTCGGCGAGCCCAAGGACCTCGGCGATTTCGTCTATCTGAGCCAAGTGAATCAGGCCGAGGCGATCGCGCTGGCGGCGCTGCATCACCGCGCGTGCCGCCCGGTGACGATGGGCTCGCTCTACTGGCAGCTCAACGATGTCTGGCCGGCGATTTCCTGGTCGAGCATCGATCATGCCGGCCGCTGGAAGCTGCTCCATTATGCCGCGCGCCGCTTCTTCGCGCCGCAGGTGATCGTCGCCGAGCACGTCGGCGCGGCGACGCGGCTCGCCTTGGTGTCCGACGCGACCACACCGACCCCCGCGCGCTGGCGCGTCCGGGCGTTCGACATGGCCGGTCGGCTGCTCGCCGAGCACGGCGCTGCCGTCACGCTGCCGCCGCTCTCGGCCACCGAGGCGGCGCGGATCGAGGATGCCGCGCTGTTCGCCGGGGCCGACGCCAAAACGAGTTATGCGGTGGCCGAACTGCTGGTCGGCGACGCCCCGGTCAGTCGCGCGATCGTCGAGCGTGGGGTGCCAAGGGACATGGCCTATCCCGATCCCGGATTGCACGCGACCTGGCATGGGCGCGAGCTGACCGTCACCGCGACGGCGCTCGCCCGCGCGGTGATGCTCGATTTCGGCGCGGTCGGCGCGCAGCCGTCCGACGACGGGTTCGACCTGCTCCCTGGCGAAAGCCGCACCGTCAGCGTCGCGTCGACGGCCTCGCCGGCGGCGTTGGCGCGGGCACTGACGCTGCGCTCTTTGGGGTCGCGCCGATGATCTGGATGTTGCTCGCGGCACAGGCCGCGCAATTGGCCCACGCGGCGATGACGCCCGAGGACAAGGCGGCGCAGCTGCAAAGCAGCGCGCCCGCCGATGCGAATGCCGGGCTGCCGGCCTATGACTGGTGGAGCGAAGGGCTCCACGGCCTCGCGCGCGACGGCTATGCGACCGTCTTCCCGCAGGCGATCGGCATGGCGGCGACGTGGGACGCGCCGCTCGTCAAGCGCATCGGCGACGTGGTCGCGACCGAGGCGCGCGCCAAGTTCAACGCACGGCCGGTCGATGCCGAGCGGCGAATCTACGAAGGGCTGACGATCTGGTCGCCCAACATCAACATCTTCCGCGATCCGCGCTGGGGCCGGGGGCAGGAGACCTACGGCGAAGACCCGTATCTGACCGGGCGGCTCGGCGTCGCCTTCGTTACCGGCCTGCAAGGGCCCGACCCGGCGCATCCCAAGGTGATCGCCACGCCCAAGCATTTCGCGGTCCACAGCGGCCCCGAAGCGGGGCGCGACGGCTTCGACGTCGATCCCTCGCCGCAGGACCTCGAGGCGACCTATCTCCCCGCGTTCCGCGCGGCGATCACCGAGGGCAAGGCGGGGTCGCTGATGTGTGCGTACAACGCGATCCACGGCGTTCCGGCGTGCGCCCGCGCGCCGTTGCTGGTCGATCGGTTGCGGCGTGACTGGGGATTCACCGGCTTCACCGTCTCGGACTGCGATGCCGTCGGCAACGTCCAGCTGTTCCACCATTACCGGCTCAATGCGGCTGGTGCCGCGGCGGCGTCGCTCAGGGGCGGGACCGATCTCAATTGCGGCACGACCTATGCCGCGCTGCCGGCGGCGCTGCGGCGCGGGCTGGTGAGCGAAAGCGAGATCGACACCGCGCTAGCGCGTACCCAGGCGGCACGACGCGCGCTTGGCATCGCCTATGGCGCGACCAGCCCATGGTCGCGGATCGCGCCCGATCAGGTCGCGACCCCCGCGCATCAGGCGACCGCGCTCGAGGCGGCACGCAAGTCGATCGTGCTGCTGCAAAATCGTGGCGACCGCCTCCCGCTCAAACCGGGGGTGCGGATCGCGGTGGTCGGCGCCGATGCCGATGATCTCGGCGTGTTGCAGGGCAATTACCACGGCACCGCGGTGGCGCCGATCACCCCGCTCGACGGCATCCGCCGCGCGTTCGGGGCGGGGAATGTGCGCTACGCCCAGGGGTCGGTGCTCGCCGATGGCGCGCCGGTGCTGGTGCCCGAGACGGCGCTTCGGGCGGACGGGGCCGCAGGCTTGCGTGCGGAGTATTTCGCGACGCACGATCTCACCGGCGCGCCGCTGGTGACGCGGCACGAACGGCGGATCGATCTCGACTTCAATCGCGCCGCGCCCGTCGCGGGGCTCGGCGCGACGTGGAGCGCGCGCTGGTCGGGCGAGCTCGTCCCGCCGGGGCCGGGGGCGTACCGTCTCGTCGTCGACGTTCCCGCCTGCTGGAAATATTGCAAGGCGCACGACGCCGTGCGGCTGTGGATCGACGGACGTCCGCTCGCGACGGGCGCGGTGGCGAAGGGGCGGATCGAAATCCCGCTGACCAGCGACGGCCGTGCGCTGTCGTTCAAGCTCGAGCTCGATCACAGCAGCGAGGATGAGGGCATCCGCTTGCTGTGGGAGCCACCGGCCGACGCGTTGCGCGGCGAGGCTGTGGCCGCGGCGAAGGACGCCGACGTGGTGGTGGCGGTGGTCGGCCTGTCGCCCGATCTCGAAGGCGAAGCGCTGCCGGTCAGCGTTCCAGGCTTCGTCGGCGGCGACCGCACCGACATCGCGCTGCCGTTTGCGCAGCGCCGCTTGCTCGACGCGCTCAAGGCGACGGGCAAGCCGCTCGTGATCGTCCTCACCAGCGGCAGCGCGGTCGCGCTCGACCCGCAGGCCGCCGATGCAATCCTCGCCGCCTGGTATCCCGGCGAAGCGGGCGGCACCGCGATCGCCGAGACGCTCGCCGGGCGCAACAACCCTTCGGGGCGGCTGCCGGTGACCTTCTACGCCAGCACCAACGACCTGCCGGCGTTCGTCGATTACGGGATGAAGGAGCGCACCTATCGCTATTTCACCGGCACGCCGCTGTGGGGCTTCGGCCACGGCCTGAGCTACACGCGCTTCGCCTATGCCGCGCCGGTCGCGCGCGTCAGCGTCGTCGCCGGGCAGAGCGCGTCGATCCGCGTCCGCGTCCGCAACGTCGGGGCGCGGGCGGGCGAGGACGTGGTGCAGGCCTATCTCGTCCCGCCGGCCGGGGCAGGGGGCGGACTGACCACGCCGGTGCTGCAGCGCCAACTCGTCGGCTTCAGCCGCCTCGCGCTCGCACCCGGCAAGCAAGGCGAGGCGAGCTTCACGCTCGATCCGCGTCGCCTCAGCCTGGTCGCACGCGACGGGACGCGCGCGGTCGAGCCGGGCGCGTATCGGCTGTTCCTCGGTGGCGGCCAGCCGGGCGACGCTGCCGGTGTGTGGGTCGATCTCGCGATCACCGGCACGCGCCAGGTCTTGCCGAAGTGACGCTCACCCGCCGCGATGCGCTGGGCGTGGGCTTGGGCGGCGTCGCGCTGGCGGCGGCGCCCGCCCGCGCCGCACCGGCTTTCGCGAGCTTGCGTCCCGCCGCTGCCGCGCGCTCGTTCGTCAGCCCCGCGATCGAGCGCGAGATCGTGCGCGTCAGCGCGCTGATCGCCGACCCCAAGCTGCGCTGGATGTTCGCCAATTGCTATCCCAACACGCTCGACACGACGGTGCGGATGGGCGTGGTCGACGGCGCACCCGACGCGTTCGTCATCACCGGCGATATTCCGTGTCTGTGGCTGCGCGATTCCTCGGCGCAGTTGACGCCCTATCTGCATCTCGTGCGCGGCGACCCCGCGCTCGCCACGTTGTTCCGCGGGCTGATCGCGCGGCAGGCGCGGTCGATCCTGATCGATCCCTATGCCAATGCCTTCCTCGAAGATCCGGCCGCGAAGACCGATCTCGACTGGGCGCTGCACGATCGCACCGAAATGAAGCCGGGCGTCGCCGAGCGCAAATGGGAGATCGACTCGCTCTGCTATCCGATGCGGCTCGCGCACGGCTATTGGCAGGCGACGCACGACCCGGCGCCGTTCGATGCGCAGTGGGCCGCCGCTGCCCGGTTGAGCGTCGCCACCTTCCGCGCGCAGCAACGCAAGGACGGGCCGGGACCGTACCGCTTCCTGCGCGCCTCGGACCGCAATATCGAGACGGTGCCGCTCGAGGGATGGGGCAATCCGTCGCGTCCGGTGGGGCTGATCCACAGCGCGTTCCGCCCCTCGGACGATGCCTGTGTCTATCCGTTCCTGATCCCGTCCAACCTGTTCGCCGTCACCGCCTTGCGCGAGCTGGCGACGGTGGCAACCGGCGCGCGTCAAGACGCAAAGCTCGCCGCCGATGCGCGTGCGCTGGCGGACGAAGTCGAGCATGCGCTCCGGGCCTATGGCCGGATGCGGCTGCGCGACGGGCGCGAGGTCTGGGCGTATGAAGTCGATGGCTTCGGCAACGCGCTGTTCATGGACGATGCCAATGTCCCGTCGCTGTCGGGGCTCGCCTATCTCGGCTGCGCTGCGCCGCGCGATCCGCTGTGGCGGCGGACGCGCGATGCGGCGTGGAGCGACGCCAACCCCTATTTCTTCCGCGGCGCGGCCGGGGAGGGGATCGGCGGCCCGCATGTCGGCCTGCGCCAGATCTGGCCGATGTCGCTGATCGTCCGCGCGCTGTCGAGTGACGATCCGGCGGTCATCCGGCGCTGCCTCAAGACGTTGCGCGACAGCGACGCCGGCACCGGCCTCATCCACGAAAGCTTCGACCAGGATGATCCCGCGCGCTTCACGCGGCGCTGGTTCGCCTGGGCCAACGGGCTGTTCGGCGAGCTGATCGTGCGGCTCGCCACGTCCCGACCCGCGTTGCTGGGGCAGCCACTATGACGATCGACCGACGGACCCTGCTCGGCAGCTCCGCGCTGGCGCTGCTCGCGAGCACGCTGCCCGGGCGCGGCGCGGCGCGTAGCACCGGCGATGCGCCCAATCTGCTGATCGGCACTGGCGGCGACGGGCATACCTATCCCGGCCCGACGCTGCCGTTCGGCATGGTCCAGCTCGGCCCCGATACCGATGTCGAGCGGTGGGCGACCTGCTCGGGCTATCACCATGGCGACGGCTCGATCATGGGGTTCAGCCATACCCATCTGTCGGGCACCGGGATTGGCGACATGCTCGACGTTATGGTGATGCCGGGGACGGGGCCGGTGCAGCTCGAGCCGGGGCCGTTGTCCGACCCCGACGCGGGCTATCGCCAACGCTTTTCGGACGAGCGGGCGGAGCCCGGCCTCTACCGTGTCGCGCTCGAATCGGGCGTGCGGGCCGAGCTGACGGTGACCGAGCGCACCGGTTGGCACCGCTATACCTTTCCCAAGGGGGCAGGGCATGTCCTGCTCGACCTGTCGCACCTCATCGGCGATGCGCCCGGCGCGGCGCCACTCATCGACGAGGTCAGCGTAGCGATCGACGGCGACGGCACGATCACCGGCGGGCGGCGTGTGTTCCGCTGGGCCAAGGGGCGGCGCATCCACTTTGCGCTGCAAGCCTCGCGCCGGCCCGACCGCGTCAGTTTCTTCGGCGATGGCGATGTCGCGCAGCCCGCTGGCACGCGGCAGGTCGCGGGCAAGCGCCTGAAGATGGTGCTGCACTGGGACGATGCCGGCGCCACGCCGATCGTGCTGCGCTGTGCGATTTCGGGCGTCGACGTCGCCGGCGCGCGGGCGAACCTGGCCAGCGAAGCCAAAGGCTGGAATTTCGACGCCGTCGCGCGCGCGGCGCGGGCGACCTGGGCGAAGGCACTCGGGGCGGTGCACGTCACCGGTGGCAGCGCGGACCAGCGCGCGATTCTCGCGACCGCGCTGTATCACGCGCAGCTCGCGCCGACGCTCTTCTCCGATGTGGACGGGCGCTATGCCGGGCTCGACGGGCATATCCACACCGTGCCCCCGGGCGGCGCGGCGTATAGCAGTTGGTCGCTGTGGGACACGTATCGCGCGCTGCATCCGCTGCTCACGCTGATCGATCCGGCGCGCACCAAGAGCCTGATCGACGATCTGATCCGCCAGACCACGCAATCGCGCTACGGCCCGTTGGTCTGGCCGTTGCAGGGCAAGGAGACGGGGACGATGATCGGCTGGCACGGCGTCGTCCCGCTCGCCGAGGCGCAGGCCAAGGGCGTGCCCGCCGACTATGCCGCCGCCTGGCCCGCGATCGCCAAGCGCAGTTTCGACTTCACCGCGCCTGATCGCAACAACAGCCACGGCCGCGAGCTGTACGACCGGCTCGGCTATGTGCCTGCCGACGCGGTCGACGAAAGCGTCAGCCGTACGCAGGAATATGCCTATGACGACTGGGCGTCGTCGCACATCGCGCGCGCGGCCGGGGCAAGCGAAGCCGCCGATCGGCTGTTGCGACGCTCGGGCAATTGGAAGAACGTCATCGACACCGGCACCGGCTTTGCCCGGCCGCGCTTTGCCGATGGCAGCTGGTGGTCGCCCTACGATCCGATCCAGCTCGACCACACGAGCCAATATCGCGACTATACCGAGGCCAATGGCTGGCAGGCGACCTTTCTCAACCAGCACGACATCTATGGCCGGATCGCGCAGGGCGGCGGCGATGCAGCGTTCGCGGCGAAGCTCGACGCGCTCTTCTCGGCGCCGTCGACCTTGCCCGCCAACGCGCCGCCCGACATTTCCGGCCTCGTCGGGCAATATGCGCATGGCAACGAGCCCGACCAGCACGCCGCCTATCTCTATGCCTATGTCGGTCAGCCGTGGAAGACGCAGCGGCTGGTGCGGCGGCTCTGCACCGAAATGTACCGCAACGACCCCGACGGCATCATCGGCAATGACGATTGCGGGCAGATGAGCGCGTGGTTCGTCTTCTCGGCGCTGGGTTTCTATCCGGTCGATCCGGTCGAGGCGGCCTATGTGTTCGGTTCGCCCTTGTTCGAGCGCGCCGTCGTGCGGCTGGGCGAGAAGCGGCTGGTGATCGAGGCACCCGGCAACCGCGCGGACACCCCGTACGTCGCCGCAGTCGCGTGGAACGGCGCGCCGTGGAGCAAAAGCTGGATCGACCATCGCACGCTGGCGGGGGGCGGCACGCTGCGCTTCACTATGTCGGCCACGCCCAATCCGCGCTTCGGCGAAGCGCGCGCCGATCGCCCGCCGTCGTTCGGCCACCCTGCCTGATTTTGGAGATGCCCGTGATCCGTCCTTCGCGCCGCCGCGTGCTTGCCTCCGGCCTTGCCGCCACTGCTGCCGCCACTGCCGTGCCCGCGCTGACCAAGGGTGCGGTGGCACCGCCGCAGCCGTGGGGCGCGACGCCGTCGAAGCGCCAGCTCGCCTGGCATGCGCGCGGGCAATATGCCTTCGTCCATTTCTCGATCAACACCTTCACCGACAAGGAATGGGGGTATGGCGACGAGGATCCGGCGCTGTTCGACCCGACCGACTTCTCGCCCGACCAGATCGTCGCGGCGGCCAAGGCGGGCGGCATGACGGGCATCATCCTCACCGCCAAGCATCATGACGGCTTCTGCCTGTGGCCGACGCATCTGACCGAGCGCTGCATCCGCAACACGCCGTACAAGCAGGGCAAGGGCGACGTGGTCGGCGAGATGGCGGCGGCGACGCGTCGCGCGGGGCTCGCCTTCGGCCTCTATCTCTCGCCGTGGGACCGGCATCATCCCGAATACGGCCGGCCCGCCTATGTCGACTATTTCCGCAAGCAGATCGTCGAGCTCTGCACGCGCTATGGCGAGCTGTTCGAATTCTGGTTCGACGGCGCCAATGGCGGCGACGGCTATTACGGTGGCGCGCGCGAGACCCGCAAGATCGATGCGCCGGCCTATTACGACTGGCCCAAAACGGTCGCGCTGGTGCATCAGTATCAGCCGATGGCGTGTACCTTCGATCCGCTCGGCGCCGACCTGCGCTGGGTCGGCAACGAGGATGGCGTGGCGGGCGATCCGTGCTGGCCGACGATGCCAAACCATCCCTATGTCCAGTCCGAGGGCAATAGCGGCGTGCGCGGCGGCGCCTTGTGGTGGCCGGCCGAGACCGACGTGTCGATCCGCCCCGGCTGGTTCTACCACGCCGACGAGGATGCCAAGGTCAAGACGCCCGCGCAGTTGCTGGAGCTGTACGACAGCTCGGTCGGGCGCGGCACCAACCTCAACCTCAATCTGCCGCCCGATCGGCGCGGGCGGCTGGCCGATGGCGACGTCGCGGTGCTGCGCGCCTTCGGTGCCGCGCAGGCCGCGACCTATGCGCGCGACCTCGCACAGGGCGCGATCGCGAGCGCGAGCGACACGCGCGGCCCGGCTTTTGCCGCCGCACGCGTGCTCGATGGCCGGCGCGACAGCTATTGGTCGAGCGGCGACGCGGTGACGACGCCGAGCCTGACGCTCGACCTCCCGCCGGGGCGGCGCTTCGACCTGATTCGGCTGCGCGAATATCTGCCGCTCGGCGCGCGCGTGACGCGCTTTGCAGTCGATGCCGAGATCGAAGGCGCATGGCGGACGCTCGCCGACCATGAAGCGATCGGACCGCAGCGCATCATCCGACTGCCGCAGCCGATCACCGCGCGGCGGGTCCGTCTCCGCATCCTCGCGGCGCCGGTCTGCCCGGCGATCAGCGAAGTCGCGCTGTTCCTGCAAGTCCAGCCGGCCGCGGTCGTGCTGGTGCGTGCGCACGATGCGACGACACTGTCGAGCGCGGGCTGGCGGATCGTGACCGCCTCGGGCCCCGGTGCCGAGGCTTTGCTCGACGACGACGCGGCGACGCGCTGGACCGTGCCTGCCCCGACGCCGGGCCGGCCCGCCAGCGTGACGATCGACATGGGCGCAGTAATGGCGCTTGCCGGGATAAGCGTAACGCCGTCGCGGACGATCGCCAAAGGCGTGGCGCCGCCGCGCGATTATCGGTTCGAGACGAGCCTCGACGGCGCGCGCTGGGAGCTCGCGGCGGCGGGCGAACTTCCCAATATCGCCTATGCGCTGGCGACGCAGCGGATCGCGTTCGGCACAACGCGGCCGACGCGGTGGTTGCGCCTCACCTTCACGCAAACCGCCGTCCCCGCCGACAAGCTTGCGCTTGCAGGCATCGGGGCGTTCCTCAAACGGTAGGGCGTCGGTCAGGTTTCGTCGGTTGCTCGCGGCGTCCGCGCTGGGGACTCACGTCGTCCGCGACTGAATCTGCCGGCCGAGCGCCTCGGCGATCGCGGCCATTCCGCGGGCGTTCGGGTGATATGGCACGAAGCTCGGTCCGCCGGGCAGGGGGAAGCCATTGACCCACGGCTCGGCGCTGCACGCGGTGTGGGCGCTCGACAGGTCGGATGCTTTCAGGACTTCGGATCCGGTCTCGGCGGCGACTCGCGCGGTCAGCGCTGCAAGCCGTCGCGCCGTGGCGCGGCCAGTATCGGCCTCGGCGCGGGACAGCGGCACGCTCGCGCACGTCTCGACCGGCGGCAATACCGATACATAATCGACGAAGATCAATCGCGCCGCGGGCGCGCGGCGATGCACCTCGGCCGCAATGCTGCGCAGCGCGGTGTCGAGCTTCGCCCAGTCGGCTTCGAGGACCTGCGGGGGCGCGGGGCATCTGCCTCCCGGCGTTCCGGATGGCGGCGCAGCAAAGCTGCGGCACGAGGCCGATCCGAGGCCGCCGATATAGCCGACATCGTTGCCGCCGATCGTGATCGTCACCAGCCCGGTATCGCGGGTCAGCGCGTCGATCTGCGGCGGCAGCGCGTCCCAGGGCCCGAGAATATGCGCCGTGGTCGCGCCGCTGCAGCTCACATCGTCGAGCTGCAAGCCGAGCTTGCGCGCGAGGAGATGCGCATAATTGTCTGTCGAACGGGCGCAACGCGTGGCGGGCTGGTCGGCTGATGACGTGACTCCGGGCCCCGCCGCAAACGAGCTTCCCATTGCGACATAGCGGGCGCCGGGCGCTACAACGCGGGCCTGGGGATGCGGGCTTGTCGTACAGGCCGCGAGCAACGCGGACACGCCGACCACCAGACCTGCCCGCCAGCGTGAACCGTTTGGATCCGTCATGCTCTCACCTCCCGGAACCCGTCGATAGCACGGGACCCCTCATGCGCGTTACATGCCGGAAACAGCGCGGTCACGCGATTGTCAAAGGGTCTACGCTAAGCGTCCGTCTGCGGAGGAAGCGGTGGCGCAGAAGCGGCGTTCAGCCCTCGACTTGATCGAGATACGCACCATAGCCCTCGGCTTCCATCGCAGCGCGGGGTACGAAGCGCAAAGATGCCGAGTTGATGCAATAGCGTAGCCCGCCGCGATCCCGCGGACCGTCATTGAAAACGTGTCCGAGGTGGCTGTCACCGTTGGCGGAACGGACTTCTGTGCGGACCATGCCGAGCGTGGCATCGCGCAACTCGGCAACATTGGCGGGCTCGATCGGCTTGGTGAAGCTCGGCCAGCCACAGTGCGATTCGTATTTGTCGGCAGACGCGAACAACGGCTCCCCCGAAACGATGTCGACATAGATGCCGGCATCCGTGGTGTGGAGATATTCGCCCGTACCGGGACGCTCGGTGCCGCTTTTTTGCGTCACGCGATATTGTTCGGGCGAGAGCCGCGCGATTGCGGCGTCGGTCTTGCGATAATCAGCCATGGTCATGCTCCTTGCGTTGCTATCGTTCAGTCGCCCTGGCGGGGCAGCAGCGTACCGGCGACGTGCCGGCGGACGATCTCGCTCACGCCGCCGAAGACGATATGCGAGGCGTAGGAATACACATTGCTTGCGATCCCGGCGTTCCACGGCGCGCTGCCGAGCCCTGTCGCGGGAACGGCGGCTTCGTCGAGCACCGTTGCGGTGCCGAGCCCGAACCCCAGCCCATAGCCGGAGGTGACCGACGGGCGAAACTCCGCTGCGATGCCATAGGCCGCGCCGAGCGCAATCCCGACAGCATAGTGAACCGCCTGGCCGGCAAGCGGTTTGTCCGCGGCGGCGACGGCTTGCCCCGTAAGGCTCTCCGACACCGCATCGGCGGCTTTTTCCGTCGCGGGCTCGGAATCGCTCCCGCTCGACGGAAGCAACGGCGATACCGCGGCCTGGAACCGGTCCATCGCAAAGGATGCCACGGCGCCCGCTATCACGCCCGCTACGGCACCTCTTGCCAGCCTTGCGGCAACGCTCTCATCGGTCTTGGCTGGGGTCGAGGCCATCGCATATCTCCTGGGGGCTGCCGCGCGACAACGACGGAGCGGCAGACGGGTTGCGACGGGAACGCTTGCGATGGCGTTTTGCCTCGGCCGCTTCGGTTGGCACGCTCGACTGTCGGCTGCACGGTGCGGACGCGCCAGCGAGCGGCCCTAAGGAGACCGCTCGACGGGTCGAGGCGTTCGGCCAGCTTCCAGCTTTCGTCCGGCATCGCGACGCGATGGAGCCCGGCGCAAAAGGTCAGAGTGCCGAGCATCGCGGGCGATACAGGGTTCCCGCGAGCGGCGCTGTCAGCCGCCGCGAGCGTACATCTACCGCGCTTTCAATGCGGCCAGGACCGCGGCCGGGGTGATGGGAATGTGGCGCAATCGGATCCCGCTCGCGGCGTAGATCGCATTGCCGATCGCGGGGCCGACGACCGTAGTGGCAGGCTCGCCCAGCCCGACGGGCACGTTTTCGCTCTCGACGAAACTGATGTCGAGTTGCGGCACGTCGGCGATGCGCAGCGGGGTGTAGGTGTTGAGATTGGTGTCCTTCACCTGGCCCGCGGCGAATTCGGTGCCCTCGTGCAGCGCCATGCTCAGGCCCCACAGCGCGCCGCCCTGCACCTGCGCCAGCGCGCCGTCGGGATCGACGATCGTGCCGGCGTCGACCACGAGCGTCAGCTTCTCCACGCGGACGATGCCGGTCGCGCGATCGACATGGACTTGCGCTGCACAGGCGACCCAGGTCGGCATGTCGCGCTCCTGCCCGAAGCTGGTGGCGACGCCGAGCCCGGTATCGGCGGGAAGTTTTGCGCCCCAACCGGCCTTCTCGGCGACACGGCGCACCACTTCGGCCTGGCGGAGCGCGCCGCCGACCGCGTTGGGCGCGGTGCCGGCGTTGCGGCCCTTGCCGGTCAGCAGCTTCAACCGGAACGCGACCGGGTCAATGTTTGTGTGGTGCGCCGCTTCGTCGATGAAGCTCTCGAGCGCCCAGTTGGTCCAGCCTGGTCCCACCGAGCGCAGCCAGCCCGGGCGGAAGGTGGCGTTGGCGAGATCGTTGGCGACCGCGCGGACCTGCTGGTGGCCGACATCGTACCAATGGTCCGCACCCGAGATTGCGAAGGGATCGTATTGGCCGCCCTTCTTGGTCTTGGCGAGCAAGGTCGGCCCGGCGATCACCTGCGTCGGCCAGCCGGCGCAAGCGTGATGCTCCATCGCCTGGATCTGGCCGCTGCCGTCGAACTGCATCCGCAGCCGCTGCACCGAGGGCGAGCGCACCGAATCGAAGCGCGCATCGTCCTCGCGCGTCATGATCATCTTGACCGGGCGGCCAAGCGCCTTGGTCGCGAGCGCGGCCGGGATCGTATAGTCGCCGTTGAGCCGCCGGCCGAAGCCGCCGCCGAGCAGATAGCTGCGCAGCACCACCTTGGTCTCGGCCACGCCGAGCGCCTTGGCGAGCGTGGGCAGGATCAGGCTCTGCCACTGGTTGCCGGTGTGGATCTCGAACACGCCGTCCTTTTCGAACGCGAGCGCGTTGAGCGGCTCGAGCTGGAAATGGAGCACGGTCGCGGTGGTGTAGATCTGCTCGATCGTGCTCGCCGCGGCGGCGGTGAAGTTCGGCGTGCTGTCGTCGTCGGCGATGTCGAGCAGAATGCCGCCATCGGCCTTGGCGACGAGCGCGCGGGCATGGTCCTGCAGCGTTTGCTCGCTCATGTCCGCGCCGGGGCCGGGCGTCCAGGTGACGTCGAGCAGGTCGGTCGCCTTGAGCGCGGCATAATAGGAGGTTGCGATCACCATCACCCAGCCGGGCACGGTGTCCGAGGGATCGTCGAGCACCAGATAGCGCAGATAGCCTTTGACCTTCTTGGCCGCGGCGTCGTCGACCGACACGACCTTCGATCCGTTGCGCGTCGGCGGCAGCTTGGGGCGGGCATAGACCATCCCCGGCAGCTTGGCGTCGATGCCGTAGACCGCGGTGCCGTTGGTCTTGGCGTCGATGTCGAGGCCATGCGTCTCGCGCCCGATCAGGCGGCGCTCCTTGACCGGCTTGATCGGCAGCGCCTTGAGCTCGTCGGGGGTGAATTGCCGCGCGACGGTGCCGCTCTTGGCGATGTCGCCATAGGACATCGAACGCCCGCCGGCATGGACCGCGCCGTCTTTAGCCGTGCAGTTCGCGGGGTTGGCGCCCATCAGCTTGGCGCCGGCTTCGATCAGCGCGATCCGCCCTGCGGCGCCCGCCTGGCTGAACACCGGGAAGGTCTGCCAGACCGACCAGCTGCCGCCGGTGACCATCAGGCCCCATTTCGGGTCGCTGTCGACATGGACGATGCGCACCTTGTCCCAATCGGCCTCGAGCTCGTCGGCGAGGATGCGGGCGAGCGCGGTGCCGACGTGCTGGCCCATCTCGGCGCGGATGATGTTGATGGTGACGATACCCGCCGCGTCGATCCCGAACCAGATCGTCGGTTCGAATTGCGGCCCGGTGGCGGAGGCGGGTACGCTGCCCGGCACCGCCGGATCGATCGCCGCCAGCACGCGCGAGAAGCCGAATGCGACCCCCGCCGCGCCGCTCGCCACGAGGAAGCCACGCCGGCTGAACGGCGTCGTCGCTTCGGCGCGCGTGATGAGGCGGCTCATGCCTTGGTTCCCATCTCGGCGGCTGCCTGTTTGATCGCCGCGCGGATGCGGACATAGGTCATGCAGCGGCACAGACTCCCGGTCATCACCGCGTCGATCTCGTCGTCGCTGGGGGCGGGGAAATCCTGCAGCATCGCCGCCGCCTGCATGATCTGGCCCGACTGGCAGTAGCCGCATTGCGGCACCTGCAGCGCGCGCCACGCCTGTTGCAGCGGGTGATTTGCGGCGGGGTCGAGCCCTTCGATCGTCGTGATGGCGGCGCCCTCGACCGACGCGAGCGGGGTGATGCAGGAGCGCGTCGCGCGGCCGCCGACATGGACGGTGCAGGCGCCGCACATCCCGATCCCGCAGCCGAACTTCGTGCCGGTCAGCCCGATATGATCGCGGATCACCCACAGCAGAGGCGTGTCGTCCTCGACGTCGGTGGTCACCGCGCGGCCGTTGATGGTGAAGCTGGTCATTGGCCCTGGCCTTGCGCGCGGATGGTGGCGACTTTTGTCTCGAGATCGGCCCAGGCCGGCTTGGTCGTCCGGGTCGTCCGCAGATAGGCGGAGATCCGTGCGACGTCGGCGTTGGTGAAGCCGTGCGCGAAGCCCGGCATTACCACGCCCGGCGCGCCGTCCTGCGCGCTCACCCCATAGAGGATGACGCGGATCAGATTGGTCGGATCGTCGAGGTTGACTGCGCTGTTGAGCGCGAGATCGGGGCGCAGCGGGTTCAGCTGGCGACCGTTATAGTGGCACGCGGCGCAGGCCCCGGCATAGAGCCGCGCGGCGGGATCGTAGGTCAGTCCGGTACCGATCTTGTCGGCGGCCAAGGCCTTCACGATCGCGGCATCGCCCTGCGCGCCTTGGCTCGCCGATCCGTTGCGGCTGGCGAAATAGGTGGCGATCGCGGCGACGTCTGCAGCGGGGAGGTGGGAGAGACCGCGCGGAACCGCGCCCATCGGCCCGGCGGCGGTGCCATGATAGCGGCCGATGCCGGTACCGAGATAGGCGACCAGCTCGGCGTGCGTCCACGGCACGGGCGATGGGTTGGTCTTGTCGAGCGGCGGCGCGATCCAGCCGTCGATCGGTGCGCCTGCATAGGCGCGATCCCGGATCTCGGCGCCGAGCATGCCGCGCGGCGTGTGGCAGGCGCCGCAATGGCTGATGCCCTCGGCAAGATAGGCGCCCCGATTCCATTCGGCGCTTTGTGTCGGCTGGGGCTGGAAGCGGCCGGGGGTGAAGAACAGCAGCTTCCACCCGGCCTGCAACAGGCGGATGTTGAGCGGGAAGGGTACGGTGTTGTCGCTGGCTTCCTGGCGAACGGGCGCGCGGGTCATGAAATACGCATACAGCGCGGCCACGTCGCCGTCGGTCAGCTTGGTGAAATGGTCGTAGGGAAACGCCGGCAACAAATGCGCGCCGTTGCGCGACACCCCCTCATGCATCGCCCGCCGGAACGCGGGTTCAGACCATTTACCGATCCCCGTCGCGGGATCGGGCGTGATGTTGGTCGAATAGATCGTCCCGAACTGCGTCGCCATCGGATAGCCGCCGGCGAACGGCTTGCCATGCTTGGCGGTATGGCATGCAGAGCAATAGCCGGCGCTGGCCAGAACTTCGCCCTGTGCGACCAGCGCGGGCGCGAAGCTGCCGGGCGCGGGCGGCGCGATCTCGGCGATCGCTGGGCGCCACGCGAAGACGCAGAACGCGACGAGTCCGACGACGATGACGCCGATGAGACCGAGAAGCAGGCGCTTCAGCACGGGGAACAGGATCTCATGCGCAGCCCTTCGATCGGATGATCCGAGGCCTGGCCTCATCGGCCTCTTACGCTGTCGCGTCTAGTGGCCGTTTGAGCGGTGTATCCCTGTATTGCGCAGAGTGATTTTGAGGTCAGCCGCACGCAGGACCGCAATTCAGCCTATCGCTCGTGCGCATATTCCGGGCTCGCCACGATCACCCCGTCCGCGGCAACAATCGTTGCGCGCAAGACCTTGACGGTTTCGGGCAGATCCGCCTCCAAATCGGGGTTGAACAGCGGCAGCGCGCCTAGCGAAACCAGCGCGACGGAAACGCCCTCGGGCGCTCCAGCTGCGATCGTGCGCAGCAATGCCGTGTTGATCGAGCTTGCCCGCAGGCTGCCCGATACGGCCGCGATGCGGATCGCGGTCATCCGTTTACGCCGGCCAAGCCGGGATACGCCCGCGGACGCGGTGCGGGGGCATCCCACAGGAAGCGACGCTCCCCCTCCGCGATCGCGAGATCGTTCACCGACGCTTCGCGCCGCCGCATCAGTCCGTTTTCGGCAAACTCCCACTGCTCGTTGCCGTAGCTCCGATACCACTGACCAGCGATGCGGCACTCGTATTGAAACCGCACCGCGATCCGGTTGTCGGTGAACGCCCAAAGGTCCTTGACCAAGCGATAGTCCTGCTCGCGCGACCATTTGGCGCTCGGCAGGGCGATAATGGCGGGTCGCCCCGTGACGAAGCTGTCCCGGTTTCGCCACGCGCTGTCGACCGTATAGGCCAGCGCCACCCGCTCGGGATCGCGGCTGTTCCAGGCATCCTCCGCCGCCCGCACCTTGAGCACGGCGCTCTCGCGCGTGAAGGGCGGCAGCGGGAACCGTGGAGTTTCGAGCGTGCTCATGCGGGCAGGTCCTTTTCGGCAAGCGCTGTACGCAGCGCGATGTTTTCGGCTTCGAGCGCCGCGAGTCTGGCGTGGAGTGGCGCAGATGCCGCGGCGATCTCGGCCTCGGTAAAGCGCGGGGTAATATGCTGCGGGCAATTCCAATCGAACGCTGCGAGGTGCAGCAGGAACACGCGTTCGGGCACGCCACGATAGCTCGGCAGGTCGAGCTTGCTCGCCAGCACGGGATCGGTCGAGAGATCACGCGCCTCGATCCGGGCATAGAGTTTCAGTCGGCGACGGCGCGGATAGTCCATCAGGAAAATCGCCACGCGGTTGTTCGCCGCCACGTTGCCAAGGCTGATATATTGGCGATTGCCCCGAAAGTCCGCGAAGGCGAGTGTCGTTTGGTCAAGCACCTTGAGGAAACCCGCCGGGCCGCCGCGATGCTGGACATAGGGCCAGCCGCTTTCCGATACGCTCGCCAGGTAGAAGCTGTCGCGCTCGGCGATGAACTGGACTTCGGCCGGTCCGAAACGGTCCGCTGGCCGGCGCCCGCCGACGGTGTCGTAAAGCCCGGCACTCCCATTCGCTACCTGTGCCGCGAGCACGCTCGGCGTCGTCGCAAGGGTGAGGAAGGCATTGGCCATGATCGAGCTCCGGTTGCTGCAGGGCGGCGTCGGCGGGCGCATTGAGCGCAAACCGCCGACCCCGGACCATCAAGCGGCTTCGGCCGCCAGGACGACTGGGAAGTCGATGTCGGTTCTGGCGACATTGTTGATGTAGTTGGTCAGCACGTTGAGCGCGACCGACGCGACGATCTCGATCACTTGCGCCTCGCTGAAGCCGGCCAGACGCACTTCGGCGAGGTCGGCGTCGCTGACCTGGCCGCGCGCCTCGTGGACCTTGCGGGCGAAGCCGACGGCCGCATCGGCCTTGGCGTCGCCCGAATGACCGGCGCGGTTCAGCGCGATCTCGGCGGCGTCGATCTTGGCGAGGTTCAGGCCGAGATAGGTATGCGCCGACAGGCAGTAATCGCAGCCATTGGCTTGCGCGATCACAAGCGCGATGCGCTCGCGGGTCTTGGCGTCGAGCGTGCGGCCCAGTGCGCCGTTGAGGCCGAGATAGCCCTCCAGCGCAGCCGGGCTGCTGCCGACGAGCCGGAACAGGTTGGGGACCATGCCAAGCTGCTTTTCGACCGCATCAAGCAGCGGCTGCGATTTTGCGGGGGAATCTTCGCGGGTGGGAGTGGCGATGCGGGACACGTCTTTTCTCCGGGTAGGCGGCTGGATGCGGCCTGCCCAGGGAAGATGCGCCTTGGGCTAGGATGTGATAATCCGTTCCTTCGACACTTCACTCATGCACAAATCGGGACAATCATGGATCGGCTCGACATGCTGCGCACCTTCGTCGCCGTCGCCGATCATGCGAGCTTTGCGGAGGCCGCGCGCCGACTGCGCGTTTCGCCTACAGCGGCGAGCCGGGCAGTCGCGGCGCTGGAGCTTGATCTCGGAACACCCTTGTTGCGGCGGACGACGCGATCGGTGCGGCTGACCGACGAGGGCGCGGCGTATCTCGAGCGCTGCCGCGCCGCGCTGACCGAACTCGACGATGCAGCGCTGGCGTTGCGCGGCACCGGTGCTCTGCCGGGAGGCAATCTTGTCGTCACCGCGCCGGTCACCTTTGGGCGGCTCCATATCCTGCCGATCACGACCAGCCTGTTGCGCAACCATCCGCGGTTAGGTGTCGAACTGACTTTGATCGATCGCGTCGTCCGCCTGGTCGAAGAGGGGATCGATGTCGCCGTGCGGATCGGCGATCTGTCAGACAGCGCGCTCCATGCCCTCAAGGTTGCGGAAGTGCGGCGCGTGCTCGTCGCCAGCCCGGGCTATCTCGCGGCACGCGGAACGCCCGTGACCGTGCCAGCGCTGCATGACCACGCCTTGATCTCCTTCACCGAGATCGATCGTGCGCACGAATGGCGCTTCGGAGCGACTGGCAAGACCGCCATCCGGATCGAACCAAGGCTGACCGTCAACACCGCCGATGCGGCGATTGCGGCTGCGGCCGATGGCGTGGGGATCGCGCGGGTGCTGTCCTATCAGGCGCTCGCGGCCGTCGCGTCGGGCCGCTTGGTCACGCTGCTCGACGAAGCCGCGCCGCCGCCCGTACCGGTCCACCTCGTCTATCAGGCCAATCGACGCACATCGGTCAACGTGCGCGCCTTCATCGATGCAGCGCGCGCGCATTTCAGCGGATTGGATCTGACCGGTCGCGCTGCGTAGAATCCGATGTCGGTTCGACGTGTCAAATGCGGGATGCGGCCACGATCCTCCCGCCACGTCCTGCTTGCACAAGCACGGCTGATTTGAGGTTGGGATCGGAATTCGTCGGGATCACCACCGTTTTCGACATCCCGTTCCACGTTCCGATGATGCTGAGCGACCGCACGACGTTGCGATGCACAAGCGTTCGGCCGCCATTCTCGCCCGCACGAATGGGAACGCTGAGCGCCCTTGCATCGTAGCGCACGAGCCAGATCGTCGCGGGCTGCGCGGTCGCGGCTTTCCCAATCGTCACCGTGCCGGGCGCAGCCTCGATGGCCGGGCCCGCCGGACCACGATCCTGCGTGCGGATTGCCGCCACCAGTTGCGCACGATTGCCGCCATTGACGGAGGCTCGGCCATTGATGACCGTCTGCGGCGTGGCGAACTGGCTGATGCCGGTGCGGGCATAATCGCGTTCGCGCTCGGTGAATTCGGGCTTGGCGAAGCTGTCCTTCCACCCGAGCTGATCCCAATACGTGACCGCGAAGGTCAGCGCGAGGATCTCCGGGCGATCGGCGATCCCGTTGATATTTGCGATCGCGGGCGGGCAGGACGAACAACCCTGGCTTTGGAACAGCTCGACGACGGTCGGATGCGTGGGGTCATTGGCCAAGGCCGGCGCGCCGCTCGCGATCACTGCAAGCGCGGGAAGGAGTCCGAACTTCATTTTACTGTTCCTTTTCGGTCGGAAGCGTCGGCAGCACGCGGTCGAGCGACCACGCTCCGCCGCCGCGGGCAATCAGCGGCAACAGGATCGCCGCCCAGCTGAGATGCGTCGGCCAGGCATCGGGATAGACGAAGATCTCGATCGTCAGCGTCATCAGCAACAAGGCGGCTGCCGAGAACCGTGTCGCGAGGCCGAGGACGAGCAGGATCGAGAAGAGATGCTCCGAATAGGTCGCGGCGACCGCCGCGATCGCGGGCGGAACCAGCGGCAGCGCATAGTCGGTGCGAAACAGTTCGTAGGTGCTGTCCGTGATCTGCAGCAGCCCGCCGACCTTGGTCCGGCCCGACAGGAAGAACACCGCTGCGATCCCCAACCGGGCGATCAGCAGCAGCGCCGCATCGGGGAGCAAGGCAGCCGCGCGTCGAACGGTGCGATCGTACAAGGCGACGAGCGACATCATGGGCGTCTCCGAAAAAATGGCCGGGGCGCGCGAGCGACACCCCGGTTCTGCGGCTGGCGATTACGCCTTGGGCGTCAGCGAACCAGTGCCCTTGGGCGTCTTTGTCGTGACGCACGTGCCCGCCTTGACGAGCTTCCAGGCATTGCCCTGATAATCGGCCTTGGACGTGCCCGCGCAGCTGGTGCCGGCCCCAGCCTTGCAGTCGTTCTTGCCGGCAAGCGCGACCCCGTAACATTTCTCCATCGCGGGCGCGGCGTGGGCACCACCGGAAAGCGTGGCACCGCCGGCCACTGCGAGGGCGAGGCTGGCGGCGAGTGCGGCATGGGTCGGATGCACGAGATGTTTCCTTCGATGATGGAAGCCTCTGCGGTGCGTGGTTCGGCGATGGGGGACCGCCGAACCACGCGGTGACCAGGAAGGAGGCGTCGGGGCAAACCCGGTCACATGGGCCAATTCGGCGGCACGGCTGGTTCGGTTACGTAAAAGCCGGCGCGAAAGAATTTTCCGCCGCTCGCGCGCTCGGGTGTAACCTTCTGGCCATGTCGCACGAAAACATCCTCGGGAGGGCTCATGCGAGCAAGTGAGGAACAGTTGCGCGGATTGATGATCGCTGGGCTCGACGGCAATGCCGACGACCACGCGGCGTTGCTGCGCTTGCTGGTCCCCATGCTTCGGGGATTCTACCGGCGTCGTGCAAGCGGCGACGGCGACGATATCGAGGATTTGGTGCAGGATACGCTGATCGCAGTTCATACCCGCCGTTCGACCTACGACCGCGACCGCCCGTTCACCGCGTGGCTGTTCGCGATCGCACGCTACAAGATGATCGATCATTTCCGCCGTAACCGTCGGACTCAGCCGATCGAAGGGCTGGAAGACATCTTGATCGCCGAAGGGTTCGAGGACGCCAGTTCCGCGCGCATGGACGTGGACGATTTGCTCGACACGCTTCCGCCCAAACAGGCGCGGATGATCCGCGCGACCAGGATCGAAGGGCTGAGTGTCGCCGAGGCTGCCAATACGCATGGTGTTGGCGAATCCGACGTGAAGATCTCGGTCCATCGCGGGCTCAAGACCTTGATGGCGCGCATCCAGGGAGGACGGGCATGAACACCGACGACCTGATCGCGACGCTCGCCAGCGATGTCCCGCCCGTGAAGCGCAGTGCGGTGGGCCGACGGCTCGTGCTTGGTATCGCGGCAGGTGCGGCCGTGTCGGCAAGCTATGTGTTGCTGATGTGGGGCGCGCGGCCTGATCTGGCGGTGGCGATGCACGGTTTCTATTTCTGGATGAAGTGGGCGTACACGATTTCGCTCGCCTTCGGGGCGTTGGCGCTGACCGCGCAATTGGCGCGTCCCGAAACGCATCGGTTGCGATGGCTGTGGCTGCTGGCGATCCCGGTACTGCTGCTGGCCAGCGTCGGCGTGTTCGAGCTCCTCCACACACCGCAAACGCAATGGCTGGCGATGTGGTTGGGCCAAAGCTGGAAACAATGTCCGTGGCGCGTACTCTCGCTCGCGATGCCGATCTTCATCGGGCTGCTCTGGTCGTTCCGGCGACTCGCGCCAACGCGATTGCGTCTGGCCGGCGCGGCGGCAGGATTGGCGGCGGGCGCGTTCGCCGCCACCGTCTATTGCCTGCATTGCCCCGAAGCCTCGGCGATCTTCGTGCTGACCTGGTATTCGCTCGGCATCCTGCTCGCCGCATCGTTCGGCGCGCTGGTGGGGCCGCGCCTGTTGCGTTGGTAAGTTTTGGCGAAGCTGTAACCGTCGATCGTGAACCCGCGAATTGGAGGAGCCAATCCGGCAAACCCCTTCCGGGAGATTTTCCATGCGTACTCTTCGTACCGGCATCAGCTTCGCCGCCGCCGCCGCCGTCGTCGCCATCAGTGCTGCGGCCCCGACCGTCGCGGTCGCAAAGGATGGCGACACGGTGCACTGCTACGGCGTCAATACCTGCAAGGGCACGTCGGACTGCAAGACCGCCAAGAACGAGTGCAAGGGCCAGAATGACTGCAAGGGACAGGGCTTCAAGGCGCTGTCGGCGAAGCAGTGCACGAAGGCCGGTGGCAGCCTGACCGCGCCGAACTGATCGCGGGACTCGGCCCGGTCGCCGTCAGGGGACCGGACCGACCTTCTTTCCAGCACGGATCAGGACGGACCCCATGCCAAAGCCCATGGCCTTGCCCATCACGCCCTTTGCCGGTTTCGGGCTCGGCTTGCGTAAACCGCACTACGCCGCGTTTCGCGAACACCGCGTCGCGGTCGATTTCGTCGAAGCGATTTCCGAGAATTTCATGGTCGATGGCGGCAAGCCGCGCCAGATCCTGCGCGATGTCCGCGCGTCCTATCCGGTCGCGCTGCACGGCGTTTCGATGTCGATCGGATCGGCCGACGGACTGGACGGGGCGTATCTCGCCCGGCTGCGCGCGCTGGTCGATGAGATCGAGCCTTTGTTCGTATCCGATCATCTCAGCTGGACTCGGATAGAGGGCTTCAGTTCGCACGATCTGCTCCCCTTGCCGTACACAGACGAAGCCCTCGCCCTGGTCTGCGCCAATATCGGCCGCGCGCAGGACGCGTTAGGACGCACGATGCTGATCGAGAATCCCTCGACCTATATCGCGTTTGAGGGTGCCGACATGACCGAATGGCAGTTCCTGGATGCGATGTGCGCGCGCAGCGGCTGCGGCCTGCTGCTCGACGTCAACAATGTGTTCGTCAGCGCGACCAACCACGGCTTCGATCCGATCGCCTATCTCAACGGCGTGCCGCACGAACGCGTGCGGCAGATTCATCTGGCCGGGCACAGCCGCGGACAGGACATGCTGATCGACACGCACGATCAACCTGTGCCGATCTCGGTATGGGACCTGTACGCGCATGTCTTGCCGATGCTCGGGCCGGTCGCGACGATGATCGAGCGTGACGACGACATCCCGCCGTTGGACGAGCTTCTCGCCGAGCTGGACCTTGCCCGGCGGATCGGCGGACAGCCCTTGGCCAAAGCGGCATGAGCTTGCTCGCGCTCCAGCGCGATATGCGCGCGTGGCTCGTCGCTGCGGATGCCGACGCGGCAAGCCGCTATGGCAGCGCGGCCGCAGCCGGCTTGCTGGTCTATCAGAACACGTATCGCGCCCAACTGGTCGCGTGCCTTGAGGAAAGCTTTGTGCAGACGCGCGCCTGGGTTGGCGGCGAGGCGTTTCACCATGCCGTCGTCGCCCATATCGAGCGCGTGCCACCGACGAGCTGGACGCTCGACGCCTATCCGCGGGATTTTCCGGCAACGCTTGCGGTGCTGTATCCCGATGATCCCGAAGTCGCCGAGCTTGCGTGGATCGAATACGCGCTCGGGGAGGCGTTTGTCGGTCCGGATAGCGCAGCCCTTGACGTGGGCGCGTTGGCGCATGTCGATTGGGATACGGCGAAGCTGCAGTTCACGCCGACGCTACGCCTGCGCGCGCTGACCACCAACGCGCCTGCGATCTGGTCGGCATTGTTCGCGGCAGAAGCGCCGCCGGCGGTTCAGGTGCTGCCCAAGCCGGGTGCGATTATGGTCTGGCGGCGCGATCAGGTCTCGCTGTTCCGCGCGATCGACCGCACCGAGCGCGATGCGCTGCTGCGAGCGACCGCGGGCGTGGCGTTTCCCGATCTGTGTGCGGAATTGGTCGAGGCCCATGGTGAGCATGCCGGCATAACGCGCGCCGGGACCATGCTGGGCCAGTGGCTTGCCGACGGGTTGATCGTGGGGGTCACCATCTTACAGCGTTGACCACGGACCCTCAAATGGTCGCCCTTAAGTTTTCTGGATCAATGGGTTACGGCCTGAATCTCGAGGATTCGAAGTGGTGCCGGCTGCAGGAATCGAACCCGCGACATCCAGTTTACAAAACTGGCGCTCTACCAACTGAGCTAAGCCGGCACGTTGTCGCTCAATGCGTCAGGATATGCCGAAGGTCCAGCCCTCGGTGTGCGCAATTTGGGGGGTCAGCGCGCTCGGGTGCCAAAAATCGGTGCGTGCCGCGTTCGCGCGGAGCCAGGCGGCGGTGAGGATCGCGTCGGTCGCGTGATCGGTATAGCGCGCGAGCGGCGTGTGGGCGCGGCTGCCGAGCGTGGCGAGCGCCATGTCGAGTGCGGCGGCATCGCGCAGCTTGCTGCGTCCCTTGCGCACCCCGGCGGCGCGCGCGGCGATCGTCGTGTAGATTTCGACGACGCACGCGCCGGTGTGGGGGGCGGGGTCGATCGGCCAGACCGGGATGGCTGGCGCGAGATGGTGGAGCAGCCTCATGCCGGCAAAGCTCGCCTTGGCGACCTGCGCTGCGCCGATCGCGTCGTAGACGGTCGAGGGCTTGCCGAACCCGGCGGCATTGTGATGCGCCTCGCAGCGGCGGAAGTGGAGGAAATCGGCCTTCGTGCCGTCGGCTGCGCCAAGATAAAAATGCGTGCCGCGGCGCGATTCGAGAAACGAGGCAGCGCCGAGATCGGCATCGGGGGCGTGCGCATCGACATAGCCCCAGAAGGCGCGCGCGGTCGTCGGCGCGGCCTCGCCGGGCAGATAGGCGCCGCGCTCGACATAGGGGGGCGCGAAGCTGAAGTCGAAGCCGACGAGCAGCGGTGTCTCGGCCTGATCGCGCAGCCAGTGGAGGATGTCGGCGCGTGACCAGACACCGCGCGGCGGCGATACGAGCGTCGGGGCCGCCGCGCCCGTCTCGCACAGCGCGAGCGCGATGCCGGGGTGGCGCGCGCCCTTCGCTCCCGACCAATCGATCGCGGCGAAGCGGGTGAAGTGCGTCGGGATCACGCCTTTGTGCGCGGCTTGCTGGGTTTGCGCGCAGCTGCCTGGACGCGGTCGGGATCGTCGCTGCCGTGGCGGATGAGCAGGGTGGGCCAGCTGATCGAGACGAAGGTCCGGCCGTCCGATCCGACCTTCACCGCCGCGCCGCCATCAGGCGTCGCGGCGATCGTGTCGGGCAAGGTCAACGCGGCGGCGGCGCGCGAAGCCCAGTCCTTCATTGCGCGTCTTTCAAGCTCGCCCACCATGCCATGCGGTCTGCGATGCGCTTTTCGACGCCGCGATCGGTCGGGACATAGAAAGTCTGCGGCTCCATCTCCGCAGGCCAATAGTTCGATCCTGAGAAGCCATCGGCCGTATCGTGATCGTACGCATAGCCCTTGCCGTAGCCGATCTCCTTCATCAGCTTGGTCGGCGCATTGAGGATGTTTTCGGGGGGCATCAGCGATCCGGTCTCGCGTGCCGATTTCCACGCCGCCTTCTGCGCCTTGTAGGCGGCATTCGATTTTGGCGCGGTGGCGAGATACAGGCATGCCTGCGCGATCGCGAGCTCACCCTCGGGCGATCCCAGGAAATCGTAGGCGTCCTTGGCGGCGAGGCACTGCGTCAACGCGTTCGGATCGGCAAGGCCGATATCCTCGACCGCCATGCGGACCATCCGGCGCAGCAGATAGAGCGGTTCCTCGCCCGCGGTGAGCATGCGCGCGAGATAGTAGAGCGCGGCCTGCGGGTCCGATCCGCGCACCGCTTTGTGGAGCGCGGAGATGAGATTGTAATGCCCCTCGCGATCCTTGTCGTAGACCGCGACGCGACGCTGCAGGAAGGCGGAGAGGCCGGCGGGGTCGAGCGGCTCGGGCAGGTTGACCGCGAACAGCGTCTCGGCCTGGTTGAGCAGGAAGCGGCCGTCGCCATCGGCGCTGGCGATCATCGCATCGCGCGCTTGCGGCGTGAGCGGGAGCGGCTGGTCCTCGATCTCCTCGGCGCGGTCGAGCAACTTGCCGAGCGCGGCGTGGTCGAGCCGGTGGAGGATCAGCACTTGTGCGCGACTGAGCACGGCGGCGTTGAGCTCGAACGACGGATTCTCGGTCGTTGCGCCGACCAGGGTGACGGTGCCGTCCTCGACATAGGGCAGGAAGCCGTCCTGCTGCGCGCGATTGAAGCGGTGGATCTCGTCGACGAACAGCAAGGTCCGCTTGCCCAGCCGGGCATGGTCGCGCGCCTCCGCAAAGGCTTTCTTGAGGTCGGCGACGCCTGAAAACACCGCCGAGATCGCGACGAAGCGCAGGCCGACGGCATCGGCGAGCAGCCGCGCGATCGTCGTCTTGCCGGTGCCGGGCGGGCCCCACAGGATCATCGACGACAGCCGCCCGGCGGCGACCATCCGCCCGATCGCGCCCTCGGGACCAGTGATGTGCTCCTGCCCGACGACCTCGGCGAGCATGGTCGGGCGGAGGCGATCGGCGAGCGGGGCAGTCGCGCTGATAGCCTCGGCGGCGGGCGGATCGAAGGCGGCGAAAAGGTCGGGCATCCAAGCAAGATAGGCGTTCCGACGCACGCTAACCACCCGTGGGGATGGGGCCTGGGCTGGTTCGGGCGGGCGAGGCGCGAGCCGGGTCTCAAAAAAGTGCGCGGCAGCCCTTGCGAAGAGTGCATTAAGATATATCTTAGTGCCATCGTGTTATACAGAAGGAACGATATGTTTGGATTTTCAGAACGCGGCAGCCACGGCTGCCAACCCGGGCACGGCCGTATGGGCATGCGCGGTGGACCGGGCGGCGGGCGGCACTTCGGTGGCGGGCGCGGCGCCGGGCATGGCAGCGGTCGGGGCGAGGGTGAGGGGCGCGGTGGCCCGCGCGGCCGGCGGATGTTCGACGGCGGCGAGCTGCGGCTCGTCTTGCTCAAGCTGATCGCCGACGAGCCGCGCCACGGCTATGACCTGATCCGCTCGATCGAGGATCTCACCGGTGGCGCCTACGCGCCGAGCCCGGGGGTGGTCTATCCGACGCTGACGCTGCTCGACGAAATGGAGCTGATCGAGGCGCGGCAGGCCGAGGGGGCGAAGAAGCTCTTCGCGATCACCGAGGGCGGGACGGCGCTGCTCGCCGAAAATGGCGAATTGGTCGAGGCGCTGTTCGCGCGGCTCGCCGAGGTCGGTGCCGAGCGGGCGCGGACCGAGAGTTCGGCGGTGCGCCGCGCGATGGGCAATCTGCGCGAGGTGCTGGTGCACAAGCTGCGCCACGAGCAGGTCGAGCAGGAAACGCTCCACCAGATCGTCGCGCTGATCGACGACGCCGCGCAAAAGATCGAGCGGCTGTGATGGCCTATACCGCAACCGCGCGCGTGCCGACCGCCTCGGCGAGCAAATACCTCCAGCAGACGTGCAAGCATTGGGAGCACAATCTGGCGGTGGTGTTCACCCCCGACCATGGGACGATCGTCTTCCCCAAGGATGCGCGCGGCGCCGCGCATCCCGGCGATGCGACGGTCACGTTCGACGCGCATCCCGATGTGCTTGAGGTGCGGATCGACGCGACGTCGGTCGAGCAGCTCGAGGGCCTGAAGGGCGCCGTCGCGCGCCATGTCGATCGCTTCGCGTTCCGCGAGGCACCGCTGAGCTATGACTGGCGCTAGGACCTGACCACCGTGTGGTTGACCCGCGATCCGCGCTTCCCGCAAGGGAGTGACGGATCGCGGGCAACGACCGCTTTACGCGGCGTGCGCGGCGCCGGTCGGGTGCCCGGACGCGCGGCGCTCGAGCACTTTGAGATAGGTATCGAGCACGACCTGGTTGATTCGCTCCCACTGATAGGCCGCCGCCGCCGCGTGGCCCGCGGCGCCCGCGCTGTGGCGGAACGCGTCATCCTCGCAGAAGCGCTGGAGCGCATCGGCATAGCCTTCGATATCGGTCGGCGGGACGATCAGCCCGGTCACGCCATCGGCGATCAGCCCGACCGCGCCCGACGCGCGCGCCGCGACCACGGGCACGCCCGCCGCCATCGCCTCGAGCGTGACGTTGCCGAAGGTCTCGGTGAGGCTCGGGTTGAAGAACACATCCATCGACGCGACCGCACGCCCGAGATCGTCGCCGGTCAGATAGCCCGCGAACACCGCATTGGGCGCCTGCTGGGCGAACCAGTCGCGCGCGGGGCCTTCGCCGACGACGAAGGTGCGATGCTTGACGCCGCGCTGGTCGAGCGCGCGCAGCGCCTGCGCGAATACATCGAGGCCCTTTTCCTTGACCAGCCGGCCGAGGAACCCGACCGCGATCTCGTCATCACCGATGCCGAGGCTGCGGCGCCACGCGAGATCGCGCCGCGCGGGATTGAAGCGTTCGTGATTGACGCCGCGCGACCAGCGCGTGACCGGCGTCGGCACGCCCCAGTCGTGCAGGATTTCGCCCATCATCTGGCTCGGCGCGAGCACTTCGTCGACGCGGCTGTAGAAGCGCTGTTGCGCGCGGATCATCATCGGCACGAGGAACCCGAGCCCGTAATAGCTCATATAGGTCTCGAAGCGCGTATGGTACGAAGCGACGCACGCGATGTCGTGCTTCTCGGCATAAGCGAGCGCCTTGTGGCCGAGCCAGTCGGGCGCCGACAGGTGGATCAGGTTCGGCGCGAACGCCGCCAGATCGCGCCGCACGCGATTGCCCATGCCGCGCGTCAGCTTGTATTCGCCGCGCAGCGGGATCTTGATCGAGGGTGCGCTGACCAGGTCGCCGGTCGGCGGAAAAGCTGGCGTGCGGCTGGTGGGGGCATAGACGCGCACCTTGACGCCGCGGCTCAGCAAATGGCCGACGAGCAAATTGAGCGTCTGGTTCGCACCATCGCGGGTATAGTTATAGTTGCCGCTGAAGAGCGCGACACGGAGATCGGAAGCTTGCATCGGATGGCGCCATAGCGAAGCGCGGGGCGCGTGACTATCTCCTGCACGCCATCGTGGCGCGCCAAAGGAGTTCGCAATGCCCGATCTTTCCGCTTTCCCGATCACCAAGCGCTGGCCGGCACAGCATCCCGAGCGGTTGCAGCTCTATTCGTTGCCGACCCCGAATGGCGTCAAGGTCTCGATCATGCTCGAGGAAACCGGGCTGGCGTACGAGCCGCACCTGGTCGATTTCGCCAAGGACGACCAGAAGACCCCCGAATTCGAATCGCTCAACCCCAATGGCAAGATCCCCGCGATCCTCGATCCCGACGGCCCGGGCGGTGCGCCGCTGGCCTTGTTCGAATCGGGTGCGATCCTGCTCTACCTTGCCGAGAAGACCGGCCGGTTCCTGCCGAGCGACCCGGTCGCGCGGCTTCAAGCGATCCAATGGGTGATGTTCCAGATGGGCGGCGTCGGCCCGATGTTCGGCCAGATGGGCTTCTTCGTGAAGTTCGCCGGCAAGGACTTCGAGGACAAGCGTCCGCGCGACCGCTATGTCGCCGAGGCCAGGCGCTTGCTCGGCGTGATGGATGTCGCGCTCGCCGACAAGCGCTGGTTCGTTGGCGAGGACTACACGATCGCCGATATCGCGATGCTGGGTTGGGTGAACGCGGTTGTCGACTTTTACGGCGCGGGCGAGCTTGTCGGGTTCGACGATTTCACCAACGTCAAGGCGTGGCTCGCGCGTGGCCTCGCGCGGCCGGCGGTGCAGCGTGGGCTCACTATCCCGGCGCGCGGGTAGCGCTCACGCGGCGGCGTGGACTTGCGCAAAACCTTCGAAATAGCCGCGCACGATCGGGTCGGTGATCGGCTCGACCAGCGTGGCGACGGTTTCGGGGAGCGTTATTGCATCGCCGCTTCCCGTGCCGCCGCGGTTGAAGCCCATCGCCCATTGGCCAAAGGTCGGCGTGTCGATTGTCGTGCGCGAGAGGATGACGACGGCGTGGTGGCGCGGATCGGCCTTGATCCTGTTGAAGACGGTCTCCACGGCAGCTTCCGGGCCTTCGAGCGCCTGGAGGAAGCGGCGTCCACCCGCGACGAGCAGGCCGGTCACGCCGACCGCGGCATTGTTACGGCGTGAGGCGATCAGGATAGCATCGAGTTCCGCCGTCGTGAGCGGGGATCTCGTGCTGCTTATATAGATAAGACGCTGCATGCTTACGCTCCAGACCTGGAACCTCCGGTTTCTGCGCAAAGCGCGAAAGAACGGTTAAGATCTCGCGCTACGACATTTTGAAAGCGCATAAAGGTAACGCGTCGGAAAATCTGTTCCCCTCTCGTTCTCCGCTCGCTATGCTCGTCCCATGGCCAAACCTCAAAAACGCTATGTCTGCCAGGCCTGTGGTTCGGTGTCGCACCGCTGGCAGGGGCAGTGCGCCGATTGCGCCGAATGGAACACGCTGGTCGAGGAAGCGGGCGGCGGCACCGTGACGCCGTTCCAGGCCAAGCATAACCTCCAGTCGGGCGGGCGGACGATGACGCTGGTCGGGCTCGATGCCGAGATCGCGCTGCCCGAACGAATGACGTCGGGAATTGCCGAGCTCGACCGCGCGCTTGGCGGTGGGTTTGTCGAGGGATCGGCGACGCTGATCGGCGGCGATCCCGGGATCGGCAAGTCGACGTTGCTGCTCCAGGCGGCGGCGAAGATGGCGCTCGCGGGACTGAGCGTTGCGTACGTCTCGGGCGAGGAGGCGGCGGATCAGGTCCGCCTGCGCGCGCGACGTCTCGGATTGGGGCACGCGCCGGTTCAGCTCGCGGCGGCGAGTTCTACGCGCGATATCCTGACGACGCTGGGGCAGGGGCAGCCGCCTGCCTTGCTCGTGATCGATTCGATCCAGACGATGCACAGCGATCTGATCGAAGGCGCGCCGGGCACCGTCAGCCAGGTGCGGGCGTCGGCGCAGGAGTTGATCCGCTTCGCAAAGGAACGCGGGACGGCGGTGGTGCTGGTTGGCCATGTCACCAAGGACGGATCGATCGCGGGGCCGCGCGTGCTCGAACATATGGTCGACACCGTGCTGAGCTTCGAGGGCGAGCGCAGCCACCAATATCGCATCCTGCGCGCGATCAAGAACCGCTTCGGCGGGACCGACGAGATCGGCGTGTTCGCGATGGTCTCGGAAGGCTTGTCCGAGGTCGGCAATCCTTCGGCGCTGTTCCTGACGCAGCGCGACGAGGGGATGACGGGGACGACGGTGTTCCCCGCGCTCGAGGGGACGCGGCCGGTGCTGGTCGAGATCCAGGCGCTCGTCGTACGGCTTGCGAGCGGGGCGACGCCGCGGCGTGCGGTGGTCGGCTGGGACAGCGGGCGGCTGGCGATGGTGCTCGCGGTGCTCGAGGCGCGGTGTGGGCTGAGTTTCTCGTCGAGCGAAGTCTATCTCAACATTGCGGGCGGCTACCGCGTGCAGGATCCGGCGGCCGATCTCGCGGTGGCGGCGGCGTTGATCTCGGCGCTGTCCGAGCGGCCGGTGCCCGCCGATGCGGTGGTGTTCGGCGAGCTCGCGCTGTCGGGCGAAGTCCGGCCGGTCGCGCACGGCGCCTTGCGGCTGAAGGAAGCGGGCAAGCTCGGTTTCGAGCGCGCGCTGCTGCCTGCGGCGGTGCAGGACGACAAAAGCGGGTTGAAGCTGACCGGCTTCCGCACGCTCGGGAGTTTCGTCGAGCATATGCTTGGACGATAGCAGCCCCTCGACTTAACCCATCGCTCGGCGATAAGGCGCGGGGATGCATCTCACCGCGCTCGATATCCTTGTCCTGCTCACCGTCGGCGGATCGGCCACGCTCGGGCTCGTGCGCGGGTTCGTCACCGAAGTGCTCTCGCTGTTCGCCTGGGTGGCGATCGTCTTTGCGCTCAAGCTGTTCCATGTGCCGCTGACGCACGCGCTGACCGGCATGGTCGGCACCACCACCGGCGCTGCGGTGCTCGCCTTCGCGATCCTTGGCGGCGTGACCTATTTCGGGGGGCGGATGGTCGCCAATGCGATTGGCGCGCGCACGCGCGATTCGATCCTCGGGCCGGTCGACCGCGCGCTCGGCTTCGGCTTCGGTGCGCTGAAGGGGCTGATCCTGGCGAGCCTCGCCTTCCTGCTCGTCGTGCTGATGACCGATACGATGAGCGGCGGCCCGACGCACCGGCCCGAGTGGCTGACCCAGGCCAAGGTCTATCCGTTGCTCAACACGACGAGCGCGAGCATCGCCGACTTCGTCGACCGTCGGCGCCGTGGCGAGCCGGTGTTCGGCCCGGCCCATGTGCGGACGCCGCGCGCCGCCGAGCCCGACAACGCCGCCGACTGACCGCGGCGGGGTGACGCGCGCGGCGAGCCCGCCTACATAGGCGGCATGACCGCGCCGCTCTACACCACCGAGATCCTCCGCCTCTCGACGACGATTCCGCACCACCAACGCTTGCCCGATCCGATGGGCTCGTCGGAGAAGCGCTCGCCGGTGTGCGGCAGCCGTGTGACGGTCGACGTCAACATGGATCGCGACGGGCGGGTCGCCGAGCTCGGGATGCTGGTGCGCGCCTGTGCGCTGGGCCAGGCTTCGGCATCGCTGATGGGAGCCGAAGTGATCGGCAAGACCCCCGCCGAACTCGTCGCAGCGCGCGATGCGCTGGCTGCCTGGCTGGCGAGCGAGGGGCCGCCGCCGAGCTGGACGGGGCTCGAGCTGTTCGCGCCCGCGCTGCCGCACAGCGCGCGCCATGCCTCGATCCGGCTCGCCTTCGAGGCTGCGGCCGAGGCAGCGCAAGCCGCTGCCGCCAAGGCACCGGCATGAGCGAATCGCTGCTGCTCGATGGCGTCATCCTCGGCGGCTTCGCGCTCGTCTTCGTCCTGATTTTCCGCCGCTTCGGGCTCGGTGCGACGCTCGGCTATCTCGTCGCGGGCGCGGTGGTCGGGCCGCAAGTGCTGCATCTGGTCGGCAATGCCGAATCGAAGATGGGCATCGCCGAGCTCGGCATCACCTTGCTGCTGTTCATCGTCGGCTTGGAACTCAACCCGACGCGGCTGTGGGCGCTCAAGAAGGAAATCTTCGGGCTTGGCCTGATGCAGGTCGTGCTGTGCGGGCTCGCGGTGACGGGCGTGGTCTGGCTCTCGACGCGGCTCGGCGGATCGCCGCAGCATTTCTCTTGGGCTGCGGCGCTCGTGCTGGGCCTGCCGCTCGCGCTGTCGTCGACCGCGCAGGTTTTGCCGATGCTGCAATCGGCGGGGCGGCTGCGCACGCCGTTCGGGGAGCGCGCCTTCTCGATCCTGCTGTTCCAGGATCTGTCGATCGTTCCTTTGATCACGCTCGTCACGGTCTTGTCGCGCAATCCGGCGGACGCTGGCGGCCCGCCGGGCTGGCTGCTGTTTCTCTATACTGTCGGCGCTGTAGCGGGGCTGGTCGCCGCCGGGCGCTTCCTGTTGCGGCCGCTGTTCCGCATCATCGGCAATATGGGCGAGCGCGAGATGTTCGTGTTTGCCGCGCTGTTCACCGTGATCGGCGCGGCGGCGATCATGGAATCGCTTGGCCTGTCGACCGCGCTTGGCGCGTTCGTCGCGGGCGTGATGCTCGCCGACAGCCCGTATCGGCATGAACTGGAAGCAGACGTCGAGCCGTTCCGCTCGATCCTGCTCGGACTGTTCTTCCTCGCGGTCGGGATGATGCTCGATCTCCACGCGATCGCCGAGCGGCCGTTCTTCGTCATCGGCATGGCGCTCGCGCTGATCGCGACCAAGGCGCTGATCATCTTCGGCATCGGCATATTGTTCAAGATGAAGTGGCGCGCCGCGCTCGCGCTCGGGCTGTTGCTGAGCCAGGGCGGCGAGTTCGGCTTCGTGCTGTTCGCGCAGGCGCAGCACGCCTTCCTGATCGCGCCCGAGGCGGCGAGCCTGTTCGGCGCGATCGTCACGCTGTCGATGGCGACGACGCCGTTCCTGATGATGATCACGCAGCGCATTCGCGAAGAGCCGATCATCGCCGGCGAGCGCGACGGGCCGACCGCGGACGGCGCCAACGCGCTGATCGTCGGCTATGGGCGCTTCGGCCAGACCGTCGCGCAGATGCTGATCGCGCAAGGGGTGCCGGTGACGTTGATCGACACCGATATCGAGATGATCGACATCGCGAGCGAGTTCGGCGCCAAGGTCTATTACGGCGACGGGACGCGGCTCGACATGCTGCGCCAGGCGGGGGCGGGCGAGGCCGAGCTCATCATGTTCTGCATGGATGGCGACCAGATTTCTGCCGATCTCGTCAAGGGCGTGAAGGAGGCCTTTCCGCACGCCTCGATCTACGTCCGCGCCTATGATCGCCGCGCGGTGATCAAGCTCAAGGGCGCGCCGCTCGACGGGGTGGTGCGCGAAGTGCTCGAATCGGCGGTCAAGATGGGGCGGATGGCGCTCAAGAGCATCGGCGTCGATCAGGCCGAGATCGACCGCACCGAGGATACCTATCGCCGCAAGGACAAGGAGCGGCTGCGCGCGCAAGTCGCCGCAGGCGACATCCGCGCCGTGCGCGAGAAGATCATCACGCAGCACGAACGCGAATCGGCGCTGCCCGAGGACGAAGCATCGGTGGAGGAACCACGATGAACTGGATTGCCATTCTCGCTGCGCTGTCGGGGGCGCTGGCGATCGGTGCGGGCGCGTTCGGCGCGCATGGCGCGGGCAAGGACGCGGCCGAATGGCTCAAGACCGGCGCGCATTACCAGCTGATCCATGCGGTCGCGGCGCTCGTCGCGCTGAAGATGGACGCACGCGGGCCGGCGTGGCTGTTCCTCGCCGGTGGCGCGATCTTTGCGGGCTCGCTCTACCTGATGGCGCTCGGCGCGCCGCGCTGGTTCGGCGCGATCACGCCGATCGGCGGCGCGGCGCTGATCGCCGGCTGGCTGTGGCTGGCCTGGATCGCCCGGGGGTAAGCGCCGCGCGGATCGGTTGACTCGATGGCCCCCTGGACGCGTGATTGACCGGGGCGATCGTTTCCGTTTTTGTACCGATGTCGGATCCCGAATGGTGTGCGCCCAATCGTGACGACGAGCCGGGATGGTGCTGGATCATCTTCACGCTCGAGGTGGGGTTTGTGGTGCTGTCGCTGGCGGTCTTTGCGAGCCTGATAGCGTAACGGGCCCGGGTGGCGAGGTCGGTCGGATTGCCACCAGTTATCGCCGCCAAACTCTCCCGCGCGCCGTCACCCGCTCTTTGCGGCGCGGCGACAGCGTTCCGAGCAATAGACGACGTTGTCCCAGTCGCGCGCCCATTTCTTGCGCCAGGCGAAGGGGCGCTGGCAGACCGGGCAGGTCTTTTCGGGCAGGTTCGCCTTGGCGATGCCTTGGGGCATGAAGGGGGCCTTCCTGGTGCTGCGCGTGGACCGACGCTCAGGCGTCGAGAAACGCCCGGACGTCGACGAGGTTCACCGATGTGTCGAGGTAGGTCCCGCCGATCCCGCGCGCGAGCAGGAAGGGGAGCTTGCCCGCGTCCATCTTCTTGTCGTGGAGCATGTGCGCGACGAGCGTCTCGCCATCGGCATCGATCCCGGCCGCCGCTACGCCATCGGGCAAGCCGATCGCGCGCAAATGCGCCGCGACGCGCTCGGCATCGGCGGCGGGGGCGAGCCCACGCGCCGCCGAATAGCCGAACGCCAGCGCCATCCCGGCGGCGACGCCCTCACCGTGGAGCAAGCGGTCGGAGAAGCCAGCCTCGGCCTCGAGCGCATGGCCGAAGGTGTGGCCGAGATTGAGCAGCGCGCGCTTGCCGGTCGTCTCGCGCTCGTCCTCGGCGACGATCCGCGCCTTGGCGGCGACCGAATGCGCGATGGCGTAGGCGCGCGCGGCGGGGTCGCCCGCGAGCAGCGCGGGCGCGTTGGTTTCGCACCAGTCGAAGAAGGCGGGATCGTCGATCAGGCCGTATTTCACGACCTCGGCATAGCCCGCGCGGACGTGGCGCAGCGGCAGCGTGTCGAGCACATCCGGGTCGATCAGCACCAAGGCGGGCTGGTGGAACGCGCCGACGAGGTTCTTGCCGGCGCGCGAATTGATCGCGGTCTTGCCGCCGACCGACGAATCGACCTGCGCGAGCAAGGTCGTCGGGATCTGGACGAAGCCGCAGCCGCGCTTGACGATGCTGCACGCGAAGCCGACGAGATCGCCGATCACGCCCCCGCCGAGCGCGACGACATGATCGCCGCGCTCCACGCCGAGCTCGAGCAGCCGGTCGGTCAGCTGTTCGAGCATCGCCCAGCTCTTGGTGCCTTCGCCCGGTGGGAGCACGATCGCTTCGCTTTCGACGCCCGCCGCGGTGAGCGACGCTTGCAGCGTTGCCAGATGCGGCAGGACGTTCTGGTCGGTGACGATCGCCATCCGCCGGCCGCGCGACAAGGGCTTCAGCCAATCGGCCGCACGCGCGAGCACGCCGGCTTCGATCACGACGTCGTAACTGCGCGAACCGAGCGCTACGGGAATGGTCGTCATATCTTGCCGAGCGCTTTCAGGATGGCGTTGACGGTCGCGTCGTGCGGCGCGCGGTGGCTCGAGACGCGGAGGTGTGCCGTCGCGTAGAACGGGTTGCGGACGCGCGCCAGTTCTTCGAGCACCGCGAGCGGATCGCGGTTGCGCAGCAGCGGGCGGGTGTCGCGGCGCGAGACGCGCTCGACGAGCACCGCAGGCTTCGCGTCGAGCCAGATCGCAAAGCCGTTCGACAGGATCGCGGCGCGCGTCTGCGGATCGACAAAGGCGCCGCCGCCAGTCGCGATGACGCGCCGCTCGCCGTCCATCAGGCGGGCGATCACGCGGCGTTCGCCGTCGCGGAAATGCGCTTCGCCGAATCGCTCGAAGATTTCGGACACCGCCATGCCGGCGGCGATCTCGATCTCGCTATCGGCGTCGACGAAGGGGAGGCCGAGGCGCGTGGCGAGCCTGCGCCCGACGGTCGATTTGCCGGCCCCCATCAATCCCACCAGCACGATCGGCTGGCCGGTCCAGATGGGCGGTTCGGGCGGGGAGGGGGCGGGGCTTTGCAACATCGAAGCGAGCGCTATACAGCGCACCTGCGTCTCGGGCAAAAGCTTGGTCGTTGCCCATTTTCAGTTTGTTGCAGGTTGTGAGCCCATGCCCCGTTCGATCGTCGCTCTCATCGTCGTCCTCGTGGTGGTGGTCGCTTTGCTGTTCGGCCTGTCGCGTCTGTCGCACGAAAAGCCGCTGAAGCATGTCGAGAAGGCCGTCCCGCTTGCGAATCTCCAGAAGTAAGGTCGCGATCGCCGCGCTGGCCGCAGCGCTGGCGATTCCGGCGCTAGGCCAGGACAAGCCCGAATCGATTCTTCCGCCCGGCTTCGGTGATCCCACGCCGCCGCCGAGCGCACCGCGTCCGCGCGCTGCCCAGCCGAATCGGCCCGACGCCGCGCCGACTGCGGCGCGGCCGGCGGCCCCAGCGGCGGCTCCGCTCGTTCCCGCCCCGCTCGGTCTCACACCGCTCGGTCCCGGAGGCCCCGATGCCGCGCCGACGCCGCTCGCAACGCCGGTGCCGACCGTCGCGCCCCCTGCGGCGACCGATTTCGCGGCGTTCGTTCGCGCCGACATGCCGGCGTACGCCCGCCGCTCGCTGGCGCAGGTTGGCGTCGTCGGGCCGGCGCAGGGCGCGATGGCGACCGACGCGTTCGGCCGCGCCAATGGCCGCTATCTCGAAACGCTGATGCGGCGGCTGAATCCGCCGGTCGCGTCGCGTTGGGTGTCGATCGTGTTGCGGCGCGCCTTGCTCGCGCGCGTCGATACGCCGCGCGGCGTCAACGGCGCGGATTTCGCCGCCGAGCGCGCGTGGCTGCTGGTGCGGATGGGCGAATCGGTCGCCGCGCGGGCGATGGTGCAAGCGGTCGATACCGAAGATTATACGCCCAAGATGTTCGTCGCAGCGATGCAGGCGGCGCTGGCTGCGGGCGACCCCGCGGCGTTGTGCCCGGCGGTCGAGGCGGGCGCGACGCTCGGCGCCGAGCGAGGGTGGATCCTCGCGCGCGCGATGTGCGCTGGCCTGTCGGGTATGCCCGCGAAGGTGCAGCCGTTGCTGACCCAGGCGCGGCGGACGCGGCTGGCCGGGGGCGTCGACCTGTTGCTTGCGCAGAAGGTTGCCGGCACCGGGCAAAGCGGTCGTCAGGCGGTGACGATTGAGTGGGACGATGTCTCGCAACTGACCGCATGGCGCTACGGCCTCGCCACGGCCGCTGGGGTAGAGATCCCGGCAACGCTGCTCGCGACGGGAACGCCTGCGGTCGACGGCTGGCGTGCGCTTGCGCCGACGCTCGCGCCGAACGTCCGCGCGGCGGCGGCCGAGCTTGCGGCGGCACGCGGGATCCTGTCGAGCGCGGCGCTGATCGACCTCTACAGCGCGATCGACGCCGGGGACGACCAGTCGGTCGCCGAAGCGGGCATCGCTCGCGACTTGCGCGCGTCGTATGACGCGAGCAGCGTGGCCGGGCGCGCCGATGCGCTCAAGCGGCTGTGGGACGAACCCAAGACCGATGAAGGCCGCTATGCGCGGCTCGTGCTCACCGCGGGCGCGGCGGCGCGGTTGCCGCAATCGCTCGAGAAGCCGGATATCGACCGCATCGTCGCGTCGATCCTCAGTGCGGGGCTCGATCCGCGCGCGATGCGCTGGCGCGAGAAGGCCGAGCGCGGCAGCACCGCCTGGGCGATGCTGACGCTGATCGACCCGGCCGAACCGGTGGCGAGCTATGACGAGGTCAGCGCCTATGCCGGCGCGAACGATTCGGACGGGCTCAAGCGGCGGATGTTCTTCGCTGGCCTGGCCGGCCTCGGCCGGATGTCGGCGAGCGAGATCGAGCGCGGCGCGCGGACGCTCGGCGTGCGCGTCGGGCGCGAGGATAGCTGGACACGCGCGCTCAAGACAGCGGTCGTCGACCGCGAGCCCGGCACGGTGGCGTTGCTGTCGGCGGTGGGGATGCAGACGCGTGCGTGGCGCGGCGTGTCGCCCGAGGCGCTCTATCACATCGTGACCGCGCTGCGTGCGGTCGGCTTGCCCGGCGAGGCCAAGATGGTCGCGGTCGAGGCGATGAGCCGGCTGTGACCGAGCCATCGGCCGCGGGCGGGGACCGCGCGCTGATCGATCGCTTTCTCGAGATGATGGCCGCCGAATCGGGCGCGGCGAAGAATACCGTGCTCGCCTATCGCAGCGATCTCGAGCTGGCTTCGGGGTTTCTCGAGGGGCGGTTGAGTGCTGCCGGTGCCGACGAGCTCGCGCGGCTCGGTGGCGAATGGCTCGCGCTGTCGAAGGCGAGCGCGGCGCGCAAATCGGCGGCGTTGCGGCGCTTTTTCGCGTTCCTGGTCGATGAGGGGTTTCGCAGCGACGATCCGGGTGCCGCGCTGCCTCGGCCGGGCGCGACGCGCGGGCTGCCCAAGGTGCTCGACCATGCCGATATCGACCGGCTGTTTGCCGCGATCGCCGCGCGAATCGCCCGCGACCCGCCCGATCCCAACGACCTGCGGCTCGCCGCGTTGGTCGAGTTGCTTTACGGATCGGGGCTGCGCGCGACCGAGCTGATGTCGCTGCCGCGCCGCGCGGTGGCGCCCGACCGGCCGTATCTCATCCTGCGCGGCAAGGGCGGCAAGGAGCGGCTCGTCCCGCTGTCCGATCGCGCGCGCGCGGCGGTGGCGGTGTGGCGGTTGCATGTTCCCGAGGAGAGCCCGTGGCTGTTCCCCTCGGGCAAGAGCCATCTCAGCCGGATCCGGCTGTACCAGTTGCTCAAGGGCCTGGCGGGCGAGGCGGGGATTCCGCCCGATCGCGTCAGTCCGCACGTGCTGCGGCATGCCTTTGCGACGCATCTGCTGGCGGGCGGGGCCGATCTGCGCGCGCTGCAATCGATGCTCGGCCATGCCGATATTGCGACGACCGAAATCTACACGCATGTCGATGCGAGCCGGCTCGTGGAGCTCGTCAATACGCGCCATCCGCTTGCCGAGGCGACAGCGCGCGTTGACGCAAAGCGCGGCGGGCCTTAACCGCCGCTGGCTATGGCAAGTTTCCTCGATTTCGAAAAACCGATCGCCGAGCTTCAGAGCCGGATCGACGAGCTGCGCGAGACCGCGTCCGAAGGGACGGTCGATATCGGCGCGGAAGTCGGCAGGCTCCAGGCAAAGTCCGACAAGCTGCTGCGCGACACCTATTCCAGGCTAACCCCGTGGCAGAAGGCGCAAGTCGCGCGCCACGGCGAGCGGCCGCACTTCAAGAACTATATCGCTGGCCTGTTCGAGGATTTCATGCTGCTCGCGGGCGACCGCGCGTTCGGTGACGATCAGGCGATCCTCGGCGGCTTTGCGACGTTTCGCGGGCGCCGTATCCTGGTGATCGGTCACGAGCGCGGTGACGATACCGCGAGCCGGCTCAAGCACAATTTCGGGATGGGCAAGCCCGAGGGCTATCGCAAGGCGATTCGCCTGATGCAGCTCGCCGACCGCTTCGGCCTGCCCGTCGTGACGCTGGTCGACACCAACGGCGCGTTTCCCGGCATCCAGGCCGAGGAGCGCGGGCAAGCCGAGGCGATCGCGCGCTCGACCGAGGCGTGCCTTGCGCTCGGCGTGCCGATGGTCGCGGCGGTGGTCGGCGAGGGCGGTTCGGGCGGCGCGATCGCGCTGGCGGCCGGCAATATCGTGATGATGTTCGAACATGCGATCTACGCGGTGATCACGCCCGAGGGCTGCGCGTCGATCCTGTGGCGCACCGCCGACAAGGCGCCGGAAGCGGCCGAGGCGATGAAGATCACGGCGCAGGACCTCAAGGGTCTCGGCGTCATCGACACGATCGTTCCCGAGCCGCTTGGCGGTGCGCAGCGCGATCCGGCCACGGCGATCGCTGCGCTCGGCGATGCGATCGAGGCGGCGTTGATCAAGCTCGACGGCAAGACTCCGGCCGAACTGCGCCGCAGCCGGCGCGAAAAGTTCCTGGCGATGGGGCGGCTCTAAGCCGCTTCGCCGCTTGTCGGATCAAGCGGACTTCGCAATTCCGAAATTTTGATGAAGGTCGTCACGCGCTGATGGCTGAATTCTTTGCATCGCGGCGACGGCGATCCGCGCCGCGATGCGTGCGGATTCGGTCGCAGACGCGGCTTTTGCAGGGCGCGCACACGAAAACGGGCGGCAAGACCATCGTCTTGCCGCCCGTCTGTCGTCACGTAAGCGCTAAAGCTTACTTGGCAGCCGAACCCAGCGTACCCGACACGTTGGTGAACGTGGTCTTGAGCGAGTTGCCCAGGCCCTGCATCGCGGCGATGGCAGCGACGGCGATCAGCGCGGCGATCAGGCCGTATTCGATTGCGGTGGCGCCCTTGGAGTTCTTGATGAAATTGCGGATCGTCTTCATGATTTCGGTCTCCGTGGATAAGTGCTTCAGTACCCGGTCGGACCGGAGTGCCGGGCCAACACAGCTTTTGTAGAAGGCCAGAGTTGATAAAAGTTTAAGGCGACCGGTGGCGTTTGCGGGTCAGTTCGCTGGGGTCGCGGCGCCCGCGCTGCTGACCTTGGTGTTGACGTTGCCCCACATGCCGATGGTGGTATTGGCGAGCTGCGTGAACGACGCGATCAGCGCGATCACGACGAGCGCGGCGATCAGCCCATATTCGATAGCGGTGCCACCCCGGCGGTCGCCAAGCAGAGATTTCAGCAGTCGGATGATCATGGCGATACTCTCCGAGCCAGGTTCCGGCGTTTTGATACCTAAGGATGATTAACGAATGTCTAAACCTTTGGGAGCGGGCGAGACGGCCTCGCTGATGCCGGTGGTTGCGGCAGCGTTGATCGATCGCGACGGGCGCGTGCTGGTGCAGCTGCGCCCGCCCGGCAAGGCGATGGCGGGGCTGTGGGAGTTTCCCGGCGGGAAGGTCGAGCCGGGCGAGACACCCGAGGCGGCGCTGGTGCGCGAGCTCGAGGAGGAATTGGGGATCGTCGTTGCGCAAGACGCGCTGGCGCCGCTGACCTTTGCCAGCGCGACGTTGCCTGGACGCCATTTGCTGCTGCTGCTCTATGTCTGCCGCGCGTGGGGCGGGGTGCCGCAAGCGCTCGATGCGACCGCGCTCGCGTGGCACGCCCCTGCCGCACTGCGCGACCTGGCGATGCCGCCGGCCGACTTGCCGTTCATCGCTGCGCTCGAGGATATCGGGGACGACCGCTAGGATCGTCGCGCCTGCCGCGCCGCGGGGCAGGGAAGAATATGGAGGCCCGACCGGGAATCGAACCCGGGTGCGAGGATTTGCAGTCCTCTACGTCACCACTCCGCCATCGGGCCACGAGACGCTGTGGGGCGTTTCGGGGAGGCGCGCTGATGCAGGGGCGCACGCGCGCTGTCAACCGCGGGCGTGCAAAAATGCCGCTACGCGTCGCTTGGCGTAGCCTTTCCATCACGATAGAAGCGAGCGCAGCAAACGAGTGTATTGCACAGCTACAACAGTTGTGCAAAGCTGGTGTCCGACAAGGGTGTGGTTCGATGACAGTGACGACGCAGGATTCCGAGATGGTGGCGATGCGCCACGCAATGGTGGCCAGCCAGCTGCGCACCAATGCGGTGAGCGATGCGCGCGTGGTGGCCGCGATGGACAGCGTCCCGCGCGAAGCCTTCGTGCCCGCCGATGCGCAGGCGATCGCGTATCGCGATACCGCGGTGCCGCTCGGCCATGGCCGCGCGCAGAACGTGCCGATCGCGACCGGGCGACTGCTGACCCAGGCCGAGCTGCGCGCGACCGACCGCGTGCTGCTCGTCGGCGCGGCGGGCGGCTACACCGCGGCGGTGCTGTCGCATCTGGTGAATTCGGTCGTCGCGCTCGAATGCGAGCCGGCGCTGGCGGCAGCGGCGCGCACGGCCCTGGGCGATACCACCAACGTGACCGTGGTCGAGGGTCCGCTCGAGGCGGGCCACGCTGCCGGCGCGCCGTACGACGTGCTCGTCATCGACGGCGCGGTCGAGGCAGTGTCCGACGCTTTGGTTGCGCAAGTCGCGATCGGCGGGCGGGTCGTCACGGGGATCGCCGATCGCGGCGTGACGCGGCTGACCTCGGGCCGCAAGACCGCAGGCGGCTTTGCGCTGCTCGACTTTGCCGACATCGATTGCGTTCCGCTGCCGGGCTTCTCGCGGCCGCGCTCCTTCACGTTCTGATCAGAAAGACACGCCGAGCCATGCGCGCACTCTTTTTCGTCACCGGTACAGCGCTGTTCGCTCTGGTCGCAGCACCGCTGTCGGCGGAAACGCTGCGCGAGGCCTTGGTCAAGGCGTACAACACCAACCCGACGCTCGCCGCGCAACGCGCGAGCCAGCGCGGGGTGGACGAAAACGTGCCGATCATCCGGTCGCAGGGGCTACCCGGCGTCCAGCTGCAAAGCACCTACACCGAGAATGTCGTGAAGGCGGCGAACAGCTTCGTCTCGCCCGATCGCCAGGCCGGGGCGAGCGTGACGCTCGCGGTACCGATCTACAGCGGCGGCGCCGTCCGCAACGGCATTCGCGCCGCACAGACGCGAGTCGAGAGCGGGCAGCTGAGCTTGCGCGGGACCGAGGCGAGCTTGTTCACCACCGTGGTCGGCGCGTATATGGACGTGATCCGCGACGAGGCGATCGTCGGGCTCAACACGCAGAATGTCCGCGTGCTCGAGGTCAACCTTCAAGCCAGCCGCGATCGGTTCCAGGTCGGCGACCTGACCCGCACCGACGTCGCGCAATCCGAGGCGCGTCTCGCGGTCGCGCGCAGCCAGCTGCAATCGTCGCAAGCGCAGCTGATCACCAGCCGCGAGAGCTATATCCGCTTCGTCGGCACCGAGCCCGGCCGGCTCGACACGCCGCCCGACCTGCCCAATCTGCCGGCCGAACCCGATGTCGCAGTCGATGTCGCGTTGAAGAACAATCCGACCTTGCTCGCGGCGGCCAAGGCGCGCGATGCGGCGGGCTATGACATTGGCGTGGCACGCGCCAACCGCTTGCCGACGGTCGCGGTCAATGTTGGCGGCAACTATTATAATTATCTCGGCTCGCTCGGTTCGAGCACGGGCGTTGCGGTCCGACAGAGCGGGAAGGCGGCTACGGTCGGGCTCGGGCTGACGATGCCCTTATATCAGGGCGGCCGCCCCGCCGCGCAGATTCGCCAGGCGCAGGACGCGCGCGTGCGCGCGATCGAGCAAGTGACCGAGACCGAGCGCGGCGTCATCGCGCAGGCGCGGTCGGCCTATGCGGTGTGGAAATCCTCGCTCGAGACGATCGCGTCGAGCGAAGTCGCGGTCAACGCCAACAAGCTCTCGCTCGAGGGCGTCCGCGCCGAGAACAGCGTCGGCAACCGCACGATTCTCGACATCCTCAACGCCGAGCAGGAATTGCTCAACTCGCAGGTCACGCTCGTTACGGCGCAGCGCGACGCCTATGTCGCGGGCTTCGCCTTGCTCGCGGCGATGGGGGAGGCGGAAGCGCGCAATCTCGGGCTCGACGGCGGTCCGCTCTACGATCCGGTCGCACATTATACCAGCGTGCGGCACCGGATCTGGGACTGGTCGTCGGATCCCGACCCGGCGGTCACCGGCACGCGGACCAATGCGACGCGCCCGCAGACCGCGAAGATGACGCAACCGCTCGACCCAATTCTCGAAGCGCCAGTTGACAGAAGCGCGCCGATCACTGCAGGTAATGCGACGAAGAACCGTTAACCATCGGATCTACGCACAAACTAGGAATGCGGTAATGGGTGATCTGAGCGCGGAGCCATCGATGGAAGACATCCTTTCGTCGATCAAGCGCATCATCGCCGAGGAAAACGACGCGACGCCAGGCCGCAGCAAGCGCCCACCGCGTTCGCTGCCGCCGCGCTCCGAAGCGGAACCCTTCGATCACGACATCCTCGAGCTGAGCGAGCCCGTCCATGAGCCGGAATATGCACGCGAGCCTGCCCCCCGCCCTGCGCCAGCGCCTGCGGCGGAGCCTGTAGCGGTGGCCGCCAAGCCTGTGCCGGCGTCGGTCGCGCCCGAACCGAGCCCCGAATCGCTGCTGTCGGCGCGCACCGCCGAAGCCTCGCGCAGCCCGCTCGACGCTTTGTCGCGGCTGGTGGTCAAGCCCGAGGTGACCGGATCGGACACGCTCGAGGGCGTGGTGCGCGAGATGTTGCGGCCGATGCTGCGCGACTGGCTCGACGCCAATCTCCCGACGATGGTCGAGGCAATGGTCGCGCGCGAGATCGATCGGATCACGGGGAAGTAAGACCTGCCCGCTTAGACCCGATTGCGGCGGCAGCTGCGTTCTGCTGTAACCTGCCGCCATGAAGATGCTTCTTGCCGCGACCGCCTTGAGCGCCGCTTTCGTCGCTGTTCCCGCAGCTGCCCGCCAACTCACGATCGACGATGTCGTCGCGCTGTCGCGCGTCTCGGCGCCTGCGGTTTCGCCCGACGGGCGCTGGCTCGTATGGCAGCAGCGCGAGACCGACTTGTCGATCGACGGCGGGCGCTTCGACCTGTGGCGGCTCGATCTCGCGCGCGCGGGCGCTGCGCCTGAGCGGCTTGCCGCCGAGGCCGAGGTCAATGAGACCGCACCGCAATTCTCGCACGACGGGCGGACGGTCTATTTCCAATCGGATAAAGGCGGCGACGACGCGGTCTGGTCGATCGGCATCGCGGGCGGCACGGCGACGCGGCTGACGCAATTCAAGGGCGGGATGGGCGGCTTCAAGGTCTCGCCGCAGGACCACAAGCTGCTCGTCTGGGCGGATCGCCGTCCCGGCGCGCCGAGCCTCGAGCCGGCGATGGTCAAGAAGGATGCCAACGCCGGCAACGGCCGCGTGTACGACCAGATGTTCGTGCGGCACTGGGCGAGCTGGTCCGACGGGACGCGCTCGCAACTGTTTGTCCTGCCGCTGACGCCCGCCGGCGCGACCGGCAACGGCGTTCCGATCGAAGGCGCGCTCGTCGGCGACGCGCCGTCCAAGCCGTTCGGGGGTGGCGAGGAAGTGTCGTGGAGCGCTGACGGCAAGACCGTCTTCTTCGCGCTGCGCGAGGCGGGGCGGATCGAACCGCTGTCGACCAATCTCGATATCTTCGCGGCGCCTGCGGATGGGTCGGCCGCGCCGACGAATCTGACCGCGGCGAACACGGGGACCGACACGTTTCCGACGGTGTCGCCCGATGGCAAATCGCTCGCCTGGGTCGCGATGAAGCGCGCTGGGTATGAAGCCGATCGGCAAGTGCTGATGCTGCGCGATCTGGCGAGCGGGCAGGTCCGCGCGCTGACGCAGGATTGGGATCGCTCGATCGGGTCGATCGCGTGGTCGCCCGACAGCAAGACGATCCTCGTCACCGCCGAGGACACGCAGGAAAACCCGATCTGGTCGGTTTCGCCGGTCAGCGGCAAGGTCACCCGGCTGACGCAGGCGGGCAACGTCACGGCGGTGCTGCCGACCGCGAGCGGCGTAGTGTTCGCGATGAATTCGCTGACCGCGCCTGATGATTTCTACCGGCTCACGGGCACCAAGACCGCGCGGCTGACCGCGGTCAACGCGACCAAGCTCGCCGGCATCGATATGCCGAGCGTGACCAAGTTCAGCTTCACCGGTGCGAACGCCGACACGGTATGGGGCTATGCGGTCAAGCCTGCGGGCAGCACCGGGAAGGTCCCCGTCGCGTACATGGTGCACGGCGGCCCGCAGGGGTCGAGCAACAACAGCTGGTCGTATCGCTGGAACCCGGCGGTGTTCGCGGGCGCTGGCTATGGCCTCGTCGCGGTCGATTTCCACGGGTCGACCGGGTACGGGCAGGCCTTCACCGATGCGATCCGGGGCAATTGGGGCGGGTGGCCGCTCGAGGATCTGCAGAAGGGCCTTGCTGCAGCGACTGCCAAGTTCAGCTGGCTCGACGGCGACAATGCCTGCGCGCTGGGGGCGTCTTACGGCGGCTATATGATGAACTGGATCGAGGGTAATTGGCCCGATCGCTTCAAGTGCATCGTCCAGCATGACGGCGTGTTCGACGCGCGCGCGATGGCGTACGAGACCGAGGAGCTGTGGTTCGACGAGTGGGAGCATGGCGGCAAGGCCTATTACGAAGACCCCGCCGCGTTCGAGAAATGGAACCCGGTCAACCATGTGACCGCGTGGAAGACGCCGCAGCTCGTCATCACCTCGGAGGGCGATTATCGCATTCCGTACACGCAGGGGATCGCGGCGTTCACCGCGCTGCAGCGGCGCGACATTCCGTCGCGGCTGGTGGTGTATCCAGGCGGGAGCCACTGGGTGCAGAAGCCCAATGAGAGCCGCCAATGGTATCGCGAAGTGCTTGGCTGGATGGGGAAATACACCGGCGGCGCGATCGCGCCGCGTCCGGCCGGCACATCCGGCGGGAAGGGCGGCTGACCGCCGCGCCGGCTCGGAGCTTTACCCGAAAAGCGGCGCGACGAGGATCGGCCATAGCATCATCAGCAGTCCGACCACGCTCACAAGGAAGATGAGCGTGCGGACATAGGGCGTGCCGGCGGCGTAGATCGGCAGATAGGCGATCCGCGCGCCGAGCCATACGACGGCGCCAATCGCGGTCCAGCGCGTTTCGATCCCGGTGATGCCGAGCAGCGCGATCGCCGCGACGACGAGTGGGAAGGTCTCGAAGAAATTGCGCTGGGCGCGATCGAGCCGGGCGATGAGCGGCGGCGGCGGTGGCATCGCCGCGTCGCGTGCTCCGGCGTTCCAGGCGGTGCCGTAGAGCTGCGTCTTGAGGATGACCGCGGCGAAGATGTGGACCAGCGCCAGGATACACCCCCAGGCAAGCACGGTGAGTTCGATGCGCATGGCGGCTCCTCGGTTCAATGATGCCGTCACAATGCCGCGTGGCGGCGGAGTGTTTCATCTGGCGTTCAGGTTGGTGGGATAGACTTTCCGCCGTCTTCAACCAACCGAGGAAACCATCCGATGACTCCGTTTTCGAAGATCCTTCTCGCCGGGCTCGGCACGTGTGCGCTGGCCGGGAGCGCGATTGCCGCCGAGCGCGCGACGCACGTGATGAACGTCAATCTTCCCGACGGCACCGTGGCGCAGGTCCGCTATGCCGGGGATACGCCGCCGAGGATCGCGCTGATGCCGGTCGAGCGCGCGATTCCGGTCGCGCTGATCGAATCGCCGTTCGTCGGGTTCGACCAGATCTTCGCCGACATGGATCGCCAGGCAGCGGTGATGCTGCAGCAAGCGGCCGCGCTGCAGGCGGCGGCGCCGGCGGGCGGCAAGATCGACAAGGCGGCGCTCAAGGCGATGCCGTCGGGGGCGAGCTACTCGTTCACCGCGTACAGCTCGAGCAATGGCGGTTGCACGCAGAGCTATCAGATGACGGCCTACGGCACTGCCGAGCCCAAGGTCGTCTCGCAGAGCAGTGGCGATTGCAGCAAGGCCGGGCAGCTGCAGGCGGCACCCAAGCCCGCCAAGGCGATCGAAGCCCCGAAGACCGTCCCGCACGACGCGGTCTGACCGGGCTGCGCTACCTTCCCCCTCCGTTCGCCCTGAGCGTGTCGAAGGGCACCTCTCCACCCGGAACGCCGGACGTCGGGAGGGCAGCGCTTCGACACGCTCAGCCCGAACGGCGTGGGGGACAATGCTGCGATCCTTGAGGGCGGTCCGTACGGGCCGCCCTTTTCTTTTGTGCCATCGCGGCTAAAGCTTGCAGGCTATGACCGAGCTCTCCAAAACCTTCGACCCCGCCGAACTCGAGCAGCGCTGGTACGCGCATTGGGAAACGAACGGGCTGTTCCGGCCCGACCGCCCCGGCGCCGAGCCGTGGACGATCGTCAACCCGCCGCCCAACGTTACGGGCTCGCTCCATATCGGCCATGCGCTCGACAATACGCTGCAGGACATTCTCGCGCGGCATGCGCGGCTGCAGGGCAAGGATGCGCTGTGGGTGGTCGGCACCGACCATGCCGGCATCGCGACGCAGATGGTGGTCGAGCGCCAGATGGCCTCCGCCCAACAGAAGCGCACCGACTTCACTCGCGAAGAGTTCGTCGCGAAGGTGTGGGAATGGAAGGAAGAGAGCGGCGGCGAGATCACGCAGCAGCTCCGACGGCTCGGCTGCTCGATGGACTGGGCGAACGAGCGCTTCACGATGGACGAGGGCTTTTCGAAGGCCGTGCTGAAGGTGTTCGTCGACCTGCACAATGAAGGCCTGCTGTATCGCGACAAACGGCTGGTGAACTGGGATCCGGGCCTCGGCACGGCGATCAGCGACCTCGAGGTCGAGACGCGCGAGATCAAGGGGAGCTTCTGGCATCTGCGCTATCCGCTGACCGACGGATCGGGCTTCATCGAGGTCGCGACGACGCGACCCGAGACGATGCTCGCCGACATGGCGGTCGCGGTGAACGCGGCCGACGAGCGCTACACGCATCTCGTCGGCAAGCAGATCAAGCTGCCGATCACCGGGCGGCTGATCCCGATCGTGACCGACGACCATGCCGATCCCGAGCTGGGGTCGGGCGCGGTCAAGATCACGCCGGGGCATGACTTCAACGATTTCGAGGTCGGCAAGCGCGCCGGGATCGCGGCGAACGCGATGCTCAACATGCTCGATGCCAAGGCGCAGGTCGTCCAGGTGTCCGACGGGCTGATCCCGGCCGAGCTGCTCGGGTTGACCACGGCGGAGGCGCGCAAGGCGGTCGTCGCGCGGCTGAAGGCCGAGGGCTTCCTCATCGCGCACACCGACAAGGACGGCGTCGAGCACGACGCCGAGCCGCGCACGATCCAGACGCCGTACGGCGATCGCTCGGGCGTGGTGATCGAGCCGTGGCTGACCGACCAATGGTACGTCGATGCGGCGACCTTGGCGAAGCCCGCTATCGAGGCGGTGCGGTCGGGCGCGATCCAGATCGTGCCCAAGACGTGGGAGAAGACCTTCTTCAACTGGATGGAGAACATCCAACCGTGGTGTGTGTCGCGGCAATTGTGGTGGGGGCATCGGATTCCGGCGTGGTTCGCCGAGGATGGGTCGATCTACGTCGCGCTGACCGAGGCCGAAGCGCAGGCGCAGGCCGGCGAGGGCGTCGCGCTGCGGCAGGATAGCGACGTGCTCGACACGTGGTTCTCCTCCGCGCTGTGGCCGTTCGCGACGATGGGCTGGCCCGAGGAAACCTCGCCAACGCTGCATAGTCGCTACCCCAACGACGTGCTCATCTCGGGCTTCGACATCCTGTTCTTTTGGGACGCCCGGATGATGATGCAGGGCATCCACTTCATGGGCGATGTGCCGTTCAAGAAGCTGTACCTCCACGGCCTCGTTCGCGCTGCGGACGGCGCGAAGATGTCGAAGTCGAAGGGCAATGTCGTCAACCCGCTCGGGCTGATCGACCAGTACGGCGCCGATGCGCTGCGCTTCTTCATGGCGGCGATGGAGAGCCAGGGCCGCGACATCAAGATGGATGAGAAGCGCGTCGAGGGCTATCGCAACTTCGCCACCAAGCTGTGGAACGCATGCCGCTTCGCGCAGTCGAACGGCATCGTCGCGAGTACGCACATGGAAGCGCCCGCGGCCGAGCTTGCGGTCAACAAGTGGATCATCGCCGAGACGATCGGTTGCGTCCAGGCGGTCGATCTCGCGCTCGCCGATCTGCGCTTCGATGGCGCGGCGAATGCGGTCTATCAGTTCGTGTGGAGCCGCTTCTGCGACTGGTATCTCGAGCTGATCAAGCCGGTGTTCGACGGCGACGAAAAGGGCAGCATCGATCCCGAGAGCAAGCGCGTCGCGGGCTGGGTGATCGACCAGATCCTCGTGCTGCTCCACCCGTTCATGCCGTTCATCACCGAGGAACTGTGGCACGCGATGGGGCCGCGCGAGAACGATCTGATCGTCGCGAAATGGCCGATGGCGGATGCGCGCTCGCTCGATCCGGCGGCGAGCAAGGAGATCGACTGGCTGATCCGATTGGTGTCGGAAATCCGCGCCGCGCGGACCGAGGTCAACATTGCGCCGGGCACGCGGATGCAGATGCATGTCCGTGATGCCGATGCGGAAACGCTCGCGCGGCTCGAGCGGCAGGCGACGGTGATCGCCCGCCTCGCGCGGGCGAGCGTGGTGCAGGATGCGCCCGGTGGTGGCGCGCTGCAGGTGGTGGTCGATGGCGCGACCTTCGTGCTGCCGCTCGAGGGCGTGATCGATCTCGCCGTCGAGCGCGAGCGGCTGACCAAGGGCATTGCCGCCGCCGCCAAGGAGCGCGACGCGCTCGCCGGACGGCTCGGCAATGCGAGCTTCGTGGAACGCGCGAAGCCCGAGGCGGTTGAGAAGGCGCGCGCCGATTACGCCGAGAAGTCCGCCGAGGCCGAGCGGTTGACGGCGGCGCTCGAGCGGCTGGGCTGAAATCGGATAGTCGTCACCCCGGCCTTGTGCCGGGGTCTACCGTGACACACGAGCGGGCAGCGTTGCTCTCGCGGCAGGGTGGACCCCGGCACAAGGCCGGGGTGACGAAGGGGAGTAGAGACGACGATGGCAAGCTCCCCGACGCGCCGCGGTCAGCGCGACCTGACGACCGGGCCGATCGCGATGACGTTGCTCGCGTTTGCGCTCCCCACGCTCGGCTCGAACATCCTTCAGTCGCTCAACGGCTCGATCAACACGATCTGGGTCGGGCGCTTTCTCGGCGAGGGCGCGGTTGCGGCGACCGCCAATGCCAATACGATCATGTTCCTGATGTTCGCGCTGGTGTTCGGCTTCGGCATGGCCTCGACCATCCTGATCGGCCAGAGCATGGGGCGGCGCGATGTCGAGGCGGCGCGCCGCGCGTTCGGCGCGTCGATCGGGCTGGTGATGGGCGGCGCGGTGGTGGTCGCGGCGCTCGGCTGGATCTTCACCCCCGACATCCTGCGCGTGCTCGCAACGCCGCCGAGCGCGATGCCGCTCGCGCTCGCCTATCTGCGCGTAATCTTCCTCGGGCTGCCGGCGTCGATGCTGCTCGTGCTGCTCAGCATGGCGCTGCGCGGGATCGGCGATTCGATCACGCCGCTGTGGTTCACGCTGCTCAGCGTGCTGCTCGATAGCGGGTTGAACCCGGTGTTCATCCGCGGCTGGTTCGGAATGCCGGCGATGGGGATTGCCGGCTCGGCGACCGCGACGCTGATCGCCTCGCACGTCGCGGCGTTCGGGCTGCTTGCCTACGTTTATGCGCGCGACCTGCCGATCCGGTTGCGCGGGCACGAACTGTCCTACCTCATCCCGAGCCTAGCGCTGACTCGAACGATCCTGTCGAAGGGCCTGCCGATGGGTGCGCAGATGCTCGTCATGTCGGTCGCCGCGCTGACGATGACCGGGCTCGTCAATCGCTACGGGATCGAGACGACCGCCGCTTACGCCGTGTCGCTCCAGCTCTGGGGCTATATCCAGATGCCCGCGCTCGCGGTCGGCGCTGCGGTGAGCAGCATGGCGGCGCAGAATATCGGTGCGGGCTTCTGGGACCGGGTCGACCGGATCACACGCGCCGGGCTGATCTTCAGCGCGGTGCTGACCTCGACCATGGTGCTCGCGATCATCGCGTTCGACCGGCCGGTGATGGGGCTGTTCCTCGGTGGCGAGAGCCCGGCGATTGCGATCGCGCGGCATATCCAGGTGCTGGCGAGCTGGAACTTCATCATCTTCGGCATGACGATGGTGCTGTTCTCGACCGTCCGCGCGAACGGGGCAGTGTGGGCGCCGCTGATCATGCTGTTCGTCGCGATGTATCCGGTGCGGATCGGCTTTGCGCTGCTGTTCCAGCCGACGATGGGCGCGGATGCGCTGTGGTGGAGCTTCCCGCTCGGCTCGTGCGCCAATTTCGTGATGGCGCTGTGCTATTATCGCTATGGCGGCTGGCGCAACCAGCGGCTCGTCGTGCCGGCGGAGCGCGCGCAGGAACAGGTGCCGAGCTCGGCCGAACCCGCGGGGCGGCTGCACCCGTCGAGCTGACGCGCAAGACCGCTTGCGCCCGCCCGCGCGAGGTTCCAGAACGCGCAACATGACCGCCCAATATCCAGCGCTTCGCCTTCGTCGTACTCGCGCCTCGGCCTGGAGCCGGCGGCTCTATGCCGAGACGGTGCTGACCCCCGCCGATCTGATCTGGCCGCTGTTCATCGCCGAAGGCACCGGCGTCGAGGAGCCGATCGCCTCGCTGCCCGGCGTGTCGCGCTGGTCGGTCGACGGGATCGTCGCCCGCGGGCGTGAAGCGCGCGATCTCGGCATTCCGTGCGTCGCGCTGTTCCCGAATACGCCGGGGCATCTGCGCAGCGCGACGGGCGAGGAAGCGATCAATCCCGACAATTTGATGTGCCGCGCGGTGAAGGCGCTCAAGGACGCGGTCCCCGAAGTGGGCGTGCTGACCGATGTCGCGCTTGATCCCTATACCAGCCATGGGCATGACGGGTTGCTCGACGCGGCAGGTTATGTGCTCAACGACGCGACCTCGGATGCGCTGGTCGCGCAGGCGCTCAACCAGGCAGCTGCGGGGTCGGACATCATTGCCCCTTCGGACATGATGGACGGCCGCATCGGCGCGATCCGTGAGGCGCTCGAGGCTGATGCGCACCACAACGTCCAGATCATGTCCTATGCGGCCAAGTATGCGAGCGCGTTCTACGGCCCGTTCCGCGACGCGGTGGGCTCGCGCGGGCTGCTGAAGGGCGACAAGAAGACCTATCAGATGGACTCGGCCAATGCCGAGGAAGCGCTGCGCGAAGTCGCGCTCGACCTCGCCGAGGGCGCCGACAGCGTGATGGTCAAGCCCGGGCTGCCCTATCTCGACATCGTCGCGCGCGTGAAGGCGGCGTTCGAGGTGCCGGTGTTCGCGTATCAGGTCAGCGGCGAATATGCGATGATCGAGGCGGCGGTCGCGGCGGGCGCCGCCGAGCGCGACCCGATGGTGCTCGAGACGCTGATGGCGTTCAAGCGCGCGGGTTGCTCGGGCGTGCTGACCTATCACGCGGCGCACGCGGCGCGCTTGCTGGGCGCGTGAGCGACGCGGTCGTCGAGACCGAGCGGTTGCGGTTGCGCGTCCCCGGACCGGGCGACCGCGCGACGCTGCACGGCTGGTTCGGCGATCCGCAGGTGATGGCCGATCTCGCGCCGGCGATGGACGCAGCGGCGGCAGATGCCGCGATCGCGCGGCACGACGGGTATCGCAGCGAAGGCCTCGGCTTCTGGCTGGTCGAGCGCAGGCTGGACGATGTGCCGCTCGGCTTTTGCGGGCTGAAGCGCGGTAACCCCGAAACGCCGCTGGCGAGCGCGCTCGAGATTGGCTGGATGTTCGGGCCCGCGCACTGGGGGCAGGGCTATGCACGCGAGGCAGCGGCGGGGGTGCTCGCCTGGGGGTGGCCGAACTGCCGCGACGCCCAAGTCGGCGCGATTACCGCCCGCGTGAACGTCGCGAGCCAGCGGCTGATGGAGCGGATCGGCATGCACGCCGCGCCCGCGCTCGATTTCGAGCATCCCGCCTTTGCCAAAGGGCACCGGCTGCGCGACAGCGTGGTCTACGTGATCGACCGTCCACGCGCATGATCGAGACGGAGCGCTTGATCCTGCGCGGCTGGCGCGAAAGCGATATCGCGCCGTTGCACGCGATGGGGCAGGACCCCGAGGTGATGCGCTATCTCGGCCCGCCGCTGAGTATCGACGCCGCGCGCGAGGGGCATGACCGGATGGTCGCGTGCCAGGCGGCGCATGGCTATTGCTTCTGGGCGGTCGAACGTCGTGCCGATAACGCGTTCATCGGATTCTGCGGGATCAAGCCGGGCGACAGCTTCCTCGAAGGCGAAACCGAGATTGCGTGGCGGCTCGCGCGCGATGCGTGGGGGCAGGGCTATGCGCGCGAGGCGGCCGAGGCGAGCCTCGCCTGGGGCTGGGCGAACCTCACCATTCCGCGTGTCACCGCGATCACCGTCCCCGCCAATACGCGCAGCTGGGGGCTGATGGAGCGGCTCGGCATGACGCGCGTCGTGGGTGGCGATTTCGACCGTCCTGATCTTGCCGTGAGCGATCCGCTCCGGCGCCACATCCTCTATCGAATCGATCGGCCGACCGCATGACGACCCTCCGAGCTCCCATGCGCCTTGCCCGGCCGCTGTTCGTGCTGACGATCCTGGCAAGCTCGTTCCTGCTCTTCCTCGTCCAGCCGATGGTCGCGCGGATGGCGCTGCCGCGGCTTGGCGGCGCGCCGGCGGTGTGGAATTCGGCGATGCTCGTCTATCAGGCGCTGCTGCTCGCCGGGTACGGCTATGCGCACTGGCTCGGGCGGATGAACCCGCGCGCGCAGGCGATGACGCATCTCGGCGTCCTGCTCGTCGCGGGGTTGTGGCTGCCGATCGGGCTCACCGCGCTCCAGCCGAGCCCGACCGCGCAGCCCGCGATCTGGGTGCCGTGGCTGCTTGGTCTATCGATCGGGCCGTTGTTCTTCGCGATCTCGGCGCAGGCACCGCTGCTGCAGCGCTGGTTCAGCCTGACGCGGCACGGCGACAATCCGTATGCGCTGTACGCCGCGTCGAACTTCGGCAGCTTTGCCGGGCTGCTGGCCTATCCGCTGTTCGTCGAGCCCGGGCTCGCGCTGTACGGGCAGCGCGTGGTGTGGAGCAGCGGCTATATCCTGGTCGGGTTGCTGGTGGCGCTGTGCGCGGCGACGCTGCCGCGCGGCGGGCCGGTGGCCGATGCAGCGCCGCGCGCCACGTCGCCCGCGCCGGGTCGGCGACGCGTTGCGCACTGGATCCTGCTGGCGTTCGTCCCGTCGGGCCTGATGCTCGCGACCTCGACGCTGATCACCACCGATATCGTCGCGATGCCGCTGCTGTGGGTGCTCCCGCTCGGGCTGTATCTGCTGAGCTTCACGATCGCGTTTGCGAGCGACCGCACCACCGCCGATATCCAGACGCGAATCGCGCCGATCGCGATGCTGCTGTTCGGCGGCTTGCTCGTCGGTGGGATGGCCGGGATGCCGATGCTCGGCGCGATCATGGCGCTGGCGGTGCTGTTCCTCGTCTCGGTCGCGCTCCACACCGCGATGTACCGGCTGCGGCCAGAGCCCGACCGGCTGACCGGGTTCTACCTCGCGATGTCGGTCGGCGGGGCGCTCGGCGGGGTGTTCTCGGCGCTGCTCGCGCCGCTGCTGTTCGACTGGACCTACGAATATCCGATCCTGATTCTCGCCGCGGCGGTGCTGACGCCGCAACGCGCCTTGCTCGGTGTGGTCGCGCGGTTGTGGGACGGCAATGCGCAGCGGCAGCGGATCCTGCTCTATGTTGTGGCGATCGCGGTCGTCGCGCTCGTGGCGCTCGTGCTCACCTATCCCGGCCCGATCGGTCGCCCCGGACCGACGCAGCACATCACGCTGATGGTGATGGTGGCGCTCGGCTTGCTGACGATCGGATCGCGTCGTGCTTTCGCGATTGCCATGTTCGGATCGCTGATCGCATTCGGTGGCTATCACGCGGTGATGATCTCGCTCGAGCCCGATGCGCGCACGCGCAGCTATTTCGGCATCTACACCGTCCGGGGAAACCCGCGCGAACGCGAACTCGCGCATGGCACGACGGTGCATGGCCTGCAGCTGCTCGGCACGCCCGCGCGCGAGCGGACCGCGACGACCTATTACGTCCCTGGTGCTGGCATCGGGCAAGCGTTGCAGGCGGTCCCGGCGCTGTACGGGCCGGCGGCACGTGTCGGCATCGTCGGGTTGGGGGCAGGGACGGTGGCTTGCTATGCCAAGCCCGGACAGGACTGGCGGTTTTACGAGATCGATCCGGCGATCGTCCGAATCGCGCGGACGCGCTTCAGCTTCCTGTCGCGCTGCCTGCCCGATGCCCCGGTGGTGCTCGGCGATGCGCGGCTCAACCTTGCGCACGCGGCGAGCGGATCGCTCGATTTCCTCGCGCTCGATGCCTTCTCGTCCGATTCGGTGCCGATGCACCTGATGACGCGCGAGGCGTTCGCGAACTATGCGCGCGTGCTCGCGCCGCGCGGGCTGTTGCTGGTGCACATCTCGAACCGCTTCCTCGATCTCGAACCCGTCGTTGCGGGCGCTGCCGAGGTCGGGGGGTGGCACGCCGTCCAGCTCTTCTATCGTCCGCCGCAGGCCAACGCGGCAGGCGCGACCAAGTCGCAATGGGTAGCCTTGTCGCACGATCCGCAGATCATCGCGGCGTTGCAGCGCGGCAATGCGGCATGGGGGGCGGTCCCGGTGCGCGCGGGGTTCACGCCGTGGACCGACGATTATTCGACGATCCTGCCGCTGCTCAAAGGCGTACGCTAGGCGCTACGCAGCTTTGCCGAGATTGCGGTGATGCGGGTGCTCTGCGTCTCGAGCGCGGCCTGTGCCGCGGTCTGGAGGGTCGCGATCGCGGGATATTCGGGTTTGCCGCCGGTGATGCGGTCCGACGCCATCGTATCGACCGCGGAGAGCGTGGCCGACGTCGTTGCGCGATAACCGTCGAGTTCGGCGAGCGCGGTCTGCGCCGCGATCCAGCGTTCGCCACCGGGCGCGTCGCCGCGTGCGGCATCGGCAAGCCGCTCGGCGCGCATCGCAGCGGGCGCGAAGTCGGCGCTCGTGCGGTCGAGCGTCTTGCGCAGGTCGGCCAGCGCCGAATCGGTCGAGGGTTCGGGTTCGGCGAGCACGACAGGCGATTCGGGCTCGGCATCGCTGCGGGATTCGATCGCGCGCGGGAGCAGCGAGGGATAGCGCGTCGACGTCTGCGCGGCGCATCCTCCGAGAATGAGGGTCATGGCCAGCGCAAAAGCGGCGGGGCGGGCGGGCAAAAGCGGCTGGTTCATCGATAAATTCTCTATGCTGGCAAGAAAGGTGACGCAACGCCCTTGCGTCCCCCGAAAGACGCCGCTAACAGCGCCACTCCACTGCACCCATAGCTCAGCTGGATAGAGCATCAGACTACGAATCTGAGGGTCGGGCGTTCGAATCGCTCTGGGTGCACCACCTATTTCCGCCGGATGGCGGGCGATGAGCCGGGACAGAAATGTCCCGGCTTTTCTGCGTTCTGGGGGTGTCGGTGGGGCCCATCCTCAGCGTCCGAGGTCACCCCGGCCTTGGGCCGGGGCCCACCGTGCCACGCGCGCTTGGCGGGCATGCTGTGCGGCACGGTGGACCCCGGGACGAGCCCGGGATGACGAAGATGGGTGAGGTGTCGCGCTACGAAAGCAAGGGCGTCGCTGGCTCGCTGTGCGGCCCGGTGGTCCCCGGGATTAGCCCGGGGTGACGTATGGATGGTTAGGGCAGCAGGTGGGTTGCTGCGGCAACCGCCGCGAGCACGTGCTCGGCATATTCGCGGCGGCAGATCAGCAGATCGGGAAGCAGCGGGTCGCGGCAGTTATAGACCAGCGGGCTGCCATCGATTCGCGCGGCGAACAGGCCGGCCGCCAGCGCGACTGCGACGGGGGCGCAATTGTCCCATTCATATTGCCCGCCGGCGTGGAGGTAGATCTCGGCATCGCCTTGCACCACCGCCATCGCCTTGGCGCCGGCCGAGCCCATCGGCACGAGCTCGGCGCCGATCGCCTCGGCCACCGCGAGCACGACCGGGTGCGCGCGCGAGCGGCTGACAACCATCCGCGGGCGCTGTGGGGCCGCGGCGAAAGGCTGGCGTGGATCGTCGGTCGCGAAGACGCGCTGGATCGCCGGCAGCGCGACAGCGCCCGTGACGGGCACGCCGTCGATCGCGAGGCCGATGTGGACCGCCCAATCCTCGCGCCGTTCGCGGAACTCGCGCGTGCCGTCGAGCGGATCGACCACCCAGACGCGTCGCGCGGCGCAGCGCAGGCCGTCGTCGGCGGCTTCTTCCGACAGCACGTAATCATCGGGGCGCGCTTCGTGGAGCAGTCGGAGGATCAGCGTATTGGCATCCGTGTCACCGCGGTCGCCCAGCTCGGCATCGGGGCAGGCGCCAGCGACGCAGAGATCGCGCAGGACGTCGCCCGCGGCGAGCGCCACCGTACGGGCGAGTTGGGCGTCGGTCTGATCGATCACAGGTCGTGACTCCATACGCCCATGATATGCTCGACGATCCGCTCGGCGGCCGCCTCGGGGCTCTCGCGCGTCGTGTCGACGCGGATGTCGGGATGCTGGGGCGCCTCATACGGGCTCGAGATGCCGGTGAAGTTGGCGATCTGTCCCGCACGCGCCTTGGCGTAGAGGCCCTTCACGTCGCGCGCCTCGGCCTCGGCGAGCGGGGTGTCGACGAAGATCTCGACGAACGCGCCCGGCAGCATCGCGCGCACCATGTCGCGCTCGGCGCGGAACGGCGAGATGAAGGCGGTGAGGACGATCAGCCCGGCATCGGTCATCAACTTGGCGACCTCGCCGATGCGGCGGATGTTCTCGACGCGGTCGGCATCGGTGAAGCCCAGATCCTTGTTGAGCCCGTGCCGGACATTGTCGCCATCGAGCAGGAAACTGTGGCGGCCGAGCGCGAACAGCTTCTTCTCGACCAGATTGGCGATCGTCGATTTGCCCGAGCCCGACAGGCCAGTGAACCACAAAAGCCGGGGGGTCTGACCCTTCTGGTCGGCATGCGCGGCGTTGGTGATGTCGATCGCCTGCCAATGGACGTTCTGCGCGCGGCGCAGCGCGAAATCGAGCATTCCGGCAGCGACCGTCGCGTTGGTCGCGCGATCGATCAGGATGAACCCGCCAAGATCGGCGCCCTCGGCAAAGGGTTCGAAGACGATGTCGCGGTCGGTATAGACCTCCGCCACGCCGATATCGTTGAGCCCGAGCGTCTTGACCGAGAGCTCGGCGAGCGTGTTGACGTCGATCGCGTGTCGCGGTTCCTGGACGGTCGCTCCAACGGTCTGCGTGCCGAGCTTGAGCCAGTAGCTGCGCCCGGGCAGCAGCGGCGTTTCGGACATCCAGACGAGCGTCGCGCGGAACTGGTCGGCGACCTGGGGCGGCGCGTCGGCGAGCGCGATCACGTCGCCGCGCGAGCAATCGACCTCGTCGGTGAGCGTGAGCGTGACCGACTGGCCGGCAACCGCCTCGGGCAGATCGCCGTCCATCGTCACGATCCGTGCGACGGTCGTGGTGCGGCCCGAGGGCAGGATGCGGACCGCATCGCCGGGGCGAACGCTGCCGCTCGCGATCAGGCCGGAAAAACCGCGGAAATCGAGGTCGGGGCGGTTGACCCATTGCACCGGCAGCCGGAACGGGCGCGCTTGCGCGGCGTCGGCCTCGACGTCGATCGTTTCGAGATGCTCGATCAGCGTCGGGCCGTCGTACCACGGCATCGCTGCGGACGGGGTGGCGACATTGTCGCCGGCAAAGCCCGAGATCGGGATCGCGGTGAACTGCTCGATCCCGATCGCGCTGGCGAAGGCGCGATAGTCGGCGACGATCGTGTCGAACACCGATTGGTCGTACTCGACGAGGTCCATCTTGTTTACCGCGAGCACGACATGGCGCAGCCGGAGCAGCTTGACGAGGAAGCTGTGGCGGCGGGTTTGGGGCAGCACGCCCTTGCGCGCGTCGATCAGGATCACCGCGGCGTCGGCGGTCGAGGCGCCGGTCACCATGTTGCGCGTGTACTGCTCGTGGCCGGGCGTGTCGGCGACGATGAACTTGCGCTTCTCGGTCGCGAAGAAGCGATAGGCGACGTCGATCGTGATGCCTTGCTCGCGCTCGGCGGCGAGGCCGTCGACGAGCAACGCGAAGTCGATGTTCTGGCCTTGCGTGCCGACGCGCTTGCTGTCGGCCTCGAGCGCGGAGAGCTGATCGGCGAAGATCGCGCGCGAATCGTAGAGCAGGCGGCCAATCAGCGTCGACTTGCCGTCGTCGACCGAGCCGCAGGTGATGAAGCGGAGCAGCGACTTGTGCTGGTGCTGGAGGAGGTACGCGTCGATGTCCGATGCGATGAGGGAGTCGGGGGTATATTCGTCACCCCGGCGAATGCCGGGGTCGCCGGATGGCGGCGGGGTGGCCGGCGTTTCGCGCTCCAACGCGGCGGCTCCGGCCTTCGCCGGGGCGACGAGGTCTGGCTTGGCGCCCATCAGAAATACCCCTCGGCTTTTTTCTTCTCCATGCTGGCGCTCTGATCGTGATCGATCGCGCGGCCCTGCCGTTCGGAGGTGGTGGTAAGCAGCATTTCCTGGATCACTTCAGGCAGCGTCGTCGCTTGGCTCTCGACCGCGCCGGTCAGCGGATAGCAGCCGAGCGTGCGGAAGCGGATCGAGCGATCGACCGGCACTTCGCCGGGTTCGAGCCGGAAGCGCTCGTCATCGACCATCAGCAGCATCCCGTCGCGCTCGACCGTCGGGCGCGGGGCGGCGAGGTACAGCGGGACGATCTCGATCTGCTCGGCGAGGATATATTGCCAGATGTCGAGCTCGGTCCAATTCGACAGCGGGAAGACGCGGATGCTCTCTCCCTTGGCCTTCTTGGCATTGTAGAGGTGCCACAGCTCGGGGCGCTGCGCCTTGGGATCCCAGCGCTGGCTGGCCGAACGGAAGCTGAAGATCCGCTCCTTGGCGCGGCTCTTCTCCTCGTCCCGCCGCGCGCCGCCGAACGCGACGTCGAAGCCGCCAGCCGTCAGTGCCTGCTTGAGCCCTTCGGTCTTCCAGATGTCGGTGTGGCGGCTGCCATGGTCGAACGGATTGATCCCCTGCGCGACCGCGTCGGGGTTCTGGTGGACGATCAACTCCATCCCCGCCGCAACCGCTGCGCGTTCGCGCAATTCGTACATCGCGCGGAATTTCCAGGTCGTGTCGACATGGAGCAGCGGGAAGGGTGGCTTGCCCGGAAAAAACGCTTTCCGGGCAAGATGCAGCATCACCGCCGAATCCTTGCCGACCGAATAGAGCATCACCGGGCGCTCGGCCTCGGCGACGACTTCGCGCAGGATGTGGATGCTTTCGGCCTCGAGCCGCTGGAGGTGGGTGAGGGTCGTCATGCTGCGTTGCAGATAGTGCAGAAACGCCGCCGCGCGATCAACTTATCCTGTTGGCGTCTAAAGCGCGCTCACGCCTCGGCGTTGCGCTCGACCGAGTCGAGGATGCGGGCTCCCGCCATGAACACTGCGATCGGGCAGACCGCGAACAGCAGCCAGCCACCGATGCCGGGATATTGCGAAAGATAGTGCACCCCGCGCTCGACCGCGCCGAGCGCCAGCGCGTAGATCACCGCAAAGGCTTCGAACTTGGTCTTGATGACGAACAGGCTGGCGATCTTGGTCCACATGCAGCACTGATAAGCAAAGAGCGGGCCAAGCGCTGTTTCGCGTGGGTTTTCGTGTACGAAGATGGTTACCTGTCAGTTAACCCGACACCCGGGGTCAGGTGCGGGCGACGTGGCTCACGACGAAATCCTCGCTCACGCGCAACGCATCGGCAGTGGCGTGATCGAGCACCACGCCGCCGTCGCACGGACGGACATTGCCATAGGCGCAGCGGAATTCGGCGAGTCGGCCGTGCGCGACAAGCGCGGGATCGCCGCCATCGCCGTCGAGCGCGATGATCCGCGACGATCGCGCATCGCGCACGGTGCGGACCTGGTCGGTCTTGGCGATCATCGTCGGGCCGCCGTCAAAAATATCGACATAGTTCTCGTAGGCGAAGCCTTCGTTCTCGAGCATGCGCATCGCCGCGCGGCCCGAGGGATGCGGCAGGCCGATCACCGCACGCGCGCTCTCGGGGAGCATCGCGATATAGACCGGGTGTTTGGGGAACAGATCGGCGATGAATTGGTGGCCGCGCACCGCGTTGAATTGATCGGCGTCCTGGAAGTTCATCCCGAAGAAGCGCCCCGCGAGCCCGTCCCAGAAGGGCGATCCGCCCGCTTCGTCGATGATCCCGCGCAGTTCGGCCAGCACGCGATCGGCAAAGCGCGCGCGATGTGCCGCGATGAACAGGTAGCGGCTGCGCGCGAGCAGCATGCCGAGTCCGCCGGCGCGCTCGCCAGGATGGAGGAACAGCCCGCCGACTTCGCTGCAGCCCTCGAGATCGGTGGTCAGCCCGAGCATGTCGGCGCGGAAGGTGCGGCCAAGCTCCTTGCTGTGTTGCGTCAGCGTGCCGAGGCGATAGCTGTAGAAGGGATAGCTTTGACCGACATGCGTGAAGATCTGGCAGGTGCCGCGCACCTCGCCGGTTGCGACGTTTTCGAGCACGAGCACGAACAGGTCGTCGGCCTTGCCATCGTCGCTGCGGGCGAAGGCGGCGGCGCTGCGATCGAGCTTGGCCTTGAGCGCGGTGCGATCGGGCGGGAGATTGGTGAAGCCGCCGCCGGTGAGCTTGGCCATTTCGTAGAGCGGCTGGAGATCGCTGTCGCGCGCGGCGCGGATCACGTGAGTCACAATAAGCCCTTTTCGGCAAGGCGCAGGATCGTCAGCGCCGAGAGCGCGGCGCGTTCGGGGAGCGAATCGACGATGAGGAATTCGTCGGTCGAATGGATCGCGCCGCCGCGCGCGCCCATCGTGTCGACCACGGGGACGCCGCACGCCGCGATCGTGTTGCCGTCGCACACTCCGCCAGTCGCGCGCCACGCGATATCGAGGCCGAGCGCGGCGCCGCATTCCTTGACGAGCGCGAAAAGCTTGGCGGCGCCTGGGTCGATCGGTTTTGGCGGGCGGTTGAAGCTGCCGTGGACCGCGATCGTCACGTCGTGCGCGGCGGCGACTTCGGCCACCAGCGTGTCGATGGCCGCCTGCGCGCGCGCGATTTCGGTATGGTCGGCCGGGCGGAAATTGATCCGCAGCACGGCGTGGTTGGGCACGACGTTGTTCGGCCCGCCGCCCTCGATCCGCGCGGGATTGACCGCGAGCGCGGGCGAGCGGACGGCGAACAGCCGCACCGCGAGATCCGACGCCGCGACGATCGCGTTGCGGCCTTCGTCCGGGTTGCGGCCGGCATGCGCGCTCTTGCCGGTGACGACGATCGAGAAATTGCCCGTGCCGCCGCGCGCGCCCGCGAGCGTGCCGTCGGGCAGAGCGGGCTCGTAGGTCAGCGCGGCGAGCTTGCCGCGTGCCGCGCGCGCGATCAGCGCCGAGGAGGAGAAGGAGCCGGTTTCCTCATCGGAATTGATGACGACTTCATAGCCAATCCGCGCTGCGAGCGGGCTCACCTCGACCGCCTTCAACGCCGCGAGCATCACCGCGAGCCCGGCCTTCATGTCGGCGACGCCCGGGCCGTTGAGCGTACCGTCATCGCGGAAGGTCAGCGTCTGGAAGGCGTGGTCGACCGGATAGACCGTGTCCATGTGGCCGGTCAGCAGCAGCTGCACCGGCGCATCGGGGCGGACGACGAGATGCAAATGCTTGCCGTGATCGAGCGTGGTGACGGTCCCGTCGGCGGCGACGCTCTCGGCGGTGTCGCCCGTGACGAGCGCGAGCTCCCCCGGCAGCGCGCCGAACGCCACCGCGAGCTGTTCGGCCACCGCCGCCAGCCCGGCCAGATTGCGCGTGCCGCTGTTGATCGCCGACCAAGCCTCGACCTGTGCCAGCATCGGCTGCGTCGCGACATAGGCGACGGCCGCGCGGTCTGTTTCTGTCATCCCCACCATAGGCTCGGTCTAGCCGGTCTGCGCGGTACGCTCCACCCCTGGCACCGCGTCAGGACAGATGCGGCGCGAAGGCGGCGAGGACGTCCTCGTACAGCGTCTTCTTGAAGGGGACGATGACGTCGGGGAGCGTCTCGGGGCGGATCCATTGCCAGGATTTGAACTCGGGATGCTCGGTCGCGATGTCGATATCGGCGTCGCTGCCGAGGAAACGGTAGAGGAACCAGCGCTGCCGCTGCCCGCGCCACTTGCCTTTCCAGACGCGGCCGACGAGCTCTTCGGGGAGATCGTAGAACAGTTCGTGCGGCGCGGCAGCGATCAGTTCGACATGCTTGGGTGCGATGCCGGTTTCCTCGCCGAGCTCGCGCAAAGCCGTGGCCTCGGGGTCCTCGCCATCGTCGATCCCGCCTTGCGGCATTTGCCACGCTTCGACCTCGGCATCGATCCGCTGGCCGACGAAGACGAGGCCGTCGGCGTTGAGCAGCATGATTCCGGCGCAGGGGCGATAAGGCAAGGTGGTGGGGTCGGTCATTGGGGACTTTCGTTAGGAAATCCTCCCGCGCGGAGCGGGGGAGGGGAACCCTGAGCATTCAGCGAGGGGTGGAGGGGGGCTATCCGCGAGCGGTACGCGTGTGGCGGCCCCCCTTCAAAACCAGCCTGAAGGAGGCTGGCTGTCCGCCTCCCCGGTTCCCGGAGGGGGGGATTAAAGGGCTTCGGCAATCAGCGTTTTTGCGGCGGCCAGCGCACCAGCGACATCCTCCGCCGCGGACGGGATCGCTTTGCGCAGCGTGATGAAACCGTGGATGTTGCCGACCGCCTCGCGGAAGACGACCGGAACGCCCGCCTCCGCCAGTGCCGCGGCGTAGGCACGGCCCTGGTCGCGGATCGGGTCGAGGCTCGCGGTCACCACGACCGCGGGCGGCATGCCCGCAAGGTCGCCCTTGAGCGGCGACGTGCGGATATGCTCGGCTTCGGCCTGATAGGCGGCGTTGAACCATTCCATGCTGTCGCGCGTCAGCAGGAAGCCGTCGGCGAACTGCGTGTAGGACGGATATTCGCGGCTCGTGTCGGTCGCGGGATAGAAGGGGAGTTGCGCGATCACCGGCACCGCGGCGGGCGCATCGCGCAGCGCCACCGCGGTGACGATTGCGAGATTGCCGCCGGCGCTGTCGCCGCAGACGATCAGGCCGGTGACCGACCGACCGAGCGCCTCAGGGCTCGCCGCCGCCCAGCGTGCCGCCGCCTCGCAATCGTCTGGTGCGGCGGGCCAGGGACTTTCGGGGGCGAGGCGATAATCGACCGCGAGCACTGGCAAGTCGAGGCTACGCGAGACTTCGGCGCAGAAGCTCGCGTGCGTGTCGAGATCGCCGATCACGAAGCCGCCGCCGTGGAAGAACAGGACGAGCGGCCCTGCCGCGCGCGTCGCAGCGGTGTCGAACAGCCGCGCGGGAATGTCGCCGGCAGGGCCGGGGATCTTCAGGTCGGTGATCGTCGCGAGCTCGCCGACCGGCGGATCGGCAATGTCCTTCATCGCGGCATAGGTCGCGCGCGCGGCGGGTGCCTCGAGCTGGTGCATCTTGGGGCCGGGAATATTATTGAGGAAAGCGAGGAAGCCCGCGACATCGGGGCGCACATACGGATCGGTCACGCTGCTCTCCATCTGGTCTATGCCGTGTTTGCTCCTACCTAGGGGGGATGATCGCGGTCGTCCATCACCCAGCCTATGTTGCGAACGGCCAGGCGGCCAACCCGAGCCAGCTCAGCAAGAATGCCGCGATTCGCGACCTGCTGCGCACGCATGGGAGTGCGATCGACTGGCACGAACCCGAGCCGATGCCGCTCCACTGGCTCGAGGCGACGCACGATCCCGGCTATGTCGCCGAGGTACTCGAAGCCCGCGTGCCGCGGGAAAAAGAGCGGCGGATCGGCTTTGCGGTGACGGCGAGCGTCGCGGCGCGCGCACAGGTCGTGCCGGCGGGGACGTGGCTCGCGGCACGGCTCGCGCTCGAGCGCGGGTTTGCCGCCAACAGTGCGGGCGGGAGCCATCATGCGCTCGCCGAGACCGGGGCTGGGTATTGCGTGTTCAACGATCTCGCGATCGCGGCGGTGCGGCTGGTCGAGGAGGGCGATGTCGCACGCGTGCTGATCGTCGATTGCGACGTGCATCAGGGTGACGGCACCGCGGCACTCACCGCCGGCCGACCGGGGATCGCGACCTATTCGATCCATGCCGAGAAGAACTTCCCGGCGCGGAAAGCCCGTTCGAGCCTCGACGTGCCGCTTGCCGACGGGATCGGCGATGGCGCGTATCTCGCGACGCTCGAAGCGACGCTGCTGCCGCTGATCCGCGACTATCGGCCCGACCTGATCCTCTATCAGGCGGGGATCGATCCGCTCGCGGGCGACCGACTCGGTCGGCTCGCGCTGACACCCGACGGGCTTGTTGCGCGCGACCGCTTCATCGCCGAAGCCGCCGCGACGCGCGGCATCGCGCTCGCGAGCACGGTCGGGGGCGGGTATGGCGACGATGTCCGCGCGCTCGCCGCGACGCATGTCGCGGTGATCCTGACCTTGGGGCGCGCATATCACGCGGCGCGCGCCACTCCGGGAACGATGGCGCTCCCGTCAAGTTGAGCATGACGAAAGCGGGGCAGGGTGCCTAAAGAGGTGCCGCTCCCGTTCGTTTGTGAGGCAATGCTTGACCGATCCCGTTCTTCTCTGGCTGCGCCGCGACTTGCGGCTCGCCGACCAGCCCGCCTTGCTCGCCGCGATCGAGGATGGGGCGGTGATCCCGGTCTATGTGCTCGATGACGACACGCCGAAACACTATGCGATGGGCGGCGCGTCGCGCTGGTGGCTGCATCACAGCCTCGAAAGCCTCGATGCCGCTTTGCGCGCGAAGGGATCGCGGCTGATCCTGCGGCGCGGGGTGTGCGATGTCGAACTCGCCAAGCTCGCAGAGGAAACCGGGGCGAAACGCGTCCATGCGATCCGCCATTTCGAGCCGTGGTGGCGCAATGCCGAGCGCGCGGTGGCGAAGCGGCTTGATCTGGCGTGCCACGACGGCAATTATCTCGCGCCGCCGGGCTCGGTGACGACGGGCTCGGGCGGGCAGTACAAGATCTTCACGCCATTCTGGCGCGCATTGAAGTCGACGCTGCCGCCGCCCGAACCGACGCGCGTGCCCGCCCATATCCCCGCGCCGGCGCACTGGCCGAAGAGCGATTCGCTGGCCGACTGGGACCTGCTTCCGACCAAGCCCGACTGGTCGACCGGGTTCGGCAAGGAATGGACGCCGGGCGAAAAGGGCGCACGCAAACGCCTGAAGGCGTTCGCGGATCTTGCCGACCGCTATGACGAGACGCGCAACCTGCCCTCGGTCGAGGGCAGCTCGCGACTGTCGCCGCATCTGCATTTCGGCGAAGTGTCGGCGGCGCAAGTGTGGCACGCGGTCGCCGATGCGGGGGGCTCGGTCGATGTCTTCCTCAGCGAGATCGGGTGGCGCGATTATGCGCAGACCGTCATCCAGCAATATCCCGATTACGGCACCAAGAACGGTCGCGACGCGCTCGATGACCTCGCCTGGCGGACGGGCAAAGCCGCCAACGCCGATCTCGAGGCGTGGCAGCAGGGCCGCACCGGCTATCCGATCGTCGATGCCGGGATGCGCCAGTTGTGGACGACGGGCTGGATGCACAACCGCGTGCGGATGATCACCGCGAGCTTCCTGATCAAGCATCTGCTGATCGACTGGCGCAAGGGCGAGCGCTGGTTCTGGGATTGTCTGGTCGATGCCGATTACGGATCGAACGCGGTCAACTGGCAATGGACCGCAGGCACCGGGATCGATTCGAACATGTTCGTGCGGATTATGGCGCCGCTCGTCCAGTCGCCGAAATTCGATGCCGGGGACTATATCCGCGAGTGGGTGCCCGAGCTTGCCGGCATCAAGGGCGATGCCGTCCACGATCCCGAAGAGGCCGGCTGTCTCCCGCGTGGCTACCCCGCAAAAATCATCGGGCATCGCGAGGCACGCGAGCGGGCGCTCGAGGCGGCACGCCAGGCGCGCTGAAAATCCCGTTGCGGTACGCGGGCATGGATGCGAGGGGGCGCGCGATGCTTGGGGCCTTCTCGAAATTGTTTCACCGCCTGCTCGACCGGATCGACGCGGGTCTGGTCGCGGGATCGCTTGCCGCGCACTTGCCCGACGGGCGCGACCGGTTGCTGGGCGGCCGCGCGCCGGGGCCGGCGGCGGTGGTCGATCTGCGCAGCTGGCGCGCATTGCTGCGGCTGGCGACGGGGGGATCGGCGGGCTGGTACGTCGCCTGGTCCAAGGGCGAATGGGCGAGCCCCGATCCGACCGTGCTGTTCGAGCTGTTCATGCGCAACCGCGTGACGCTCGGCGGCACCGCGCGCTCGGGCGGGGTGATCCGCACGCTGCGGCGTATGGCGAACAGTCGGCGGCGCAATTCGCGAGTTGGTGCGCGGCGAAACATCGAATTCCACTACGATCTCGGCAACGATTTCTATCGCGTCTGGCTCGACCCGAGCCTGACCTATTCGAGCGCCTTGTTCGCCGAGCCGGTGTCGGCGGCGGAAAGTCTAGAGGCCGCGCAGGCGACCAAGATCGACGCGATCCTCGACCGGCTGGCGGTGGCGCCGGGGGACCGCGTGCTCGAGATCGGGTGTGGCTGGGGCGCGTGTGCGGAAGCCGCAGCGCGGCGCGGGCTCAGCGTCGATGCGATCACGCTGTCGGCCGAGCAGGATCTGGCGGTGCAGCAGCGGATCGCGGCGGCCGGCTTGAGCGACGTGACGGTGTCGCGGATCGACTATCGCGACGTTACCGGCGAATACGATGCGGTCGCTTCGATCGAAATGGTCGAAGCGGTCGGGCAGGAATATTGGCCGGCCTATCTCGCCGCGGTCGCGCGCGCGCTCAAGCCCGGGGGGCGCGCGGCGTTGCAGTACATCACGATCGATGACGCGATCTTCCCGGCCTATGCCGAGAATGTCGATTTCATTCAGCGCTACATCTTTCCCGGCGGAATGCTGCTGTCGGAGAGCCGCTTTCGCGCGCTGGCCGAGGCGGAAGGGCTCGAGTGGCAAGACAATCGCACCTTCGGGCTGCATTATGCCGAGACGCTGCGGCGCTGGCGTGCGGCGTTCGATGATGCGGTCGCGGCCGGGCGGTTGCCGGACAAGTTCGACCGGTCGTTCATCGACTTGTGGCGCTATTATCTGATGTATTGCGAAGGCGGTTTTCGCGGCGGCGGGATCGACGTCGCGCATGTCACGCTGGTGAAGATTTCCCCTCCCGCTTGCGGGAGGGGTTAGGGGAGGGGCGTGCCTCGCTTCCCTCCCCCAGCCCCTCCGGCAAGCGGGAGGGGAGTTTTGAGGGCTTCCCTCCTGGAAGCGTGAGGGGAACTCTATTCGACTCGTGCGCTCTATTCGACGCGTTCGAAATGTCCGGTCGCGAAATCCTCGGTCAGCAAAGCGACGATCCGATCCGCCACCACCGACGGATCCTTGACCGACTTGGGGTCTTCGCCCGGATAGGCCTTGTGGCGCATCGCGGTGCGCGTCGCGCCGGGGTCGATGATCGCGGTGCGGACCTTGCTGATCAGCTCCATTTCGTCGCCATACGCCGAAAGCAGCGTCTCGAACGCCGCCTTCGATGCGCCATACATTCCCCAATAGGCGCGCGGCTTGCGCCCGACGCTGGATGTGAGGCCGATCACCCGGCCGTGCGCCGATTTGCGCAGCATCGGGTCGAACGCCGCAATCAGCGCGGCCTGCGCGCTGACGTTGAGCGTAAGGACCTGCGCCATCTCCTTGGCGTCGATCGCTGGGACGGCGGACAATTGCCCGAGCATCGCGGCGTTTAGGACCATGATGTCGAGCGCGGGCCAGCGCTCGCCGATCGCGGTGCCGAGGCGCGCAATGCTATCGGTCTCGGTCAGGTTGAGCGGCGCGATCGTCGCCGATCCGCCCGCGTCGAAGATCGCGTTCTCGACGGTCTCGAGGCCCGCCGCGGTGCGCGCCGTGATCACGACATGTGCGCCCGCCGCGCCGAGCGCGAGTGCGGTCGCAGCGCCAATCCCGCGGCTTGCGCCAGTGACGAGGGCAACTTGATTGGCGAGTGGCTTGTCGGTCATTCGGGGCTCTCTCCCTTTGAGCCCCTCCCCTTCAGGGGAGGGGTTGGGGGGTGGGGACGTGCCTCGCAGAGCGCCAGCGCCCGTTACTTCCCCACCCCAATCCCTCCCCTGAAGGGGAGGGGCTATATGTCGCTTAAATGACGCGTTCCGCGAGCAGCGCGAACTGATCGACCGAGGAGACGTCGTCCTGGTCGGTCAGGCTGGTCGGGTAATCGCCGGTGAAGCAGGCGTCGCAATGGCTCGGCCGGATCGCGTTGCGCTGCGGCTCGCCGAGCGCCTTGTAGAGCCCGTCGATCGAAACGAAGGCGAGGCTGTCGGCCTTGATATACGCCGCCATCTCCTCGAGGTTCTTGGTCGCGGCGAGCAGCTTTGCGCGCTCGGGCGTGTCGACGCCGTAGAAGCACGAATGCCGCGTCGGCGGGCTGGCGATGCGCATATGCACCTCGGCCGCACCGGCTTCGCGCATCATCTCGACGATCTTGAGGCTGGTCGTCCCGCGCACGATCGAATCGTCGATCAGCACGATCTTCTTGCCCGCAATCAGCGCGCGGTTGGCGTTGTGCTTGAGTTTGACGCCGAGATGGCGGACCTTGTCGCTCGGCTGGATGAAGGTGCGCCCGACATAATGCGAGCGGATGATGCCGAGCTCGAACGGAATGCCCGATTCCTGCGCGTAGCCCAGCGCCGCCGGCGTGCCGGAATCGGGGACGGGGATGACGAGGTCGGCCTCGACTGGACTCTCGATCGCCAGCTGCGCGCCGATCGCCTTGCGCACGGTGTAGACGCTGCGGTCCTCCGAAATCGAATCGGGGCGCGAGAAATAGACATATTCGAAGATGCACGGCCGCGCCGCGACGGGCGCGAAGGGGCGGTGCGAGGTGATCTCGGTGCCCTTGACCATCACCAGTTCGCCCGGATCGATCGAACGGACGAAGGTCGCACCCACGACGTCGAGCGCCACGGTCTCCGACGCGAAGATGATCGACCCGCCATCCGGGCCATCGATCTTGCCCATCACGAGCGGACGGATGCCGAGCGGATCGCGGCAGGCGATCATGCCCTCAGGCGTCATCACGATCAGCGAATAGGCGCCTTCGACGCGCTTGAGCGCATCGATGAACTTGTCGACGGTGGTGCGATAGTTCGAGGTCGCGACGAGATGGATGATCGTCTCGGTATCGCTGGTCGACTGGAAGATCGATCCGCGCCGCACCAGATCGCGCCGCAGCCGCAACGCGTTCGAGATGTTGCCGTTGTGCGCGATCGCGAAACCGCCCGAGGCGAGATCGGCGTAGAGCGGCTGCACGTTGCGCAGAGCCGTCTCGCCGGTCGTCGAGTAGCGGACATGGCCGCAAGCGACCGAGCCGCGCAACGGGACCATGATGTCCTCGCGGTCGAAATTGCCCGCGACATGCCCCATCGCGCGATGGGTGTGGAACTCCACCCCGTCGAAGCTGGTGATGCCGGCCGCCTCCTGGCCGCGGTGCTGCAGCGCGTGCAGCCCGAGCGCAACCAGCCGGGCCGCGTCGGTCGCGCCGGAAATGCCGAAAATGCCGCACTCTTCGTGCAGCGTGTCGTCTTCATGTGGGTTCGTGGTCAGCATATCGCCCTTCGGGGGTAGCGCTCGCGGTGGCATATAGGGAGGGCTCCGGGGTTTGTCGCGCTTTTGTAACAACGCGCGGAGCGTTTGGTCGCATCTCGGGTTTTTTGGCGTTGAATAGCAGGAGGTTGCGGTGGCGAAGGATCATGGACCGAGCGTCAAGGACGACACGCTCTACGAGGATCTGCGCTGCGACGGCGCGTCGAAGGAAAAAGCCGCGCGAATCGCCAACGCCAAGGCGGCGGGGACGATCGACCATCGCGCGACTGCGCTCGAGGATCGAACGAAGGACGATCTGATGAGGGAAGCGCGCGAGATCGGAATTGCCGGCCGATCGAAGATGACCAAGGCGGAATTGGTGAAGGCGATTCGCGAGGATTGAGGATGCCACCCGTCACCCCGGCCTCGTGCCGGGGCCCACCGTGCAGCGCGCGCGGCCGCTTGAACCAAAACGCGGGATTGCCGCCCGGTGGACCCCGGCACAGGGCCGGGGTGACGGAAGGGGGGAGCGGCGCTATTGGCAAGCCATGCCTGATCCCCGCGAAACCGGCCTCGTGCTGGACCCGAAATACGATGCCGCCGGCTTGATCACTGCGGTCGCAACCGATCGCGTGACCGGCGACGTCCTGATGCTCGCCCATATGAATGCCGAAGCGCTGGCGCTGACGGTGGAAACCGGGGTCGCGCATTTCTGGTCGCGCAGCCGGGCTGCGCTGTGGAAGAAAGGCGAGACCTCGGGGCATGTGCTCCAGGTCAGCGACATCCGCATCGATTGCGATCAGGATGCCGTGTGGCTGATCGTCGATCCCGCTGGCCCTGCGTGCCACACCGGCGCGCGCAGCTGTTTCTACCGCCGCATCGAGGGCGATCGGCTGGCATCGGCGGAATGATGCCGAGGCGGCGCACGCGCGTATGGGGGAGGGTGCAGGTCGCGCTTGTCGTACTGACCCTGCTGCTGGCCGGATGCCACCGCGCCGCATCGGATCCGGCCGCGTCGCCGACCCCGCAGGGGCTCGAAGCCGCCGCGATCCAGGCGGGCGTCATTCCCGACCCGGCAAGCACCGATCTCACCGGCGTCTATGCGACCGGGAACGACCGCGTCTGTATCGTGCCGAGCGCGAAGGCATATCGGATCGGCGTCTTCGTCGATTATGACGAGACGCAGAATTGCGGCGGATCGGGCGTCGTCACGCGCGATGGCGACACGCTGCACGTGACGCTCGGCGCTAGCGGCGATGGCTGCACCATCGATGCGCGGTTCGAAGGCGATCGCATCGTTTTCCCGCCGCGCGTTCCCGACGCGTGCCAGAAGGCGTGCCGCGGTCGCGCGTCGATCGCCGCGCTCGATGTGACGCGGCTGAGTGAATCCGCGTCGGAAGCTGCAACGCTGCGCGACGCGCGGGGGCGTTTGCTGTGTGGGGATGGCGGGTAGCCTAGCCGCGGGTTCGCGACGGATTGGTCAGCCCGACCCACGAAACGATCCCGAACCGGCGCCTTGCGGGTTGACGTTCACGTAAGCGGCAACTATTTAGCGGACATGTCCAGCGATCCCGCCTATGCCTTGATCGAGCGTCATCCCGATCGCGATCATTTCTCGATTTCCGATCTCTCGGCAGAGTTCGACGTCACCGCGCGTGCGTTGCGCTTTTACGAGGATGAGGGGCTGATCGCCCCCGAACGCCGCGGCACCGCGCGGATCTATTCGCAGCGCGATCGTGCGCGGCTCGCCTGGATCCTGCGCGGCAAGCGCGTCGGTTTCTCGCTGTCCGAGATCCGCGAGATGATCGACCTCTACGATATCGGCGACGGGCGCCGCGCGCAGCGTGCCGTCACGATCGAGCGCTGCCGCAGCCGCGTCGCTTTGCTCGATGCGCAAAAGCGCGACATCGACGCCGCCATCGCCGAATTGACCGAGTTCATCGAGCTCGTCGAACATAATCATCCGAAGGAAGCCTGATGCCCCAATATACGCCCCCCGTTCGCGACGTCCGCTTCGTGCTCGAGCATGTCGTCGGCCTCGAAAACTATTCGAACCACGCCGGCTTCCAGAACGCGACCCCCGACGTGGTCGATGCCGTGCTCGACGAAGGCGGCAAGTTCGTCGCCGAAGTGCTGTTCCCGCTCAATGCTTCGGGTGACCAGGAAGGCTGCACGCGTCACGAGGACGGTTCGGTCACCACGCCGAAGGGCTTCAAGGACGCCTATGACGCGTTCGTCGAATCGGGCTGGGGCACGCTCAGCGCGCCGGAAGAATTCGGTGGCCAGGCGATGCCGCACGTCGTCTCGACCGCGTTCCAGGAGTTCATGATCTCGTCGAACATGGCGTTCGCGATGTATCCCGGCCTGTCGCACGGCGCGATCGCCGCGCTGCTGGCGAAGGGCTCGGACGAGCAGAAGGCCAAGTACGTCCCCAACATGGTCAGCGGCAAATGGGGCGGCACGATGAACCTGACCGAGCCGCAGTGCGGCACCGATCTCGGCCTCATCCGCACCCGCGCCGAGCCGCAGGCCGACGGCTCCTATGCGATCACCGGCACCAAGATCTTCATCTCGTCGGGTGAGCATGACCTGACCGAGAACATCATCCACCTCGTCCTGGCCAAGACGCCCGGCGCGCCGGAAAGCTCGAAGGGCATTTCGCTGTTCGTGGTGCCGAAGGTCCTCGTCAACGACGACGGCTCGCTCGGCGCGCGCAACCCGGTCACCTGCGGCTCGATCGAGCACAAGATGGGGATCCACGCCAATTCGACCTGCGTGATGAACTATGACGGCGCGATCGGCTGGCTCGTCGGGGAGGAGATGAAGGGGCTCGCCGCGATGTTCATCATGATGAACGCAGCCCGCCTCGGCGTCGGCCTGCAGGGCCTCGGCGTCGCCGAAGTCGCCTATCAGAATGCCGTCCAGTACGCCCACGACCGCCGCCAGGGCCGCGCGCTGACCGGGCCGAAGGAGCCGAACGAAAAGGCCGACACGCTGTTCGTCCACCCCGACGTCCGCCGCATGCTGATGGAAGCCAAGGCGCTGACCGAGGGCCTTCGCGCCTTGTGCCTGTGGGGCGCGCTGCAGGTCGATCTCGAACATGCCGGTGCGACCGAGGAAGAGCGCCAGCTCGCCTCCGACCTGATCGGCCTGCTGACCCCGGTCATCAAGGGCTACGGCACCGACAAGGGCTATGACGTCGCGACCAACGCGCAGCAGGTTTACGGCGGCCACGGCTACATCGCCGAATGGGGCATGGAGCAGTACGTTCGCGATGCCCGTATCGCGATGATCTACGAGGGCACCAACGGCGTCCAGGCGATGGATCTGGTCGGGCGCAAGCTCGCGCAGAACGGTGGCCGTGCGGTGCAGGCGTTCTTCAAGGTCGTCGCCGACGACGTCGCGGCGGGCAAGGCCGATCCGGCGACCGCCGACTTCGCGTCGCGCCTCGAAAAGGCCAATGGCGAGCTCCAGGCGGCGACGATGTGGTTCATGCAGAACGGCATGCAGAACCCCGACAATGTCGGCGCCGGCGCGCACAGCTACATGCACATCATGGGCATCGTTGGCCTGGGCGTGATGTGGCTGCGGATGGCGACGGCTGCGACCAAGCTCAAGGCAGCGGGCGAGGGCGATGCCGCTTTTCTCGACGCCAAGCTGATGACCGCGCGCTACTTCGCCGAGCGGATCATGCCCGAGGCAGGCGCGCTGCGTCGCAAGATCGAGGCTGGTGCCGAAGCGCTGATGGCGATTCCACCGGAGATGTTCGTAGCGGCGTAAGCGCCGCGCGCCTCTTCCCGCATCCGGCGGGAGGAGGCGCGCCCGCCTATCGCGGCTCGAATGTCTGCGTCACGGCGGATGACGGTGCTACATCGGCCTTGCGGCGCACGCCGACCAACGCATCGGGGACCGACGCCGGCGATCCCGGCGTGCGCGTCGCACTCGGCAGGGCATCGGGCTTAGCGATGTTTGCGCCGCGGGTACTCGGCAGATAGACCTGCTGCTTCATGCACTGCGATAGATCGGCGCGCTTGAACTCGGTGCAATTCCACAGCGCCTTGTCATAGCCCCGCGCCCGGTCGCGCAGATAGCTGAACGACAGAGCGGCGATCTGCGTCGGCTGAAGCGGCAGCGCGGCGGGTGTCTTGGTCTTGTCGCTCCATCCCATCACCTTGCAATACGCGCGGTCGCCACAGGTCCGTGCAGCAAGCTGCGCGAAGCCGTCGGGTGTCATCTTCTTGGCATCGAGCGTCAGCAGGAAGCTGCCGTCGTCGCTGGCGAGCTCGCTCGGCAGCGGAGTCGCCGCCGCAACCGGATCGACATAGAGTGCCTCGGTCGCGACCATCGAAGGCCCGTCGCGATGCGCGTCCGAATAGTCCGCCAGTTGCGCGATGATCGGCTCGTCGCTCGACACGTGGCGGTTGAAGGCGGGCGGGGTGCCCCACCAGCCGGTCCAGCGGAAGAACAGATGGGTGTTCACCGCGGCGATCTTGTCGAGGCTCGACTGCCAATACGGCACGACCCAGTCGGTATGGTAATGCGTGGCATAGCCGACCGGCCTGAACACCGCGCCAGTCAGCGCCGCGGTCGCGGTCTCGCGTGCGCGCGTCCATTGCACGTCGAGCCAGCCATGGCGCGCGAGCGCGCCGTCGCAGGTAAAGGTGAACTGGCAGCCGGTCGAGCGCTCGGCGCCCTGGAACACCACGCCGCAGATCGTCTTGGGGAAGGCGGGATGGCGGACGCGGTTGATCACCACCTGCGCGACGGCGCGTTGCCCGACCGGATCGTCGCCCGCCTCGTACAGCACGGCAGCGGCCATGCAGTCGATCGCGCGTGCGCGCTGGATCGGGTCGCCGGCGAGCTTGAACGGGCGCGCGGCGGGGTTGGGGCCATCGACGAACGGTACGCTCGCGTTGAACGCGCGGGCGTCGTCGGGGTCGAGATCCTGGAACGCGACCGGCTCGACCGACGGCAACTCGGCGGCGGGGACGACGCGCTGCGCTGCGCTGCGCGCGACATGGTGGCGCACGAGTGGCGGCGCGAAGCGGATCAGCAGGACCGGGACGAGGATCGCGAGCGTCGCGATCGCCACGACGATCGCGCGCAGCGTGGCGCTGGGAGGGCGGAACGGGGTCATGCGATCAAGACCGGAAATTGAGAAGCAACGGGGGCACGAACGGCTCCTGACCAAATTGGGCCAGCGCCTTTAGCGCATTCTCGCGCGGATACGAAATGGGCGCGATGTCATCGCCGTGCGCGGTCCGGTTCGGTTCGGAAGGGGCGAACACCCCCCAACCGTCACTCCGGCCTCGTGCCCGGGTCTACCGTCCCGCATGCCCAACGACGGCGGTTCGTCCGTCACGGTGGACCCCGGGACAAGCCCGAGGTGACGAAGAAGACTTGCGACCGCGCTCAGCTCTCCGGCAGAAAGTCCGGCACCGACAGATAGCGCTCGCCCGTATCGTAATTGAAGCCGAGTACCCGCACGCCCTCAGGCAAATCGGGCAGCTTCTGCAGGATCGCGGCGAGCGTCGCGCCCGAGCTGATCCCGACGAGCATCCCTTCCTCGGCCGCCGAGCGGCGCGCCATGTCCTTGGCGACGCTCGCATCGACCTTGATCGCGCCGTCGATCGCCTGGGTGTGGAGGTTGGCGGGGACGAACCCGGCGCCGATCCCCTGGATCGGGTGCGGGCCGGGCGACCCGCCCGAGATCACCGGCGAGGCGGCGGGCTCGACCGCATAGACCTTGAGGTTGGGCCAATCCTGCTTGAGCCGTTCGGCGACGCCGGTGATGTGCCCGCCGGTGCCGACGCCGGTGATGATCACGTCGATCGGCGAATCGCGGAAGTCGTTGAGGATCTCGAGCGCGGTCGTGTGGACATGGACATCGATGTTGGCGGGGTTCTCGAACTGCTGCGGCATCCACGCGCCGGGCGTCTGCTCGACGAGCTCGAGCGCACGCTCGATCGCGCCCTTCATGCCCTTCTCGCGCGGGGTGAGGTCGAAGGTCGCGCCATATGCCAGCATCAGCCGGCGGCGTTCGAGGCTCATGCTCTCGGGCATGACGAGCACGAGCTTGTAGCCCTTGACCGCGGCGACCATCGCCAGGCCGACGCCGGTGTTGCCCGAGGTCGGCTCGATGATCGTGCCGCCGGGCTGGAGATGGCCGTCACGCTCGGCCGCCTCGATCATCGCCAGCGCGATGCGGTCCTTGATCGAGCCGCCGGGGTTCGAGCGCTCGGACTTGATCCACACTTCGGCGCCGGGAAACAGCTTCTGGACGCGGACGTGCGGCGTGTTGCCGATCGTGTCGAGGATCGTGTTGGCTTTCATGGCGTGGCCTCCAGTTCGAGATCGCGGGAATCTTGGGCGCTTTTGGGCAGATCGAAAGTCTTGGCGTTGCGAATGCTGGGGAAGAGATAGGTCCACAGGATCGTAACGACAATCGCCCCGCCGCCCCCGACCAGCACCGCGCCGACCGGCCCGAGCGCAGCCGCGAGGAACCCCGACTCGGCCTCGCCCAGCTCGTTCGACGCCGAAATGGTGAGCTGCGAAACCGCGCCGACGCGTCCGCGCTTGTCGTCGGGGGTGTGCAGCGTGATCAGCGACTGGCGGATATAGACCGAGAACATGTCGGCCGCGCCCGCAACCGCCAGCGCGGCGAGACTCAGCGCCATGATCTGCGACAAGCCGAACACCACCGTGGCCACGCCGTAGACGAGGACCGCGCCGAGCATCTTGGGGCCGACATTGGTCTTGATCGGGCGGAAGGAGAAGAACAGCGCGACGACCGAGGCACCGGCAGCGGGCGCGGCGGCGAGCAGGCTCAGTCCCTGCGGGCCGACCTTCAAAATGTCGTGCGCGTAGATCGGCAGCAAGGCGCTCGTCCCTGCGAGGAACACGGCGAACAGATCGAGCGTGATCGCGCCGAGCACCAGCGTGTTCTGCCCCACATATGCCAGGCCGTCGACGATCTGGCGCAGCGGGTTGCCCTTGTTCGGGGTGATCGTGCGCGGCACCGGCGGGATCGTCAGCATGCACGCCAACGCGACCGCGAACAGCACCGTGGCGAGCGCATAGGCGCCCCACGGCGCGGCGGCATAGGCAAAGCCGCCGAGCGCCGGCCCGACGATCGTGCCGACTTGCCACGAGATCGAGCTCAGCGCGATCGCGGTCGGGAGGACTTCGCGGGGGACGAGATTGGGCGCGAGCGCGCCGAACGCCGGACCCGCAAACGCGCGCCCGAGCCCGAGCAGCACCGCGACCGAGAACAGGACGGGCAACGTCATGCCGCCCGAATAGGTGACGAGCGCGAGACTCAGCGCGCACGCCACTTGCAAGGCGAGCGTGCAGCGCGTGATCAGCCGCCGGTCGAATCGGTCGGCGACCCAGCCGGTGAGCGGCGTCGTCACGAACAGCGGCACGAATTGCAGCAGCCCTATCAGCCCGAGCTGCGCGGCGGCGCCGGCGGGGGACATCGTCGTCCGCGCGATCGTGTAGGTCTGCCACCCGATCACGATGATCATCGCATTTTGCGCGATCGTCATCGCGAAGCGCGCCGCCCAATACGAACGGAACTGTGCGATGCGGAGCGGGTGGCGAGCGACGGTCATCTTGCCCTGCCTTAAGCGGTGCGATGCGGGAGGGGCAATCGAGGATGTGCTTGGCCTGTGGAAACTTGCGCTGTTCGCACGTCATCCGGGACTTGATCCGCGATCGACGCGTGCCACGCGCTTTCGCTACCCCGGTGGCGGTTCGGCGGAAAACATCCGCGATGCGCATCGTTTTGACAGGGGCGATTGATATCGGCGCAACATCGCGCCTATAGGCTCGGCGTCCCTCTCCCCAGGTCATGAGGTCTTCCAGACGTGGCAAAAGCCCCCGCTGCCGTAAAGGCACTACCCCCCGTGCCCAACCGCGAGCGCCCCGACGAGCCCAAAGCGTACGAGGCCTCGAAGGAAGAGCTGCTCGAATTCTACAAGCAGATGCTGCTGATCCGCCGCTTCGAAGAGAAAGCCGGACAGCTGTACGGCCTCGGCCTGATCGGCGGTTTCTGCCACCTCTATATCGGTCAGGAAGCCGTCGCGGTCGGCCTGCAGTCGGGTCTCGATGGCGACAAGGACTCGGTCATCACCGGGTATCGCGATCACGGCCACATGCTCGCCTACGGCATTGATCCAAAGGTCATCATGGCCGAGCTGACCGGGCGTGGCGCGGGCATCAGCCGCGGCAAGGGCGGATCGATGCACATGTTCTCGACCGAGAAGAAGTTTTACGGCGGGCACGGCATCGTCGGCGCGCAGGTGTCGCTCGGCACCGGCCTCGCCTTCGCGCACAAGTATAACGAGGATGGCGGCGTCGCCATGGCCTATTTCGGCGACGGTGCGTCGAACCAGGGCCAGGTGTACGAGAGCTTCAACATGGCCGAGCTGTGGAAGCTGCCGATCATCTATGTGATCGAGAATAACGAATATGCCATGGGCACGAGCGTCAACCGCTCGTCGGCCGAGGACCAGCTGTTCCGCCGCGGCGAATCGTTCCGCATCCCGGGCATTCAGGTCGACGGCATGGACGTGCTGGCGTGCCGCGGTGCCGCCGAGGAAGCGCTCGCCTGGGTCCGCGCTGGCAAGGGGCCGATCATCCTCGAGATGAAGACCTATCGCTATCGCGGCCATTCGATGTCCGATCCGGCCAAGTACCGCTCGCGCGACGAAGTCCAGGCGGTGCGCGACAAGTCGGACCCGATCGACCACGTCAAGAAGCTGCTCGACGCGCAGGGCGTGACCGAGGCCGAGCTCAAGACGGTGGATCAGGAGATCCGCAAGATCGTCAACGAAGCCGCCGACTTTGCCGAGCAGGCGCCCGAACCCGAGGCTGCCGAACTCTACACCGACATTCTGGTGGAAACGTACTGATGCCCATCGAAATCAAGATGCCCGCGCTTTCCCCGACGATGGAGGAGGGCACGCTCGCCAAATGGCTCGTCAAGGAAGGCGATGTCGTCAAGTCGGGCGACATCATGGCCGAGATCGAGACCGACAAGGCGACGATGGAATTCGAAGCCGTCGACGAAGGGACGATCGGCAAGATCCTCGTCGCCGAGGGCACCGATAACGTGAAGGTCGGCACCGTCATCGCGACGCTGACCGCCGAGGGCGAAGCGCCCGACGCTGGCGGCGACGCCAAGCCGGCCGCTGCTGCGCCTGCACCCGAGCAAAAGCTCGAGGCGACGCCTGCGGCCAAGCAGGCCGAAACCGGCACGCAGCAGCTGGCCGATGCCGCCAAGCACAAGGCCGAAGTCAGCGACCCCGCGATCCCCGAGGGGACCGAGATGGTCACGCTGACGTTGCGCGAAGCTTTGCGCGACGCGATGGCCGAGGAAATGCGCGCTGATAAGCGCATCTTCGTGATGGGCGAGGAAGTCGCGCAGTATCAGGGCGCGTATAAGGTCACGCAAGGCTTGCTCGAAGAATTCGGCGACAAGCGCGTGATCGATACGCCGATCACCGAATATGGCTTTGCCGGCATCGGCACGGGCGCGGCGATGGGCGGGCTTCGCCCGATCGTCGAGTTCATGACCTTCAACTTCGCGATGCAGGCGATCGATCACATCGTGAATTCGGCCGCCAAGACCAATTACATGTCGGGGGGCCAGATGCGCTGCCCGATCGTGTTCCGCGGGCCGAACGCCGCCGCAAGCCGCGTCGGTGCGCAGCATTCGCAGAACTATGCGCCGTGGTATGCGAGCGTCCCCGGCCTGATCGTGATCGCGCCATATGACGCGGCCGACGCCAAGGGGCTGCTCAAGGCGGCGATCCGCACCGAGGATCCCGTCGTGTTCCTCGAGAACGAGCTGCTCTATGGCCGCACGTTCGAGGTGCCCAAGCTCGATGACTATGTCCTGCCGATCGGCAAGGCGCGGATCATGCGCGAGGGCAAGGACGTGACGATCGTCAGCTATTCGATCGGCGTGGGCTTGGCACTCGAAGCCGCCGAGAAGTTGGCCGCAGAGGGTGTCGATGCCGAAGTGCTCGACTTGCGCACGCTGCGTCCGCTCGACACCGAATCGGTGCTCAAGAGCCTCAAGAAGACCAACCGCCTCGTCGTCGCCGAGGAGGGTTGGCCCACTTGCTCGATCGCGTCCGAAATCCAGGCGCTGTGCATGGAGCGGGGCTTCGACGACCTCGACGCACCCGTGCTGCGCGTGACCAACGAGGACGTGCCGATGCCGTATGCGGCGAACCTCGAAAAGCTGATGCTGGTCAACGCCGACAAGATCGTCGCGGCGGTGAAGCAGGTGACGTACCGGGGCTGATCAGCCCCGGATACGGATCAGCTCGTATATTTATCGCAGGTGGAGGCGGTCGCGGCTGGAGTTGGATTGTAGATCTGACGATAGTCGCGATTGTCTCTGACGAGCAACGATCCGGTATAGCGAATGACCTGCGGGGCGACGAACATCGACCCGAACAGCGGTTTGTAATTGTAGTTGATCTCGACGAACATCACCGCATTGTCTTGCGGAGCGCTGACCTTGCCGCCGGTTGGCCCCATGCCCGCCGTTGTCACCGTTCCGGCGTCGGCCGCGGTGTTGCTCGTCCCATCGGTGGCCTTCGTCGTGCCATAGGATGAGTCGTAATTGACGCCGCTCATCTTTCCGAAACACCGCTGCCAGTGGATCCGCTGAACATAGGCGGTGTCGTAGGTTTGCTTCGTGTTCTCGAGGCTCGACAGGGTGACACGCCCGTTCGTGGCCAGATCGAGCGCGGTGCTGGCGAGGCGAATGCCTTGGAACGCATCGTTTACGTCCGCCTCGCGCAATTGGATCACGCCCCCGCCGGCGTCTAGCCCGAGACGCGACGTCGTGTCGGCGAGATTGAGCGCATATTGGCTGATGCGCATGTTCGTCAGCGCGACCGACGACAATTCGATGCCATATCCCCCGACCGTCAGCACGAGCGGCAGCGTGAGGGCAAACTCCATCAGGGCAAGCCCGCTCTTGGCACGGGCGAGCCGGCGCGAACAGTCGCGCAGCGCGGCGATAGGATCGGGATGGATCACGGGCACACCAAAGTCGGAGTGTAGGAGACCTGCCCGGCATAAGGCTGGTTCTTCAGATAGGTCGTGGATGAATTCGTGACCGTTTGCGAAAGGCCGGCAAGGCCGGCCATGGGAAACAGCCGGGGGTAGGTGATCGTCATCTTGTAGACGACCACGTCGCTCGCGCCGCCCTGACCCGACGCGCCGGGATCGGCGTCCCACGTCTTGTTGCCGTTGACGTCGGTGAAGCATTCGGTCGCGGCGTCGTACACCTTGTTGCCGTTATCGTCGCGGAACGATTCGGGCGCGATGTTGCCGAACTGCGAATAGCTCTTGCGCGACGAGACATAGGTCGCGCTCTTCATCACCAGCCAGACCGACGCCATCACCTTCTGGTCGATCGCGGCGCCGCTCGGGGTCGTATCGTTGCCCTGGATCGTCGAATCGCGTCCGGCCTTCTGCATCGCCCCGTCGAGGATCGACATGATGTACCCCTGATAGGCCAGGTCGGACAAACCCATGATCAACAAGATCATCACGGGGGCGACGACCGCGAATTCGATGATCGTCGCGCCGCGCGTGTCGCGGACGATCCGCACGACGCGCCGCGCTTCACGCACGATCGTCATTGCGTGATCCGAAGCTGCGCGATGCGTTGCGCGATGCTCTTGAAGGCCTTGGTCAGATCATCCTTGCTCGACGCCTGGAACGTCTGCCCCGGCGAGGCGCAATAGGTCAGGTCGGACGTTACCCCGGTGCCGACGGCCACGACATAAATGGTGATGCCGCGCTTCTTGGCGGCATCGCACTCGACGCGGAAGCGCGCGGTGTGATTGTTATAGTCGGTGGTCGAATTGCCCGCTCCGCCGGTACGATTGTCCCACTGTTCGACGCCATATTGTCCGTAGGACGTCTGGCTCGGCGACATCGTGCCGTCGGTCATGAACACGATATTGCGCGTGGGATCCTTGCGGCCCGGCCATGCTGCCGTGTCACTGGCGAAGACGCCGGCGGGTGCCAGCATGCGCGTTCCCCAGATCATCCCGACATCGTGATACGTTCCGCCGAACGGCTTGAAATCGACATTGTAGACATAGTCGTTGACCTGTTGTGCGGTCCACACCTTCAGCCGCTGGGCTGGCATACCGCATGCCGACGAGCCCAATTTGTCCATATAACCGCCCGGGCGATAGTTGAGGTTGTAGTACGCGTTGGTACTGTCCTCGACGATCGCATCGTCCTTGACGTCTTGCGCTCCAATCGTGTTTCGCAACCATTCCGCTTCGGGCCAGCGCGGACGCCATTTGTTGGCGGTTGCGTTGGGAATGATATCCGGGTCGAGATCATCGGGCAGATTGGCGACATTGAACGACGACCCCGTCGTGGTATCGAGTTCCTCGATGCAGCCGCGCCAGGTCGACGTCGATCCGTCGAGCTTGGTCGGATTGGTGACGGGGGTGCCGGTGCTGAGGCTGGACACAAGCCCGCTCGTATTGAGCGTGGTCGGCTCATAGCGCCACAACGGGCGCAACGGTTGCTGCATGCCGGAACACGTTCCGCCATTCGCCGAAGTCCACGAAAGGTTGTAGTAATTCCGCGCCTGGTAATAGCCTTGATCGGTCCAGGTAAGCCCGGTCCGCGAATAGCCGGTCGCCGGCATGCGTTGCGCAACGCAAGAGGCGCTTGGAACACCGGTATAGCTGACCGACGTGGCCGCACCGTAATTGTAATCTCCCTGAACGTGCCGGCTCTGATACGTCCAGTTCGTGTTCTGAAGGTAGCTCGGCGGAATGATCCCGCCGACATTGACCGCAGACGAATAGGTCACGAAGCCATAGCGAAAATGCGTCGTCACGTCGGCGCTGGACCGCATCGTCGTATCGAACAGCACGACCGCCTGCCGCAGTGCCTCGATCTTCGAATTGCTGCTTTCCTGATTGTAATAGCCGGTCGTTCCGTCGCCCCGCGTGTACGACACGGCTGCATTCGCGCAACTCGTGGGATCGCTCGGCTGACACGACATCGAACCGGTCGTGTCGAGCACGAACATCACATCGGTATCCGCGAGGTCGAACACCGCCTGGCACGCAACGGTCAGCTTTATCGCCGGCTGGCCGAAAAAGGCCATCAACGTCATCGGTACCGTCGCAGTGGCGCTGCCAGTCACCGCGTTGGCGACGGTCGAGTTCGTTCCGTTGACCGCTTTGGTCGGCGTGAACGCCACCGCCGTGCTCGAATAGAAACCCGATTTGAAATTGTTCGCGAAAAAGCTCTGCGCCTGCGCCGATGCCGTGGAATCGAGCGCTGTGGTCGTCGATGTATCGGTCATCGTCTTGCGCCCGGCCAGAACGCCCGCATCGCACGCCTGTTGCAGCCGGACCTTGACGACGTAGAGCCGCCCCATGTCGATCGCCGAGCCGGCGAACCCGATCAGCGGGACCATCGCGGCCGCCATGATCGCCAGGGCGTTGCCGCGCACATCGTGTCGCAGGCGGCTCAAAAATGGTCGTACGTCGTCTTTGGGTTTCGCGATACGCCGGAACATGGTTACGCCTTGAACAAAAGATCGGGCCGCCTTGAACAAGAGGCGGCTAAATTGGGTACAAGATCGATGGTAAAAGGTGCGTTAACCGCGGGGCAGGCCAGGTCGGCCGAGCGGGCGCTGGCGCTTTCCTATGCGGCCGACACCGCGCGGCCGGGGCTAGCCGCGCTTTTCTCGCTCGACGATACGCTGGGGCAGATCCTGCGGACGACGCGCGAGCCGTTGGTGGGACAGATGCGGCTGACATGGTGGCACGAGGCGCTGCGCGCGCTCGACAGCGCGCCGCCCCCCGCGCAGCCGGTCTTGCAGGCGCTCGCTGCGCATGTCGTGGCGCGGGGCGTTAGCGGCGCGCAGCTCGCCGCGATGATCGATGGGTGGGAAGCGCTGCTCGAAGCCGAGGCGATCGACGGACCCGCGCTGCAGCTCCATGCTGAAGCGCGGGGGCGCGGTTTGTTCGTCGCGGCGCGGACCGTGCTTGGCGGCGCGCCAGCCGACCCCGTCGAGGCGGCGGGGGAGGGATGGGTGCTGGCCGACCTCGCGCGCCACGTACGCGACCCGGCGGTCGCACGTCGCGCCGCGACGGCCGCCTCACAGGCGATCGCAGCGGCAACGGCGGTGCGCTGGAGCCGCGCCGGGCGCCCGCTCGGCGCGCTGACGCAGCTTGCACGGATGGACCTGGCGGTCCCGCTCGATACCGCCGTGCCGCATGGCGCACCGCGACGGGTCGCGCGACTGGCGTTGCACCGCATTACCGGACGATAGACTTTCGCAAGGCGCCAGAAAGGGTTATCCTGCCGCGACGATCGTGGGGGGACGATATGTGGCGCTATCTGGTGGGCGGGCTGGCGGCTTTGGCGCTGGCGGCGGCGGGGATGCTGGTGTTCAATCGCAACGCGCGCTCGGTCGCCGCGTTGCCGCTTGCGCCGGTCGGGCAGGGACAGGCGACGGGCGCGGCGGCGGCGCTCCCCGATACCGTTCCCGAGGCGAGCGACAGGACGCGCGAGCAGAAGCGCTTCGACCGCTACGACAAGGACCGCGACGGCAAGGTTACGCGCGAGGAATATCTCGCCGCGCGGCGCAAGGCGTTCGCCAAGCTCGACGTCAACCATGACGGCCTGCTGGCGTTCGACGAATGGGCGGTGAAGGCCGAAGGCAAGTTCGCCGCGGCCGATGGCGACAAATCGGGCGCGATGACCCCGGTCGAATTCGCCAGGACCGCGGTCAAGCGCAAGCCGCCGCGCGTGCGGCGCGATTGTCCGCCGGCGGCCAAGGACGACGCGCCGGCGAACGCCGAGGAGAGTTGAGCGGCGGCGTTACGCTGCCATCCACGCCCCAAGCGCGTCGCGGGCACGGTCGGTGTACATTTTCTTGCGATCGGCCTTTTTGGTGCGGCCCTCGATCGGCGGGAACAGCCCGAAATTGACGTTCATCGGCTGATACGTCTCGGCGACGGCCGCGCCGGTGATGTGGTGGAGCAGCGCGCCGAGCGCGGTCTCAACCGGCGGTGGCGTCATCGCGGCCCCGCCGAGCTCGGCCGCGGCGAAGCGCCCCGCGAGCAATCCGATCGCCGAGCTTTCGACATAGCCTTCGCAGCCGGTGATCTGTCCGGCGAAGCGAATGTTCGTGCGCGCCTTGAGCCGCAGCGTCGGATCGAGCAGTTCGGGCGAGCGGATGAAGGTGTTGCGGTGCAAGCCGCCCAATCGCGCGAACTCGGCATTCTGCAATCCGGGGATCGTGCGGAACAGGCGGACCTGCTCGCTATGCTTCAATTTGGTCTGGAAGCCGACGATGTTCCACAGCGTGGCCGAGGCATTATCCTGCCGCAACTGCACCACCGCATAGGGCCAGCGCCCGGTCCGCGGATCGTCGAGCCCGACCGGCTTCATCGGCCCGTAGCGCAAGGTGTCGACACCGCGCGATGCGGCTACCTCAATCGGCATGCAGCCTTCGAAATAGGGGACGTTCTCCCATTCCTTGAACTCGGTCTTTTCGCCTTCCATGAGCCCGGTGTGGAAGGCGAGATATTCGTCCTTCGTCATCGGGCAGTTGATGTAATCCTTCGTATCGCCCTTGTCCCACCGCGACGCCATCCAGGCGGTCTCCATGTCGATGCTGTCGAAATGGACGATCGGCGCAATCGCGTCGAAGAAAGCGAGCGCATCCTTGCCGGTCGCGCCGCCGATGTTGTCGGCCAGCGCGGGCGCGGTGAGCGGACCCGTCGCGACGATCGTGAGCCCCTCGGCGGGCAGGACGTCGACGCGTTCGCGGACGATCGTGATATTGGGGTGCGCGCTGAGCGCTGCGGTGACACCGTCGGAAAAGCGATCACGATCGACCGCGAGCGCGGAGCCTGCGGGCACCTTGTGAACGTCCGCCTCGCGCAGGATCAGCGAGCCGAGCGTGCGCATCTCCTGGTGGATCAGCCCGACCGCATTGCTCGTCGCATCGTCCGAGCGGAAGCTGTTCGAGCAGACCAGTTCGGCAAGGCCGTCGGTCTGGTGCGCCGGGGTCATCTCGCCCGATCCGCGCATTTCGGAGAGCTTCACCTTGAAGCCGGCCTCGGCGAGCTGCCAGGCGGCTTCGGAGCCTGCAAGGCCTCCGCCGATAATGTGTACGTCGTGTGTCATGGGCTGGCTGATAGCGGGCGCAAGGCGGGGTGGCAAAGGCCGTGCGTGCGGAGCGTCCGGCGGACACGCGTCGACAGCGATGCGTTCGCGAGATGAAAGAAACTTCACGCATGAATTTCGGGACTTAGCGCGCCCGTCCTCTACCGCTCTCCCCCGCCGCGCGATATGGTTGCGCTCGGAGAACGTTCCTCGCGGTCGAAAGCCGCCCCTTACGGAGTCGTGTCATGGCGATCGGCCGGTATCTTGCTGCAGCGGTGATATGGTGGGGCGTCGCGGCACCCGGCGCGGCACAACAGCCGCCGGTCCAGGCCAAGACCGGGCCCGACATCGTCGTCCAAGGGCTGTCGGATACGCCGAGCGCATGGCGGCGCGCCGAGTCGGCGCATGTCATCGTCACGAGCAAGGGGAGCGAGGCGGAGCTCAAGCGCGTCACCAACACGCTCGAGCGGCTTTATGCGTTGATGGCGCGGCTCTATCACCGGACCAACGCCGCCGACGACACGGTGAAGCTGCAAGTGACGCTCGTCGACTCGGCCGATTTCTTCAAGGCGATGAAGCTGCGCAACCTGCGCTCCGAAGAAGGCCCCTATGCGACGACCTTTGCCGGCGAGCGCTATTACGATCCGCGCGAGGACGGTCCGGTCCTCGCCGTCGCGCGGACCGATCAAGTGATCAAGCTTTCCACCGCGCTCGCCGAGGACCGCGATCTCGAAGATGGGTCGACGTCGACCAATGACGAGGCGAGCGGCGGGACGAGCATGATGGGCGCGATGGCGCGTGCGCCGATCGCGCGGCGATGGGAGGCGGTGCTCTATTCGGCGTTCGCGCAGCATTTCCTGCTGACCTACGTGCCCGCCGCCTATCCGCGCTGGTATCTCGACGGGGTCGGCGCGTTGTTCTCGACGCTCGAGGTGCGGCGGGACGGCAAGGTCGACTATGCGCGCGATCCGCTCGATTACCGTCAGGTGTTCAATGCCTATGGGCCGCTGCGCGTGAAGCCGATCATAACCGGGGAATATCTCCAGGGGGATACGGGCAAGATGCGCTGGACGCCGTATCATGCCTGGCTGCTGACGCATTTCTTCCTGTTCTCGCAGCTCAAGGCCGAGCGGAGCGCGCAATTCCAACGCTATATGGCGGCGATCGGACAGGGCGTGCCGATGGCCGAGGCGGCAAAGGTGTTCGGCGATCTCAGCCGTCTCCAGCACGATCTCGACATCTATCAGGAGCGCGGCACCGAATATGCCCGCGCCGACGCCGTGCCACCACCGGGCGGCGATCCGTCGATCAACGTCGTGCCGCGCAGCAGCGCCGCGGTGATCGAGGCGCGGCTCGAGCTAGGAACTCGGCTTGCCGCCGCGCCGGCCGACAGCGGATGGGTCGCACGGCTGCACGATACCGTGGCCGATCTGCCATACAATCCCGAGGCGTTGTTGACCGAAGCCGAGGTCGAGTGCCGCGCTGGTCAGCATGCCGCCTGTCTCGCGTCGGCCGAGCGCGTGCTTGCCAGGGCTCCCGACAACATCCGCGCGCTCGCGTGGAAGGGGATCGCGTTGACGCATCAGGCGCTGGCAGGCCCGACGGCCGATCGCGTGGCCGCGCTCAAAGCGGCGCGCGTGCCGATCGTCCGCGCGCTGCGGATCGACAACGATACGCCGCTCCCGTTGCTCGCCTTCTTCAACAGCTATGCCGAGGCGGGCGAGCCTGTGCCCGACCAAGCGATGCTCGGGCTCGTCAAGGTGACGCAGGAAGTCCCCGCCGCGCCCGGGCCGCGGCTGCTGCTCGCGCAGGAGCTGGTGCGGCAGGGGCATGCCGATCTCGCGCGGCAAGTGCTGATACCGGTGCTCTATGGCGGATACGATTCACCCGAAAAGACCCGGGCACAGGCGCTGCTTGCGGCGTCGGGGGCCGCGCAACACGCCGCGCGCTGAGCCGCGGTATCGCGGCGGACGCATTGATCGCGCGGCGCTTCGTCCCGACATAGAGGACGAGGAGTTGCGATGAAGATCTATACGATCGGGTATGAAGCCACGACGATGGCGGCGTTTATCGATGCGCTGACTCGTGCGGGCGTCGCCCGCGTTATCGACGTCCGCGCGCTGCCTTTGTCGCGCCGGCCGGGTTTTTCGAAGACGTCGCTTGCGGCGTCGCTCGCCGAAGCCGGGATCGACTATGTCCATCTGAAGGCGCTCGGCACGCCCAAGCGCGGGCGCGATGCTGCCAAGAAGGGCGATGTGGCAACGCTCGAGGCGGTTTATGCCGAACAGCTCGTCCTGCCCGAAGCGCAGGCGCAAACCGCGCGGATGCTGGAACTCGCGGCGGAAAAGCCGAGCGCCCTGTTGTGCTTCGAGCGCGACCCGCGGCATTGCCATCGCACGCTGCTGCTCGAGGCCGAAGCGGCGGATGCCGAAGTCATCGATCTGTTCGCTTAAAGTGTCGTCATACTTTGCTAAGCATCAATCTTAGGAACAGAGCTGGTCGGGGTCTGTTATCGGTCGAGGGCCAATACCCGAGTAGACAGGATTATGGGCGTGCGCAGCATCAAGGAGCTTCAGACGGCGCGGCGTGAGCAGCGATACCCGACTCGCTTTGCCGGTACAGTGATCGTCGATCGCCAGCGACTTGCGATCGAGATCGCCGATATTTCCTGCGTCGGCGCATGCGTTCGCGGGCACGATTTGCCGCAGCGCGGCCAGGAAGTCCTGTTGCTGGCCAAGGATCTCGAAGTCGTCGGTACCGTGGTCTGGAGCGACGGCACCGCGTGCGGCGTCAACTTTCACAAGCCGATCGCGCCGCTCGCCGTCGTTCGCAGCAATCCCTATCTGCCCAACCTCAACACCTTCACCAAAGCGGTGGCGATGCGCGGTTGAGCCTTGCGCTCAGCCGGCGATGGGCAGCTTGACCTTGCCGTCTGCATCGCGCTCGAGCGGGCCGTAGGCGATTACCGTCTCGAGCAGCAGCGGACCGCCGTACAGATGCGGGAAGAGCTGGCCACCGCGCGACTCTTCCCATTTGAGGCCCGCACCGAACGATCCGAGATCGACCGCTGCGACATGCAGATCGCTCTGCCCGGCGAAATGCTTGTCGACCGTCTCGGTCAACTGCTCGGCGGTCGAGAGGTGGATGTAGCCGTCGGCAAGATCGACCGGCGCGCCGGCGAAGGATTCCTCCTGCTCCAGCGTCGCCATCTGCTCGGCGGTGAGCACCTTGTACGCGGTCAGCGGCAAGTCGCTCATTCGCCATTCTCCGGGCCGGCGGCGAGATCGTCGCCGGTATCGGCGGTGTCGTCGGGCGCGATCTCGACCGCGGTCAGGTCGCGGACGTCGGCCTCGGCATCGCCTTCGGACTCTTCGATTCGCGCGGCCGAGACGACATGCTCGTTCTTGCCGACATCGAACAGCTTCACGCCCGCCGAATTGCGCCCAATCACGCGCATCGAGCCGAGCGTGGTGCGGATCACCTTCGCCTGATCGGTGACGAGCATCAGCTGATGGCCCTTGGTCGCAGCGAAGCTCGCAACGACGAGGCCGTTGCGTGGGATGTTGTCGATATTGGTGATGCCCTGGCCACCGCGGCCGGTACGACGATAGTCATAGGCCGAGGACAGCTTGCCATAGCCGTTCTCGCAAACGGTCAGCACGAACTGCTCGCGCTCCATCAACTCCTGATAGCGCGCGGCCTCCATCGTCGGCTCGCCCTCGCGCTCGCCCTTCCACGGCGCGAATCGGAGGTAATCCTCGCGCTCGTCGGGCGTTGCGCCGACACGGTGGAGGATCGACAGCGAGATGACCTTGTCGTCGCCCTTGAGCGCCATGCCACGCACGCCGGTCGAGTTGCGGCTCTGGAACTCGCGGACCTCGTGCGCGGCAAAGCGGATCGCCTTGCCCGCGCGCGTGGCGAGCAGGACGTCGTCTTCTTCGCTCAGCAAAGCGACGCCGATCAGGCGATCGTCTTCGTCGATCCCCTCGAACTTCATCGCGATCTTGCCCGCGGTCGGGATGTTGGCGAACGCGTCCATCGAGTTGCGGCGCACGCTGCCGTTTGCGGTCGCGAACATCACGTGGAGCTTGGCCCATTCGGCCTCGTCCTCGGGCAGCGCGAGCACGGTCGAGATGACCTCGCCCTCGGCCAGCGGAAGCAGGTTGATCATCGGCCGGCCGCGTGTCGCAGCACCGCCCTCGGGCAGCTTCCAGACCTTCATCCGGTAGACTTTGCCGAGCGTCGAGAAGAACAGCACCGGCGTGTGGGTCGAGGTCACGAACAAATTGGTGATCGCATCCTCGTCCTTGGTCGCCATACCCGCGCGGCCCTTGCCGCCGCGTGCCTGCGCGCGGAAGGTGTCGAGCGTGGTGCGCTTGATATAGCCCTGCATCGTCACGGTGACGACCATGTCTTCGCGCTCGATCAGATCCTCGTCGTCGATGCCATCGGCGGCAGCGGCGATCTCGGTTTTCCGAGGCGTGGCGAATTCGGCGCGGACCGCGACCAGCTCTTCGCGCATGACGGCGTACAGCTTCGCGCGGTTGGCGAGGATCTCGAGCAGCTCGGCGATCGAATCGGCGAGGCCTTGGAGCTCGTTGCCGATCTCGTCGCGCCCGAGCGCGGTCAGGCGATGCAGGCGCAGATCGAGGATCGCGCGGACTTGCAGTTCGGACAGGCGATAGGTCGCGCCGGTGACCTCGGTATCGACCGCTTCGACCAGCCGGATGTACGGCGCGATGTCGGCGATCGGCCAGTCGCGCGACAACAAGGCTTCGCGCGCCGCGGCGGGGCTCGACGAGCCGCGGATGATCTTGACGACTTCATCGAGGTTGCTGACCGCGATGACGAGGCCGAGCAACAGATGCGCCCGCTCGCGCGCCTTGGCGAGCTCGAACTTCGAGCGGCGCGTGATGACTTCCTCGCGGAAGCCGACGAACGCCTCGAGGATATCGCGCAGGTTGAGCAGTTCGGGACGGCCGCCGCGGATCGCGAGCATGTTCGCCGGGAAGGAGGATTGCGCCGGGGTGTGCCGCCACAGCTGGTTGAGCACGACGTCGGGGGTCGCATCGCGCTTGAGGTCGATGACGATGCGCACGCCCATGCGGCTCGATTCGTCGCGAATGTCGCTGACGCCTTCGATCCGCTTGTCCTTGGCGGCTTCGGCGATTTTCTCGACCAGGCCGTTTTTGCCGGTCTGGTACGGGATCTCGGTCAGCACGATCGAACGGCGGTCGCCGCGGCCTTCCTCGACGACGTAGCGCGAGCGGATGATCACCGAGCCGCGGCCGGTCTCATAAGCCGAGCGTGCGCCCGAGCGGCCGAGGATGATCGCGCCCGTTGGGAAATCGGGACCGGGGACGATCTCGAGCAGTTCCTCGGTGGTGAGCGCCTCGCGAGCGCCGGTCTTGGCGTCGAGCATCGCGAGCGTCGCGTCGATCACTTCGCCGAGATTGTGCGGCGGGATGTTGGTCGCCATGCCGACCGCGATGCCGCCGGCGCCGTTGACGAGCAAATTGGGGAAGCGCGCGGGGAGGACCGAAGGCTCGCGTTCCGAGCCATCGTAGTTCGGCGTGAAATCGACGGTGTCCTTGTCAATGTCCTCGAGCAGCGAATTTGTCACCTTGGCGAGACGCGCCTCGGTGTAGCGCATCGCCGCGGCTTTATCCGGGTCCATCGAGCCGAAATTGCCCTGGCCGTCGATCAGCGTGACGCGCATCGACCAGTCCTGCGCCATGCGGACCAAGGCGTCGTAGATCGAGCTGTCGCCGTGCGGGTGATACTTACCCATCGCATCACCGACGATGCGCGCGCATTTGCGATACGGGCGGTTGTAGACGAAGCCGCTTTCGCTCGCCGACCACAGGATGCGGCGGTGGACGGGCTTCAGGCCGTCACGAACGTCGGGCAGCGCGCGCGCGACGATCACGCTCATCGCATAGTCGAGATAGCTCGACTTCATTTCGTCGACGATCGAGATCGGCGCAATATCGGAAGGGTCGGCGAGCACGGTCTCGTCGGTCAATTTTCGGTGCCTTCGGCTGTGTTACGGGATTGCGACAACCCTAGCCCAGCACGGCGACGAATGCCACCCCTGCGCATGTCCCGGATGGGGTCGCAGGGGTGGGGAGAGCGTTATTTGCAGGCGCTCTTGGTCTTGTTGCCTGGCAGCGAGCAATTGTAGGTGACGGTCTTGCCGTTGGCGAGTTTGGCCTGGACCATGCGACCGCCGGTGGTGGTCGTCTTGGTGGTGCGCGAATGTGCCACGGTGGTGGCCTTGACCGCCGTGGTGGGCGGGGTGGTCTTGGTGGTGGTCACCATCGTCTTGGTCGTCGGCGCGGCGGCTGGCTTGGCGACGGTGGTCTTGGTGGTCGTCTTGGTCGCGACGGGTGTCTGCGCGAGTGCGGCGGTGCCCGACAGCAGGACGATGGCGGTGAATGCGTGTCTGATCATGACGGTCCCCTCAAAAAACCTTCGAGCGTTATGCGCGATGGTCGGGAGAATGCGGCCGATTTGCGACCATATCAATGGGTCGACGATGACAAGTTCGTCATGGAGCGGCGGCTCCTATCTCGTTCGGGCTGAGCCCGTCAAAGCCCCGCTTGCACCGGCACTTGGGGAGCGGCGCCTTTCGACAGGCTCAGGGCGAACGGGCGGGAGAGCACCCCGTTGGCTTAGAAGGGCACTTCCTTGCCTTCGAAATCGAACAGTTTGCCGGTATCGGGCGCCTTCAATTCCTCGATCACGTCGAGCAGTTGCAGCGCGGCGCGCTCGGTGTCGAACAGCCGGCCGGGCTGGACATTGCCCTGGAACGGCTTGGACAGCGCGGTGTCGACCGTGCCCGGATGCAGCGCGACGACGATGGCTCGGTCGTTGCGGCGCTTTTCCTCGATCGCGATGGTACGCACCAGCATGTTGAGCGCGGCCTTCGACGCACGATAACCGTGCCAGCCGCCCATCTTGTTGTCCGAAATGCTCCCGACGCGCGCCGACAAGGCCGCGAAGACGTTGCGGCCGGTCTTGGGTGTAATCGGCAGGAAATGCTTGGCGACGAGTGCCGGGCCGATCGCGTTGATCGCGTGGACGCGCGCCAGCCATGCCGGGTCGAGCTCGCGCAGCGCCTTTTCCGGGCCACGCGCGTCGGCGTGGAGGATACCGGTCGCGACGATCACCAGCGTGGGAGCCGGGCCCTTGGCAACGTGCGCCGCTGCTGCCGCGATGCTCGCCTCGTCGGTCAGGTCGAGATGCTGCGCGCCGGTGCGCGACCGCGCGAAACCGTGAACGACGTCGTACGCGCCTTCCTCGATCAGCGCCGCTTCGAACGCTGCGCCGATCCCGCCCGAGGCGCCGATGATGACGGCTGCGCCGCTCATGACCGCGCGAACCGCCAGCGATCGGCCGTGCTCGCGGCCGTGTCGAAACGATAGCCGTCGGTGTCGAAACCCTTCATGTCGTCGATCTCCGTGATGCGATGTTCGCACAGCCAGCGCGCGACGAGTCCCCGTGCCTTTTTGGCGTGGAAGCTGACGAAACGCGGGCCATCGGGGCCAGGCTCGCGGAAATCGACGTCGATCACCCGCACGCCGTCGAGCTTGCCGAGCACCGCGCCGAAATATTCCTGGCTGGCGAGATTGAGGACGACGCCCGATCCCTCGTCCGCGACCTCCTCGCGCACCGCGGCGGCAATGCGGTCGCCCCACCATTCGTACAGGCTGTGGCGGCGTGGTGCCCAGCGCGTGCCCATCTCGAGGCGATACGGCTTCATCGCGTCGAGCGGGCGGAGCAGGCCGTACAACCCCGACAGCATCCGCACATGATCCTGCGCAAAGGCGATCGCGGGCTCGTCGAGCGTCTGCGCCTCAAAGCCGGTATAGACGTCGCCGGCGAAGGCGAACAGCGCGGGGCGCTCGGGCGCATCGGCGAAACCGGCGAAGCGGTCGGCGTTGAGCTTGGCGAGCTTGGGCGAGATATGCATCAGCTCGGACAGCCGTTTCTGCGACAGGTTCGCCGCCGATTTGGCGAGCGATTCGGCCTCGGCCACGAAGCGCGGCGTCGTCGGCGTGAGGGCGGGCAGGGGACTCTCGTAATCGAGCGTCTTGGCGGGGGAGAGCAAGGCGATCATCGCCCCGCCGTTAAGCTTCCGCCGCGAATGCGTCAAAGAGTCTCGCGTCAGGGATATATCGGGTTCAAGCGGTGTTCAGTCGCGGTGACACTACTGCCGTCGCTTGACGGTATACCCCGCGGCGTTAGAGCGGCGGCAGCAATCCGCCGCGCGCGGCCGCGCGGCAAGAGGAGAGTTCGACAATGAAGATGGTCTCGAAAATCGCTTTGGCTGCCACGCTTGTCGTCGGCATGAACGGCGCGGCGCTCGTCGCCCCCGCCTTCGCCGCAAAGAAGGAAAAGGCCGCCGATGCGGCCGCGCCGAGCCTGTCGAAGGAAGCGCGCGCTGCCGCGGTCGAAGTGCAGACCGCGATGAACGCGACCCCGAAGGATCTGGTGAAGGCCGCAGCTTCGCTCGACGCGCTCGATGCCGCTGCCAAGAGCGACTATGAAAAGTACCTCGCCTCGGGTCTGCGCCTCGCGCTGATCAATGCGCAGACCGCCGGCCAGCCCGAAACGCAGCGCGTCGCCGCGCTGACCCCGCCGCTCGACGCGATCATCGCCAATCCCGCGACGCCGAAGACCGAACTCGGCATTCGCTATAACGAGCGCGCCGGTTTCGCGTTTGCGACCAAGGATTATAAGCTGGCGGCGCAAGACTATATGAAGGCACGCGAACTCGGCGCGACCGATGCCGACCTCCAGCTCAACATCGCGCGCTCGAAGGTCGAAGCCGGCGACGTCGCTGGCGGCACCGCCGATCTCGAAGCTGCAGTGAAGGCCGAGAAGGCCGCTGGCCGCAAGGCGCCAGAGGCTTGGTATAAATATGCCTTCACGCGTCTGACCAAGGCCGGCCTGACCGAGCAGGCCGATGCCTGGACCGCAGCCTGGCTGACCGAATATGGCACCGCCCCGAACTGGCGCGGTGCGATCTACACCTTCGGCTTCCAGGGCCCGGCGGCGGTCAAGTACAGCAAGAACCGGATCGATCTGTTCCGCTTGCTGTGGGCGACCAAGAGCCAGGCCGGCCAGCGCGAATATATCGACTATGCCGACGCCGCGCTGACGATCGGCTTGCCCAACGAAGCCAAGACCGTGATCGACGAGGGTCTCGCGTCGGGCGTGATCCCCAAGGGCAACATCACCGCGACCGAGTTGCAGACGCGCGCCAAGACCGGGATCGCGGGCAGCTCTTCGCTCGCCATCAAGGAAAAGAACGCGATGGGCGCCCCGAAGGGCGATCTCGCGCAGCAGGCGGGCGACGCCTATTTCGGCACGCGCAACTACGCCAAGGCGATCGAGATGTACCGCCTGTGCGAGACCAAGGGCGCACCCGACGCCGACCGCAACAACCTCCACCTCGGGATGGCGCTCGCGCTGTCGGGAGATCGTGCCGCCGCCAAGACGACGCTCGCCAAGGTCGCGGCCGAGCCCAACAAGGCAATCGCGCGGCTGTGGACGGTGTTCGTCGATGCGCCGCCGACGGCTGCATGAGGATCGTCTGAGACGTGAAGCGAAAAGGGCGGCCCTCGGGTCGCCCTTTTTGTTTCGGCAGGATGCCGGTCAGGCGATCTCGAGGCCGGCGGTCAGCGCCTCGATCAGCGCATCGACCTTCGGACTGAGCTGGCGGCTGCGCGGCCAGACGAGATGCAGCGGCAGCCCGACCGTCGCCAGCTCGGGGAGGATTTCGATCAGTTCGCCGCGCGCGAGTTCGTCCTTGATCAGCCAGGTCGCCAGCTGCGCGACGCCGAAGCCCGCCTTGACCGCGCCGACCTGCGCCTCGGCGCTGCCGAGCACGATCCGCCCGTCCATCGTCCGCTGTTCGATCCCGCCCGCAGTATCGGCGAAGCGCCATGCGATCGTGCTGCCATCCGCGCGGCCGTAGAGAATGCAGTCGAGCGCGGCGAGCGCCTCGACCGAAGCCGGCGCCCCACGGCGCGCGAGATACCCGGGCGCCGCGCAGAAGATCACGCGCTCGCGCCCGAGATAGCGGTGCCCGAGATTGTCCGCCCAAACCTCCGAGCCGCCGATCCGGATCGCGACGTCGACGCTTTCCTCGAAGATGTCGACTACGCGATCGGTGAAGGTGACGACCGGGCGCACCCCGGGATGCTGTTCTGCGAAGGCGAGCAAGACCGGCATCACTTGCATCCGCCCGAATGCCACCGGCACGTCGAGCTTGAGCCGCCCGACGATCTCGGAGCGCTGCGCGGCGAGCACCGCCTCGGCATCCGCCAAGTCGCCGAGCACGCGCGCGCACGTTTCGTAAAAGGCCGCGCCGGCGTCGGTCAAAGCGAGCCGGCGCGTCGTGCGGTCGAACAAGCGGCTGCCGAGCCGCGCCTCGAGCCGCGCGACGCTCTTGCTGACCGCCGAGTTGGTAAGGTTGAGGCGTGCGCCGGCGGCGGTGAAGCTGCCGGCATCGGCCGCACAGACAAACGCTTCGATGCCCTTGAGACGCTCGGACGGAATCAACGTCATCTCCATTCTGGAATTTCTGTCGCACCATAGCGGAAAAAACGCCGTGCGACTGAACTTTCCGTCGCGCGTTAGAGGCGGCTGAACAGGAGCCTGCCCATGTCGTCCGTCGTCCATCCCCATCTCGCAGCGCCGCCCGCGGTACCATCGGCGGGGCGCGGGCTCGCGGTGCTGCTACTCGCCATCTCGGCGTTCGTGATCGTGACGACCGAGTTCATCATCGTCGGGCTGCTGCCGAGCCTGTCGCGCGATCTCGGGGTTTCGATCTCGACCGCGGGTCAACTCGTTACGCTGTTCGCTTTCACGGTGATGCTGGCGGGGCCGTTCCTGACGGCGCTGCTCTCGCATTTCGAGCGCAAGCGGCTGTTCGTCACGATCCTGGTGATCTTCGCCGGCGCCAACGCGCTTGCCGCGGCCGCGCCCGACATCTGGATTCTCGGTCTCGCGCGCTTCCTTCCCGCGCTCGCGCTGCCGGTGTTCTGGGGCACGGCGAGCGAGACTGCGGGCGAGCTCGCCGGGCCCGAAAAGGCCGGCAAGGCGGTCGCCAATGTCTATCTCGGGATTTCGGGCGCGATGGTGCTCGGCATTCCGATCGGCACGCTCGCCTCGACCGCGTTCGGCTGGCGCGGGACGTTCTGGGGGCTGGCGGGGCTGTCGCTGGTGATGGCGGTATTGCTGTTCGTGGTGATGCCGACGCTGGCGCGGCCGGCGCGCGTGAAACTCGCCGACCAGGCGCGGATCCTCAAGGACCCGTATTTCCTCGGCAATGTCGTGCTGTCGGTGATCGTCTTCACCGCGATGTTCACCGCCTATACCTATCTCGCCGACACGCTCGAGCAGATCGCGAAGATCCCGGTCGGGCAAGTCGGCTGGTGGCTGATGGGCTTCGGCGTCGTCGGGCTTGGCGGCAACTGGCTGGGCGGGCAGTTCGTCGGGCGTGGGCCGCTGATGGTGACCGCGGTCACGGCGCTCGTGCTCGCGATCGGCATGGCGGCGACGACGCTGGTGGCGGGCTCGCATCTCTGGCTCGCGGTGGCGATCGCGGTGTGGGGCGTCGCCAACACGGCGCTCTATCCGATCTGCCAGGTCCGCGTGATGCAGTCGGCGAGCCATGCGCAGGCGCTTGCGGGCACGCTCAACGTGTCGATGGCGAATGCCGGAATCGGGCTCGGCGCAATCATCGGCGGGTCGGTGATCCAGCATCTCGGGCTGGGGACGGTCGGTTATGTCGCAGCGGCCATCGCCGTGCTGGCCGCGATCGTCGCGGCGCTGGTCGGTCGGCTCAAGCCGGCGCGCGCCGCCGCATAAAGCCCCCACCGCTTTTCAGGAGTATCGTCATGCCCAAGGTTTCGATCACCACCGATTATGCCGCGCGCGATGCCGGCATCGCGATCAACAGCTACACCACCGTCCTGCGCCGCCCGCGCGTGCCGCACGACGTGTTTGCGACCTATTGGCGGGACGTCCATGGCCCGCTCTGCTCGCGTATTGCCGGGCTCGGCTGGTACGTTCAGAACCATTTCGACCGCGAGCAGGATGCGCATCTCTGGCCGGAAGTCGACGGGATCGCGCCGTTCCCCGACTATGAACTCGATGGTGGGGTCGAGATCGGCTTCTTGTCGGCGGACGATCAGGGCGTGTTCAACGCAGCGAGCTCGATCCTCTTCGCCGACGAGCAGAACATGTTCGCCGCGACCGTCGCATACGCTCTGCCGGACGGGTCGCGCACTTTGGTCGACCGCTTGCCCGACCCGGTTCCCAATGGCGATGACGGGATCGACCGGATCCACGTCCATTTCGGCGCGGCCGGGACCGACGCGAAGGCGTTCGGCGACTTCATGAGCAATTTTGCCGAAACGCTTGCGGCGGAGCCAGCGGTGCTGAAGCTGCGGCTGCATCTTCCGCAGACCTATGACAATGCCGAGCCGGCACCGCCCGCCCCCAATGTCGACCATCAGGTGCCGCCCGAGCGGACGACGATCGCCGTGGTCGAGATCGCGTTCGAGACGCCGATGACGCGGCGCGCCTTCTTCGAAACCGAAGCGTTCCGCGCGACGATGGACGCGCAGAAGGCGCATATCGCCTATGCGTCGGCGTTCGCGGTGAGCGGGGTCTACACCTATGTCCGCGACAAGACGCTGACCATTGCCGGACTGCGCGGCAGCCGCCCGGCGCAACTCATCGAGCGGCTCGGCGCGAACAATCAAGTCGCGGACGATGTCTGCGACCTGATCCGGACCAGCTCGCTCACCTAAATCCAACCGGGGCCGGCACTGCGCCGGCCCCGCCACCCCGTCAGGCGGTCTGCTCGGCGAGCGTCGGATAGTCGGTGTAGCCCTTCGCCCCACCGCCATAGAGCGTGGCCTGATCGATCGTGTTGAGCGGCGCATGCTGCTTGAAGCGCTCAACGAGATCGGGATTGGCGATGTACGGCTGCCCGAACGCGATCAGATCGGCAGCATTCGACTCGACTGCCTTGGTGGCGAGTTCGAGCGTGTAGCCGTTATTCGCCATATAGGTGTTGGCGAAACGGCGGCGCAGCGAGGCGTAATCGAACGGCGCGAAATCGCGATCGCCGCCCGTCGCACCCTCGATCACATGGAGATAGACCAAGTCCAGCGCGCTGAGGTGATCGACGATATAGTCGAAAAGCGGCTGCGGGTTGCTGTCCGAAACGCCGCTTGCAGGCGAGACCGGCGAAATGCGGATGCCGGTGCGATCGGCACCGATCTCGGCGACGACCGCCTTGGTCACCTCGAGCATCAGCCGTGCGCGGTTCTCGATGCTGCCGCCGTACGCGTCGGTCCGGTGGTTCGCGCCGTCCTTGGCGAACTGGTCGAGCAGATAGCCATTGGCGCCGTGGACCTCGACGCCGTCGAAACCGGCACGGATCGCGTTGGCGGCCGCGCGGCGGAAGTCCTCGACGATGCCGGGCATCTCGTCGAGCTCGAGCGCGCGCGGCGTCGAGGTGTCGACAAAGGCATTGCCGACGAAGGTCTTCGCCTCCGCGCGGATCGCCGAGGGCGCGACGGGGGCGCCGCCGTTGGGCTGGAGGTCGACATGCGAGATGCGCCCGACATGCCACAGCTGGAGGAAGATCTTGCCGCCTGCCGCGTGAACGCGGTCGGTCACGACGCGCCAGCCTTCGACTTGCGCATCGGTGTAGATGCCAGGCGTGTCCTGATAGCCCTGGCCTTGCTGCGAGACCTGCGTCGCCTCGGCGATGAGCAGGCCGGCGGTGGCGCGCTGTGCATAATAGTCGGCGGCGAACGGGCCGGGGACGAAGCCCGCCGCCGCGCGGTTGCGCGTGAGCGGGGCCATCACGATGCGATTGGCGAGCGGGATCGTGCCGAGCGTGTAGCTGTCGAACAGGGTAGCCATTTGTGTGTCTTTCGGTCGGTGAGGGGGATCAGGCGGCAGCGATTTCGCGGATCGCGCGCTCGAACAGTTCGGTCGGCTGGCCGCCCGAGATCAAGTGGCGATCGTTGATGATGATCGCGGGGACGGAGGAGATGCCGCGCGATTGCCAGAGCTGCTCGGCGGCGCGCACCTCGCGGGCATAGGCGTCGCTCTCCAGAATTTCCGCGGCGCGTGCCCGGTCGAGCCCGACCTTTTCGGCGAGCGCGACCAGGACGGCATGGTCCGAGGGATCCTGCTGATCGGTGAAATACGCCTGGAACAATGCGCGCTTGAGGTCTGCTTGCTTGCCTTCGAGCTCGGCCCAATGAAGCAAGCGGTGCGCGTCGAAAGTGTTGTAGATGCGGCTGTCAGCGCCCATCGCCATCGTGAAGCCGAGATCGGCGGCGCGTTCGCGGATCGTTGCGCGGTTGGCGGCGGATTGCTCGGGCGTCGCGCCATATTTCTCGGCGATATGCTCACCGATGTTCTGGCCGTCCTTGCCCATCTGCGGATTGAGTTCGAACGGCTGGAAGGTGATCTCGGCATCGACCACGTCGCTCGTCCGCGCGAGCGCGTCCTCGAGCGCGCGCAACCCGATGATGCACCACGGGCAGGACACGTCGGAAACGAAATCGATCTTCATTGGCTTGGGCATGGGGCACCATCTGCGGTTGGAGTGTTGAAAGGCGATGTGGGGACTGGGCGACGCAAAAACAGGGGCGGGAAATACTTGTGCTCAATTAAATCGCGCACAATATAAAAGCTCCTTTCGATCCTCACTTCAGGAGACCCACGATGAGCACGCTCTACAGCACCAAGGTAACCGCAGTCGGCGGCCGCAGCGGCACGATTCGCAGCGACGACGGCTTGCTCGACCTCCAGCTTGCGATGCCGACCGCGCTCGGCGGCAAGGGCGGCGCGACGAATCCCGAGCAGCTGTTCGCCGCGGGCTACGCCGCTTGCTTCGAAAATGCGGTGATCCATGTCGGCCGCAGCAAGCCGCAGAAGGTCAAGGATGACGATATCCTCGTCGTCGCAGAGGTCGGCCTGTCGCCCAATGCTTCGGGTGGCTTTGTCCTGTCGGTCGCACTCGACGTGACGATCACCGGGCTCGATCAGGCCGCTGCCGAGGCGCTCGTCGCGCAAGCGCATGCGGTGTGCCCCTATTCGAACGCGGTAAAGGGCAATATCGACGTCAAGATCACCGTCAACACCAAGTGACGCACACGGAGGCGGCGATGCGCGAAGACGACGATTTCCTGCGGCTCGACCGACAGGTCTGCTTCCCGCTCTACGCCGCCTCCAATCTGTTCGGCCGGCTGTATCGCCCCGTGCTCGCCGAGCTTGGGCTTACCTATCCGCAATATCTGGTGATGCTCGTGCTGTGGGAGCAGGCGCCGCAAAGCGTCGGCGCACTCGGCGAGCGGCTGCATCTCGATAGCGGCACGCTGACGCCGCTGCTCAAGCGAATGGAGAGCGCCGGGCTGGTGACGCGCCAGCGCGATGCCACCGACGAACGTCGCGTGTTGGTCGGCGTGACCGCACAGGGCGTGGCGTTGCGCGACGCCGCGCGCGCGGTGCCGCACACCTTGGCGAGCGGGCTCGGCCTGTCGGCGGCCGAACTTTCCGATCTCCGCGCGACGGTGCAGCATCTCGTCGGCGTTCTCGCGACCGCCGAGGCGGAGGTCTCCTAGCGGCTCAGCCCGCGAGCCGGTGCACGCCGTCGTCGCCCGGCGCGAGCGACCGCGCCTGCGAGTCGGCGACGAAGGCGAGGCACTGCGCCATCGGCATCGGGCGCGCGAGGTGATAGCCCTGCATCATCTGGCACCCGAAGGTCCGCAACATGCGCAGATCGTCGATGCTCTCGACGCCCTCGGCGGTCACGTCGATTCGCAGCGACTGGCCGAGGTTGAGCACCGCCTTGACCAGCACTTGATCGCCCGCCGAATCGGCAAGCCCCGAGACGAAGCAGCGATCGATCTTGAGGCTGTCGACCTTGAGCATGCGCAGCAGCGACAGCGACGAATAGCCGATCCCGAAATCGTCGATCGCGATGCGGATTCCCGCATTCGACAGCGCCATCAGCTTGCGTGCGCAATCGGCGGTGTCGAGTGCGGTCTCCTCGGTGATCTCGATCTCGAGCGCGGTGGGGGGCAAGCTGCGCTCCGCCAGCGCGGACAGGATCATCCGGTCGACCGGCAATTGCGACATTTCGCGCGGCGATACATTCATCGCGACGGTGACATGATCGACACCGCGCTCGCGAAGCGCCGCGATCATCGTGCAGACGCGGTCGAGGATCAGGTCCATCAGCGGCCGCGCGAAGCCCGCCTTGGCGGCGGTCGCCATCAGATCGGCGGGCATGATCCAGCCGAGCGTCGGATGCTGCCAGCGCACCAGTGCCTCCAGCCCGAAGACCCGGGTGCCGCCATCGCCGAACATCGGCTGGAACCACACGTCCACTTCAGCCCGGATCAGCGCCGCGGGCAGATCGCGCTCGATGTCGCGGCGCAGGTCGAGCGTGCTGCGCAGATCGTCGCCGAACACGTGGCAGCGATTCCGCCCTGCCCCCTTGGCTGCATACAGCGCGAGATCGGCGCACGACAACATCTCGGGCATCTCGCTGTCGTGCGTCAAATGCAGCCCGACGCTCAGCCCGACACGCGCCACCGTGCCGAAGGTCGGGTAGGGCGCCGCCACCGCGCCGATCAGCCGGTCGGCGAGATCGAGCGGCGGGGTGAGCGCGGCGTCGGCCGCGAGCAGGACGGCGAACTCGTCGCCACCCCAGCGGCTGATGAGGACATCGTCAGGCAATTCGCGACACAGCCGTTGCGCCACCTCGACCAGTACCTCGTCGCCGATCTTGTGACCGAACACGTCGTTGATCGCCTTGAAGCCGTCGAGATCGAGCAGCATCAGGCAGAAGGGCGGCTTGGCCCGCTCCATCTGCGCCGCAGCGGCGCGCAGGAAACCGGCACGATTGAGCAAGCCAGTCAGATGGTCATGGTCGGCGCGGTGGCGCATCTCGCTCGCGGTGCGCTGCGCGCTGGCATTCGCGGATTCGAGCGAGCTGTTGAGCGTCGCCATGCAGTGCGTCAGCGCGCTGGCGCGGCGGAAGGTCGCCTCGGCCTGCCGCGCGGTGGCGACCAACGCCGCCCAATACAGCACCATCGTCGCCGCGAGCATCGTGCGATCGAACCCGCCGACCGCGAGCAGCGCGATCGCGGTCGAAACGATCGGCGGCGTGATGAAGGCGATCGGCACGCGCGCGCACGCCCCGCCATGCGACACCGCGCCGGCGGTTATGCCGCAGCCGACCGCGAGAAAGAACAACGATTGCTGCGTCGTGTAGAGCGCGCACAGCCACGGCAGCGTCGCCCACGCGCACCCCGACGCGAGCGTGACGACCCACAAGGCGCGGAGCTGGCGTTCGACGGCCGCGGGGGTGACGGGCGGTGTTGCCGCGCTGCGCCGACCTCGCGTGCGCCACTGCAAGACACCGCGTGCGATATTGACGCTCAACGATGCAGCGAGCCAGAGCAGTGCCATGCGCGTGGCGCCGGCGTGCCACGCGACGGCGGCGCAGAGCAGGGTGAGCAGGACGTTGATCGGCAGCGCGATCGCCACGCTGCGCTGCGCCTCGACCAGCTGATCGACCCGGACGCGCCAGTCCGAGCACGACGCTTCCCCAAAGGCTGACGATGCGCCGGGAGATTCGCCGGATAGAGTGGTATCGACCATGACTGCCCCTTGCACGCTATCCGTAACGATCGGGTAAAAATGGCGGCTGGCTGCGGGATGTTCCGGAAGCGATACCACTGCCGACCGCACAAGATCGGAGTGGAGACGTGGCGTGCAGGTGGATTGATCGCCGCCTAGCGGTTGCTTAGATGGCGGGACGCGGTAGCCTATGGCGCGCTCCCCCAGGGGCGAGGTGTCGGCCCTTTAGCCCAATCCACCGGAGCGACCGACGATGTGCAACCGCGCCCGCCTCAGCTACGAGCCCGAAACGCTCCACACGCACCTCGCGACGGTGTTCGAACCCGAGCGCCCGCTCGACAATCGTTTCAACCCGCGCGAGCTGATGCCGCGTGGGCGCGCGTATGTCGTGCGCGAGGAGGCCGGGCGACGCGGGCTCGATATCATGGCGTGGGACGTGCTCGGCGGCGCGGCGGCGTGGCCGATGACCAACGTCCGCAATCTCGGCCTGTCGCAGTGGCGTGCGCTCGCCGCCAGCCCCGAGAACCGCTGCCTCGTCCCGCTCAGCGAATTTTGCGAATGGACGCCCGACGCGCAGGATCTCGGCGACGGCAAGAAGCCGCTCAAGGGCGAGATGTGGTTCCAGGTGACCGACCAGCCGCTGTTCTGCGTCGCTGGGTTCTGGCAGCGTACCGCCAAGGGCAACGGCTTCACGATGGTGACCTGCGACCCCAACCCGCTGGTCGCGCCGATCCATCCCAAGGCGATGGTCACGATCCTCGCGCCCGAGGATCATGAGCGCTGGCTGCGGGGCAGCTATGACGATGTGGTCGCGCTGCAGCGCCCGTATCCGGCGGAGCGGATGACGGTGCGCGGGCCGGTGTTCCCGACGCGGCGGAACGAGACGTAGCCATCCCCCCGCCGTCACCCCGGCCTTGTGCCGGGGTCCACCGTGATCCACATACTGCCGGTTCAGCGTACGCGGCACGGTGGGCCCCGGCACGAGGCCGGGGTGACGGCGGGGGGTGGGATCAGTCGGCCGCCACCTCGTCCTTGGGCTTCGCCTTGCCAGCGTCGCGGATCAACCACCGATACAGGCTCGGCAGCAGCACCAGCGTCAGCAGCGTCGAGGTGACGATCCCGCCGATCACAACTGTCGCCAGTGGCCGCTGCACCTCCGCACCTGCCCCACTCGCGATCGCCATCGGCACGAAGCCGATCGAGGCGACCAAAGCAGTCGACAGCACCGGCCGCAATCGATCACGCGCGCCTTGACGCACCGCGTCGTCGACCGGAAGCGCATCGCCGTCGCGGCCGTCGCGCAGGCTGTTGATATGATCGATCAGCACCAGCCCGTTGAGCATCGCGATCCCCGACAGCGCGATGAAACCGATCGCCGCGGTGATCGAGAAGGGCATCCCGCGCAGCCACAGCGCCAGCACGCCGCCCGTCACCGCGAACGGAATGCCGGTGTAGACGATCGCCGCCTCCTTCACGCTGCCGAGCGCTGCATAAACCAGCAGGAAGATTAGGATCAGCGCGGCGGGCACGACGATCGACAACCGCTTCTGCGCCGCCTCGAGCTGATGGAACTGCCCGCCGAATTCGATGCGATAGCCTGGCGGCAGCTTGACCTGCTGCCCGACCTCGGCGCGCGCCTTTTTGACATAGCCTGCAAGATCGCTGGTCTTGAGATTGACCATCAACGCTGCACGGCGCTTGCCGCCGTCGTGCAGGATCGGCTCGACCGCGCGGATCGTCCGCAAGTGCGCGACGCGTGACAGCGGCACCATGCCGTATTCGCCGACGCGCAGCGGGAGCGCGAGGATCGAAGCGGGATCCGCACGCAGATCCTCCTTCATCCGCACGACGATCATGTGGCGTGCTTCCTCGTGCGGGATGAAACCCTCCTCGGTGCCGGCGATCGCATCGGTGATCGCCTTGTTGACCTCGGCGGTGCCGAGCCCGAGCCGGTTGAGCGCGGCATGATCGAGCTCGACGACGATGCTCTTCGGCCGCCCGGCGGTCTCGAACTCGACACCAGCCGTGCCGGGTTGCTTCTCGAGAATCGCCTTGGCCTGCTTGGCGGCCTTTTCGAGCACGTCGTAATCTTCGCCGAACACCTTGACCGAGACGTCGGCGCGGACGCCCTCGAGCATCTCGTTGAAGCGCATCTCGATCGGCTGGGCGAATTCGAAGGTCTGGCCCTTATAGACCTTCCGCCCGATCTTCTCGATGCCTGCGACCAGCTCTTCCTTGGTCTTGGGCTTGCCGTCGCCGGTCGGCCAGTCCTTGAGCGGCGCGTAGAAGATGTAGAGATCGTTTTCGTTCGGCGGCATCGGATCGGTCGCGACTTCGCTCGTGCCGATCCGCGAGAAGGTGTGCGTCACCTGCGGGAATTGGCGCTTGATCTGGCGCTCGGTTTCCTTCTCGATCGCCAGGCTGCGGTCGAGCGACATGCCGACCGGACGATAGACCATCGCGGTGATCGCGCCCTCGTCGAGCTGCGGGGTGAATTGCGAGCCGAGCGTGCGGAAGACGAGGAACGTCCCCGCCAGCAGGATGAGCGCGCCGAGCACGAGCAGCTTGGGATGCGCGAGCGCGCGCTCGAGCACGGGGACATAGCCGCGTTCGGCATAGCCGATCAGCCCCGTCTTGCCGCCGTCGCCGGCTTCGCCAGCGGGCGCGCGCAGCAGCCAGGCGGCAAGCGCGGGGACGATCGTGAAGGTCCAGATCAGCCCGGCGAAGATCGCGAGCATCACTGCTTGCGCCATCGGCTGGAACAGCTTGCCCTCGACCCCGCCGAGGCTGAGCACGGGTACATAGACCAGCGCGATGATCACGATCCCGAACAGCGTCGGCCGCGCGACCATCTTGGCCGCATCGGCGACGGTCTGGCGGCGTTCCTCAGGCGTCAGATCCTCGCCCTTGTCGCGCCGTCGCTCGGCGAGCAGCCGCAGGCTGTTCTCGATCACGACGATCGACCCGTCAACGATCAGTCCGAAATCGAGCGCGCCGAGACTCATCAAATTGCCCGACACGCCGATCGCGGTCATGCCCGAGACGGTTACGAGGAAGGCGAGCGGGATGACCAGCGCGACGATCAGCGCCGCGCGCCAATTGCCCATCACGACGAGCAAGACGAGCGCGACGAGCAGCGCGCCTTCGCCGAGATTGTGTTCGACCGTCGAGATCGCGCGGTCGACCAGATCGGCGCGGCTATATTGCCGGTCGAGCACCATGCCCTTGGGCAGCGCCGCCTGGATGTCGGGCAACGCATCCTGCACGCGCAATGCGACTTCGCGGCTGTTCTGCCCGACGAGCATCATCACCGTGCCGAGGACGGTCTCGCGCCCGTTCTGCGTTGCCGCCCCCTGGCGCGGGGCCGAGCCGATCACGACGTTCGCCAGATCGCGGACCTGCAGCGGCAGCACGCCGGCGGCGAACTTGACCGGGATCGATCCGATCTCGGTCGCATTGGTGACGCGCGCCTTGGTCAGCACGGTGAAGCGCTCGGGCCCGCGCACGATGATCCCGCCGCCGGCATTCTCGACATTCTTGCCGACGGCATCGGCGAGTTCGCCCGCGGTCACGCCGTGCATCGTGAGGCGTGCGGGATCGGGCTGGACGACGAACTGCTGCTCCATCCCGCCGTTCGAATTGACGTCGGCGACGCCGGTGACCGCGCGCAGCATCGGGCGGACGGTATATTCCTGCGCCTCGTAGAGCTCCATTAACTGGCGCTGCGCGTCATAATCCTTGGGCGGATTCTTCCATTCGAGCGTGTAGTAATAGATTTCGCCCAAGCCCGTCGTGATCGGCGCCATTTGTGGCGTCGCACCCGGCGGAAGCTGATCACGCACCGCCTGGATTCGCTCGGCGACGAGCTGGCGCGCGCGCAGCTGGTCGGTCCCGTCCTTGTAGAGCAAAGTGACCTGGCTCAGCCCGGTCTTGGTCAGCGAGCGCGTTTCCTGCAGGCCTGGCTGGCCCGCCATCGCCCGCTCGATCGGCAGCGTCGCGAGCCGCTCGATCTCCTCGGGCGCGAGCGAGGGGACCATCGTGTTGATCTGGACCTGGACGCCGGTGATGTCGGGAATCGCGTCGATCTTGAGCGCAGAATAGGCGCCCATGCCGAGCATCGCGACGATCGCGGTGACGATCGTCACCGCCAGCCGGTGACGCGTCACCAGCGCGAGCAACCAGCCGATCATCGCGCGAGCGCGGTCCCGCCGTTGAGCGCGCGCAACTGGAGCAACGCCTCGAGCGCCTCGCGCCGCGTATCGAGCACGGCGTTGGTCGCCTCGATATAGGATTGCTGCATCTGCATATAGACCTGCAGCGGGATCGCGCCGAGCCGATAGTTGCGGTCGGCGTCGGCGGCGGCATCGGCAAAGCCCTGCGGCGTGCTGCCCGACCATTGGCCGAGCGCCTTGCGCTTGGCCTCATATTGCGCGGCCTGGTCGAACACGTCGCGCTCGATCCGGCGCTCGGCGTTGATCAGCGTGGCATTGGCCTGCGCCTGGCGGCCTTGTTGCGCGGCGACGTCGCCCGCCTGCCGATTCCATACCGGCAGCGTGGTCGACAGCCGCACACCGTAATTTGTCTCGCGAATGTCGGAGCGGGCGCGGTCGTAATACGGACCAACGCCGACGATCGGGATTCGTGACTTGCGCGCAAGATCGACGCGCAGACCCTGCTGCTCGAACTGCGCGCGCAGCGACTTCAATTCGAAATTGTTGGCGGCGGCACTCGCCGCAAGCGCTGCGCCCGAGGGGAGATCGGGTAGACGCATGTCGGGGCGGATGACCCGAATACGCGCCGCGAACGGTGCACCGCGCAACTGATTGAGCTCGTACAGCGCCGAATTCGCCTCGGCATCGGCCATCGCCGCGGTGCGCTCGGCGGTGATCGCGCCGGCCTGGAGCGATGCCGCTTCGAGCCGTGGGGCAGGGCCGGCGGGATCGCGTGCGACGAGAACGCGCGAAAGGTCGCGCATCCGTGCGGCGACGGTCCGTGCGGTGGCGGCCTTTTCGTCGGCGGCGAACAGTCCGTACCCGAGCGAGCGAGCCCGCGCGGCCAGCGTCGCGTCGAACTGCTGGAGACCGATCTTGGCAAGGTCGATCTGCCGCTCGGCGATCGCGCGACGCAGCGCGATCCGCCCGCCGAATTCGATCGGCTGGACGATCGAGACGGCATAGGTTTGCCCGTCGCCGAGCAGCGCGCCGGTGGTGCGGTCGTTCGCACTCCGCTGGCCAAATTCGACCACGGCCTCGGGGTCGGCCCAGCGCCCGGCGGCGGCTCGTTCGACGCCGGCGGTCTCGATCTGGCGCTGATAGAATTGCCGCTCGGGATTGTTGGCGATCACATCCTGCGCGAGCCGGTCGAGCGACATCCCCGTCGTCTCCTGCGCTGCCGCCAACGCTGGCGTAGCGGCGAGCACCACCGCGAGGACAAGATTCCGCATGCTACTTCCTTCAGACCGAGCTGCACCCGTTAGCGGCGCGAGCGCTCGCGTCGACTAAACACGAGTTCAGACAGAAGGGTCCGCTGTGGTCCAGTGTCGCCTCGCAGCAAAGCTGAAAGCGAATTTAGACAACCCTTCGACCCGACGACCGTTGAGCGTGCCGAGCGAGACGCGGTGGCGTCTCGAGTGCTCGATCGAAAGGACTTCCATGCGTTCCATCCTACTCGCCACGGCGGCGCTCCTGTGTGCGTCACCCGCGTTGGCCCAGACCCAGCCGCAGACCGGCCCGTTCCCGCTCAACAGCGTCACCGACCGCGTTCATGCGGGGCCGCAGGGCGAGGGGCTGCGCGCTTCGACCCAGGCGCTCCAGCAGACGCTGACCGAACTCCAGCAGCTCCAACTCGAGACCAAGCAGGCGCATTGGAACGTCTCGGGCACCTTGTTCTACCCGCTGCACGAACTGCTGCAGGAGCATTACGAAGGCGTCGCAAAATATGCCGATGAAGTCGCCGAGCGGCTGCAGGGGATCGGCGTCTCGTCGGACGGTCGCGCCAACACGATCATCCGCACAAGCCGCATCCCTGAATTCCCGGGCGGTTTTGTCGACGATGCGCAGGTCATCCAGTGGTTCGCGCAATATTACCGGGTGACCAGCGACGAGATCGCGCAGGGGATCAAGGCGACCAACGACACCGATCCGACCACGTCGAACCTGCTGCAGGAAGTCCAGCACGCGATCGACAAATATCAGTGGCAGATGCGCGCGATGATTCAGTCGACACCGACCGATTCGAACACCGGCGCCGATCTCAACGGCGGCCGCCCGCTCGCGCCCACCGGACGCCCGAGCGCACCGGTTCAATAAGCGCAAAGGGCGGGAGCGCGTCTGGCGCTGCCGCCCCAAGCACGGCTCAGGCGGCCTTCGCCGCCATCCGCGCGGCGGCCTTTTCCTCTTCGGTCCAGATCTTCCGCTCGCGCTCCTTGGGCGCCTTGACTTGCTTGACCGGGCCGCCGCCGAGCACCGGCGCGCGCTTGGTCGAGTGGCGCGCAATTTCGCAATGCCATTGGTGATCGTCCTGGACGGTCAGCGTCTGGCCGATCTCGCGTTCGACATCGTGGAGCCAGGCGCGCTGCTCGGCGTCGCACAGCGTGATGGCGTAGCCGCTGCGCCCGGCACGGCCGGTGCGGCCGATGCGGTGGACATAGCTTTCGGGCAAGCTCGGCAGATCGTGGTTGAAGACGTGCGTCACGGTGTCGACGTCGATCCCGCGCGCGGCGATATCGGTCGCCACCAGGACTTGCACCGTGCCCGCGCGGAACGCATCGAGCGCGCGTTCGCGCTGGCCTTGCGACTTGTTGCCGTGGAGCGCCTCGGCGGTGATGCCGCCTTCGCTGATGAACGCGCACACTTCGTTGGCGATATTCTTCTGCAGCGTGAAGACGACCGCCTGGCCCATGTCGGGGGTCCGCAGCAAGTCGAGCAATGCCGCCTTTTTGTTGGCGGCATCGAGGAACATCACCGACTGTTCGATCCGCTCGACCGTTGTCGAGGGCGGGGCGATCTCGACCTTTGCCGGATCGCGCAGCAAGCTATCGGCGAGCGCGGTGATCGACTTTGGCATGGTTGCCGAGAACAGGAGGGTGTGGCGCTCGGTCGGCATGGTCGCGACGATCTGCGCGATCGGCTTGGCAAAGCCCATGTCGAGCATCTGGTCGGCCTCATCGAGCACCAGCGCCTCGAGCGTGGACAGGTCGCATTCGCCCTGCTCGATCAGATCGAGCAAGCGCCCCGGTGTCGCCACGATGATGTCGACGCCGGCCTCGAGCGCCTTGACTTGGTGGAACGCGCTGACGCCGCCGAAGATCGTCGTGACGCGCGGCTTCAGATCGCGACCGAAATTTTCGAACCCTGCGGCGATCTGCGACACGAGTTCGCGCGTCGGCGCGAGCACGAGAACGCGTGCGCCGCGCGCAGGTGCGGGGCGGGGATCGGCGGCGAGGCGATGGAGCAGCGGCAGCGCGAAGGCAGCGGTCTTGCCGGTACCGGTCTGCGCCATGCCGAGCATGTCGCGGCCCTGCAGCAGCAGCGGGATCGCGCCGGCCTGGATCGGGGTCGGCGTGGCATAGCCGAGGTCGGCGAGGCTGCGCAGCAGGAAGGGCGCCAGAGCGAGATCGGCGAAAGTCATGGTCATGGGCACGCGGCGCCTCCGGCGCTGAGCAAAGCTGCGCCTGATCGGGCTTAGCGAGGTTGGGAGCGCGGGCTGGTAGGTGCGATGCTGCACTGCGTCAATCTCGAACATCGCAGGCGGGGACGGGTAAGGCCGCAATGTCGTGTCCGCTTTATTGAAGCTCCAAAGCGCGGATCGCTTTCCCCGCGATCGTCTGTCCCGACACGCTGATCGAATAGCGCCACAGCTCTTCATCGGGATCGGTCATCGCGATGCGGATCATCTTGGCCAGAGGGCCGTCGCCGATCTGTTCGAGCACGGCCCGCTCGATCTCGTCGGGCCATTCGGCGCGCGAGCGAAACAGGACGGCAGGCTCGGACGGCGACAGGGACCGCGCAGTCATGGGATTCGCATCTTTTGCTGCTCTGCTCCTGGACCGTTTCCGACGAACGGCTTGGCCCGACATCGCCGGAGCGCACGCGAGACGCAAGTCTGCGGTGGAATATGCGTCGATTCGGCGGTAGCGAGCGATCGTCGTGCGACCCATCCAACCGCAGCGACGATGCCGCCCATGGGATTGGCGGCGTCGTGGCGGTCCGATACGGGGGTGCAACAAAGGGAGCCTGATCATCCGCCAGATTGCAGCACTGCCCTATCGCACCGAAGGGACCAGAATCGACGCGCCCGTGCGCGTGTTGCTGGTCACCTCGCGCGAAAGCAAGCGATGGGTCATTCCGAAGGGAAATCCGATGACCGGGATGGCGTCCCACCGGGCCGCCGCGGTCGAGGCAGAGGAGGAGGCCGGCGTCAGCGGGCTCGTCTGCCCGACCCCGCTCGGATCGTACCGCTATCGCAAGCGCAAGGGCAACGGCGCCTCGCTGATGCTCGATGTCGACGTCTTCCCGTTGGCGGTGACGCGCGAGCACGACGTGTGGAAGGAACAGTCGCAGCGCGAACGTCGCTGGTTCTCGCTCCCCGACGCCGCGGACGCGGTCGATGAAAGCGATCTGCGCGATCTCATCCGCTCGTTCGGCCCCGCCGAATTCAAGACCGCCGCAGAGCGCAAGGGTGTGCTTGCGGCCGTTGCCAAAACTACGAAAGTCCGTCCGATGTTCGCTTGGTTCCAACGCCTCCTGCCGCGCACCGGCAATTTCTTCGAGCTGTTCGAAGCGCACGCCGTCGCGATCGGCGCCGCGGCCGACGCGGTCGCGCGGTTGCTGCGCAACGGCACCGGCGGCGCCGCCGACCATATTCGCGAAGTGATCGAGCGTGAGCACGACGCCGACGACATCACGCGCGAGATGCTGCTGACGGTGCGGCGGACCTTCCTCACGCCGTTCGATCGCGGCGCGATAACGAGCCTGATCGGCGCGATGGACGATTCGATCGACGAGATGCAGGCCGCGGTGCAAGCGATCGACCTGTACGAGGTCGCGCACTTCACCCAGGAAATGACCGACATGGCCGCGATCATCGTCGATGCCGCGCGGCTCACCGCCGAGGCGATGCCGCTGCTGCGCGACGTTGGGAGGAATGGCGGGCGGCTGCACGAACTGACCGAGCGGATGGTCCGCATGGAGAGCCAGGCCGACGCGATCCACGCCAACGGCGTAAAACGCGCGTTCAAGGAACTCGGGGCGAGCGACACGCTCGGCTTCATCGTGCAACGCGAGGTGTACAAGCATCTCGAACGGATCGTCGCCGCCTTCAAACACGTCGCCAACGAAATCGATGGCATCGTCATCGATCACGCCTGACCAGATCGATGTACACCTTAGCCTTGCCCTTGCTGATCGGCCTGATCGCCGTCGCGCTCGCGTTCGACTTCCTCAACGGGTTGCACGACGCGGCGAATTCGATCGCGACGGTCGTGTCGACGCGGTTGCTCAAACCCGTCCATGCCGTGCTGTTCGCAGGCTTCTTCAACTTCGCCGCCTATTTCCTGACGATCACCTTTCCGAGCCTGCACGCGGTCGCCTCGACGATCGGCAAGGGGCTGATCGCGCAGGAACTGGTGACCCCGGCGGTGGTGTTCGGCGCGCTGGTCGGCGCGATGTTCTGGAACGTCGTGACCTGGCTCAAGGGCATTCCCTCGTCGTCGAGCCACGCGCTCGTCGGCGGGATGATCGGGTCGGGGGTCGCGCATGCGGGCATCACCGGGGTGCAGTGGAGCGGACTCAACAAGACGCTGATCGCGATCGTGCTGTCGCCGGTGCTCGGCATGATCCTGTCGATGCTGATCATGCTGGTGTCGAGCTGGCTGTTCAGCCGCGCCACGCATCGCACTGCGGAGCGCTCGTTCCGCGCGCTGCACTTGATCTCGTCGGGCACCTATTCGCTCAGCCACGGGCTCAACGATGCGCAGAAGACGATGGGGATCATTACCGTCCTGCTGTTCTCGACCGGCTATCTCCACGGCGATTTCGAAGTGCCGCATTGGGTGGCGATCAGCTGCTACGTCGCGATGGGGCTCGGCACGCTGACCGGCGGGTGGAAGATCATCGAGACGATGGGCTCGCGCATCACCAAATTGTCGCAGCACCAGGGGTTCAGCGCCTCGCTCGGCGGGTCGGTGATGGTGTTCGCGGCGTCGCTGCTCGGTATTCCCGTCTCGACGACGCATACGATCACGGGCTGCATCATCGGCGCGGGCGTCGCCAGGCGCGCGTCGGCGGTGCGGTGGGGCGTCGCGCAGAACGTGCTGGTCGCGTGGATCATCACGATCCCGGCCTCGGCGGCGGTCGGCGCCGCCTTCTACATGCTGACGACGCTGTTCTGAGCGTCGAATCGCGGCGTGGTGCATCCCGGCGCGATGCCGGACGTTGGAGTGCGATGACAATCCTCGTTCCGATCCTCGGCGACCAACTGTCGCACACCATCGCCTCGCTGCACGGCGTGCCGAAAGACGGCACCGTCGTTCTGCTGATGGAGGTCGCCGACGAGACGACCTATGTCCGCCACCACAAGCGCAAGATCGCGCTGATCTTTTCCGCGATGCGGCACTTTGCCGATGAACTGCGCGCCGCGGGATGGAGCGTCGATTACATCCGGCTCGACGATCCCGAAAATAGTGGGAGTTTCTCGGGCGAAGTCGCGCGCGCGGTCGATCGGCATCGGCCGAGCGCGATCCGGATCGTCGAGCCCGGCGAATGGCGCGTGCGGACGATGATCGACGGTTGGGCCGAGCGGTTCGGGCTTCGCGTCGACGTGCTGATCGACGATCGCTTCATCTGCGGCATCCTCGAATTCCAGACCTGGGCGCAGGCGCGCAGCGAGCTCGTGATGGAATATTTCTATCGCGAGATGCGCCGCAAGACCGGCCTGCTGATGACGCCCGGCGACAAGCCCGAGGGCGGCCGCTGGAACCTCGACAAGGACAATCGCGCACCGCCCAAGCGCGGGCTCAATTATCCCGAGCCAATGCATTTCGCGCCCGACGAAACGACGCAGGCGGTGATGGCGCTGGTCGCCGATCGCTTTGCCGAGCATTTCGGGCGGCTGGAGCAGTTCGCGTTGCCGGTGACCGCCGCGCAGGCGCGCGAGGCGCTCGCGCATTTCGTCACGACCGCGCTCCCCGATTTCGGCACATATCAGGACGCGATGGTGACGGGGCAGGACTGGCTCTACCATAGCTGGCTCAGTCCCGCGCTCAATCTCGGGCTGCTGACCCCGCTCGAGGTCGCGCAGGCCGCCGCCGACGCCTATGCCGCGGGGAGCGTTCCGCTCAATGCGGCGGAGGGGTTCATCCGCCAGATCATCGGCTGGCGCGAATATGTCCGCGGTTATTACTGGCTCGAGATGCCCGACGTCGCAGCCGCTAACGCGCTCGAGGCGACACGGCCGCTGCCCGATTTCTACTGGACCGGCGACACGCAGATGCTGTGCCTCGCCGAGGCGGTGCGCAACACGCGCGACAATGCCTATGCGCATCATATCCAGCGGCTGATGGTGCTCGGCAATTTCGCGATGCTCGCCGGCGTGCGGCCGCAGGACGTCGCCGACTGGTTCCTCGTCGTCTATGCCGATGCCTATGAATGGGTCGAACTGCCCAACGTGATCGGCATGAGCCAGCACGCCGATGGAGGCCGGCTCGCAACCAAGCCCTATGCCGGGGGCGGCGCGTATATCGACCGGATGTCCGACCATTGCGGCAAATGCCGCTACGACGTGAAGAAGAAGGTCGGGCCCGACGCTTGCCCGTTCAATGCGCTGTATTGGGATTTTCTCGCGCGGCACGAACGTCTGTTCGGGCGCAATCACCGCATGGCGAACATGTACGCGACGTGGAACCGGATGAAGCCCGAGGTGCGCGATTCCTATCGCGCAAGTGCGCAGGCTTTCCTCGCGACGCTGGTACCAGCGGCGAAGGGGTGGGCGCGGGGTAGCGGATCGGACGCGCGATGACGATCGACAGACCTGAGGCGCCCGCGCGCACCCTCGTCGTGGTGTTCGGGGCTGCCGTGCGGGCCGATGGGACGGCCAGCCCCGCACTCTTGCGCCGCGTCGGTTATGCCGCTGCGGTTGCCGAAGCGGATCCGCGCACCGACCTGTTCCTCTCGGGCGGGGTGGGGACCTATCCACCGTCCGAGGCGGCGGTGATGGCCGAACTGCTGCACGGCACCGTCGCGCGCGATCGGCTGATCCTCGATGACGTCAGCGCGGACACGCTCCAGACGGTTCGCGCGGCCGCGAGCTACGCGCGGCGTCACGGCTATACGGCGATCCGGACTTGTACCGATGCGTACCACCAGCCCCGCGTGCGGATGCTGTTTGCGTTGCTGGGCCTTGCCAGCCGTCCAGTGCGGATGGTCGCGCGCGGGCCAAGGCCGTTGCAGGCCAAGATGTGGATGCGCGAGGCCGCGGCGATCCCCTACGATATGATCGCAGGCGTGAATGCGGCTTGGCGCCATCGCCGTTGATGAGGGGAAGGCTATCGCGGTCGGTGTCCAGCCCGCGATCGTGTCGGTCTACGCGCCGGGCAGGATGGCCGATGCAGGCGTGCGAGCGACCCTGGCGTTCTGCGCTAATGTCCTGTGCTGGACTCCGATATCATGATGGCCGCGGTCTCCGCATATAGCGCTTCCCAAGCTTTACGGGCCTCCGAAGTGAAACGGCTCTCCAGAATTTCTGCGAACGTATCGATCAGCACGGCTCCGACGATCGCATATTGGTATGTGTCGACACCGTACTGAACATGCTGTCTGGCCAAGGTCGCCAAGGTCGGACGCATGCGTGCAAGGTCAGCGATGTTTTCGACCAAGACATCGATGGTTTGCTTGAACACACTCGTTTTGTGCGCCAATTCGTCAGGAAATAGCGCGCGTACGAACGGATGCTTCAGGAATAGCTGGTGATAGAAGAGGATAGAATACGGTTCGGAATGCTTGCAAATCAGCGAGTAGCTTTCCTTCACGAGCTGAACCTGCTCTAGGGTTAAAGCCACCTTCGCTGCTCCCTGGTGGTTATATCGTTCGATATTCCATCATTTCAGTGTCCGATTACCCCGCTGCCATCTTGACCCGCCAAGCTCGCAGCCTGGCAGAGAAACATGGTGCAGCACAATCTTGCGCGTCAATGATCTAGATCAAGTTCAACCCGATAGAGTGCCGATGCTTTGGGGGTACTTTTGGGTAACAGGCAGCGATTGGTAGCCATCAATAGACGGGCGGTGAGAGCACATGCGCGCGTACGATTATCCCCAGTGCCAAGCATGGTAATGGATCAAACTGTTGATTTGTGGTCAAATCGGCGGTTATTTCAGAGATGGCCAATCCCGCCGAGGTCTCTCACGGCTGAGAGATTTTTTCGGAGCATCCCAGTCGCGGCAATACAGAGGGCGATCACTCCTCAATGGTGGACCGCCGACGGCAAAATCGGTTGCTCAGCCGCTAACGTATTCGCGCCAGCGCCTCGACTGGTGCGGCCTTTAAGCAAGGCGATTACAGAAAAAATGGCGGTGATGTCAGTCTAACGCGAACCGCTCTCTCCACGATGCAGGTCGGGCTTTTGTAAGGTGCCGCTATGCCATGACCGATTGCCACTCAGCCTGGGCGGCTGAGCGGCGTTCCTTGTAGGTCTTGCGGTCGACGAGGTGACGTTCGAGATTGAAGTGATTGTGGACGTTGGCATGGACCGAGGCGAATTTCTGTAGGGTCTTCATTTGCCTGAATCTTAGCATTGCCCGCTCTCGTCGTCGAAAGGGCAGGTGGCTATTTTCGACCCGATTGTT